>CAYPCX010000032.1:0-3769 GCA_964409365.1 uncultured Planctomycetia bacterium | reverse complement strand
GAGTTGTTAGTTATGAGTTGTACGACTAAAAACTAAGAACTAAAAACTAACATCTAACATCTGTCTTCTGACTTCTGACATCTGACTTCTGAAACGTACGGTCAACATGAGAAATTACTTGGAGGCCTGGGACAAGGTCCTGGGCATAAAACGTACCAGGCGCATCTTTATAGCCGCCACACGCCAGAACGTGGGTAAGACCACGGTATCTTTGGGGCTTATCGCCACTCTCAAAAAACTCTACAAGAACGTATCCTTCATCAAACCCATCGGCCAGCGTTACCTTGAAGAAGACGGCTTTAAGGTGGACGAGGATTCGGTCCTCATGGACCGCATATTTGATTTCGGCCTTCACCTCAAGGATATGTCTCCCGTCGCCGTCTCGAGGGGTTACACCGAGAGGTTCATCGACGGGAAGGTCTTCGAGGATACCACCTCCAGGATAAAGGCGGCTTTCAACCGCGTCGCCGAGGGCAAAGAGATCGTTATTATAGAAGGTACAGGGCACGCGGGCGTCGGGTCGGTCTTTGACCTGTCGAACGCCGCTGTGGCAAAGATGCTGGGTTCCCAGGTAATACTCGTGGCGCCCGGAGGAATAGGGAATCCCATCGACGAGGTAATGCTGAATAAATCCCTATTCGACAAGAACGGCGTCAAAATGGCCGGCGTCATCGTGAACAAGGTCCTGCCGCACAAGTACGAAAAGGTATCCAGGTATGTCAGTAAAGGGCTGAGCCGGCTGGGTATACGGGTGCTCGGAGTGATACCGTATATCGAGCTTCTCGATATACCTACGATGCGCGATTTCAGGGAGGAATTGGAGATGCATGTTCTCTGCGGTGAAGAGTTCCTTGACCGGCAGATGAAGAAGGTGCTTGTGGGCGCCATGGAAGCGAAGGAAGCCGCGCAGTATATCGAGAACGACAGCATGATCATCACTCCAGGCGACAGGCTTGACCTCATCAACCTCCTGATAAAGATCCATACCGGCCAGGGTAAGGGACCGAGGAGGATAGCGGGTATTATCCTCTCCGGGGGCATAGCCCCGAAAAGGCGCGTGTACAGCGCGCTGAAAAAAGCCAAGATCCCGACGCTGGTATCGCGGCACGACACGTATGACGTGGCTTCAAGGGTGCACGACCTTACGGTCAAGATCAAGTCAAGGGACAAGAACAAGGTGAAACTGGCCATAGACATGATCGAAAAATACGTGGATGTCGACCGCGTCCTCGAAAGGATCAATTGATCCCGGTATTTTCCAACCATGAAAAGATCAGTCCTCATATTGCTTAGTTTGCTGTTGATCGCCGGATGCGGGAGGGGGAAAGGATCCGGTGTTTATTCCCGGACGACCCCGCTCATGGACACTTTCGTGCAGGTGAAGGTCTCCGAGCCCGGAGTTCCTCGCGGGGAGATGAAGCAGGCGGTCGATGAGGCGTTCGAACTTGCGGGAAGACTGCAAAAGAAATTCGATGCTTTCGACCCCGCGAGCGAGGTGAACGCCCTGAACATCGCCGGGACGAAAAAAGTATCACGCGAACTGTACGGCCTGATAAAGGAAGCGAAGAGGATAAGCTATTTGACGGGCGGGGAGTTCGACATAACCGTAGCACCGGTCATGAAGGCGAACGGACTTTACGGCAACATGCCCGCGGAACTACGGGAGAAGGTACCCGGCAGTTTCGAGGGAGTGGGCTGGAAGAACGTTTCCTTGAGGCTGGACGGCAGCATTATGTTGCGCAAAGGGGCCTGGGTAGATCTTTCGGGTATAGCCAAGGGCTATATAGTCGACCGCATGACCGGCGCCCTGAAAGGTAAAGGGATAGAAGAGTTCATGATAAATGCCGGGGGCGATATATATTGCGCCGGTAGAGGCGCCGGTTCATCCTGGAAGATAGGTGTACGCGCGCCCGGCGCGAAAGGTGTCGTAACCGCGCTCGACATTAAAGGCAGGGCTGTCGCGACCAGCGGCGATTATGAGAACGTGGTGCTGGGGGGGGACGGACAGGAGAAGATATCACATATAATAGATCCGGTTCATGACAGGGCCATGGAGGAGGTTCCGTCCAGTGTTACGGTCATAGCTCCCACCTGTGCCGAGGCGGACGCTTTCGCGACGGGCATGATGGCCATGGGCGGGAAGAGGGCGATACGCCTGGCGGATACCCTTGAGGGCGTAGAGATAATAGTGGTAAAGTCTCCCGGCGGGAAGATGAGCGTGGACTATTCGAAGGACGCAAAAAAATATGTCTCAGGGGTGAAATGATATGCGCGTGGTAGTTGCCATGTCGGGCGGAGTGGATTCGAGCGTGGCGGCGCTCGAACTGAAAAATAAAGGTCACGAGGTCGTAGGTGTCACGATAAAGACCTGGCCGAAAGAGGAATGCGGCGCTGAAGGGGAACGGCTCTGCTGTTCGCTTGAAGCTATACAGTACGCTCGCAGTGTCGCGGAGGACCTGGGGATACCGCATTACGTGGTGGACCTTTCCAGGGAGTTCGCGGAAGAGGTGAAGGATTATTTCGTCTCCGAGTACGTCAGGGGGCGGACCCCTAATCCCTGCATATACTGCAACAGCAGGATAAAATTCGGATACCTCCTGAAAAAGGCCCGCGAGCTTGGTGCTAAGAGACTGGCTACGGGGCATTACGCCCGGGTCATCGAGAAGGGCGGGAAGTTCCAACTGGCCGAGGCGAAGGACAAGTGGCGCGACCAGTCATATTTCCTTTACGACGTCCCCGGGGACGTTCTTTCGTCCCTGGAGTTCCCCCTGGGAGAACGTTCCAAGGAAGAGGTGCGGGAATCGGCGATGAAGCGGGATTTCATGACCTCGGAACGCCCGTCCAGCCAGGATATCTGTTTCACTACGGCAGAAGGGGATTACCGCACGTATCTGGCCAGGCTGGGCATCGACGCGTTCTCGCCCGGTGATGTCCTGGACGTTTCCGGGAAAGTGATAGGAAAGCACAAGGGCATAGCTTCGTACACTATCGGGCAGAGGCATGGGCTCGGGATCAGCATGCCGGGTCCGTTCTATGTCCTGAAAATAGACCCCGAAAAGAACACGGTCACGGTGGGAAAGAGAGAGCAAGCTTTGAAACGCAGTATCCGGGTCGCCGGGTTCAACTGGCTTTCGATAAAAGGGCTCGAGAAGCCCACGGAATTCGAGACCAAATTACGTTACAGGAGCAAGAAACACGCGGCGTTGGTCACGCCCTGGGGCGATGACGAGGCGATAGTCGAGTTCAGGGAGCCGCAGTTCGCGCCTACGCCCGGCCAGGCGGCGGTGTTCTATCGAGATGAGATCGTGGCCGGCGGCGGCTGGATCGAAGAGGTGTTAAATTAGCCGGAGGAGGTGAACATGAAAACATTAGCTGTACTGGTCGTTCTTGTCGCGGGATGTGTTTATTCACAGGTCGCCGCGGGAGATCTTGCCGTTGACCCCATGGCATATGACGGGGGGGCCGGCGTTCCCCGGGGGCAGACAAGCCTCGGCGGTATCCCGGAAAACCTGGACATACCGGCTAAAGAGATCCCTTCGGAAGGATCATCCGGGCATATTTCGGGTCCGGTACCGGATGAAGTATTTTTTCCGCTCTTGTCATCAATACAGGCGGAGATCGAATGCGACAGGTGCCTGTAGTCCTTATGTCTCGTTAATTGACAAAGCCCTGTCTTTACAATATAATGAATCTTCAATGATCGTTTTTCAGGCCGCGGCGGGGTAGCTCAGCTGGTTAGAGCGCACGGCTCATACCCGTGTTGTCGACG
>CAYPCX010000031.1:0-5796 GCA_964409365.1 uncultured Planctomycetia bacterium | reverse complement strand
CCGAGGAAGTTCTTACGGTGTTAGACCTCCAAAATTTAGTCAATCTTACGGTAAACAAGCTGGCGGATATTATTAAATTGGAAAACGCTTCAATATTGCTTCAGGATGAGGAAAAAAATGAATTCAAGATCGTCGTTTCGGCTGGATTAGAGGACGCGGAATATGAGCTGCCTGATGAGGAAAAGGTAGTGACTTATTTGAGAGAGACGGGAAAATATATACTTCTTGACGATATTGAACAAAAAAAGCTTCTGGGGAAGCAGATAGAAAAAACGTTGAGTGATCTCCAGGCAGATCTGGTGATACCGTTGTTGCGCCAGAGAAGCATGATAGGTATTTTGTCTCTCGGAAAGAAAAAATCAGATGAAGAATTCACCCAGGATGATATAGATATTCTTTTGCCTCTCGCGAAGACGCTCGCCATCGCCATTACTAACGCGCAGCTTTTTGAGAAGCTTTCAGAGGCGCAGGCCCAGGCGGCGCAGAGAGAAAAAATGGCCGTTATCGGCACTCTTTCGGCGGGGATCAATCATGAGATATGTAACCCGCTTGGGATAACACGGGGTTTATGTGAGATGTTCCTTCTCAATCTTGAAGAGGGGGTTTATAAGGATAAAACCCCGCAGGAGCTTTTGAAGAAGGCCCGGGAGATCATGGAAAAGATTATACATGAGACGGACAGGGCAACGGTCATCACGAGAAAACTGTCATCATTCGCGAAACCATCAAAGGGTGTTATAGAGGGTGACGTGAAACTGGAAAAAGAGCTCGATGAGGTCATAGCGCTCGTGGAGCACGATCTCAAGCTGGACAATATAGCTGTTATCAAAGAGTTCGAAGAAGATCTCCCTTTGATCGCTGCGGACAGAAAACAGGTCCAGGAGATATTTTTCAACATCATACGTAACGCTGCCCAGTCCATAGCCGGCAGCGGCAAAATAACGATCCGGGCTTTCAGGGACAATAAGAAAGTCCGTGTTGATATCGAAGATACAGGAACGGGGATCACTTCTGACAATTTAGAGAGGATCTTCGATCCCTTTTTCACTACAAAAGAACCCGGTAAAGGCACGGGTCTCGGCTTGTTCATTGTGAGGCAGATCGTGGAAAGAAATAACGGCCAGATATTCGTAAGGAGTAAGCCGGAAAAAGGTACGATCTTCACTCTGACATTTGAGATTATGGTGCCGGAAGAAGACATGGCTTTTGAGGCTAAAAGCGGTTCATGAGAACCATGGAAAAACCGAGGATATTGTCCATAGATGATGAGACCAGTTTTACTGATCTCTTAAAACAATACTTTGAGCCAAGAGGCTATCAGATAGACATCACGTCTGAGGGTTCCGCGGGCTTGGAACTCTTGAAGAAAGGCCGGTATGACGTGGTTCTTCTTGACCTCAAGATGGAAGGGCTTGACGGGGATGAGGTCATGAGGGAGATAAAAGGCATGGACGTGGACATTAAGACCATCTTTATAACGGCTTTCAATGACGCGGGGAAGACAAAAACCCGTCTTTTAAAAGAAGGCGCTTACGCTTTTATCGAGAAACCGGTAACAAGCCTGAAAGAACTGGAAAATCTGGTGCTCGAGGCGGCTAACTCCGACAAAAAGGGGGACTTGTCATGATAAGATTGCTTGTCGTTGACGATGAGGTCGATATCTGTGATTTCGTGAAGAATTTCTTCAAAGAGAGGGATTTTGATGTATTCGTTGCCTATAACGGTAAAGAGGCTTTGAGCCTGGTCGAGACAAGGAAACCGGACATAGTCCTTTTGGACGTCAAGATGCCCGTTATGGACGGCATGGAAACCCTCAGGCAGATACGGAAGACGGGAAGCGACGTGAAGATCATAATGGTCACCGCGATAGATGATGCCGAGAAGGCCGAAGAGGCAAAAAGACACGGGGTGGTAGAATATATAACCAAACCTCTTTTACTGGAACAACTTGAGAGGACGGTGTTCACGATAGCCGAGCAGATAAAGATGAACAGGGGTGGCGATGTCACAGGAAAATAACTGGCTTAAGTTACAGGATTGGATCACTGAGAAGATGAAGAACTGTGATGGGGCGTTGATACCCATCGATAATATCGGCAGGCGGCAGGAACCTGAGCTCGACTACCAGGTGTTCCTTGAGAACGCTTCGCGTACAATGATACGTTTCAAGAAGCCGGAACATCTGATAAGGATGATCGTGAGGACGATCGATGAACAGGTAAAGGTGACCCACACGGCTATGCTCCTGCACCGGATGGACGCTGATTCATATATCCTGATCGACAGTAAAGGGGCGGAAGGCCTGAAAATACCGATAGGTTTCATAAAGTTAACGCGTGAAAACCCGCTTATACGTCTTTTTAACGAGCGTCACAATCTGAAGATCTCGGATACGGGAGCCGTGGATTACAAGGGGCTTCTGGATCTGCTGCACAGGGACGAATCCGTAAAAGAGAACGGTGAACTTGCCGGGCTTCTGGAACAGTCCGCGAGGCAGATGGAACTTTTAAAAGCCAATGTATGTTTGCCGATATATTACAAGAAGGACCTCATAGGTATTTTTGTGCTCGGGAAGAAGCTTTCTAATCTGAAATTCACGAGACAGGAGATAGGTTTCTTCACGACGCTTGCCAATGATGTCGCAATGGCGATAGCGAACGCCCAGCTTATCCAGGACCTCCAGGATAAGATATACGAGATACACCAGCTTTATGAAAGGGAGCATAAGATATTCATCCATACCTCCATCTCGCTCGCCGCCGCGATCGACGCCAGGGATCCTTACACGCATGGCCATACGGAACGCGTTACACAGTATGCTCTTTCCATTGCCGAGGAGCTGGCGGAAATACCGGAGGCCCAGGCGTATAAGAATTTCAGGGAAACGCTTCATGTGGCGGCTCTTTTGCATGACGTGGGCAAGATCGGTGTTCCTGACAGCATCCTGAACAAGAACTCACAGTTAACAAAAGAAGAATATGAGAAGGTAAAGGAACATTCAGTTACGGGAGCCGCTATTCTTTATCCCATACGCGAGCTTGGGGATATAGCAAGAGAAGTAAGGGCCCACCATGAAAGATATGACGGAACAGGGTACCCTGACGGGTTAAAAGGGGAAGAGATCCCGCTGATGGCCCGGATAATCGCCGTGGCGGACACCTATGACGCCATAACGAGCGACCGCCCGTACAGGCAGAAAAAGATGTCAGAGGTAGCCGTGCAGATAATCAAGGACAACTCGGGGACACAGTTCGATCCTATAGTGGTGAGCGCGTTTCTCCTGGCTTACAGGAAGGGTAAACTGAAGATCAACACCTGATCTATTGAAGAGGAAGGATAAGGCTGAACGAAGTGCCTTCCCCGGGTTTACTGCCGACTTTGACCTTCCCTCCGTGTTTTTCGATTATCCCATGTACCACGCTCAGGCCGAGGCCGGTCCCGCTGTCTTTTTTGCTGAAGAACGGGTCGAAGATATGCTTCAGGTCCTGCCTGTCGATGCCTTTACCGGTATCGCGTATCGAAATGGTCACCGAATCGGGGTTTTTCGCGTTCGCCGCGCTCGGCCTGGTGGAGACAAAAATAGTGCCGTTACGCCTCATCGCGTCGATAGCGTTCAGGAAGATATTGAGAAAGACCTGTTTCATCTGGGAGGGGTCGACTTTGATGCGGGGAAGGGTAGAATAATCTTTTTTCACTTTGATGTTATGTTCCAGAAGGTCACTGTTCAAAAGGGCCAGGGTATCATCCAGCAAGGTATTTATGTCGGTCTCTTTGATCTGGAGCTCGCTCGGTTTGGAGAACTCCAACAGCTGTTTAACGGTGTAGTTGATCCTGTCCACTTCGCCGCCTACGATCTCCTGGAATTTCCTTATAAAATCAGGGTCATCCTTTTTTTTGTTCAGATGTTCCGTGAAGGTCTTTATCGATGTGAGAGGGTTCTTGATCTCGTGCGCCATGCTGGCGGCGATGGTGGCTATGGTCTTTAGTTTTTCACTTTTCTGGAGTTCCTCGCGGAGTTTGATGTTTTCCTCATCGATCTGGTCTATCGTGCCGTGGAAGAAACCTTTATCGATTATGCGCTGGACCCTGTTCTTCAGGGGGATGAATATTATCGAAAAGAAGGCTATTATGCCGACAGCTATCGGTATGGAGTGGTACCCTAAAATAACGCTGAAGACCTTTTCCAGGATATAGACGATGATAAAGTACAGGATCGTTATGACGGAAATTATGATAGAATAGACCAGCGTTTTTTTGACCACTACTTCTATTTCCATCAGCTGGTGGCGGACGATGGCATATCCCATGATTATCGGGTACAACGCGACGAGGAAATTCGAGAAGGGATACAGGTCTATTCCC
Organism: uncultured Planctomycetia bacterium; assembly: GCA_964409365.1. Lineage (GTDB taxonomy): Bacteria > Omnitrophota > Gorgyraeia > Tantalellales > Tantalellaceae > CAYPCX01. The sequence goes on along the minus strand of CAYPCX010000031.1, from coordinate 1,434 downwards.
AGGGTGGGCAGGAAGATGCATTCCGCACCTATCCAGCCGAAGGCTGATGCCAGTATGATATATTTCAGCTGAGTGCGTCTATGGCCCGAAGAATTCCTGTAAGAACTGAGAAGCAGTACAAAGGTATATCCGAGCAGGGCCCAGTAAAATGATATGTAGAAGAAAAGGAAAAGCGGGTTGCGGTGTTTGACCCAGTCGACGAAATAGAACTGACCGAATATAAGCCGTATGTCTCCCAGAAATAATCTTCTCGCGAAAATGTTGCATATCAGGAACACGCTCCCAAGCGCGTATACGCAAAGGAGAAGCCGTTTTCTATTCAGCTTGAGGTAGGAGGTGATAAAATGAAAGTATAACACAGGGACGGATATTACACCTGTATATGCCACCTGGCACCAGAAGAAGCCGGACTCCCATGACATTGATGAGTCTATCGAGAGCTTATACGCCCCCAATCCCCATAAGGCCGTCAAAAAACACAGGAGACCGAAGAGCTTATTTTCCGGTCTGGTCCAGCCTCTTACCAGTATAAATATCCCCATGAAGAGGGAAGAGATAATAACCAGTATATTTGACAGACAGAAAGCGTTAATAATATTCATGAGACCGATAGAAGGATTTCGAAAACAGTTCCTTTCTCCCGTGAACTTTCAACATTTATCTTGCCATGGTGTTTTTTGATGATACCGTGGACCACGCTGAGGCCGAGGCCCGTCCCGCCGTCTTTTTTACTGAAAAACGGGTCAAAGATATGTTTAAGGTCTTCTCTATCGATCCCCTTGCCCGTATCCGAGATCTTTATAGATATATCATTATCTTTTTTTAGAGTAGTATTAACTGTAATAACCCCGCTGTTATGTATAGATTCGATAGCGTTCAGCAGTATATTGAGGAACACCTGTTTCATCTGGGAAGGGTCTACTTTGACGGCCGGCAGGGAAGAATAGGTCTTTTCAGCTTTAATGTTATGTTTTAGGAGATCATTGTTTAACAGGTTCAGGGTATCATCCAATAAATTGTTTATGTCGGTTTCTTTCAGTTGGGGTTTGCTTGGTTTGGAAAATTCCAAAAGCTGTTTGACCGTATAATTTATCCTGTCGACCTCATTGCCGACGATCTTATAGAACTTGTCCCGGAATGCCGGATCATCTCCCTTTTTGGGGATATGTTCCGTAAAGGTCTTTATTGATGTAAGCGGGTTTTTGATCTCATGTGCCATGCCGGCCGCGAGAGTAGCTACAGCTTTCAGTTTTTCGGTTTTTTGGAGTTCCTCGCGGAGTTTGATGTTTTCTTCGTCGATCTGGGCAATGGTGCCGTGGAAAAAGTATTTATCAACCATTCTTTGGATATAGTTTTTTAATGGTTGAAAAAGAAGAAGAAAAGAGATAATAACAATAAAGGAAATCGGGAAAGACTTATAACCGTAATATATTC
>CAYPCX010000030.1:0-8085 GCA_964409365.1 uncultured Planctomycetia bacterium | reverse complement strand
TCGTCCAGCTGTCGGTGCTGCTGCCGCAGACGTCCCAGTCGTCGCTGTCGGCGATAGACAGGTAATCGCCTGCGCCGTCGAAGGAGGCGCTTGCGGTGCCGAACTTCACATCTCCTGTATCTTTATGCGTGTCGCCGTTTGCTATTAAGAAAACATCGCCTGAAAATTCATACTCGCTTTTGTAATGGACTTTATCGGCATGGGGGTCAGGATAGTAATCATAGGTATAATATCTGTTGCTTCCCGCGTATGTATCTTTTATCAATCTGCCGTATTCGTCATGTTCGTATTTTTCAGTGACGGTGGTCCCGTCGGCATCATAGACCGTTTTCTCTCTTATCACCCAGTCGTTGTTCCCGGTATCAAGATCGACCTGTTCTCCGCCGTGATCATAAACATAAGTGGTAGTCCTCTCGGAGGTGACTACGTCATCCCATACGTCACTGTCCGCGCCGGGTGAGTAAGTTCCGGAATGCTCATTGATCGTCACCTGCGCATCGGTCCAGGTATAGGTTTTATACGCGCCATCACTATCGTCATAGATAAGAGTGATCCTGCCGTACCCCTGGCCTAGCCAGTCCTCGTCAACGTATTCGTAGATGTCGGAGGTGGCGTCCTCTATCTTTCTCTTCAGGAGGCCGGAGTCGTACGTTTCGATAGTATCCGCAAAAACCCCTGTCCCGATGAAGAGAAACATCACCGCGAGGGCAATAGCCGACTTGCAGATCTTTAAGGTAGTATTTTTCATATTTCCTTTTATATGTTATCTTATTTCTATATATAACTATGTTATGGTAAAGAATAGTTACATATAATACTGATATATTCTAACACAAATAAAATGCCGTTCAAGAAGAAACTAACTACCTTTTTTATAGACTAACTAAGAGAGGTTTTATTGCCAAAATCCGCTTGATTCCAATATTTTCTTAGCGGTGATCTGTGGGGGTTTGAACATACAGCAGGCTAAAACAACGTATAGATGAACGGCGCTACCGCCGAGGACTCGGTAAATCTAATTAAAATTGTCTTTCAAAACTCTCCCTTGTTGCCACCGCGCTTTGTCTCTTTATCCAGTAGGTCTTTGCGTTTCTTTTGATCTTCCTGCCCAGCGGATCCCTCCTGAAAAGCCTCATCAAAAGACCTATAGGCGTCAAAATAACATAGTACACTAAAACAAGGGTGACCTTCATTATAATGCCGAGCGTTATACCGAACTGCCTGAGATTTTTCGTTTCGATTTCCTTCATCTTCACCCTGCTCTCTCGCCTGTATGCCGCGCGTCAATCAAGCTGAAATTCATTAATCTCCTCAAGCCGCAATCTGCCCGGATCCTGCCTCTTTTTATCAATAATAAAAGAACCCATCACGAGGTAATCCATATTCGTCCTCATGAAACACCTGTACGCGTCGTCTGGCGTGCATACTATCGGCTCTCCCCTGACGTTAAATGAAGTATTTATAACAAGCGGACAGCCGTGACCTTCGTAAAATTTCCTTATCATGTCGTGATAAACGGGGTTGTCTTCGTGTTTCACGGTCTGGACCCTGGCCGAATAATCCACGTGCGTTATGGCCGGCACTTCCGAGCGCTTTGCCTTCAGCTTATCTAGGCCCTTTAGCTCATTGCCGCCGCTAAAACTCTCTCTTTTCTCGTTCCTCACAGGTGAAACCAGAAGCATGTAGGGGCTTTCGCCGTTCAGGTCAAAATATTCCCCCGCTCTTTCCAGTATAACACTCGGGGCGAACGGCCTGAAGGATTCCCTGAATTTTATCTTCCTGTTTATTATTGACTGCATCTTCTCGGACCTGGGGTCCCCGAGTATGCTCCTTGACCCGAGCGCGCGCGGGCCGAACTCCATCCTGCCCTGGAACCAGCCAACCACGTTCTGCCCGGCTATAAGAGCTGCCACGACCTCGGGGATCTTCTCTTTCGGCACATTCTCGCAGGGTATGCCTTCTTCCTTTAGATACCATTCTATTTGCTCATCCGAAAAAGAGGGCCCCAGAAGACTGGCTTTTTGGCTGTCCCTGCTGCCGTTTGTTTTTCTTTCTTTTCCGAGATATTCGTGCCACCCTACCAAAGCCGCCCCAAGGGCCCCTCCCGCATCGGAAGACGCGGGCTGTATCCATATGTTCCTGAAAGGCCCTTCCCTTAATATCTTCCCGTTCGCCACGCAGTTAAGAGCGACACCCCCGGCCAGACACAGGTTCTCGCTTCCCGTCTGCCTGTGAACATACCTCGCCATGTTCAACATCGCTGTTTCCGTGACAACCTGGACGGACCTGGCAAGATCCATATGCTTCTGTTCCAGCTTGCTCTCGGGCCTCCTGGGCGACCCTCCGAATAACCGGTGGAACTTGTTATTTGTCATCGTCAGGCCGGTGCAATAGTTAAAATATCTTAAGTCCAATTTAAAAGAGCCGTCCTCTTTCAGGTCTATCAGGTTTTTTAGAATAAGATCGACGTACCTAGGTTCGCCGTAAGGAGCAAGCCCCATGAGCTTGTACTCGCCTGAATTGACCTTAAAACCGCAGTAATACGTGAATGCCGAGTATAAAAGCCCCAGTGAATGCGGAAACCTTATCTCATGATCCAGACTTATTTTATTCCCTTTACCCCTACCGAAAGTCGCGGTAGCCCATTCTCCCACGCCGTCCACCGTCAGGATAGCGGCCTCATCGAATGGCGAAGGGTAAAAGGCGCTCGCTGCGTGCGAGTGATGATGTTCGGGAAAAATGATCCTGCCGCTGTAATCGAGCGCTTTGGCTATATATTCCTTCAGGAAAAGCTTCTGTTTGATCCACGGAGGCATGGCCGAAATAAAGGATCTTATGCCGAAGGGGGCATAAGCCATGTATGTCTCCAGCAATCTTTCGAACTTGACGAAAGGCTTATCGTAAAATGCCACAAGATCGACATCGCTGATATCTATACCGCCCTCTCTTAAACAATATTCTATAGACTCTGCGGGAAAAGACGGGTCATGCTTCTTCCGCGTGAACCTCTCTTCCTGGGCCGCGGCGATGATCTCGCCGCCGGAGACCAGGACAGCCGCCGCGTCATGATAGAGCGCTGATATCCCCAAAATGTTTATTTTACCTTTGCCCATTATTTACACCCGGTTCATAATTCGGCACGATATCCTTCAGCGTCCCGAAAAGAGCGCCCATGTCCCCTTCCTCAACTATCCTTTCCAGCGTCTTCATATCTTCAAAGATATCGCGCCCGTTCGCCCCCTGCGGCTCGATGACCATTATCTTGTCATAGTCCGTTCTCATCAATCTTTCATCATGTGTAACAAGGGCTTCGTACATCTTCTCCCCGGGCCTGAGGCCGGTGAACATTATCTCTATATCCTTGTTCAGCTCTTTCCCCGAAAGCCTGACAAGGTCCCCCGCCAGATCTGTTATTTTTATCTGCTCTCCCATCTCCAGGATGAATATCTCCCCGCCCTTCCCCATGAAACCGGCTTCCAGCACAAGCCCCGCCGCCTCCGGTATGGTCATGAAATATCTCTTTATATCGGGGTGCGTAACAGTGATAGGGCCGCCTCTTTCTATCTGCTTCTGGAATGTGGGGATAACGCTGCCCTCGCTGCCGAGGACATTGCCGAACCTCACGGTCGTAAACCTGGTCTCGTTTTTCCGGGCGAGAGTCGTCATGAACATCTCCGCGATCCTCTTGGAGACCCCCATGAGATTTATCGGATCCACCGCCTTGTCGGTGGAGAGCATTATAAATCTTGCCACGCCGGCTTCGATAGCTTCTTCGGCCAATACCTTTGTCCCGAAAACGTTGTTCTTGATCGCCTCCATGGAATTGATCTCCATGAGGGGAACGTGCTTATGCGCCGCGGCGTGAAAGATGATATCCGGCCTGTGCCCCGAAAGGACCTCCCTTACCCTCTTCCTGTCGCATACATCCCCGATGACCGGCACCTTCTTTAGGTCCCTGAAAAACAGCCCCAGTTCCATATCTATGTAAAATAAGGCGTTCTCCGACTTTTCAAAAAGGACTAGTTCCTTCGGCGCGAACCTTGCTACCTGCCGGCACAGCTCAGACCCGATCGAGCCCCCCGCTCCGGTAATAAGCACACTTTTCCCCGCGATATAACTGTTCAGTCTTTGCTTATCCAGGGACGTCTCATCCCTCTTAAGAAGGTCCTCAAGCTTTACCTCCCTCAGCTCTTTTACCTTCACCGTCCCGTTGACCACATCGGAAATATTAGGCAGCGTCCTGTATTTCGCCCCGCTCTTTATGCAGTGATCCACGATATCACGCATGTGATCCGGTTTAAGCGTGGGGATAGCGATAATGATCTCATCGACGTCCTTTTCCCTGACGATATCGGGGATATCCGATCTTGTCCCCAGGACCGTGACACCGTGAATATGTCTTCTGTATTTCCTGGGGTCATCATCTATGAATCCAACGATCTCATAATTAAGTCCGTAGCGGTAGAGCATCTCCCTTACCATCATCTCGCCGGCATCACCCGCGCCTACGATAAGGACCTTCTTCGGGCGGCCGTTTTCGCTCCTCAGGCGCCGCCTGAAGGGCCTTGTAAGGCGTATGGCGAATCTTACCCCGCTCAGGCCTATAATAAGCAATAGCCAGTCGATTATGAATATGGACCTCGGATGCCCGATATGAAGCGCCATCCCCGCCGCCACGATGAACACGGAACTGGCGCTCACGGCCTTGATTATCTGGATCAGGTCCTTTATGCTCGCGTAATGCCAAATACTGCTATTCAGCTTGAAGTAGAACAAAGCCGTCACTCTCGCGGCCAGCACCACCGGCAGCATCATCGCTATCATGCCGAAGTATTTCTCGGGCGGCACCCCGTCAAACCTGATGAAATAAGCGGCTATATAGCAGAATATTATAACAAGTACATCTATTACTAAAACCAGATTTTCCTGCCAACTCCTTCTGTATATGTTCATTCTATTTTCTCCATTTAAGGTGTAAATGTAACTTTCGAATTATGCCAATCAATTCTTATTCCTTTTTACATATCCCCAATAAATCCAACTCGTCCCCTATACATTTATCAGAAACAAAAAAACTCTCTATCTTATATTGATTTGCAAAATCAAGTTGATTCTCAACAAATCTATTTCTATTGGCAATTTCTTTGCTTATTTTTATCCTTAAACGATGCCATAATAAAGCCATAGCTCTTCTTAAAGGTGTTACAAAGGGAATATCTGCATATATATATGATTTCACTCTATCTAATTCGATTTTTTTAATATTGTTTTCGGCTGAGATACCTTTTATTTCTACATTTGTAAAACACCTCTTTAAAACAGTTTTTAACTCCTTAAAATTATACTCACGCTTGTGAAAAATATTCCAAGGTTTTTGCCTAAAACCTAAACGATTTCTCTTATTAGGTGTAGTAATTATGAACAGTCCCTTATTCTTTAAGATGCGGTAAATCTCACTAATAAATCTTTTATCATCTTCAACATGTTCGATTACTTGGAATGAAATAATTGCATCAAAGGATTCATTCGCAAAAGGCAAATTTATTCCATCATATACCATAAAATTAACACTGCGATTAGCATATTTTATTCTAGCACGTTTTATTATCTCTTTATTAACATCTACCGCCATGACCCTTAAGGTATCCGAAATATAACTTGCCCCATATCCCTCACCACAACCTACATCTAGAACTAATAAATTTTCATTTAGATATTGTTTCGCAAATTCATAGGCAAACAAATGTTTTAAATATATTATATAATCTTCCTTTGTATGAAAATTATTTATCGCAATAATTCTTTCACCTGTTTGTTCTATATATTTTGACATTTATTCCTCATGCTACCCCGAAAAGAGCCCTTCTATCTTCTTTCTGCCGCGTATACCCACGATGACCGGTACTTTCTTCAGGTTCTTGAAAAACAGCCTCAATTCTATGTTTATGCAAAACAAGAGGTTTTCCTGCCAACTTTTTCTGCCTATATTCATCTTACTCCTCTGTCAAGATTTGCATGCTGCACTTCTGATTGTCCTAATTACCCTATCCAGATCTTCACTTGTCATTGCCGTCCCGGACGGCAGGCAAAGCCCCCGCCTGAATATATCTTCACATACACTGCCTCCGCGCATCGCACATTCTAAAAATACCGGCTGCATGTGCATGGGCTTCCAGACGGGGCGTGATTCGATATTTTCCTTCTCAAGCGCTACGCGGATCTTTTCTCTATCAGCTCCAAACTCTTTAGGGCTGACCAAAATAATACTTAACCATCTGTTTGAACTGCCGTAAGGTGCCTCCGGCATGAATTTGATACCGGGCATATCAGATAAAGCTTTTCTATAATACTCAAATATTTTACGTTTTGCCTCTACTCGTTTATCAAGTATCTTTAGCTGTCCGCGGCCGATAGCCGCAAGAATATTACTCATCCTGTAGTTATACCCTATTTGCGAATGTTCATAGTGTGGGGCATCATCGCGAGCCTGGCGGGAAAGAAACTTCGCCTGCGTAATTACGTCTTTATCATGAGAAGCCAGCATGCCGCCTCCCGAAGTAGTGATGATCTTATTCCCGTTGAAGGAATAGATTGCCATTTTTGCGCCCACTCCGGCCGGACGCCCTTTATAGATCGCCCCAAGGGCCTCCGCGGAATCGGATATAACGGGAATATCATATAGGGAACAAATATCTATTATCCGGTCCAGATCTGCGCATTGACCGAAAATATCTGTAGAAATAACAGCTTTTGGCACGCACCCCTGTTTCAGTTTTAGGTCGATCTCTTCTCTTAACAATTCAGGATCCATGTTCCATGAGACGTGGTCAGAATCAATAAAAGTAAGCTTCGCCCCTTGAAACACTGCAGGGCTTACGCCTCCTATAAATGTCAGAGAAGGAGCGATAACCTCATCACCTGGTCCTATATCCAGAATACGCATGGCAAGATGCATGGCTGCGGTCCCGCTCGAAAGAGCAAGGACATATGGGATCTCTACTCTTCCGGCAAATTCCCGCTCAAACTCATCCACCTGTGGACCCAAGGGAGCAATATAATTGCTCTCGAATGCTTCCCTGATAAACCTTTCTTCATATCCGCTCATATGCGGCGGGGAAAGAAAAATCCGCTTATTCATCTAACCTCTTACTTTCTGGATACCGTTTTCCATATATACCCCATATCCTTCCAGAAGCTCCAATTCTCCACGTATTCCCGATTTAACCTAACCTTATCCGGAAAAATCACTTCCGCGTTATACTTCTCCGGGTCATCCTGCCGTGCCAGGATCTCTTCTTCTTCCTTATATTTCAGCGTCGCGGGTCCGGTGATGCCCGGCTTAACCGTTAAAATTACTCTATCATCCCCCTCCAGCTTATCTGCAAACCCGGGAACATCAGGCCGCGGCCCGACAAAGCTCATATATCCCAAAAATACGTTTATAAGCTGCGGAAATTCATCAATTTTAGTTTTCCGGAAAAACCGCCCCAATCTGGTTATCCGGGGATCATTATCTGTTGTCACATCCGTATTGACCGACGGATCGATCCGCATGGTCCTTATTTTTATCGCCTTGAAAAGTTTGCCATCTCTCCCCACCCTCGTCTGAGTAAAAAAACCATTCTTTCCAGTGTCAATAGATGCAGCGATGTAAGCCAGCAAAATAACCGCCCCCGCAAAAAGCAGTCCAATTGCTGAAATGCATATATCGAAACTACGTTTAAAAACCATTTGATATCCCTTTATTTTCTTAAGATTAGGCCTGACACTGACTACATTCATTCTTTTATGTATCCCAATTCAAGCATCAAATTTTTAATATGAGGTATTAATTTATCAAGATCTGTTTGACTAAACTCTTCTTGCCACTTTTGATTTTTGTCAGATTGAATATTTCGTTTGAGCCATTCTTCTAGTTGAGAGTCAAGGGAACAGTTAAGGTAATCAAATATTTTATTAAAACTATGAACGGGATTCTGTATTATTTCCTCGTATTTTATCTCTAGGTAACGGTCTCTAGGTATTTCGCGGCTATCCTCTAAACATTTTTCCACTGTTTTGGTCCATTGAATTCCACAAACTTCT
>CAYPCX010000029.1:0-10690 GCA_964409365.1 uncultured Planctomycetia bacterium | reverse complement strand
AACAAGAACCCAAAAACCACCGTTAAGTATAAAAAAGCTATCTGGCTATTTCTTGCCCTAACTCATCCTTTTTGTTATAATAACGTATAATTTAACCAAACTTTGTGAGACACATTATATGTATGAGCTAAAACATATATATAGCCGTTTTTTTAAGACTATCGTACTGGTCGTAGTGTGCCTTTTCCTGGTAAATACCATCGCATGGGCATATCCTCCGGACAGGACGACCCTTGCAACACAATCTTCTTTCAATCCCATCACGGGAAACCGGATCAGGGACATCGGCATCATAAAATATTACCTGCATTGCCTTGCCAAGGTCTTTCACGATGACCTGACCTCGATCAAGCGGGATGTGAATACCCGCATAACCAGCGCGAATGTCGGCGTGATCCTCGGTTTTTCATCCACATTGACCCATAATACGACAAGCCTGTTAACCGGCAAAATACCGGGCGAATGTCTGGTGCCCTGTAAAGTGGCCGGCACTTTGTATTATGCCTATATTACCCCCTCCGGAAGCCCCGGTGAGCCCGATATTACAGTTTTTACTGAAGTGCAATATGACCGTATAGAACAGGGAATAGACCCGATCGTCCATGAAATGAGAACGGAAACGGACAAGGAAGAAAAGGACATAGAACACGAAGAGAAACAGGATACCCCACTTTCCATTATTCATGGCGAAGAGAAAGATCGCATAAAAGCGATAGTGGATCTTGAAAACGACCCCATTCGCGATACCGTATTGGATTTCTTCAGGGCTCTCGGAGCGAGAAATGACTTTATAGAAGAAGCAGAAACATTCATGAAGGGAAGCAATGTAACTATAGTTCCGAAAACATCCTCCATTGTGCTTGAGGTCGACGGTAAAGAGTATCATTTCGACATTGAAATCGAAACCGCTCACGCGAGCAACTCGCATATCAATATCCCCGATTTTACTTATGACGATATCAGGAAGGTATTGATCCATGAGCTGTCCGCGAAATGCGGGAACCCTGATGATTTTAATGAAAAGCTGGAGTCTGTCTACGAAAGGTGGCGCACTTTGCGGGAATTCGGGAAGGAGGGAACGGTCGATTGGCCTGAAGAGCATGCCGACATAGCAGCGGTTGTCGGAGATATGGGGTTTAAAGATTTGGCGGAAGTTGCCGCCAGGGATATGCACAGCGATGAACAAACGAAAGACAAAGATCATTTGCAGGAACAAATAGCAACGTTTTTATCACAGGATTTTGCGCTGCTCGCGTTTAATATATATTTGGGACAGAAAAATATTGATGAAATCACCGCCGAGAGAAAAGCAGTCCTGGAAAAGGCAGCTTCCATTTCGCCTATTTTGCACGGTTATCTCGAACAGATGATCCCGAAGGACCCCGGTGTGGTAGAGGATAATGACGCCTATGAGACGATCGTACGGGCGACCCTGGAGCTGAACAGGGAATTTTTGTCAACAGATGACATGGGATTATATATTTACGTCGCAAAACGGAACGGCAAATTATTTCTTTGTCCGCACAAGATAGTCGAGAAAAGGGCATACGAAGTAGACAATACGAGAGACGAAGAGGTCTGGTATCTAGAGGCATTGGTGGAAGGCGTCGCATCGGGACATAGCGGTTTCTGGTTTCCCGGCGAAAAACATATCTGTATATGCCGTTGGGCAGCACAATCCCATATGAGTAGTATTGCCAGGGCTCTCCGCGGTGAAGAATATTATGAATTGCAGGATGAAAAAGCGGGTTTTGGTCATCTTGAAGATCTGGTCAGGGAAACCGTGGAAAGGGAATTCGGGCCCATAAGCGCGATGCCGGAACTCATGCAAGACCTGCTGGAGTTGCGTGTTCTGTTGCATGAGTTCAAGCACAAAGAATGCGATATCAACGGATCACGAAAAAGAATGAGAGAAATAAAAAACGGAAATGTCACATATGAATCTCTTGCATATCTTACCAGTATGGCGTTGACCCCGCTGACATATTGGGAGTTGTTCGCACTTCTGCGGAAGGTAAGGAACACGGATCCGAGCAGTGCATCTGACGCTGCCGCCATTTTTATTTTTACGGGACTGACGCAGATATTAGATCTGAATGTGGAATGCAAAGATCAAGAAGATGCAATCCAGGTTTATAAACGGCTTTTAAGGATCGATAAACGGCTCATAAGAAGAGCGGCTTTAATGATGTATCAGGGACTGGCAGAGATGGTCGGAGCGGGAGAGATCGATGAAGGTGCAGTTGGGGCTGTGCTGGAGCACGCTGCCGAAGATATAAAAAGCTACGAAATACAGGCAGCCGCCTATCCGACCGGTCCGGGTGGAGATACGCCTTTTATCGGCAAATGGCAGCCGGTTTCCGAAGTTGAGTTTGTACCTGATAACTTCAGGAGCGATACGGGAACTTTGACATTTTTAGCAAAGAATATGAAAAAACCTAAAAAAGGACCTGTTGAAATAGAACTCAGAGCGGAAAGGGCCCCGCCGGATGAGGGGATCTTTGAGAAACACAGCGGAACCAGCATACCGGAAGTAGAAGGATTACTTGTTCAAACCCTGGAAAATATTCCCCAAGAAAACAGATTCCTGATCCAACCGAACAAATACGGCATAAAAGGCATAGGCACGCAAGATGTTCTCGCGGTAGAAGAAAGTCTTAAGGACAAAGGTCTGGCTATTTTTCATGAAGTGGCTCACGCCGCGATGGCCGGAGGTCTTATGCACCTGGAATGGGATGATGATCACAGGACCATAACGTTAAAAGCGAGATGGTCACCGAAACAGGAATTTGTGGAGATAAGGTCGTTCAAGATATCTGAGGATGAAAAGAGGGTTTTTATCGATCAGGAGAATTGGGCCGATGGCTGGGACAAAAATCCGCATTATCTTTTACGTGTCCTGCAGATGGTATTATTCCCTGGAGAAGATTATGAGCTGACAGGGGTAATAAGCGGCAGGACCGAATATCCAACCAGAGATATCGCTTTAACAGCGAGCCGCTATCCGAGATCGCCGGACCGGATATTTTACGGAATTGCGATCGTAATCATAAATATCTTTATTTGGATCTGCTATTTTCCGCCATTCATTCCTTTAGCTGATCTGCCGTACTATCTTTATCAAACGGGCAATCTGCGCACCCGCTTGGATGTTGTCAGGAAAGCGGTTAAAAGGGGAGGTTCTGATGCGGATTATTTCATGCAGAGGGTTGAGGGTGAAACGTTCAATCGTCGTTCTTTCCGCCTGGCTGCGATAGAAGGGTTGAAGGCATCAGACGGGCCAAGAGCGGTTACTACTTTGTGTTGGTATGTAGATTGCACTAAGGATCCGATGGTCCAGCGGGAAGCGGCCAAAGCTTTGGAAGAAGTTGACGACGAAGCCCTGCTTGGGGCGATCGAGGGAATACGGGAAAGGCGTGTGGGCGGCAGGAAAACTCTGCTGGCGACATTCATAAAACGCGGGGAATTGAATGCATTGCTCGGAGCTTTGTCTGATCGCGACCCGGTGCTGCGTAAGGAAGTGGCCTACGTATTGGGCGCAAGCGATCCGGAAAACAAACCGATAATATCGAGTTTAACCGCGGCATTGGAAGATGAGGATCCCGGAGTCCACAGGGCCGCGAAAAGGGCTCTCGAAGAGATAAGGGATAAAAAACCTGACCTCGTAATGCTTAAGACCAGGCAGCGGTTTGCCGGCTATTCGGAATGGCAGGTAAAGCTGTTTGCGGCTGGTTATGAGCTTTCGGATGTTTTAAAGATGAAATTCGGAGAGTTCATTGAGGCACACGGAAAAGACCAATCCCCCAGGGAAATAAGGGACCGCAAGATAGGTTTAGGTCTGATATGGGCCGGCACTCTTGTTGCGGCTACGACAGGCGCTACTGTCAGCTTGTACGCGTTATTCACGCTTGGACTCTTGAGCGCGGTCAGTCCCGCCGTTATCGGCATTATCTTAGTTTCCGTTTTTGTTCCGTCTTTAGCGGCTAACGTTCTGACCCATGCCTTCTGGAACCTCGTTCTCTCACCCTTGTTGAAACTCGCGCCGCTGAGACGGCCTGTTACCCAGACATTTGAAGGATTTCTTAAAGAAGTTTTTGATCCGATTCCAAGAGGGATGCTTGGCATCTGTGTCGGGGCAGATTATGTTATAACCGGCGAGGAGACGGTGTCTCATAGGAGCCGTGTGCCGAAGGGCTTTTTCACGAGATTCAGGGGGAGAAATCTGCGGTTTGTCGACGATCCCAATCACGGTTTCATGGGTATTATCACGGAAAACAATGAAATAGTCGAATGCATTTACATGGAAAACGGGGTTTCGACGATAATGAACAGGGCGAAGGCCAGCGGCCGCACCCCGGGATGGCTCGATATCGCCGAATTCCTGAAAGGCAACGAAAATATCAGGCCGCGGGCGGACGGTTCAAGTTATATCGTCAGAAGAGTGGACGATAACGGCAGGGTAAACGTCAAGAGGTTCGGCCCCGGTCCCGATTATCTGTACCTCATGACGTCGCGAGAAATGAGGCCGTTCGTGGAAACGGGAGAAGCTGTCTATGCTGTCGGCGAACTTTTTGCAGTATCCGATGAGATGGTCGTTCTTTTATGGAGCAAGTGTTATTCCATAGGGGAGGAGATCGACATAGACGAGCCCGATAGGTATTTCATGGGGGAGCGAATATGCTCGGGTGAATGCTTGAAAGTGTACTCACTTAAAAACGGGGAAGTCACCGATATTACCCATGTTGTTAAAAACGTCGGTCCCGCGCTCTTTGTCGAGCCGGCGACAGGCGAGGCGCGTGAACTTACGGATAATGAGCACAAGGCGCTGAACCCGACGCTTGCGGGTCTTGTTTTCGGTGAATCCCCGATCGCGCCGCTTAGTGAAGAAGAAACAAAAGACTTGATCGGCAGTGAAAACTATGGGAGGGTCACGGCGGAACGCGGGCCGCCTTCAGTTTACGTCATCGATGATGATAAGCTCGAAAAAGCCCTGCCCGAAGAATATCAGTACCTCGCCGAAGGTCTTGTAACCCACGCCGGGACCTGGCGCGGAGACCCATCCGGCGAAAAACATGCGAATCTCTTCATCCCGCGTTCGCATTATGAGACACTACGCTCACCCGAAAACGGTGATCTATTACAGTTCTGGCGCGACCACGAAGTCGGCCACCTTTCAGATCGAGATGGCGTTATTACGCTCGACGAAACAGAAAAGGCGCTGGCTAAGAGGATGATCGAATGCAAAATAGACAGAATGCCGGCAGGCGAGCTTCTATTCGCGTTAGGGCTGAGGGATCTTGAGCATATTCCTGGGGCAAAGCTTGTTATTGAAAGGGATGAAGGGTCTTATATGGTCAGAAGGATCGAAGTCACGAAACCGTTCAAGATCGGCAAACCGGAGGGAGGAGTTTCGATACTTCAACGCGAACTCACCGATCCGGAGGAGTTCTGGACTACGGAATTCGACCTCATTTACAGCAAGAAGACCGGTCATTTGATAGCGGTTTTTCCCATCATTCCGGAAGGCGAGGAAGAGAAACTTTGGAGGGTTAGTTATTTCGATCTCAGTTATTACTATTTTGAGGTTCCCGACGTCAAGGATCCCGGCGCCAAAGATAAGTGGGTCAGATTTGCTGAACGAAGAATGGAAGACGCAAAACTGATAGAAAGCTACAAAAAAGGTAAGTATAAAGGTCTCCCGACATCAAAAGTGAGCCGGGTTGGAGAGAGCCAGGCTCCTTACTGTTATCTTAGTGTGAAGGGCGATATGGAAGAAGGATGGTCCCCGGTGGAGATAGATCTGGACGAACCCGGAAAACTCGTCCTGCCGGATCCGGCGGAAGGCGAAGATCAGATCATTGTACCCGTTTTCCCGACGGTTTATTCGCTGGCGACGTGGATGCATGGCGAAGCGGACAAAGGTTATTACAACACTTTTTATAGGGATATGGATCTGCGGGAGGGGCTGGATGTCCTGACCGTGGGTCCGGGCACCGGGTGTGATGTCTGGTTATCGTGGCTCAGGTCGAAGAACAAGATGTACGCCATCGGGTATAATCCGCTGGAGATCGCCAACCTTGAGGCTACCGCTGAAATAGCCGGTTTTGAAGTGGAAGCTAAAGTAGGCGATAACATAGTTGACGAGGACGGCCGGCCCAGGTTCGGAGAAAAGAAGTTCGACAGGGTGACATGGAATATGCCGGCTTATGCCAAGGCGTATGAACCTGCGCATCTGGAGAGAGATGTAAGGTCTTTTGCCGATGTGTGGGATGGGGATCTTGGCGGCTTGGTCCTCAAGCAGTTCGCGAGCGGGCTTCCAATAGTATTGAAGCCGGGACATGAGGGAGGTCTCTCGAAAATATGGAATGTCGGCGAGTACCATCCTGATGTGGAAAACATCCTGGAAAACGGAGGAGGAGATGACCCATGGCTAAAGCTGCTCGACGTTGAGTGGAAACGTCCCGGTTACATTGTAACAGTACCTGCGGCCGCGGGAGAAGGCGGCGTTGAGGCCATTGCCGGGAAAGTAACTGAAGCCGAAGCAAAAGCCGCCGCCCGGGTATTTTCGAAAGATCCCGAAAAAATAAGAGAAAGCCTGGGTATTAGGTTTGGAGAAGAACAGATCGTCCGGGAAAGGGTCGAGGAAGACCGCATCTTCCGTGACGTTATTGTTTTAGACGAGAGGTCGGTGAAGCTGATAAACCGGATAGTGCTGCGTAATGCGGCGGGGGTTGAATACAGTTTTTATGAACATAGCGTGGAATGGTTTCCGGAAGAGAAAAAGCTGGTATATCGTGAAGACAAGGAAGGTAGCGAGACTAAAGGTCTTGTAATGCTTGACCAGCTTTACGTAGAAACGGGATTAGATGATGTTCCCACTACTGTTCGCGAAAAGTATTTGAAATACGAGTACCAGGGGCCGGATGCCTGGATGGAAATAGCAAGAATCGCGGGAAAGCCTGTAGTTGTTATGAACGATCCGGCAATAGCGTATTTCAGGGAAAAAGGGTTTAACGTTGCGCGGCGTGAAGAGAAGCCCCACCTCGCCATGGGCGGCCTGGGGGCTGTAGCCGGATCAGAGATAGTCAAAGAACGTGAAAAGCGGAAAGCTGTCCTTCTGCCTGAGGGAGTTGCGGGTGATCTGGATGAAATGCCGGCAGGCGAGCTTTTGACCGCTTTGGGCCTTCGGGATTTCCAGAATATACCAGGAGCTGATATCCTCGGGGAATCAAAAGAGGATGGATATATAAGGCGCAGGATACGGGTCGCGGAACCGCTTGACCTCAGTGAGCCGCCGAAGGGAGGTGTGTCGATACTTCAGCGCGAATGCGCTGATCCTACGAAACTCGATCTCAGGGAATTTGACCTTATATACAATGATAAGGGTTATCTGATCGCCGTTTTTCCTGTATTACCTATGGATGTTGCGAAAGAATTGGCTGCACCAAGTGGACCATCAAAAGAACTGGTTCGGGAAATAATGGGATTAGAGCCGAGATATCTTGATCTCAGCTATTACTATTTTAAAGTGCCAAGCATGGGAGATCCGTTGTTACGTGAAAAATGGAAAGAGTTTACAGAAGAGAGAAAAAAAGACAAACACCTTATTAAAAAATATAAGGAGAAAACTTTTGGAAAAGCTCTGGCGCCTAAAATAGTCAGGGTCGGCCATGATCAAGCACCTTATGTGTATTTAAGCGTGAAAGGCGATATGGAAACCTCGTGGTTCCCAAGGGAGATAGATCCGGATGTGACGGATGCCGGACGGATCCCCAAGCCCGAGGAGGGGGTCGATCAGATCATTATTCCCGTGTTCCCGACGGTATATTCTCCGGCTGCCTCCGACCATCAGGGCGCGGATCATGATTATTACAATGGTTTCTATGAGACTACACTAATGCAATCCGGACATGAAGTGCTTGTCGGCGGCCCGGGTTCAGGTGTTGACGCGTGGCTTGCATGGCGCAAGACCGGCAATGAAATATATTCTGTCGGATATAATCCGCTCGAAGTTGCTAGCCTCCGGGTGACGGCAAAGATAGCCGGGTTTGGGGTCGAAGCTATTGTCGGTGATAACATAATAGCGAAGGATGGCACGCCTTGTTTTCCGGGAAAGAAATTCGATCGTTTAATATGGAACATGCCGTCCTACACATCCAGGACGGATGATACGCACCAGTTTGGCATAAGGTCGCTTACCGACGCCTGGGACCACGACAAGGGCGGCCGGGTGTTACGGCGCTGCGCAAGGGGTATTCCAGTGGTGCTCAAGCCGGAAGGCCTGGCACGGCTTTGGAATCGCTATTATTATCATCCAAAAGTCGAAACAATACTTGAAAAAGCCGGACAGGACGATTCGAGGCACAGGCCGCTCAGGGTGGACTGGAAGTATCATGGTTATAGTGTAAGGTTGGTTGATGAGAGAAAGGAAATGCGCGATCCGCTCCGTATCGCGCCTGAGGTTTTGATGGAGCCAGGGAAAGATGAAGAAATAAGAACGGCACTTTATCTTGAAGAGAACGAGGAAGACATATTCAATTCGAGAGCGGAGCGAGACAGGCTTTTTCATGACAGCATAGTCTGTAGAAGTGATTCGTTGATCATGACTACCAGAATAATATCCATAGATGAAGAGGGAGAGGAGAATTTCATTTATGAAAAACAGATCGAATGGATCCCTGCGGACGGCAAGCTTATATGCCGATGGATTGAGAAGCGTAATATGGGGAGGCACTATGATGCTCCGGACCCGGAAATTTCCGTGGATGAACGCACGGGAAATAAACACAGGCTGAATTTTTCCGAGGAGGTCGTATACACTGGTGCCGATGCCGGGGTAAAGATAGGCAGGGATGAGGACGGTATGCCTTTCCTTGTGACGAGCGATCATGCTATGGAATATTTCCTTGACCACGGGTTCGATGTTGCGACGCGTGTTGATAAGCCCCACCTCGCCATGGGCGGCTGGGGCGCCTTTTCCGGGTCCCAGATCACCGCAGTTCCAACAGACGATGACAGAGCGCACATGGCCGAGCTTGTCGAGATCGCCAAGAGGAAGGTGGAAAGCGGCGAGCTCGATCCGAAATTGCCCGTAGTAGCCAGAATAGTCGATGGCGCGGGGAACGTGGTTGTAACGTCATTCAGAAAAAAACTGGATAAACCGAGCAAGTACGGGGTAAAAGCGGTGCATGCCGAGATACAGGCTATCCGGGACGCGGAGAACAAGGGGTTTTCCGACTGGGAGAATGCGACGATGTATACCAATCTTTCATCATGCCACAATTGCAATAAGGCATTAACGGAGTTTTATGGGTTCAAAAGGATAATATACGGGATCCCGGACCAAAGTTTGCTGGCGGAAGAGATAGCCAGGAACGCCGCGACCTGTGCGGCGAATAACGTCGAGCTGGTCGGGTGTGATGACGAGTTGATAATCAAGGAGCTCAGATGGCTGTTCCGGGAGCAACTCGGGGGTGAAAGACGCAGTTTGCGGAGTGCCCGGAACAACAGGATGATGGACCTGGAGAAAAGGATCACTGAAAGGCACAGAAAAGAGTATCAAAAAAGGCACGGGGAAGATATACAGGTATGCGTGTTGGACGCGGATCTGTGGGGCGAAAAGGTCGAAGAAGAAACGTTATTAAGGCATCTGGAATGGCTGAAACAGGATCTAAATCCCGGAAAAAAACATGTGGTATTGCTGCTGGGAGAGGAAACGAATTGCGTAAAAGCGCGAGAAAGGATAATCAAAGACGGCATTTTTGAGAACAAGGACATCCAAATATACGGACCGGAAGATCGTATTTCCCAGAGAAGCGATAAAGATGCCTCCAAAAGCCATCCGAAGGAGGGTGGGAACCCGGCGGACCACCTTATGACGGTTGGAAAGGAATTGCAGGGGGATGAAGGGTATACGGTCACGGAATATATGGATAAAGACCCGTCAGGTATGTCGAGGAGTACGGTATACAGAGACCTGTACGAAAACGAGGCAAGGGGATATCTGCAGGAAGGGGATTATGAGTACAGAAGAGGGAAGAGGTTTTATGTGACTGAGGAGGGAAGAAAAAGAATTGAACTTATTGATGAGTTTGAAAATAAGGTTGGAGAAGTCGCGAGAGAATTCAAGCGGGCTTTGTTCAATCTTGGCCTTAACCATGACAACGGCGAATATTACCTACTCGCGCTGGATGAAGACTGCGGCAGGGAAGGGACATCGGTGCTTGTCCGGAAGCTGATAAAAGATATATGCGAGACAACGAACGACGAGGAGTTAAAAACCATCCTGCAGAAAATAATTATAATAAGGAAAAGGGGCGAGGATCTGGCCAAAGAAGTTATTGAATATACCGGGAAAGGCAAAAAAGCCAAAGACAAAGGCATGGTAAAGGTCAAGAAATCCAACGTTATCATGATAACAAGATCCTCTAATCTTATTAACTGCCTGCCGTTCTGGCATGAAGCAATAATAACGGCTATTGATGATTCCGAGCTGGACATGATGGACTATTATCCTTTCCTTGAGATAGCGTTGTTCACTATCGCGAAGGTGCTGTATTATAGAGACGTAGAAGGTTACGGTCAGGAGAAGCTCAAGTCTTTGTACAGGTCCATTAATGCCGAAGCGATAGATGAAGACGAGATCATATCAAGATGTGTAGATGCCAATGTAGTAGACCTGGTGCTTAAA
>CAYPCX010000028.1:0-14536 GCA_964409365.1 uncultured Planctomycetia bacterium | reverse complement strand
ACAGACATGTCCCCAGAACCTCGGTTTTGTCATCATACATTTCGTTCACACAGACGTGTCCCCAGAACCTCAGTTTCATCATTCTACATTTCGTTCACACAGACATGTCCCCAGAACCTCGGTTTTGTCATCATACATTTCGTTCACACAGACATGTCCCCAGAACCTCAGTCCCTTATCTTTCGTCTCAGTCTTGCAACCTCGCTGTCCGTCAACTCCCGGTATTCGCCTTCTTTCAGCCTGCCGAGCGTAAGGCCCGCATATTTCACGCGTTTCAGCGCGGTCACCTTGTATCCCAAAACCTCGAACATGCGCCGGAGCTGCCTCTTGCGGCCCTCGTGCAACACCACCTTCATGACCGTAGCCCCATCATCTTTCGCCGCATGCTCAACCTCGCAGGGGGCCGTGGTCTTTCCGTCCAGTTCGACGCCCTTTTTCAGTTTCCTGACGTCGCCCAACCTGACGGAACCGTCCACCGTGACGAGATATTCCTTTTCTATTTCGAACTTCGGGTGCGATAGCCGGTGGGCCAGGTCCCCGTCATTAGTTATCACCAGAAGCCCTGTCGTGTCCCTGTCCAGCCGCCCCACGGGATAGAGCCGCGCTTTTATCTTCCTGAAATAGTCGACGACCTTTTTCCGGCCGTGGGTGTCGGTGACCGTTGAGATGACGTTCCGCGGCTTATTGAACAGGAAATAACATTTCTTTTCTTCTTCAAGGGGACGTCCGTCGACCGTTACCTTTTGCCGCTCCGGGTCGACCCTCTTACCTTTCTCCGTGACGAGACTTCCGTCGACCGATACCTTCCCGCTTTCTATAAGTTCGGCGGCTTTTCTTCTTGATGTCACACCCGCGTGGGAAAGGACCGTCTGCAAACGTTTCTTCATCTGAGGGCTGAAAGGTTCTCTTCGAGGTTCCGTATCTCTTCCTCGAACCTTTGTTTCTTGGCTTTTTCTTTCGCCACCACGTCTTCGGGCGCTTTGTCCAGGAACGACTTGTTCTTGAGCTTTTTGTCGATGCCGCCAAGATAACGGCGCATATCCTCGATCTTGCCGTCGATGCGCTTTATCTCCTTATCAACGTCCACTGTGCCGCTTAAAGGTATATAAAGCCGTATTTTCCCGATCAGCGCCGCCACGGATTGTTCGGGCCTTGCGATCTTCCCTTCGATGGACCCGACCCTGCAAGTGGCGAGCTTTTCGATGTAGCGTGAATTGCCGACGAGAAGTTCCCTGTCATCCCCACCGGGCACGCTCAGGAGGACCTTTATCTCGGTGCCGTGTGGGATATTCCAGAACGCCCTCGTATTGCGGATGGAGGTAACTATATCGATCAGTTTTTCCATTTCGGAAAGGGCTTTGGCATCGTCGTGTTCTTTGTCGGGAACAGGCCAGGCGGAGGCCATTACCCATTTGTCTTTCTCGCCCGGCAGTCTCTGCCACAGGTCCTCCGTGATGAAAGGCATGAAAGGATGCAGGAGTTTAAGCGCGCCCTTGAGAACGGTGATAAGGACCTTTTGCGTGGCCCTTTTGTCCCCGGCAAGCTTCGACATCTCGAGGTACCAGTCGCAGTACTTGTGCCAGATAAAATCATATAGCGCGGACGAGGCGTCATTGAACCTGTACAGCTCCAGGGCCTTCGTCACTTTCCTGACCACTTCATTGAACGAGCTCAGTATCCACCTGTCGGCAAGCGAGAGTTTGCCCCTGTCTATCCCGCATTCCAGGAGCTTCTCGTCCAGGTTCATGAGGACGTAGCGCGAAGCGTTCCAGAGCTTGTTGGCGAAATTCCTGCCCAGCTCGAACTTCTCCCTGGAGAGGAAAACATCCTGTCCCTGGGACGTGATCGATATGATGCTGAACCTGAGCGCGTCGCTGCCGACCTCGTCTATGATATCCAGCGGGTCTATGACGTTCCCCAGCGACTTCGACATCTTTGTCCCGGTGGCGTCGCGGACGGTACCGTGGATATAGACGTCGCTGAACGGGATGTTCTTCATGAACTTCATGCCGGCCATGATCATCCTTGCCACCCAGAAAAATATTATCTCCTGCGCGGTCACCAGGACGTTCGTAGGATAAAAAACGTCGAGCGCTTTCGTCTTCTCCGGCCATCCCAGCGTAGAGAAAGGCCAGAGCCACGAGCTGAACCAGGTGTCCAGCACGTCGGGGTCCTGCTCGAGGTCTTTCCCCCCGCAAAACGGGCATTTTTCAGGCTTTTCCGCGCCGATATATATGCCGGGCCTGCCGGGGCCTTCTATCTCTACTTCCCTGACGTTATTATACTTGAGGCAGTCTTTGCAATACCAGACGGGTATGCGGTGCCCCCACCAGATCTGCCGCGATATACACCAGTCCCGGATGTTCTCCATCCAGTTGAGGTACACCTTCGTCCAGCGGTCCGGGTAGAACTTTATCTTCCCGCTTTTGACGACCTTTATCCCGTCCTTCGCCAGCGGCTTCATCCTTACGAACCACTGTTTCGAGAGCCGGGGTTCGACCATCGTATGGCAGCGGTAGCAATGCCCCACGGCGTGCTGGTATTTCTCGGACCTGATGAAAAGGTCCCGGTCTTTCAGGTCCTCCACAATGGTCTCCCGGCATTCGAACCTGTCCATCCCCTCGTAGTCCCCCCCGAGGATGTTTATGGTCCCGTCCGGGTTCATCACGTTCACCCTGTCCAGGTCGTGTTTCACGCCAAGCTCGAAATCGACCGGGTCATGCGCCGGGGTGACCTTGAGCGCGCCGGTCCCGAACTCGGGATCGACGTCCGTGTCGAATATGACCCTGAGCTCGCGTTTGACGATAGGCAGTATCAGGGTCTTGTCCTTCAGGCCTTTGTACCGCTTATCTTTCGGGTTAACGGCGACCGCCACGTCCCCCAGCATGGTCTCGGGGCGCGTAGTGGCCACCACCACGTAATCCTCTCCCTCTTTCTCGAGCTTTTTCCGGCCCTTGACGGGATACTTGATATAATAAAGCATGCCTTCGACATCGCGGTGTTCCGCTTCCTCGTCGCTCAGGGCGGTACCGCACCTCGGGCACCAGTTGATGATATAGTCTCCCTTGTATATCAGGCCGTCCTCGTACAACCGGATGAAGACCTCTTTCACGGCGTTGGAAAGGCCCTCGTCCATGGTAAAACGCGTCCGGTCCCAGTCGCAGGAACAACCCAGCCGCTTCAGCTGCATGATGATGGTGCTGCCGTATTCTTCTTTCCACTGCCACACCTTCTCGAGGAATTTCTCCCTGCCGAGATCTGTCCTTTTAAGGCCTTCTTTCGCTACCTCTCTCTCGACAACGTTCTGTGTGGCGATCCCGGCATGGTCCGTCCCCGGCATCCAGAGGGTCTCGCGGCCCTGCATCCTCTTCCAGCGTATCAGTATATCCTGGAGAGTGTTGTTCAGGGCGTGGCCCATGTGGAGGATACCGGTGATATTGGGAGGCGGTATGACTATGGAGTAGACATCTTTCGAGGGATCGTCGTCCGCGTGGAAAAGGTTATCCGCTGCCCAAGAATCATAGATGCCCTTCTCCGTATTTCGGGGATCATATTTTGTGGGTAGGTCCTTCATTTGCGCTTACGTTTCTCGTCCTTGACGAACTTGTACTCGATGGAATCGATAAGAGCCAGCCAGCTGGCCTCGATGATGTTCTCGGACACGCCCACTGTCCACCACGAAGCGGTCCTGTCCTGCGATTGGATAAGGACGCGCACTTTCGCGGCGGTGCCGGCTTTCTCGTCCAGCACTCTGACCCTGAAATCCGAAAGGTGCATCTCGCCCAGTGACGGGTAAAAATCCTTCAGGGACTTGCGGAGGGCCTGGTCAAGTGCATGCACGGGGCCGTCCCCCAGGGACACCGTGTGCCTGCGCTTGGTACCGATCTTGATCTTCACGGTCGCCTCGGAGATTATCGGGCCGCTTCCTCTTTTCTCGACGATCACCCTCAGGTCTTCGAGCTCGAAATGTTTCTTGAACACCTCGGAGGCCCGGCGCATGAGAAGCATGAGAGAAGCTTCCGCGAGCTCGAACTGGTACCCGCCCTTTTCCATGTCCTGCACATGCGTGAGGATATCCCTGGCCTTGTCGGTGGTCTTCTCTATGTCCAGCCCGAGCTCCCCGGCTTTGCTCATTATGCTGGACCTCCCGGAAAGTTCCGAGATGAGCATCCTGCGCTTGTTCCCCACCTTTTCCGGTTCCAAATGCTCGTACGACCGGCTGTTCTTCAGCATGGCGTTGACGTGGACACCGGCCTTGTGGGCGAACGCGCTCTGCCCTACATACGGCTGCGCGTCCAGCTGTTTCACGTTGGAGATCTCCGCTATGTACCTCGAAGCTTCGGTAAGTTCCCTGAACGCGAAATCGGAAAGACAATCCTTCCCGAGCTTATACTTCAAGGCCGGAAGTATGGATACGAGGTTCGCGTTGCCGCACCTCTCGCCGTAACCGTTGAACGTTCCCTGCACATGCGTGCAGCCCGCCTGGACCGCGGCCACCGAATTGGCCACACCCATCTCCGCGTCGTTATGGACGTGTATGCCGAGAGGCGCCTTGATGCTTTCCGACACTTCCTCGACTATCTCGAACACCTGGCTGGTAAGCATCCCGCCGTTGGTGTCGCAAAGGACCAGGGCTTCCGCTCCCCCGTCGAACGCCGCCTGCAGCGTTTCTATGGCGTATTCCGGGTTCTCCTCATACCCGTCAAAGAAATGCTCGGCGTCGAAAAAGACCTTGTGCCCTTTTTTCTTAAGGTACCGCACCGAATCTTCGATCATCTTCAGGTTCTCTTTGAGAGATGTCTTCAGGACCGCCTTCACGTGGAGGTCCCAGCTTTTGCCGAATATCGTCAGGTACTTCGTGTTCGCTTTCACAAGGCCCTTTATCACGGGATCGGCGGCGGTCCTGGAATCCGCTCGTCTGGTGCTGCCGAACGCCACGAGCCTGGAATTCTTGAGCTTGAGGTTTTTCGCCGCTTCGGCGAAGAACTCATCGTCCTTGGGGTTGGATCCCGGCCAGCCCCCTTCGATGAAATCGATACTCAGCTCGTCCAGTTTCTGGGCGATACGTATCTTGTCCTTCACCGAAAAGGAAATGCCTTCGGACTGCGCCCCGTCCCTCAACGTGGTATCGTAGATAACGATCCTGTTCATTTCGTCCTCTTGGTTTTTTTTCTCGGGCTCTTCCCGAGCTCGAACGCCTTGTGGAGCGCTCGCACGGCTTTTTCCGAATGCTTCTTATCGATGACACAGGATATCTTGATCTCGCTGGTGGATATCATCTCTATGTTGATCTTCTCGGAAGCCAGCGCGTGGAACATCATCGCCGCGACGCCGGAATGGCTGCGCATGCCCACACCCACCACCGAGACCTTGGCGATATCCCTGTCGTACTTCGCGCCTTTGGCGCCCATGCGCCCGGTGATCTTCCTGACCACTTCCTGGGTCTTGTGAAGATCGCTCTTCGGCACGGTAAAGGAAATATCCGTCGACCTGGTGCGCGAGATGTTCTGTATGATCATGTCGACATTTATGCCGGCTTTTGCCAGTTCCTCGAACAGTCTGCTCGCTTCTCCCGGCTTGTCGGGCACGTCACAGACGGTTACCTTGGCCTCGTTCTTGTTGACCGTAACGCCACGGACCAGGACTTCTTCCATCTTCTTGACCTCTTTGGTTATCATGGTCCCCTCCTCACGGGAAATGCTCGACCTCACATGGATCGGAACGTTGAACTTGCTTGCGACCTCGATGCTCCTGGCCTGCATGACCTGCGCGCCCAGGGACGCCAGCTCGAGCATCTCGTCGTAACATATGCTGTCTATCTTTCGCGCGTCCTTCACCAGCCTCGGATCGGCGGTGTACACGCCCTTGACGTCGGTAAATATCTCGCACATATCCGCCTTCAGGACCTTGGCGAGGGCGACAGCCGTAAGGTCGGACCCGCCCCTCCCCAGGGTGGTTATCTCCTGCTTCAGGTTAACGCCCTGGAAACCGGCGACTATCACGATCCTTCCCTTGTCAAGCTGCTTCCTGAGCCTCCGGGTGCTTATGTCTATTATTTTCGCCTTTGTGTGGGTCGAATCGGTGATGATGCCCACCTGGGCCCCGGTGAACGAAATGGCTTCCTTGCCGAGCTCGTGCAAAGCCATGGCAAGAAGCGCCACGGAAACCTGCTCGCCCGTGGACATGAGCATGTCCAGTTCTCTCTCGGGCGGCCTTCTGCTGATCGCGTCCGCCAGCTGCAAAAGCTCGTCGGTCGTATCGCCCAGGGCCGATACGACCACGACGACATCATACCCCTTATCCCTGCGCTCGGACACTCTCCTGGCCACGCCTTTTATCTTCTCGGGATTGGCCACACTGCTTCCGCCGTATTTCTGGACTACAATGCCTTTTTTCTTCATATTGCGCCGTTATCCCCTTTCTCCTATCAAAAGGCGCATGAGCTCCGACCCCTTCGATATCCTGACGCTGCCGGCCTGCGCCGACCTTTCCGTAAAGACCGTCACGTCATCGGGCTCGATCCCCTTGCCCGCCATCGCGAACGGCACGGGATCGGACGTATGGGTCCTCTTCTTGATAGGCGTAGGATGGTCCGGCAGAATAAGTATCCTGTGATCCTCACCGCTGTCGGTAAGTTCCTTGACGATCCTGCCGGTTATCTTGCTGTCGAAATTCTCTATGGCCCTGAGCTTTTCCCTGATGTTGCCCGTGTGCCCCGCTTCGTCAGGGGCCTCCACATGGACGAACACCAGGTCATTCCTGGAAAGGATATCCAGGGCCGCCTCCGCTTTGCCTTCATAATCCGTATCAAAATATCCGGTCGCTCCGGGGACCTCCGCCACCTCCAGCCCCAGCACGTGGCCCAGCCCTTTCAGGAGGTCCACGGCGGAGATGATGCCGCCGGTTATGCCGTAAGCATCCTCGAACTTCGGGATATCGGGTTTTTTGCCCTGTCCCCATACCCATATCATGTTCGCCGGGTTCTGACCGAGATCGATACGCACCTTGTTTATGTCATGGTCCTTCAATATACCTTTGGACCTTTCCATCAGGTCTACGAGTTCACGCTCTTTCGGCAGGTGCTTGGATATCGGCTGGTCGAGGATATCATGCGGGGGATAGCATTGTAAACTCGCGAGCCGCTCCGCTTCTTCGGGGGAAGCACAATGGACCACAAGGAGGTTCCTGTAGCTGGTTCCCGCGTAGAAACTGAACTTATCACTGCCCAGTTCCTTGTTCAGAAGCTTCACCAGGATCTTCGTCTCCTTCGTGGTGATATGCCCCGCGCTGTAATCGACCATCCTGTCTTCGCTGACGGTCACCGTATTGAACCTGAAAGCGACGTCGCTTTCCCCGAGATCCACGCCGAGGTTCGCGGCCTCGAGCGGCCCTCTCCCGCAGTAATATTTCCGCGGGTCATACCCGAGTATGGAAAGGTTTGCCACGTCGCTGGCCGGGGTCATGCCTTTCGGAACGTTCATTGTCGTGCCCACGATACCCTTCCTCGCGATCATGTCCATGTTCGGGGAATGGGCCACTTCCATGCATGTGCGGTCGTTCAGCTCTTCAAGCGGTTCGCCCGCCATGCCGTCCGGTACTAATACTATGTATTTCATGTATGTCTCCAATTCCTGCTTTCTGTCCTCTGTCTTCTGGCCTCTGCCCTACAGACCTGCTTCTTTCACTACGTTCTCAAGTTTGGCTTCCACCACAACGGGACGCTCAAGACACTTTATCGCCCTGTCGGGGTCTTTCAAACCGTGCCCGGTCAGGATACACACTATGTCCTTCGTCCCCGAGCCCGGGTCCAGTGCGGGGAAAAACCCTTCCGACGCTTTTTTGAGTATACCGGCGACACTTGCCGCGGAGGCCGGCTCGACGAACACGCCGACGCCGCCGGCAAGCAGCTTGTAGGCGTCAAGTATCTCATCGTCAGTCACTTTGTCGATGATCCCGCCGGATTCGTCACGGGCCGCTTCCGCCTGTTTCCAGCTTGCCGGGTTACCGATCCTTATAGCGGTAGCTATCGTCTCGGGTTTTTCAAAAACATGTCCTTCCACTATAGGGGCGGCTCCCGCTGCCTGGAATCCCAGCATTTTGGGAAGTGAATCGATCTTGCCCGCCGCCTTATATTCTTTATATCCCTTCCAGTAAGCGGTGATGTTGCCGGCGTTCCCCACGGGCAGGGCGTGATACGCCGGCGCGTAACCAAGGCGGTCGCATATCTCAAAAGAACCCGTCTTCTGCCCTTCGATCCTGTACGGATTTATGGAATTGACGAGCGTCACGGGATATTTATCGGTCAGATCACAGACCAGCTTGAACGCGTCGTCGAAATTCCCCTTTACGGCTATCACCTTGGCTCCGTGTATGAGCGCCTGAGCCAGCTTGCCCAGGGCTATGGCGCCTTCAGGTATGATGACGATGCACTTTATCTTCGCCCTTATGGCATACGCGGCGGCGGACGCCGAGGTGTTCCCGGTCGAAGCGCATGCCACGGCAGTGGCGCCTTCCTCGACCGCCTTCGAAACGGCCACGGTCATACCCCTGTCCTTGAAACTGCCGGTGGGGTTAAGGCCCTCGAATTTAAGCCAGACGTTATACCCGGGACCTATTTTCTCCGCGATGACATCCGCCTTTATGAGCGGGGTATCGCCTTCCTGCAGGGTTATCACCGGGGTCTTGCCGCTGACCGGCAGGAAATCCCTGTACCTGTCTATTACTCCCATATCCTCACACTTCCTCTTCCATTCTGATAACGACCGTACGGTCGGAAATAAAATCCAGCTTATTTATTTTTTCTATCGCTTTGCGCAAGCTTCCTTCTTCCGCCTCGTGGGTCAATATCATGACCGGTACGGTCTCGCCTTCCTTCCTCTCATCCTGGGTGACGCTGGCTATACTGATATTGTTCTCGGCGAGAACGGAAGATATCCCGGCCAGGACGCCCGGTTTGTCTATCACCGAAAATCTGAGATAATACGACATGTTCAGACTCTCGATACGGCTGAGCTTTCTGTCCGGGGCGTATTCGAAATTGCGGGGTTTGCCGTCGGCGCTGCCGGAAAACGCGATGCGCGCCGCGATGTCGACGATATCGCCGATGACCGAACTGGAAGTAGGCCTTCCCCCGGCGCCTTTTCCGGAAAGCAGAGATTCGCCGACAAGGTCGCCCTTCAGGAATATGGCGTTGTCCACGTCCCTCACGTCGGACAACAGATGTGCCGAAGGCAGGAGGGTCGGATGTACCCTGAGCTGAAGGCCCCCGGGGGTGTCCTTAGCGATAGCCAGGAGTTTGATGCTGTATCCCCATCGGCTGGCATATTCGATATCCTGCGGACCTATGCCGGAGATCCCCTCGGTAAAGATGTCGTCCGGAGCAACGTGCACGCCGAAACCCAGAAGCGCGAGTATCGCCAGCTTGTGCGCGCTGTCTTTCCCGCTTATGTCAAGCTCTGGGTTCCTCTCCGCGACGCCCTTCGCTTGCGCTATAACGAGCGCCTCGTCAAAAGTGCATCCGGTCCTTGCCATGGTGGTCAGGATGAAATTAGTGGTGCCGTTGAGGATGCCGTATACAACGGCGAAATTGTTGCCGATGAAACTCTCGCGCAGGGCCCTGATGACAGGGATAGCCCCGCCGACGCTCGCCTCGAAATTCACCGACACCCCGTTCTCCGCGGCGGCCTTGAGTATCTCCTTGCCATGCTGCGAAAGCAGGGCCTTGTTGGCGGTAACAACGTGTTTCTTGTTCTTGAGGGCCTTGAGTATGATCTCCTTCGCCGGGCTGATACCGCCGATCAGCTCCACTATAACGTCGATGGTCTCGTCCCCGATGAGATCGTCCGCCGACGCGGTTTTCACGGGACATTTTTTCTCGTCGACCGCGGCAAGCGCGTTCTCATCCACGTCGCACACGCCCTTGACGGCCAGGGCGACACCGGCCCTCTTGGCTATCAGTTCCCCGTTGGCCAGGATCGCCTCAAGGACCGCCTTCCCCACATTGCCCAAACCTATGATCCCAACATTTACAGTTTTCATTAGAACCTCTTTTCAAACCCCTTTTATACATCGGGTGTATTATACACCCGATGTATAGTGGGGAAATAGATGGTCGGGACGGCCGGATTTGAACCGGCGACCCCTTGTCCCCCAGACAAGTACGCTAACCAGACTGCGCTACGTCCCGATTTATTCATAATCTTCTTCCTTTGGATCCCTCGTCATCAGTTCCCTGACGGCGGTCGCGGGATCTTTTCCCTCGTAAAGGATCTGGTAGACCTTCTCGGTTATCGGCATGACCACGCCATATTTCCGTGAGGCCTGATACGCGGATCCCGAGGTCGCCATCCCTTCGGCGACCATCTCGGTCTCACCGAGCGCTTCTTCGATATCCCTACCTTTAGCGATCTGTTCGCCGAGCCAGCGGTTCCTGCTGTGCGGGCTTATGCAGGTGGTCGCCAGGTCCCCGAGACCGCTCAGGCCCCTGAACGTCGCGCTTTCGGCGCCCATCTTCACTCCCAGGCGCGTTATCTCGGCGAGCCCCCTGGTCAATATCGCCGCTTTGGTGTTCGTCCCGAATCCGAGACCGTCGGAAATTCCGGCCGCTATAGCGATGATGTTCTTAAGCGCCCCTCCGAGCTCCACGCCGATGACATCGGCTGAGGTATAGATCCGGAACCGGTCGGACATCAAAAGCTGCTGGACCTCTTTTCTGCTGTTATTTTCCGAGGCCACGACGACCGTCGTCGGCATCTTTCTGGCCACCTCGAACGATATGCTGGGCCCGGACAGGACACATATACGGCTTCCGGTGAAGGCATCCTTATGTATCTCTGAAGGCCTTTTCAAAGACCCTTTTTCTATGCCTTTTGTCGCGCTTACGATGTGCTTGAATGATGCGCCGCTGAACCTGTCGATAACGGACCTGAGATATTCGCATGGCACCGCAAATACGGCCGTTTCGGCGTCCTTCGCCACCGCATCATCAGCCGTTATGGCCAGATCATCCGGCAGGGGCACGCCCTTGAGGAACTTTACGTTCTCCCTCTCCCTGTCCATGCGCGCGGCATAATCGGGAAAATTGCTCCAAAGAACGGTTTTAACGCCTTTTGAATGCAGAAGGAGGGCTAAAGCCGTCCCCCATCCGCCATCTCCTATAATAGCTACTTTCTTCATGATTATAACTCAGATGAGTTTAGCACATATGTAATATGTAGTCAATATCAGGTTGAATTGGGGTCTAGACACACGAATAGGGGCAGTCCGAAAACCGCCCCTATCGTTGGAGGTAAGGGCTAACATCCAAGTGTCGCCCTCGCTATTATTTCCGTAACATCATCTCGACGAGATGAAAATTCACCTTCAGCACCGCAAGCTTATATAAGGCCAAAACCATCATCAGTTTATGTATAATCGTCTTCATCTCTCTCTCCTCTTATACAGGTGCCTTATCCTGGATCCGTCCACCTGTATCTTGAGCTCGTTGACATACACTATCTCGTAGGCCACGCGCCCCTGTATCACGTAGAAAACCCCGAGTATCTTGCAAAGCACCTTATTCTCGCCCGTCGCCGTGTCAATGTGCCTCAGTATGTGGCAGTTCTTCTGTACGTGTGTTTCCTTGCGGGAATCCACCCACTCTTTTAATTTATCTATGCTCTTGGAAACGAATTTCTCTTTAATGAAGTATTTGCACATGCGTTTTTTGATAACGCTGTTCTTGCGATGATCTTCCCTCTCTTCAAGGGATATCTCGCGTTTCGCCGGATTTAACCCGGATGTTTTTTTGTATACCACCCACTTCATTTTTCCACCTTTTTTTGGCGACTTTTGAAAAGTTTTAATAAAGATAAGTTAAAAAAATCCCCAAAAATTTCTGCTTTCGTAAATCTTAACTTATCTATAGTATACTATGTTTTCTGGGAAATTCAAGCCCCAATATATAACTTTTTTATAACCTAACGAAGTTTCCTCTCCGAACCCTGTAAAAGGCGCTTAATATTGGCCCTGTGAGCATGAACCCCTACTACGCAGAGGATCCCACAGAAAATGACCAGTCCCAGGTCCTTGCCCAGAATGACCGCGAAAACAGGCATGGAAACGGCAGCCGCGATAGAGGCCAAAGATACGTATCTCCATATGGCAAAAACAGTTACCCAAACGACCAACCCTCCAAGGAATATGCCGGGAGCCAGGCCCGTCAGTACTCCCGCTGTGGTCGCCACTCCCTTACCTCCCTTGAACCTCAAAAACACCGTCCAGATGTGCCCGGCGATTACCGCCGCGCCGAGCAGGATCAGCACATAAACGAACGAAGGGCCGTCAACCCCCGGGTAGACCTTTTTAAGGAGCAAAGGTATCACGGTGACGGCCAAAAGCCCTTTCAGAAAATCCAGAAAAAAGACCACGAGCCCCGGACCTTTCCCCACCGTCCGGAACACGTTCGTCGCCCCCACATTGCCGCTGCCGTAATCCCTGATATCGATACCTTTGAGCAGTTTGCCGAATATGTAAGCCGTCGGCGTCGAGCCGAGAAGATACGCCGCGATAAGCGCTATCAGGATATATATCATTTCTTTTCCTTTCTGGATCTGCGGATATTGATCTTTATCGGTATGCCTTTGAGCGGCAGGTTAGACCTCAGCTGGTTCTCGATATAGCTGATATGCGCGGCGCGAACACCCGAGGGGTCGTTCACGAAATAAATGAATTCCATCGGCCTCTGGCCGCTCTGCACGATATAACGGAACTTCGGCCTTTCTCTTTTTCTGGATACAGGCACATTCGACGGGTCGTTCTTCTCGAACAGCCGGTTAAGGTACGGGGTGGATATCTTGAGGTCCAGGTTGGCGTCGAGCACCCTGGCCAGGGACAGCGTGTTAAGAACGTTCCTGCCCGTCTTCGCGGAGACGAAAGATAGCGGGAATTTGCTTATCCGGCTGGAAGCGTAGTCCAGGTGTTTTTCATAATCTTCCATAGTGATACCGCCGGCCTTCCTGGCCAGGTCCCATTTGTTGACCAGCATCAAACACGCCTTGCCGTTCTCCTCGATGATATCCAGTATGCCCAGGTCGTCTTTCGTCACGCCTTCCGCCGCGTCGAGCAGCAGCATGACCACGTCGGCCCTTTTGATGGACTCCTTCGAGCGCATGATGCTGTACGTGTCGACAGCGGACTTTATCTTGCGCCTGTGGCGTATCCCCGCCGTATCTATGAGTATGTAATCGTTCCCTTCATAACTGAAATACGTGTCGATGGAATCCCTGGTAGTGCCCGGGGTCTCGCTTACTATGACCCGTTCGCGCTTCAGCAGGTTGTTCACGAAAGACGACTTGCCGACGTTGGGCCTGCCGACCACCGCTATCTTCATGCAATGCTCCTGCCAGGCGCTGACTTCCTTTGGAACGCTTTTGACGACCGATTCGAATACCCGTTTTTTTAGGTCGCGCATGCCCCTGCCGTGAAGACACGAGACCGCGAGCGGATCCCCGAACCCGAGCCGGAAGAACTCAACGGCCTCGTTCTTGAGCTTTTCATTGTCGGCCTTGTTGACCGCGAGCAGCACCGGCTTGCTGAACTTCCTCAGCATGGCGGCTATCTCCAGATCGGCCGGTGTGATGCCGGAGATCGCGTCGGTCACCAGAAGCACCACGGCGGCTTCCTCCATAGCCCTGTATATCTGCTCCTTGATCCGGAGGGTAAGCTCGTCCTTATCTTCTTCCACATAACCCCCGGTGTCCACCAGCTTGGCGTCCACCTCCCCCGCGGAAAGAAAGGCCTCGACCCGGTCTCTCGTCGTACCGGACTGCTCGACAACGACCGCGCGCCGTTCACCCAGAAGGCGGTTAAAAAGGGACGACTTTCCGACGTTCGGCCTGCCTACGATACATATGGTGGGAATGTGACTATAGTTTTCCATTGATCTCGCGGGATCCGATCCTGAGATAGTCCAAGCCGGAGATCACCGTAAGCGCGACGGTGATATTCCATATCCAGCTTGAATAGACGAAACCGAGCAGCAGCGATATTATCGTGACCATCTGGAAGAACGTGGTCACTTTGCCGACCAGCGTGGGCCTGACCTTCAGGTCCCCGGTAAGCAGATATATACTCACGGCTCCCAGCAGTATTATCACATCCCTGCTGACCACGATCATGGGGACATACACCGGCATTTTCAGGTATTCGGGAAGACCGGCGACAAGGCTGAGGCTTATGAAGGCGCTGTCGATGAGCAGCTTGTCGGCTATCGGGTCCATGATCGCCCCGAAGCGGGTCTTTTCCTTGCGCACCCTTGCTATATAGCCGTCCAGGCCGTCGGTAGCCGCCGCGATAAGAAAAACCACTATCGCGATATCCAGCCGGTGATACAGCACGGCCGTTATGAAGACCGGAGCGAGTATTATCCTGATTATCGTAAGCCGGTTCGCCCAATTCATATTATCCTCATACCTATCGGAAGTAACAAGTAACAAGTAACAAGTATCGAGTATTGAGTGTCAAGTATTGAGATGGGGCATTAACGCGCACCCCTTAA
>CAYPCX010000027.1:0-14546 GCA_964409365.1 uncultured Planctomycetia bacterium | reverse complement strand
CAAATGCGGTTTTGTACGTTCAAATTTTGCCTTGGCCATCACTAACCTCCCTTGGATTCCAAATTGTTGTAATATTATTACTTATATATACCTATCTAAATCGTTATTGGTCCGTTATCGTTCCTGGTACGATCTTCTCCATTATATCTTTAGGCACTTCTTTGTAAAAAGAAGGCTCCATTGTATACGTAGCCCTTCCCTGTGTCAAGCTCCTGAGAGCGGTCGCATAACCGAACATCTGCGCCAGCGGCGCCAATCCCCTGACGATCTTCGTCGTGCCCTTTTGGTCTATACCCTCGATCTTAATACGCCTCATGTTCATGTCGCCGATCACATCTCCCAGATACTCGTCCGGGGTAGTGACTTCCAGGTCCATTATAGGTTCAAGCAGAACGGGCTTTGCCTTGCGCATCCCTTCCCTCAAAGCAATAGATCCCGCGTTACTGAAGGCCAGTTCAGAGGAATCGACCTCGTGATAGGTGCCGTCATACAACACGACCTTGATGTCCGTTACCGGATATCCGGCAAGTGGTCCGCTGGTCGCGGCGCTTTGCACGCCTTTCTCGACGGCGGCGAAATATTCCCTCGGTATGGCGCCGCCTTTGATCTCCTCTTCGAACACGACACCTTCGCCTCTTGCCAGCGGTTCTACCTTTACCTCGACATGGCCGTACTGTCCCCTGCCGCCGGTCTGCTGTATGAACTTGCCCGTAGACTTGACCGGCCGCGTGATGGTCTCCCTGTACGCGACCTGCGGGCTGCCGACTATCGCCGCCACGTTGAACTCCCTTTTTAAGCGGTCGACGATTATCTCGAGATGCAGTTCGCCCATGCCGCTTATAAGCGTCTGGCCGGTCTCTTCGTTGTAACGCACCTTGAACGAAGGGTCTTCGTTCATTATCTTCCTCAGCGCCTCGCCGAGCTTGTCCTGGTCGGCCCTGGTCTCCGGTTCTATCGACATGAAGATGACCGGTTCCGGGTACCTTATCTTTTCCAGTATCACCGGATGTTTCTCCTCGCACAGGGTGTTGGCAGTGCTGGTGAATTTGAGTCCCACCAGCCCCACGATATTGCCCGGGCCGCTTTCCTGGATCATCTCTCTCTGGTCGGCATGTATGCGCACTATCTGGCTGATCCGTTCCTTCTTGTCTGTGGTAGAGTTATACACGTACGTCCCGGACTTTATCTTCCCGGAATAGATCCGGATGAAAGTGAGCGTCCCTACGTAAGGGTCGGTCTGGATCTTGTATGCGAAAGCGCAAAGCGGATCTCCCGGTTTCGGTTCAAGCACGATATCCTTGCCGGTCTCCGGATCGGTCCCGACCGTGGCCGGCACATCCAGGGGCGAAGGAAGATAATCGACTATCCCGTCCAGCAGGAACAGCATTCCCTTGTTCTTAAGAGCGGTGCCGCACATCACCGGGGTGAACTTATTCCTGTCGGTCGCCCTCCTGATAAAAGCCTTTAATTCTTTGGGATATATTCCCCCATCGTTGATATATCTATCCATGACCTCTTCGTCGGCGTCGGCGAGCTTCACGATAAGGTTATGCCTGTAATAACTCGACATCTCTTTCATGTCCTCGGGTATCGGACCCTCTGTGATCTCCCCGAGGTCGCCTTCCTCGCCGAAAAAGTAAGCCTTGCACTCTATGAGGTCCACGACCCCCCGGAAGCCGTCCTCCTGGCCGATGGGAAGCTGTATCGGCTGCGCGTTAGCTCCAAGTTTTTCATGCATCTCCTTAAGGACCTTGTGATAATCCGCTCCTAAGCGGTCCATTTTGTTTATAAAAGCGATCTTGGGCACTTCATAATGATCCGCCTGGCGCCAGACGGTCTCCGTCTGCGGCTGGACGCCGCCTACCGCACAGAACACCACAAGGACGCCGTCCAGGACCTTCAGGGAGCGTTCCACCTCGATAGTAAAATCGACGTGCCCGGGAGTGTCGATTATGTTGATCTTTTTGTCCTTCCAGGAACACGTAGTAACGGCGCTTGTTATAGTGATGCCCCGCTCCTGTTCCTGTTCCATCCAGTCCATGACCGCGGTGCCCTCGTGCACCTCACCCATCTTGTATATCTTTCCGGTATGGTAAAGTATCCTCTCCGTCGTAGTCGTCTTACCGGCGTCGATGTGGGCGATGATGCCTATATTCCTTATATCCTTTATGGTTTCCATCTGACTTCTGTCTTCTGTCCTCTGTGTTCGGTTTTCCGCTATCTGTGTCACTTTTCTTACCACTTGTAATGCGCGAATGCCTTGTTGGCCTCGGCCATCTTGTGAGTGTCCTCTCGTTTCTTTATGGAAGGCCCTTCTTTTTTATAGGCGTTCAGCATCTCAGCGGCAAGTTTATCCTTCATGGCCTTGCCCTTCTGCTGTCTGGCGAAATCCCTTATCCATCTCATCGCCATGAACTGCCCCCTGTCCGTCTTGACCTCCACCGGCACCTGGTACGTGGCACCGCCTATCCTTCTGGACTTTACCTCCAGAAGCGGCCGCGCGTTATCTATAGCCTGGTTGAAGACCTCGAGCGGATCCTTGTCCTTTACCTGCTCCTTAAGAACGTCAAGAGCGCCATAGACTATCTTCTCGGCCACGGATTTTTTGCCCCGTTCCATGACCATGTTGATGAACTTGCCCAGCATCTTGCTGTTATATTTCGGGTCCGGTCTTGCCTCTCTCCTGTCAGCTCTGCGCCTTCTCATATATATTCCTGCCTTTTTCTCCTGTTACCTGCTAACTATTTCCTGTTTCCTACGACTTCGGTTTCTTCGCTCCATATTTGGATCTGCCCCTGCGTCGGGCTTCCACTCCCGAAGCGTCCAGGGTGCCCCTTATTATGTGATACCTGACACCCGGAAGGTCCTTTACCCTGCCCCCGCGTATCGTCACGATGGAGTGTTCCTGGAGGTTGTGACCCTCTCCCGGGATATACGAAGTCACTTCCATCCCGTTGGTTAGCCTGACCCTGGCGATCTTCCTGAGCGCCGAGTTCGGCTTCTTAGGGGTCCTCGTCCTCACCTGCAGGCAGACACCCCTGCGCTGCGGGCACCTCTGCAGTGCCGGGGCCTTGCTCTTCATCTTGACGACCTTTCTTCCTTTACGTATCAGCTGATTTATAGTGGGCATATCCTTCCTCTTCTCCTGTAAAATTATTCTTCAGACTCTTCTTCCTCGGCCTCTTCCTCGGCGGGCTTCACGTCCTTCAGTATCTCTCTGTCCAGGGTTATGTCCCTGTGCTCTTCGAAACCTGTCCCCGCGGGTATCAGGTGGCCCATGATAATGTTCTCCTTCAGCCCCGCCAGACTGTCGATCTTA
Source organism: uncultured Planctomycetia bacterium (assembly GCA_964409365.1). Taxonomy (GTDB): domain Bacteria; phylum Omnitrophota; class Gorgyraeia; order Tantalellales; family Tantalellaceae; genus CAYPCX01. The sequence continues at coordinate 11,227 of CAYPCX010000027.1, read as the reverse complement.
CCCGCGGCGGCGGCTTCCGTGAGGACCCTGGTAGTCTCCTGGAAACTGGCAGCCGAGATAAAGCTCTCGGTAGTAAGAGACGCCTTGGTGATGCCCTGCAGAACGGGCTCGGCCATCGCGGGTTTCTTTTTCTTCTTAAGGGCCTTCTCGTTCTCCCTTTTGAACACGCTCTTCTCGACCTTATCCCCCACGAGGAAATCCGTGCCGCCTGAATCGGTGATCCTCACGTTCTTCAGCATCTGCCTTATAATGACCTCTATGTGCTTGTCGTTAATATGCACTCCCTGGAGGCGGTAGACTTCCTGTACCTCGTTGAGCAGGTACTCCTGCAGCTGCTTTTCACCGGACACCCTCAGGATGTCCTGCGGAACGACCGGACCGTCCACCAGCTGCTCCCCGGCCTGGACCCTGTCCCCGCGGTACACGTTAAGATGCTTTCCGTGCGGGATTATGTACTCTTTACGCATCCCGGTCTCGCTCTCTATGAGGATCCTCTTCTGGCCTTTCTTGGTCTCGCCGAACTCGACTATGCCGTCTATTTCGCTGATGATGGACGGGTCTTTCGGCTTCCTGGCCTCGAAAAGCTCCGCCACACGCGGCAGACCGCCGGTGATGTCCTTGGTCTTGGTCAGCACGCGGTGGGTCTTGGCAAGCACGTCCCCGGCGCGGACCTCCTGTTTGTCCTTGACCATGATGTGAGCTCCGACCGGAAGCGGGTATATGGCCTCAACCTCGTTCTTGTCGTTTATAAGAAGCAGTTGCGGGTGGTAATCGCCCTTCTGGTCCACGATGACCTTATTCCTGGCGCCGGTCGATTCGTCCGTTTCGACCTTCATCGTGACATCCTGCTTGATGTCCTCGTACTGGACCTTGCCGGGTATCTCCGTCAATATAGGTACGGTGTATGGATCCCACTCCACGAACTTGGCGCCTTTTTTTAAGGGATCGCCGTCCTTGAAGAAAAGGGATGAACCCTGAGGTATGGTCTGCCGCTCGATCTCCCTCCCGTCCGGCTCGTTTATGCTTATCTGGCCGTTCCTGTTAAGGACGACGTAAACGCCGGACTCCCTGCTCTCGACCACCTTAAGGTTGTGATATCTCAGGACACCGTTCTCCTTGGACTTGTAGAAAGACTGTTCGATTATCCTGCTGGCGGTCCCGCCTATATGGAACGTCCTCATGGTAAGCTGCGTTCCGGGTTCACCTATGGATTGGGCGGCGATAATGCCTACGGCTTCGCCCGCCTCGACGATCTGACCCGTGGCAAGGTTCCTGCCGTAGCATTTCGCGCAGACGCCGTAGTCCGCTTCGCAGGTAAGAACGCTGCGGATGCGTATTTTCTCGACACCCGCCTCTTCGATCCTCTTGGCATGCTCCTCATGTATTATTTCACCGGCCTTAACTATGACCTTGTCGGTGATAATGTCCACTATGTTGTCAAGCGCGACCCTTCCTATTATACGTTCGGCGAGGGATACGACCACTTCGTCGCCTTCTATAATGGCCGTCGCGGTAATGCCGTTCAACGTCCCGCAGTCGGGTTCGCGTATTATCACGTCCTGGGCGACGTCCACGAGCCTCCTGGTAAGGTAACCCGAATCGGCGGTCTTGAGCGCCGTATCGGCCAGACCCTTCCGGGCGCCGTGCGTCGAGATGAAGTATTCAAGGACCGTCAGGCCCTCGCGGAAGTTAGCGGTGATCGGGGTCTCGATGATCTCGCCGGACGGCTTGGCCATGAGGCCGCGCATACCCGCGAGCTGCCTTATCTGCTGGCGTGAACCCCTTGCTCCGGAATCGGCCATCATGAACACCGGGTTGAACGTGTCAAGGTTCCTGAACACGAGCGTGGATACGTCTTCGGTGACATGTGTCCAGATATCGATTATCTTGTTGTACCGTTCACCGTCGGTTATAAGCCCCCTCTGGTACTGGCTCTGTATCTTATCTACTTCCGCCTGCGCCCAATGCAGTTTATCTTTCTTGGCCTTGGGAACGTCGAGGTCGGAAACGGCCATCGAAGCCCCTGAAAGGGTCGATTCCTCGAACCCGAGCTTCTTGAGGTTGTCCAGAAGACGGACCGTCTCCTGGTGCCCCTTGAGGCGATAACAGTCCGATATGACCTGACTGACGGTCTTTTTGTTCATCGGCTCGTTGTAAAAAGGCATCTCTTCCGGCAGTATATCATTGAAGATCACCCTGCCTACCGTCGTCTCTATGACCTCTCCGTCCTTTTTACGGTATTTGATCTTCGCGAGCTTGTCGACCTCGTCGTTCTGGTAGGCCATGATGACCTCTCCGGTGTCGGCGAACATTTTCCCTTCGCCCTTCGCGCCCTTCCTCATCTTCGTGAGGTAATACGCGCCGAGAACTATATCCTGCGAGGGGGTCGCGATCGGTCGGCCGTTCGCCGGCGAGAATATATTGTTCGCCGCGTTCATGATCAGGCGCGCTTCCATCTGCGCTTCCATGGAGAGCGGTACGTGGACCGCCATCTGGTCCCCGTCGAAGTCGGCGTTGAAAGCCGCGCACACCAGCGGGTGTATCCTTATCGCCTTGCCTTCTATCAGCCTCGGCTGGAAGGCCTGGATACCGAGCCGGTGCAGCGTTGGGGCCCTGTTCAGCATTACCGGATGGTCCTTGATGACCTCGTCAAGGATATCCCATACCTCCGGGTTCTCCTGCTGGACCATCTTTTTGGCGCTCTTGATCGTATGGACGAAACCCTTCTCTCTCAGCTTGCGTATAATGAACGGCTGGTAAAGCTCCAGCGCCATTATCTTCGGCAGCCCGCATTCGTTCAGTTTGAGCTCGGGGCCGATGACGATGACGCTCCTGCCGGAATAATCGACGCGCTTACCGAGCAGGTTCTGGCGGAAACGGCCCTGTTTCCCCTTGAGCATATCGGCAAGGGACTTGAGCGGCCTGCCGCCCGAACCGAGGACCTCTCTTCCGTGCCGGCCGTTATCGAACAGCGCGTCCACGGCTTCCTGCAGCATCCTCTTCTCGTTGCGTACGATGACCTCGGGGGCCTTGAGCTCCAGAAGCTTCTTCAGGCGGTTATTGCGGTTGATGACCCTCCTGTAAAGGTCGTTAAGGTCGCTGGTCGCGAACCGCCCGCCTTCCAGCGGGACAAGCGGCCTGAGGTCGGGCGGAATGACCGGTATTATGTCGAGGATCATCCACTCGGCCTGGTTGCCGCTCTTGCGGAAGGATTCCACGACCTTCAGCCGTTTCATCAGCCTTTTCTTCGTGTTGAGGTCTTTCTTCTCCGACATCTTGACCATGAGCTCTTTGGCTATCTTGTCCAGGTCCACCAGCTTTAACAGTTCCCTTATGGCTTCCGCACCCATCATCGCTTTGAACTTGCTGCCATACTTATCTTTGGCCTCCATGTACTGGTCTTCGGTCAGCATCTCCTGCAGCTTAAGCGGCGTCTCGCCCGGGTCCACGACGACATACTGCTCGTAGTACAGGACCCTTTCAAGATCGCGCATCTTCATGTCGAGCATGTTGGCCATGCGCGACGGTATAGCCTTGAAGAACCACACATGGGAGACCGGAGCCGCGAGCTTGATGCAACCCATTCTTTCGCGCCTCACGCTGGATTTGGTCACCTCGACGCCGCAGCGGTCGCATATGATGCCCTTGTGCTTGATCCTCTTGTATTTGCCGCAATTACATTCGTAATCCTTCGTGGGGCCGAATATGCGTTCGCAGAAAAGCCCGTCCCTTTCCGGTTTCAACGTCCTGTAGTTAATGGTCTCCGGCTTTTTCACTTCGAAAAGGACGTTCTTGTTGCCGACCTTGCGCGTAGCCCATTCCTTGACCTTCTCGGGAGACGCTATCTGGATCTTGACTTCATCGAACTTGTTCACTTTGCGCAACATACGTCTATACCCCTATCGTTTCTTTTTGTTCCAGATGCACATCAAGCGCCAGGCTCTGCAGTTCTTTAATCAACACGTTGAAAGATTCCGGCGTACTGGGCTCAAGCATATTCTCGCCTTTTACTATCGTTTCGTATATCTTCGTCCTGCCGACGACGTCGTCGCTCTTCACCGTCAGGAGCTCCTGAAGGGTGTAAGCCGCCCCGTATGCCTCGAGCGCCCACACTTCCATCTCTCCGAACCTCTGTCCGCCGAACTGCGCCTTACCGCCAAGAGGCTGCTGGGTAACGAGCGAGTACGGCCCTATGGACCTGGCGTGCATCTTGTCATCGGCCAGGTGCGCGAGTTTCATCATGTAGATGTACCCCACCGTAACCGGCTGGTCAAAGGGCTTCCCGGTAAATCCGTCACACACCGTTATCTTGCCCGAAACCGGGAGTTTGGCGTCCTTCATCGCTTTTTCGATATCTTGCTCGGTAGCACCGTCGAACACCGAGGTGGTCACCTTGAAACCGAGTTCCCTTGCCGCCCAGCCGAGCTGGGTCTCAAGAAGCTGGCCGATGTTCATACGGCTGGGAACGCCGAGCGGGTTAAGCACTATATCAAGAGGTGTCCCGTCGGGCAGGTACGGCATGTCCTCCTCGGGCAGTATCTTGGCTATCACACCCTTGTTGCCGTGGCGGCCAGCCATCTTATCCCCGGCCTGCAGTTTTTTCTTGCTGGCCACATAAGCCGTTATGCGGCGGAGGACCCCCGGCGGCAATTCATCGCCGTGCTTGATGCGGTCCAGATCGCGTTCCATCTCGGTCGTCGTCTGTTCTATCTGACCGTTTATGGTCATTATCACACTGTTGATCCTCGCCTGGAGCTTTTCATCGTCCACGTACACGGTCTCCAGGTCGGCTTTCTTGAACTTCGCAATGTCGTTCTCCGTTATGGTACGGGCCGCCTTGAGAAGCACCTTGCCGGTCTCGAGGTCTTCAAGGTCGTTGATCAGTTTAACCCCGACAAGTATTTTGTGTATCTTTTCGGCCTTTTTATCCTCGAGCCGCGACAGTATGTTCTCGTACCCTTCTTTGACTATTTTGCGTTCCGCCGAGTCCTGCCTTTTCTGCTCCCTGGTGAGAGTCTTGCTCATCTTGCGGGAAAGTTCCTTGACGTCGACCACGATACCCTCGACTCCGGACGGCACGCGCAGGGAAACGTCCTTGACGTCGCCTGCTTTTTCACCGAATATGGCGCGAAGAAGTTTCTCCTCGGGGGAAAGCTCGGTCTCTGATTTCGGGGCCACTTTACCGACGAGTATGCTCCCGGGGCCGACCTCCGCGCCTATGCGTATTATGCCGCTCTCATCAAGGTTCTTGAGGGCGTCTTCTCCCACGTTCGGAATATCACGGGTTATCTCCTCGTTCCCGAGCCGGGTATCCCTGGCCTCGACCTCGAACCTGTGTATGTGCACGGACGTAAAGGTGTCCTCCTTGATGAGCTTCTCGCTGATAAGGATGGCGTCCTCGAAATTGTACCCGCGCCAGGACATGAACCCGACAAGCACGTTCCTTCCCAGGGCCATTTCTCCCTTGTTCGTCGCTATACCGTCAGCGATGACGTCGCCCTCTTCCACCGTCTCTCCCGGCTTCACCAGCGGCCGCTGGTTCACGCACGTCCGGGCGTTCGTCCTTTCGAACTTTTTAAGGCGGTACTTTTCGCCGGATATCACTATTTCGGACGCGTCGACCTTCGTCACTTTGCCGCTTTTCTTAGCGGTCACCACCGCGCCCGAATCCTTGGCGGCGCGGCCTTCCAGGCCCGTGCCTACAAGAGGGGTCTCCGGCTCGAGAAGCGGAACGGCCTGCCTCTGCATGTTCGAACCCATAAGCGCCCTGTTGGCGTCGTCATGCTCGAGGAACGGTATAAGCCCCGCGCAGACGCTCACCAGCTGCAGCGGCGAGACATCCATGTATTCCACTTTTTTCTTGTCCGCCAGCAGGAAATCGTCCTTGTAGCGGGAAAAGACCTTGTCATTCTTGAAGTATCCTTTTTCGTCCAGCGCCGAGTTCGCCTGGGCGATAATATAGTTGTCCTCGATGTCCGCGGAGAGGTATTCCACCTTGTTCAGGACGCGCCCGTTCTCGACCTTGCGGTAAGGCGTCACCAGAAAACCGAACCTGTCCACTCCGGCGTACGTACTGAGCGAATTGATAAGACCTATGTTCGGGCCTTCGGGGGTCTCAATGGGGCACAATCTTCCGTAATGCGAGTAATGCACGTCCCTGACCTCGAAGCCCGCGCGCTCGCGGTTCAGTCCTCCGGGTCCCAGCGCACTCAATCTCCTGAGGTGCGTAAGTTCGGCAAGGGGGTTCGTCTGGTCCATGAACTGCGAAAGTCTTCCCCTCGCGAAAAAATCGTGAATAACGCTGGTGATGAGTTTAGTGTTTATAAGATTATGGGGCATGACCTCGTCCATCTCGTAGACGCTCATGCGCTCCCTGGCTACGCGTTCCACCCTCGCCAGGGACATCCTTATCTGGTTGCTGAGCTGCTCGCCGACACACCTGACGCGCCTGTTGCCCAGGTGGTCTATATCGTCTATGCCCTTCGTGCCGGCCTTGATATCGAGGAGGTATCTGATCGCCCGGACAAGGGTCTCGGCATCGAGCAGGTGCGACTCGAGGGGCCTCGTCATTTCCAGCTTCCGGTTGATCATCCGGATGCCGACCTCCGTAAGGTTGTACCTCTTATCGTCGAAGAACATCTGGGCAAGGAGTTCCGTCGCCGCTTCAAGCGTCGGGGGATCCCCGGGCCTCAGTTTGCGGTAAACGTCAAGATATGCTTCCTCTTTTGTCTTGGTGCCGTCATGTTCCAGCGTTTTGATTATCTCTTTGGGTACATCCAGAAGGAGTTTGACCTTCCTTACTTTGCTTTCCCATATGCGATTGGCTACGGAAGGGGTGATCTTTTCTGTCTGCTGGGCGATCAGGGAGGAGGTCCTTTCGTCAACGATATCTTCCGCCAGCACCCTGCCGACCAATTCTTCACACTGCTTTTGCCTGGTCAGCGTGACCTTTTCCGTGCCGCCGAAGGCCTTGAGGATATCTTCGTCCCTGGAAAGGCCGAAAACGCGTAGAAAGGTGGTCGCCAGGAACTTCTTCTTACGGTCGATGTATACGTAGAGGAGATCGCTCTTGTCGAACAGGAACTCTATCCAGGCTCCCCTGTCGGGGATAAGCCTCGCGGTGTAAACGGCCTTGCCGCCGGGTGAGCCGCTTTCCTCGAACGATATGCCGGGCGAACGGTGAAGCTGGGTGACCACGACCCTTTCATCCCCGTTGATTATAAAAGTGCCCACATCCGTCATCAGGGGGATCTCACCGACGTAGACTTCCTGCTCTTTCATCTCCGTCTCCAGCCTGAGGCGCAGTTTCAGCCTGAAAGGAGCGGCGTACGTAAGAGACCTCCGCTTGCATTCCTCCACGTCGTACTTCGGCTGCCCTATGTCGTAGTAGAGGTATTCCAGTTTGTGTGCGCCGCTATGGCTGGTTATCGGGAATACATCGCTGAAAAGCCCTTCCAATCCCCTTTTCTGCCTTTTAGTCTTCGGCGCTTCAAGCTGGAGCAGTTCATCGTACGAATCCACCTGTATCTTTATCAGGTTAGGAAAGTCGTAGACGTTCTTCAGCCTGGCGTAACTTTTTCTTTTGACCATGACAGTCATATTCGACACATCCCCCGGGTTTAGGTTCTTAGGTTTTAGGTTCTAGGTCCATCTTTAGGTTGGAAAGGTAGGGAATACTGATTTCTCGTACTGCTACCTGACACCTGATACCTGATACCTGAGACCTACTTAAGCTCTACTTTGGCGCCTGCGTCTTCCAGCTGCTTCTTCATCTTCTCGGCTTCGTCCTTGGTGGCTCCTTCTTTGATCTCCTTCGGAGCGGCTTCAACAAGGTCCTTTGCTTCTTTGAGACCGAGATTCGTCAGCGCCCTGATCTCCTTGATGACGTTGATCTTTTTCGCGCCCACGTCGGCAAGTACGACCGTAAAAACGCTCTTTTCCTCGGCTTCCGCGCCGCCAGCGCCGGGAGCGGCACCGGCCGTGGCCACCGCAGCCACCGGAGCAGCCGCGCTGACGCCAAACCTGTCTTCAAGCGCTTTTACCAGGTCGGAGAGCTCGAGAACGCTCATCTCTTCGATGCTCTTGACCAGGCCTTCCTGCTTCTCGGAGAGCTGCACCTTCGGCTTCTCCTCTTTTTTTGACTCGGCAGGGGCTTCTTCTTTCGCCTCTTCCGCCTTTTCGGCGGCAGGGGTTTCGGCCGGAACTTCCGCGACCGCTTCCTCTTTTTTCTCCTCAGCCGCAGGAGCTTCCTGGGCAGCCTCTTCCGCTTTCGCCTGTTCCTGTTCTTTCTTTTCTTCAGCAGTCATCTCTTTTCCTCCTCTTATTTGCCGCTTTCTTCTTTCTTTTCCTTTATCGAGTTCAATGCGTATAACAAACTCCTTAAAACCCCCGAGAGGACCCCGACGAACCCGGATATCGGCGCGTTCATCATCTGGAGGACCATCGCGATAAGCTGTTCGCGCCCCGGGAGCTCCGCCAGCTCCTTCACCTTCGCTGAGTCTATGACCCTTCCTTCAAGGTATCCTCTGGAGACGCTGAAACCCTTGTTCTTCTTCGCGAACTCCATTGTTATCTTCGCTATCTTCACGGGATCGTCGGTTATCACCCCGACGCCAAAGGTCTTGTTCTCCTTGACCACGTCGCAGAGCTCGTCCAGGCCCGCTTCTTTCAGCGCTATCTGGGCAAGACGGTTCTTCAGCACGAAGTACTTCGATCCGGATTGCCTCATCTTTTTCCGGAGCACGTCCATCTCGTCGGCTTTTACGTTCTCCACGCTCGCGAAAACAAAACCCTTGTTGCCGGTAAAGGTGTCTTTCATCTCCTTCACCATGAGCTCTCTTACTTTTTTTCCGTATTTTTCCGCCATCTTCCTATCCTTGCCTGAACTGATTCTTGTCCAGTCTGAGACCGGGCCCCATCGTCGAACTGATCGCTATCGATTTCACGTTCTGTATCTTCTGCAGCTTGGGGTTCGCGCCCATGACCGCTTTTATAAATGCCGCTATGTTGTCCACCAGGGCCTTTTCCTCGAAAGAAAGTTTTCCTACCGGCCCCTTGATCCCGGACTGCTTGTCCATCCTGTACTCGATCTTGCCGGCTTTGAGCTCATCGACCGCCTTGGCTATGTCGGTAGTGACCGTCCCCGACTTCGGGTTCGGCATGAGCCCCCTGGGGCCCAGCACTTTACCGAGCCGTGCGAGGTCCTTCATCATATCCGGCGTGGCCACAGCCACGTCGAAACCGCACCAGCCGTCCGATACTTTCTTTATGAGCTCGTCACTGCCCACAAAATCGGCACCTGCGTCCTTTGCCTGTTTCTCGAAATCGCCTTTACAGAAGACCGCGATGCTCACCTTCTTGCCTGTTCCGTGCGGCAGGCTTACCGTGCCGCGGATGGGCGTGGACGTCTGTTCCAGGTTCAGTTTCATAGCTACTTCGACCGTCTGGTCGAACTTGGTCGCGGGAGCCTTCTTCAGCACGGAAACGGCCTCGGCAAGCTCATATTCCTTTGTTTTATCCACCAACTCGTCTATCGCTTTCTTCCTCTTACTGGTCTTTACCATGTATCTTCCTTCTAGCTGTTAACTACTCCCCCTCGACCTCTATCCCCATGCTCCTGGCCGAGCCTTTGATCACCTTGACCGCGCCGTCCATATCTACCGCGTTGAGGTCTTCCATCTTTTCCTTCGCTATTTCCCTGACCTGGTCCATGGTGACCGTGCCGACCTTTTCCGCCTTCGGGTTGCCGCTGGCCTTTGCGATACCGGCCGCTCTTTTCAGAAGCACGCTTGCCGGAGGGCTCTTGATAATAAAATCGAAAGTCCTGTCTTCGAAGAGACTGATCACTACAGGCAGTATCAGCCCCTGCCTGTCCTTGGTCCGGTCGTTAAACCGCTTGCAGAAATCCATGATCGGTATGCCGTGCTGTCCGAGCGCGGGGCCGACCGGCGGCGCCGGGTTTGCCTGCCCGCCGGGGCAATAGAGCTTTATCTGTGCTTTTACTTTCTTCGCCATCGTTCTCTTCCCTTTACATCTTCTCGACCTGCCAGGCCTCCAACTCTACCGGAGTGGCCCTGCCGAAGATCGAGATCATCACCTTTATCTTGCCTTTTTCCAGGTTGGTGTCTTCTATCGTCCCGGTGAAATTCTTGAAGGGGCCCTCTTTCACCCTTACCGCTTCGCCGGATTTGAACAGGACCTTCGGGACCGGTTTCGCCTTGGCTTCTTTCGACTGCTTAACTATCTCTTCTATCTCTTCCTCAGCAAGGGGTACGGGCCGCGTCTTAGACCCCACGAAACCGGTGACTCCCGGGGTGTTCTTCACGAAATACCAGCTCTTGTCGTTGAGCTCCATCTCTATCAGGATATACCCGGGAAAGAACTTTCTTTCGGTGATCTTCTTTTCTCCGTCCTTTACCTCGGAGACCTTCTCGGTAGGTATCATCACGCTGGTGATGAACTTCCTGTAATCGGGCTGGCTCTCAAGCTGGTTCTCGAGAGCCTTCTTCACGTTCGTCTCTTTACCCGTAAGCGTATGTATCACGTACCACTTTTTAGCCATCAGAAGACCCCGCTGATCACGAAGTTCACGAAACGAGAAAGGACAAGATCACATATCCCTATGTACACCGCGAGTATCAAAGTAGATACGAGGACCACGATCGTGGAGCTTACCAGCTCCTGCCTGGACGGCCAGGAGACTTTTCCCATCTCCGTCCGGACCTGGCTGATGAATTTACCGATCTTCCACATGTTTCACCTTCTCGTTCTTAGTCTCCGCTGCTTTCCTGCTTATCCTTCAAACACCGTGTATGGTAAATAGCGTTCTTTTCATGGCAGGAGAGACAGGCCTCGAACCTGCAACCCCCGGTTTTGGAGACCGGTGCTCTGCCAATTGAGCTACTCTCCTAATTCAGGTTTCAGGTTACAGGTCTCAGGTTTCAGGCCGTTGGAAAAAAACATGTCTTTTCGCTCAGCCCAACACCTAACACCTTAACCCTTACATCTTAGACCTACTTGATCTCTTTATGAACCGTGTGTTTCTTGTCAAAGTTGCAGTACTTCTTTCTTTCCAGGCGGTCAGGGTTCTTCTTCTTGTTCTTCCTCGTGGTGTAATTCCTGCGCTTGCATGTCTCGCACTGCAATGTGACTATCTCCGTCGCTTCTTTCTTCTTCGCCATCTTATCCGCCTCTTATGCCACTATCTCGGAGACCACACCGGCGCCGA
>CAYPCX010000026.1:14255-15478 GCA_964409365.1 uncultured Planctomycetia bacterium | reverse complement strand
TATCATATTCATACCTGGCATATTGCTGGGTCCTGGCTACATCGGTATACGAATCCTTATACTGCACTACACTTGTTCCCGGATGATATAAATACTCGAAAGCGATCTCCCCGTTACCGTTTGCCACCGCAAGTTGGGATACATCCATCAAGCCGGCTACCGTATCCTGATAATGATAATAAATATTGCCATCAACATCCGGTACTGCAGTGGTCTTTGACATTATCCGTTGAGAGATCGCGTAATACTCATACATCTCAATAAAATCATCCGTCTTAAGGTCCCTCTTTGTCCTGCTCGCCAACCTGTCATCCAGAGGATTTCCTACATCGACATACACATACTCATAATACCAACCCTTGTTCGCGGCTCCGGAATCAACCCATCTCGCCCCGGATATCGTGCCATCACTGGAACCCGTGCTGTCACCAAGCGTCGTACCGGTACCCTCTTTAAACTCGTACCAGCTCACCAGACCGGTTTCCACGGAAACACCATTATACAGATCGGAAACATCCCCGGTTGAGAGCACCTCATCATAAATGCGCATTTCATTTATATTTCCGTTAAAATAGTAATTCATCCCCGAACTGATGCGCCTGGATCCGATAAAAGCATTATCCAATACACCCCAGTCTATCGCTGAAGACGGGGTAACCTCGTAATCGAACGCCCCGTCCAGGTATACAGTGAACTTGGACCCATCCCACGATACAACGACCTGATGCCAAGCGTCTCTTGTTATTTGCGACCCGTAAGCCGCAGTTTTACCGTTACTTGTGACCTTTATGACATTCGAATCCGGACTGACCGTTAACCCAAGGAATTCAGCCCCGCTTGTGTCTCCAAATGAAAATATCGTTCCTCCCTTTTTTCCCGTGACATAAACTTTTGAAGCGATCGACCAGGAAGTCGCAAGAGGAAGCGAGGGTATTACAGAATTGATATCCACACGGTCTCCGCTGCCGTCAAAATTCAGTACCCAATCTTTTTCTATGACATCTACTCTGGATCGGCGGCCGTATCCGGACCCGGCATCTTCATTAAGGTAATAATATTTTGTGCGGTTACCGTAAAACTCCCCTGCCTCATCCTCAACAAGAACTTCCTTTGTCTGTAACCGGTTGTCCGCGTCACCATAGTAAGTATACTCTTCTATAAGCGTGTCCCTCCCGATCAGTTTTTTCTGCTTTTTCGCCAACCTGCTGTCCAAAGGATCACCG
>CAYPCX010000026.1:0-14155 GCA_964409365.1 uncultured Planctomycetia bacterium | reverse complement strand
CCTGCTATTGTACCGTTATTGCCGTTAACACTATCGGTTAGCGTCGAACCCGCGCCATCATTGAAGTCATACCAGCTTACCAGCCCTGAACCTACGTGGATACCGTTGTAAAGCATATTTATTTCCGTTACAGAAAGGCTTTGGTCATAAACACGCACATCTTTCATGTCGCCTTTAAAATAATTGCTATATGTTGAATTGTATCGCCTCACCCCCACGAACGCCCTGTCCAAAGAAGTCCAGTCTATCGCCGAAGTAGGCGTAACCTCATAATTCAAAGCCCCGTCAAGATATACCTGTAAATTCGTGCCGTTCCATGCCAACGAAAGTTGATGCCACTTGCCCTGTGTTACTTCGCCGGTGCCGCTACCGGGGGTCTTACCGACGCTTGATATTTTTATGATACCGTTGATGAGCTTCAGATCAAGAAACTCCGTTCCGTTCTCGTCGCCAAACGAGAAAATCGTTCCACCGGATAGATCAGGCGGGTAAACCCAGCAACTGACAGTCCATGGATCAGACAGGGTCGCTGAAGCCAGAACAGGGGTTATGTCTACCCTGTCATTATTGCCGTCAAAACCCAATGACCATTCTTTTTCTATCACTTCTATCTTTGATACCCGTCCATATCCGGAACCGGCATCCTCATCAAGATAGGTATACCTTACATGTTTAAGGTACAGTTCGTCACCCGGAGCGACATCTGTTTCCGAATCCACTTCTTTTGTTTTCATGCGAAACGGAGGATCCTCATAATAGGTATAGGTGGTATCAGCAAAGGAAACCGCACATGAAAATAAAAAGATCACCGCCACTGCGGTGATCGTCCCCTTCAATATGATATTTGTAATTTTAGTCATTTCACACCTCAACAGATTGTGTTAAAACAACAAATATTTAAATTCATTGTTAATATTGTACCATAGGCATATATAGCAAGTCATTTTAAAATATCTAACTATTTTATGGTTAACAAACGCAGTAAAAAAAAGACCGGCAATCTCTCACCAGCCCTTTTTTCTTAACCTTAACCTACCCTCTACTTTTACCTGCCAGAAAGAAAATCAAAGCTTATTTAATGCTGTTGATGTGGGATGAAACAGGGTTTTAAACGGCGGAAATATCTCCTGGACACTGTCAAGAAAAGAAATATACTCGTCGAAGGAAGTTATCGTTTTATACTTGATTTGCTCCAACCGAAAGGATTCCTTCCGGCATCTGCTTTTCGCGTCATTGAGCATTTCTGTCTTTTCTTGCCTACTTAGCATCTTTTGTTTCCTTTATGATATCATCCAATTCTTTTTCCCTATTAAATAACGAAAAATACTCTCTTATAAGATCAATATCAAGCTTTGGATAATGGGTTTCCATAAGCGTTCTCACATCGGCCATGTCCTGATACAGCCGCTTAGGGTCATTAGAACTCGCTTGAACTTTAAGACCGATCTGATCCTCGACCAGTAACACTTTTATTTTAAATTTTCCTCCAAGCACAGATTCCTCTTTTGCCCTCTCAAGCATCGCTAAGGTATATTTTCTATGGGCCAACAAGAAATCGACTCTGCCAAGCCCAAAGTTTTTGCCAGCGAAATTCAGAATATCTTCGCTCTCATGAAGCAATTCATAGCGATGTTTAAGCATTATCTCTTTGATTTTAGGGGAATCCCCGCTTAAAACAAGCAGATCTATGTCTCGCGTGGTTCTGGTAATGCCTGCCGCCTGCAGGGCAAGTCCTCCCATAAGAGCGAAATCTATCTTTTCACGCGTCAGGTTCTCTATTAGAAATTTGAAGATCAGAGCGAAATTCATAATATGTCTATTATACAGTGTTTAAGATGCCTGACAAACAAAATTTTCCCACCATGATGCTGTGGCCTATCAATTGTGGACTGTGGACCATAAACTGCGGACAAAAAAAAGGGCCAGTGTTCCCTCACCAGCCCTTTTTCCTTTATCCTTTTTCCTTGTACCTTTTCCCTCAACCTCAACCTTAACCTAATCTCATTATTTCACCGGATTTTCTACATACTCCACTACCGGGGAGCTTCCGGTGAACTCCTCCCTCTGTTTCCGTATCGCCTCGTATTTCGCGATCACCTCGTCCAGATCCGCCCCTTTGATCTGTGGACTATCGACTGTGGACAGTGGACTGAACAATTCGCCTAACTCACGAAGCACATCAGCCGCCGTCATATCCGGGGTATCCTCGAGAATAAGCGCCGCTACCCCTGCCACGAACGCCGCCGAGAATGAAGTCCCCTGCCCGTTATCTATCACGTCCCATGGAGCATAAAGGTCCACTTCCTCCCCGTAATTACTCCATACCGAAAGCTTGCCGTCATTGTCAACAGACCCCACGGTTATAACATTTCCCTGCGCGGCAAAGCTCTTATCCAGTATCTCGCTGCTCTCATTGCCTGCCGCCGCTATCAATATGACGTCTTTTCCAACCGCATACTCAATGGCATTTTCCAACCCCTTGCTGACGGGGAAAAGGTTCAACGGTATCGCCAGAACGCGGGCGCCCATATCCACGGCGAATCGTATGGCGTCCGAAAGGACCCCTGAAGTTGTCTCGCCGTTTTCATCAAACACCTTGGCCGCCAGGATCCCCGCTCCCGAGGCAGTGCTTGATACGACTTTCGCCGTCTCGGTGCCGTGCCCCATAAGATCTTGATAATCTGAGCTGTTATTCGAAAAATCAAAACCGCCGCGGACATCTATATCCAGGCCATCCGCATTTATACCGGAGTCCAGGATCGCGACCGTAACACCCTCACCGGTCGAAGCATCCTTGATCTCATCCAGCTTGTCAAAGAAACGCTCCATCTCTTCCGATAACGGCATATCAGCCAGATTGTCAAGTTCGACGCCTTCACCCTTAAGTGACGATACGTCGGACCTTGTCGGTTTGGCGGGAGTCGTATAGTGGTCGGCCCCACCGGCCTCTTCCTGTGTCCGCTCGCGCCACCATGTCCCGAACCAGTTTGTGGGGGGAGTGGCGTCATTCAAACGTTCACTGGCGGATTCCCAATCCCACTCTTCCGTGCCGCCGTTCCATGTGTAAGTATTTGTGTATTGCACGCCGCCGGCACCGCTGCTCCAGTAGGTATAAACTTCCAACTTTCCAATGCCATTCACATACCACGCGGTCTTGTTCTGGTCATAATCCGAGCTGCTGTCCCAGTGACAGATCGTTCCATCGGCATCCCAGAACGTTTGCAGTTTATAACCCGCTTCATCGAAATATATGCCGGCTTCCCCATCATGCACAAGAAATTTCTTCATCCTGTAAGTGGTGTCATAATACCAGTTTGTCCTGACCCATGTGGTCTCGGCAAGCCCGGCATATTCCTCCTCTTTCTTTACATGGTCACCGGTGCCGCTTGCCCACCAAGTCAACATATGTGTGTAATGGCCGTCAGAAGCACGTTGTAAGCCGATAACCCGGCCGTAACCGCCGCCGTAGAAATTGCTGTTCTCATAATCGTACTGGAGATACCCGTATTCATCGGCAAAACCGAAGGTCTTCCTGGCCAGGTAACCCGTATCGGCGTAATAAGAATCGCTCGCCCAGGCCGACGCCGCCATCCCGCCATTATTTACTCCGCCGTTATCCGAAACTATGGGACCTCTTCCGTCAGGAAACACCAAAGCGAGATTGTTCGCTATCTCCAGCCTGTTATATCTTGCCAGTACGCTGCTCGCACCAAGCGCCGAGTCATATATCCTGGCATCCATTAACTCCCCAGAAAAGCATGTCTTGTCAACACCGCCGTCTACCCTGTCCCCAAACAGTAGCTCTAGATCGTTAGCGGTTAACGTGACGCCACTGGCCGTACCTGCCGCGGTGCCGTTACGATAGAACGTAAGGTTCCCCGAATCATCAACCGTTATCACGCAGTGGACCCAGTCTGTCTCACCATCGGTAAACACCGCTGAACTGTATACCTTTTGGGAAGTGCCGTAATAAAACCACAGCCTGCTGGTTGCGCCGTCCCAGTACATACCGTATCCGCCCGCACTGGTCTTATCGGTCTTGGCCATTACAAAACCCTGCTCGGTCGCACTGTCAGGTTTTATCCAGGCTTCTAAAGTCAACCCTGTAGTGGTTGTTATATCAAGGCTTTCCGAATCCGCGACCTCGATATTCGAATCGGAACCGCTAAAACTAAGAGATTTAGCGCCGGTATCGGTATTCCAGATCCAGTATACCCCGTTGAGATCGCCGTCGTTGAAATTACCGGAAACATCATCGATCGTCGCTCCTAATCCGCTGTACTGCAGCTGGAGTCCGTCGCTTATCTCGGCGCCGCATGACTTGTCCTCGATCTCGTGGTCGTCCAGGGCTCTGTTGTAAACGCCTACCGCACCTATACCCCCGGCAAAATATGTTTTACTGTCCTCTCCATCCACCCTGTTGCCGAAAACAAGGTCCAGATCGTTGGCAGTTACTGTAACCCCACCGGCCGTACCACCGGCTGCCACACCATTACGGTAAAATTTCACCTTTCCATCGGTGGTCACTTTCACCGCGCAATGAACCGCGTCGCCGTCATCGGTAAACACGGCGTCGCTGTACACTTTTTGGGAACTACCATAATAGAACCATAGCCTGTCGCTGACCCCATCCCAATACAGGCTATATCCGCCCGCACCGGTCTTATCGGTCTTGGCCATTACAAAACCCTGTTCGTCGGCACCATCCGGGATTACCCATGCCTCCAGGGTCAGACCGGTAGCAGTCGTAATATCAAGACTGGCATCGTCCGTGCAGGTGCCTTCATCATCGATCCCGTCAAAAACAAGATTCTGTTCATCCTCTATGCCCTCCCATGTGGCCCCTCTTATCACCAAGTCATTCTGCTCATTGGGGGAAGCATCTTCTACCAAAGAACCATATCCGCCGGTATACTGCAATTGAAGGTCATCGCCTATCTCCGCACCATTGTACTTATCCAGAACTTCATCAGCGCTGAGCGCTGTGTCATATATGCATACGTTTTTCCCGTAACCTCCGAAAAACGTCTTACTGCTGGAACCATCCACCCGGTTACCCAGTAAAAGATCCAGATCGTTAGCGGTCACCGTAACCCCGCCGGCGGTACCGCCGGCTGCCACGCCGTTACGATAAAATTTCACTTTTCCCGCGGTGTCCACCGTTATCACACAGTGGACAAAAGCGGACCCGTCGTCAGTGAATACCGCATCGCTGGCGACTCGCAGTGAACTGCCATAATAGAACCAGAGCCTGTCACCGGCACCATTCCAGTACATGCCGTAACCACCGGCACTGGTCTTATCGGTCTTGGCCATCACATACCCTTGCTCATTGGGGCCATACGGTTTAACCCATGCCTCCAGGGTAAGTCCGGTAGCGGTAGTTATATCCAGACTTTCGGAATCGGATATCTCTACGTAAGAAGCCGCACCGTTAAATTGCATCGTTGTATTACTGTACTCCCCTGACCACGCGACTC
The DNA here is from genome assembly GCA_964409365.1 of uncultured Planctomycetia bacterium. Classification (GTDB taxonomy): domain Bacteria; phylum Omnitrophota; class Gorgyraeia; order Tantalellales; family Tantalellaceae; genus CAYPCX01. The sequence goes on along the minus strand of CAYPCX010000026.1, from coordinate 8,675 downwards.
CGTATAAAGTCCCGTTATTGTCGTTATCCGGAGGAGACTCGTCCAGAATAGTAGGACCATATAGTTCGTCATAAGCAGCGCTGTAGATCGTGGGGTAAGCCAATGGCAGCCCGGCGCCTATCTCGGCACCGCCCCACCTGGCGTACGCATAAGCACCGGTCAGGGTCCAATTGTATACTCTCGCATTTTTTATATAACCGTCGAAATATGTCTTGCTCTCGGTCCCGCTACCGGGCCTGTTGCCCAGTAGAAGATTCAGATCATTAGCCGTCACCGTGACCCCGCCGGCTATACTACCGGCAAGCACGCCGTTACGATAGAATTTGACCTTCCCCTGCGCGTCTACCGTTATCAAACAATGAACCCATGTATCCTCATCGGTAAATACCGCCGAGCTCCATACCTTTTGACGATCCCCGTAATAAAAAGCTATCCTGTCGGTCACGCTGTCCCAGTACATGCCATACCCGCCGCTACTGGCATGATCGGTCTTTGACATTATGAAGCCCTGCTCATCGTTGGCTCCCGGATACACCCATGCTTCCAGGGTCAATCCCCCTGCAGAGGTAAGATCCAGGCTTTCATTATCAGCAACGACCACCGACGAGTTCGTTCCATTAAAATTCAAAAAATAATCAGTATCAAGGCTGTCCGCAAAACCGCTGGCGCATGACAGCAAGAAAACAGCAGTTAAAACTATGAACACTTTACCGGTGTTCAATATTACTCTTTTCATTTTGCACCTCATTCGTTAGTTTGTTGAGTACGTAGGTAATAAGAGTTAAATTCGCAGTAAGGCAAATTTCTTAGCTCCTAAATATCGTACTATATAAACTGTACACACTTCAAGCAATTTTGGAAAAATAATCTAGCTTTTTAAAAACTAATGTTTATTCTTCGCCGTTTTTCCCAGAGGGAATATACGTAGGCACTATTTCCCTTATTTTTCTCACTATTTTTGGGCTATCCATCAGATTAGCCAATTTTTCCAGTTCTTTAACGTGCTTTGTCAGTTTTTTAATATCAAAATCATCCGGCTGGGCAATGAATATCTTCTCGTGCTTCGTGGCCAGATCCTTTTCCGTATCATGAAGAGTTTCCTCATGTAATTTTTCACCGGGTCTTAAACCAATATACTCGATCGCGACATCTTTTTCGGGTTTAAGTCCGGAAAGGCTTATAAGATTCTTCGCAAAATCCGCTATTTTGATCTGTTCACCCATATCCAGAACGAATATCTCACCGCCTTTCCCGATAGCGCTCGCCTGCAGGACAAGCTGAACGGCTTCTTTTATACTCATAAAATACCGCCTGGCTTCAGGATGAGTAACGGTAACTCTTCTTTCCTCCTCTATCTGTTTCTTGAACAAAGGCACAACACTGCCCTTCGACCCGAGGACGTTGCCGAAGCGAACAGCAATGAACTTCGTCCTGCTTTTCTTGGCCTTTGCCTGCATTAACATTTCCGCGATACGTTTGGTCGCACCCATGACATTTGTCGGATTTACCGCTTTGTCCGATGAAATGAGGACAAAACTTTCCACCCCGTAATGCTCGGAAGCGTAAATGAGATTGCGGCTATTCAAAATATTGTTCTTTACAGCAGAGGCGGGGTTTTCCTCCATAAGAGGCACATGCTTGAAAGCGGCGGCATGAAAGACTATTTGAGGCCTGAACGTGGAAAAAATATGCTTCAATACACTAACTTCTTTGACATCCGCTGTTACCGCCTCCAGATCAAAGTGAACATACCTATCCCTTAATTCCCTTTCCAGGAAATACAGATCATTCTCGTTATAATCAACAAGGATCAACCTTTCAGGGAAAAACTGCATGATCTGCCTTGCGAGTTCCGACCCTATCGACCCCCCGGCTCCCGTTATAAGTATCGTTTTATCCTTCAGATACCGTTTCAGCTCGTCCTTGTTTACATTGACACTTTCCCTGCTTAACAGGTCCTCGGGCTGAACATCTTTTAATTTCACTTCGAGCTCGCCGCTGAATATCTCCCGGAATCCCGGGACTATCTTGATCTTGACATCAGGGAACTGGCAATATGAGACTATCTCCCGGATAACCTCTCCCCTGGCAGAAGGAATGGCAATTATTATCTGCTCGATCTCATGCTCGTTTACAATGTTTTCAATATCCTTCGTATTGCCCAGAACCTTCTTCCCGTGAATACGCGACCCCTTTTTTACAATGTCGTCATCTGCAAAACCTACAACATCGACATTGCTGCTCTTTTTTAATTCTCTAAGAACCAGTAGTCCTGTCTCGCCCGCACCTATAATAAGAGCTTTGCTCCGCTTCTGCCTGTGAACCGGACGGAACCTCTCTCTGACCCCCCTGCTTATGAACCGGATACCCGCGACGAGACCTACGCAAAGCCCCCAATCGAGGATAAAAATGGAGCGGGGAAATCCTGTGCGACCAAAAAAGAAAACCACGAACATCACAAAAACAATGGTAGCTGCAACCGAGGCCTTAAGTATCCTCCAGAGATCGTCCATGCTCACATATTTCCATACTCCCGAGAATAATCCGAAATACTGAAATGTGGCGATCTTGATAACCACCATTATCAGCATGGTCTTCGACATGAGCATCAGGTATTCCGAAGGCACCTTGAATTCAAAACGAATGAAGAAAGCGAGAACGTACCCCAAAACAATGATCAAGGTATGTATAAGTATGCTTACAACCCGTCTATACTTAAGTAAATAAGATTTTAGCGCTTTCATGCTCGGTCCCGCGAACAATTCTTATTAACGTCTTTTATGACTTCGATCACTCTATCCATATCTTTATCTGTCATTGCTGTCCCCGACGGCAGGCAAACCCCCCGGCTGAACAGATCTTCGCAAACACTTCCCCCGCGTATTCCGGAATCCTTGAATACCGGCTGCATATGCATGGGTTTCCATAAAGGACGTGATTCGATGTTTTTCTTTTCCAGTTCCACGCAGACTCTTTCCCTGTCTGTCCCGAATTCCTCGGGGTCGATCAGAATAATGGTCAACCACCGGTTAGATCGACCATAGGATGCCTCCGGCATGAATTCGATACCGGGAACACCTGACAGAGCCTCCTGGTAATAGTCAAAAATCTCGCGTTTACGGCCCACTCTCTCATCAAGCACCCGCAACTGCCCACGCCCGATAGCCGCTAATATATTGCTCATCCTGTAGTTGTAACCTATTTGTGAATGTTCATAGTGAAGGGCCTTATCGCGCGCCTGTTGTGACAGAAATCTTGACTGTTCAATGAACTCTTCATCCTCGGAAGCCAATATCCCCCCTCCTGAAGTAGTGATTATCTTATTGCCATTAAAAGAGTAAAGCGTCGCCTTGGCGCCCGAGCCTGCGCTTCTACCCTTATAAGTAGCTCCAAGCGCTTCTGCGGAATCTGATATTACAGGAATGTCGTACCGTGAACAAATGCCCGTTATTCTGTCAATGTCCGCACATTGCCCGAAAAGATCAACGGATATAACAACCTTGGGCAACCGTTGCTCTTTTTTCCTGATCCTGATCTCTTCTTCTAACAATACGGGTGACATATTCCATGAATCCCTGTCGGAATCAATAAAGAAAAGAGACGCCCCCTGAAATACTACGGGGCTCACGCCGCCGATAAATGTCAGGGAAGGCGCGATAACCTCGTCTCCCGGACCTACGCCTAACACTCGCAGAGCGAGATGCATCGCGGCGGTCCCGCTGGAAAGAGCTACCACATACGGAATGCCTGTTTTGTCGGCAATTTCGCGCTCGAAACTGTCCACCTGCGGCCCTAACGGAGCAATATAGTTGCTTTCAAAAGCCTGCATTACAAACTTGATCTCTTCTCCGCCCATGTGCGGCGGCGAAAGAAATATCCGTTTATTTGCTTTACTCATTTAACTCCCAATATCGTCTTGAAAATGTAATTTATGTCTTTTCCAAAACTGTATTTTTCGACATATTCCCGGTTTATCCGTACTTTATCGGGAAAAATAACTTCTGAATTATATTTTTCCGGATCATCATGCCCGGCTAATATTTCTTCCTCATTTTTGTATTTCAACGTCGCGGGCCCCGTGATACCCGGACGCACGGATAAGATTATTTTGTCGCTACCTGACAATCTGTCCGCAAAACCCGGAACATCCGGACGAGGCCCTACAAAACTCATATATCCCAAAAAAACATTTATTAATTGCGGGAGTTCATCGATCTTCGTTCTACGGAAAAACCTTCCTAACTTCGTTATGCGCGGGTCGTCCTTTGTCGTTACATTTGTATCTATCGTGAAGTCTCCCCGCATGGTTCTGATCTTTATTATTTTAAATAATTCACCGCCCCTCCCTACCCTTGTCTGGATAAAGAAACCGTTCTTGCCGGTATCAAAAGACGCCATAACATATGCCAATACGATTATCCAGCCGGTCAACAAAAGCCCGGCCGCTGAAATGACCAGGTCGAAACAGCGTTTTAAAAAAAACTGACAGGACGTGATATTAGACCGTTGATTATATCGCATATCTCCTCACAAAGTCCATACATAAACCTTTGAGCTCTCACCCTTATGGACTTCAACCTCTGAATGAAATTTCCCGCCCATCTTTTCATAGAATTTTTGAGCCCTTGAAAGCTGTGTGCTTACAGCTACCTTAAACCGTTTTACATCTTTTTTTATGAATTCCGTCGTTAATCCATTAAAAAGCATTCCGCCCACGCCTTTTCCCTGATAATCTCCCGTAACAGCTACGCTTAATAGCTCTGCCTTGGGCAATGAAATCGTTGGGACGACCCTGGAATACCGCAGCGTTTCCAGAACCTTTCTTATCACATCTATTTTAAAAAGTTTAGGCACCAGCAAAAAAGTTGTACTGAACAAATTCCTTTTTAAAAAATAATTGTAAAAACGGCCTGTATCCACTGCGCCGGATATGAATCCCACCGTCCTGTCGTCATCCTCCGCTATAATAAGCATGCCATCCTCATACTCAACCAAAGCCCTGTATAGAACGGCCAAGAACCCCTCCCCCAGTGTCCCCAGAAAACTCCTATTTAAGCACTCTTTGTGCATCTTAGCCAGACGCAAACAATCCGAAAGCTCAGCATTTCTTATTCTCATGACTTTCACCAAATGCTGTCCGGTCTGAAGCAGAACAGCCTATAGTATTTCCCGCTACTTTTAGTAAAATATCGTTTAGATCCTCGGCGATCTTTTCTCTGTCAAAATTCTCAACCACGTATTTTCTGGCATTCTCCCCGTACCTTTCTGCCAGCTCCCTATTATTATATAAAGTTAAGACTGTTTCAGCCAATGCATCCGGATCTTCAGGTTCTACAAAAATACCGCCTTCTGATTTTTCCAACACTTCTCTGGCAACCCCGTCTATAGCCAATATGGTCGGCCTTCCGCTTGCCATATAATCAAAGATCTTATTGGGATAGACCGTCTTGAACGCTTCCCTCTTTTGCAAAATGGCCAAACAAACATCCGCCGACCGGCAGATCTCCGGCATTTTTCTTTTTGTCTGGGCCCCTACAAATAAGACGTTCTTCAATCCATAACCCTCGCTTAATCTTATCAGATCGTCTTTTTCCTTCCCGTCACCGACCATCATGAAAATGATGTCCGAACGGCCCTTTAATATTTTTGCCGCTTCTATAACGGTATCGAGCCCGTTAGCTCTTCCGTGCGCTCCTGCATACATAACCGTAAACTTTTTACCGAGCCCCATTTCTTCCCTAAACGGATTATACCGCTCGCCCGGCGTAAAAACCTTTGTGTCCACCCCATTAGAGACCAAGGATATTCTTTCCTTTGGGATATTAAACCCCTCCAGGTGTTCATAAAATCCCGGAGAATTTATAATAAAGTGATCCGCTCTTTTATAGACCCACCTTTCGAGTGACCCGGCCAATGATATTAACCTGGCGTTGGTCAACACTCGTGTTTCAATAGCGAATTTTGGCCACAAATCCCTGATCTCAAAAATAAAAGGAACTCTTTTTACCCTACTCACGACATAGCCGGAAACCCCCGTAAAGATCTGAGGTGAACAAGCAATTACAGCATCTATCTTACCCGCATGAAATCCTCCGAGAATGCTTGAGAACATGAAAGATATGAAACTAATGAATCTTGCTATATAATTCATGTGTATCCCCGGATACGTCCACGTCCGCATGATCTCAACGCCTTCCACGATCTCCTTGCTTAAAAACTTTCGTTTGAACCTATCATTCACCTTACCCGTTAGATAATTCACAGCACTGCTTATTATCGTGACCCTATGCCCCTTCTTGACAAGATGCCTTGCCAGCTCAAAGTGCCTGGTGCTGCCGGCTTCTTCCGGAGAAATAAAAACTTGATGAATGAATATTATATGCACAAAACGCCTCAGCTCAATAATACAAAAGTTTGAATACCGCCTTATACCCTAATGCTGCGTTCCGCTTCCACCAGTCTTTTTGATAATTTTCCCATTTATCGGCATATTTCCTAAAAACATCTTTCCCTGTCAGCCTGTACATTACTTCCAACTGCACAATATGAAGGTTGTGATAAAAACGACTGGCGACCATCTTAAGTTTTGTTCCTGATAGCTCATATAGTGACCAAAAACCCATGTCAAACTCATCTATATCGGTTTCCAGTGTCTTAACTCCCCGGCTGAACAACTTTTCGGCAATTTCATCCCCTGTTACAAGATAGTAGTCATATACCCCCCATAATGCCCAAATAAAACCATTCAGAATATGTGTCGGAGGAGATACTATGACCTCTTCGAACCAGATATTGCCCTTATCATCAATAAAATTTACTCCCCCTTCATCCATATTTTTTTCGAAAGAAAGAAATGCCCTTTTAGCGGCATCCAGATATTTCTCGTTCTTTGTCTCCTTGTAAGCCCTTACCAGAACGGATATCCCCTGCCCCTGCGCTAAAGCTGAATACCAGGGCGCCTTTAGGATCTCCCTGTATTCCCAGTCAAAATCATGCATCCACACTAAAATACCGAACGTATTTTCCCTGAGATTGTCCGCCAACCAATACGATATCTTCAAGAATTCATCCAAATAATGTTCATCTTTCTTTTGACAAAAAAGATTGTAATTCCCAAGGCCATACTGTGCTATAGCAATGGGATTGTACTGCTTTCCGACGTTCCCGCGATAATCCAACATCGGGATCCCTTGCTCGTCAAAAGGCCCCGGATAATCCGCTTTTTCCAAAAACTTCATATAATACTGGCCGACTTCCTTGCCGGGGAAAGTAAAGGCGTTAGCATTCAACTGCGGTGTCCCGTGCCAAAAAGTAAGATGGCTGTTCCCGCCTAATATATACGCGGATAATATTCTTTTAAAATATGCTATTCTACTCATTTTCAAGAAGGATACTTTTTTCCGTAATTTCTATGATCTCTTCTAAAGGAATAGGTGAAGCTTCACCCTTTCGGATGGCATTTATAAATCTCATTACTTCCTGCCTGTGCCCTTTATCCTGATTTATGGATCTTATCTGCTTAAAGCCCTCCCACCCGAAACCTTTTAGTTTTCTGAAATTATCTAATTGTAATATCTTGTTGTTGGAAAAAATTTCCAATCTTTCCTTGGGAAAGACCTTGTTCCCATTGGCAAAATAATGGATCGTCCCCATAGATCCGTTCTCAAATCCAAGAAAGATAGTTACCGTATCTGCAGATCTCTCTTGCAATCTAACGATACTCTGGCGTGTAATTCTGCTGTTTGCCAAAAATCTCAAAAGATCTATAAAATGGCACGCCTCGCCTATAATCCTGCCACCGCCTATATCCCTGTCTTGTACCCAGTGTTCTGATGGAATGTGCCCGGCGTTTACCATCATGGCCATTGACATAGGTCCCCTTGCCCCATCCAATAGTTCCTTTGATTTCACCACACTCGGCGCAAAACGACGATTAAATCCGATCATCAGTATCTGATTTTCGTCATTTTCTTCCAATTGGTCGTTATAAACTTTAACGATCTTTTCTAATTCTACAAGCGTTAAGGCCAGGGGTTTCTCCACGAAAACATGCTTGCCCGCTTTAAGCGCACTGATCACCAGTCCGGCATGACTATTATGACGCGTAGCAATGAAGACCGTGTTAATATCGGTATCTTTGAAAATATCTTCAGGATCGGTAGTTGTCTTCTCAAAATGAAATTTCTTCCCCAAATAAGTACCCGTCAATCCGCTTATTGAAGCGATCGTCTTCAATCTTGCTCCCGTACCTTTCAAAGCAGGAAGTAATATTCTGCCGGCAAAATTCCCAGCTCCTATAAAACCAATAACGGGATTTTTTTCAGTATAAGATGCGCCTTTAGTTCTTTCGATCAATCTAACAGACTTGCTTCCCTTGTCCGCTTCATATTCTGTTGCCTCTTTATAATCCAGAACGATCCCGAGATATGGCTCGATTTGACGTTCCATTAATTCGTACGCCTTAAGGGCTTCCTCAAAAGGAAATCTATGGCTGATCAGCGATTTAGGGTCCAATTTCCTATCTTTCATAAGTTGTAAAACCGCATCAAAATTACGTTTTTCCGTCCACCTGACAAAACCCAAAGGATAATCATTTCCTTTTTTCTCATACTCAGGTATCATGTTCTTATGGCCCGGGCCGTTATGATCCAGAGTATGAGAAAAAAGGAAATGAT
>CAYPCX010000025.1:0-15887 GCA_964409365.1 uncultured Planctomycetia bacterium | reverse complement strand
GTTTCTGTATCATATAAACAGTGAAGGGAGTCCCGGCGCAGTTTTTTTGCTGTTGTCAACATGGCCGTGCAAAAACTGTCTGAGCACGGAGTCCCTTCTTCTGTTCGGTAAAAAAAGAATCCGCAGGCGGTTACCTGTGAGTTTTTCGCAAACGAACGCTGTTCCTCGATACTCAATACTTGATACTACCCCGTTGAAAATACTCTGCCCTAAGGTATACTATATAATCAGTTAACGTTTCGGGGTCCCTATGCCTGAAAAAATAAACGACAAAGACATTTTCAAAAAATGCCCGTTATGCAGTCACATCTGGGTTTCCCGCGAAGCTTTTCTTTCCGACTCAAAAATAAGCGTTATAGGATACCAAGTCCACTTTGAGGAACTTGAGGCTGGCTTGTTTTACTTCAACCATGATGAGTGCGGAACTACCCTCGCTCTAAAAGCAATTGTTTTTAAAGACCTATACGACGGCCCTATTTTTGAAGAACGTCTCACCGGCTCTGAAACATGTCCCGGCTACTGCCTGAAGAAATCTGAACTTCGCCCCTGTCCCAATAAATGCGAATGCGCTTATGTTAGGGAAATACTGCATATAGTCAAAAACTGGCCAAAAACATCTTAAACAACTTAGGGAGGTTTATTATGTATTTTTACGACCTTGAAAGCATGGAATACAAAGAAAAACGCGAAAATCTCCATGTCAAGGTCATAACAGGCAAAAATATCCAGATAGGATTTGGAAAACTGGATCCCGGGTTCACTTCGGACCACAGCCATCCTAACGAGCAGATAGGACGCGTTATTTCAGGTGAAATAGAACTGACGATCAACGGTGAAACTAAGACGTGTACGGCCGGGGACATCTACCACATCCCGCCTGAGGCACATCACTCATTCAAGGTCCTGTCGGACCGGCCGGCCGAAATAATGGACATCTTCAGCCCACCCAAGGCAGAGAACATCATCAGGTAAAGGTCCCGCGTCCTTTATCCCGCGAAATAACCGAAAAACGTAAAAACCGCGCCGATAACAATGACCAGGCCCGAATGGACCACCATCAGGGTCTTGTTCGTCTGGTAAACCCGCATGAATTTATTTACAGAATTCGGGAAAACGGTCAACCATACCCCTTTAATGACCCCGCCCCAGCCATAGATGGTAATAAGTACGGTCCAGTTGGCCGCCCATACATTGTGGACCAGGACGACGACAATACCGATAATAAGCGCCATCATCCCCCCGTAAAGGACCAGGGCGGTGTTCTTACAGAAATCTTCCATGACCCTTTGATAGAACCCCAGGTTGAATAGAATACCCGCCCCGATAACGATACAAGCTGGACCAAGTATCCTGGCGATAAATACCGAAGTTTCCATTCTGCCTCCTTTATTGGGTTACTCATTCTCAAAAACCTTCTTGTATTCACCGTATCCCTCCCGCTCAAGATCCTCCTTGGGTATAAAACGCAGGGCGGAAGAATTTATGCAATACCGTATCCCAGTAGGTCCCGGGCCGTCCCTGAACACGTGCCCGAGATGGGAATCGGCGTGCCTGCTCCTGACCTCTGTCCTGGTCATGGGCAGCTTTCTATCCTCTTTCTCGACTATGTTATCCGGCTCCAACGGTTTTGTGAAACTTGGCCACCCGGTGCCTGACCTGAATTTATCGCGTGAACTGAAGAGCGGCTCGCCCGAGACGATATCAACGTAAATACCCTCTCTCTTGTTGTCCCAGTACTCGTTATTAAAGGCCTTTTCAGTACCACACCCTTGCGTCACCTCGTACTGGAGCGGCGTGAGCATCCCCTTAAGCTCTTTGATCGGCGGTTTTTTGTATGTCTTTTTCTCCGGCCAGGTCTCTTTCAGATACTTTGCCCTCCCGGACCCTGCCTTGTATTGGCCATATCGCGCTGGGTATTTTACATGATAATCCTGGTGATATTCTTCGGCGGGATAGAACTTACCTGCCTTGACGATCTCCGTAGCTATGGGCTTTTTGAACTTACCGCTATCCTCGAGCGCCTTTTTCGACGCCTCGGCCTGTTGCTTTTGCTCATCACTATGATAAAAAATGGCGGTCCTGTACTGCGTGCCCTTGTCAGTGAACTGCCCTTCCGTATCAGTCGGGTCTATCTGCCGCCAGAACACATCAAGAAGCTCGGGATATGTTATTTTCTTGGGATCATATTCTATGCGCACCGCTTCCAGGTATCCGGTCCTGCCGGTTGAGACCTGTTCATACGTAGGGTCCTCAAGCGTCCCTCCGATATACCCCGCCGTCACGTCTAGCACCCCGTCAAGCTGCTCGAACGGCGGTTCCATGCACCAGAAACATCCCCCGGCAAAAGTCGCTATTTCAGTATCTCTCATATCCCCGCTCCCCATGGCAAAAAAAGCCAGAAAAACTACCGGGATATACCTTAAAACCGACACTGTTTCATCCCGCCTGTTCCTTTTTCCATAAAAGCAGGATGAACGGGACAAGAAAATACAGCATGGTGCCGAGACGTGGCCTGTAAAGAGACAGGAGCATCGCGCACACGGACACGCCGGGTATGACCAGGTTCCTCATCCTGTAAAACCTGATGACCCCGGGCTCAAGCCGGCCGTCGACAAGGCAGTGCCTGTGTGAAGCGTATATCCAGTGCAAAAAGAATATAAGGCCCGCGATGAACAGGTTCATCTCAAAAACGATCGCGGCGGCCCGCGTATGGCTGTAATCGCTCACCATGGCGGTCGTAAAGGGTATCAGGCCGATGAACATGAGCCCCGCGATATTAATGAAAAGCAGCATCACATCCACGCTCTTGATATAATGGAACTGGTGATGGTGCTGGAACCAGAAAACCCCCAGTATCACGAAACTTATCACGTAATGAAAAAAATCGGGCCAAAGCTCGAAGAGCATATTCATTACGTCTTTTTCATCCAGCCTCGCCGGCTGCTGCAGCATGGTCTCGAAGCTCAGGATGAGGATCGTCATCGCGATCGCGAATATCCCGTCGCTAAGAGCTTCGATGCGGCCGGTCTTCAACATGGTCCTGTCGTCCTGCAATATTATCCTCCTTTACTTTATTTTCCGGCGGACATGGCCCCCAAAGCACCACCTATAAGGGCGCACAGGATAACGGCAATGACCTTTTTACTCAAAAGCGGACAAGCCCCGCCGGTGATCATGCACATGTAATTGCCGCCCAGGCCGAAAAGCCCGCCGATGACCATCCCGATCAAGGTCCTTATTAACATACTTCTCCCCTCTCTTTCTACCGTATGGACCTTACTCCATGCGACTTGTTATTTCGATAAGATGGTATCCGAAATCGGTCTTGACCGGACCGTGGACCTTCCCCACCTCGGCGGTGAACACCACCTCATCGAACTCCGGTACCATCTCTCCCGGGGAAAACTCGCCAAGATCCCCTCCCTGCTTACCGGACGGGCATTTTGAATACTCCCGGGCTATTTCCCCGAAATCAGCCCCAGCCTCGATCTGCGCCTTAAGATCTTCGCATTTTTCTTCAGATTCCACAAGAATGTGCCGCGCAGCAGCTTTTGCCATAAGTATCTCCTTTGTCATTTTTTATTGATCTATCTCCTGATATCTTTTTTCCAGAGTCTTGTTGACCCCTTCGAGCTGTGACTTGGCCTTCCGATACGTCCTGACCTGCTCGGCCCCGGTCATATAGTCAACGACCCCCGGCTCACCGGACTTGTTCTCTCCGCATCCCGATGCCGACATCAGCAAAAAACCTGCAACTAAAATACCCGAAAATCTTTTAACCACAGATCAAATTGCTTCCTGTTCTAGTACTCGGTATCCTCCAGATTAGGTATGGCCTTCTGAGGACAGGCTGAGATACATCGCCCCTCGCTGTCACACGCCTCTGGCTTGACCACCCGCGACTTTTTATCGACAATCTTCAGCACCCCTAACGGGCAGGCCATCACGCAATGCCCGCACCCTATACAATATTCTTCCAGTACCTTCGGCAGTTTTTTAACGGCCATCTTTCATCCCATGATCTCACTTTGACACAAACATCCATAAAGCGACCGCGACCAGCAGATACGCGATGACCCTGATAATTATCATAAGGTTTAACAGGGTAGCTTCAAGGCCGATCAGCTTCAGGACATGGGAAAGGCCGAAAAGCCCGAAAGCTATACCTATAATAAGAGGGGCTTTTTCTTTCTTCTGCCTGTACCCCAGATAGCCCAGAAGCACGATTATGATACATAATGCTATATTTATTATTGTCACCGAAACCATTCCCTCCCCCTTTCGTGACCCTTTGGTCAGCACAGTTGTACTACTTAACTATTAGAATAGCATAAGATATGAAGATAACAAGCTTGAAACAACCTTTTCGTTTCGAATTGCTTAAGGCGGCGAAGCCGCCTTCCTCCGCTCTCTAAGGAGCCTACGCTCTAGTTTTCATATCGCTTGCGAGCAACCACCGAAGTGTCTTTGTGTGCCAATAAACAGGAGAAGGGGCTCCGGCGCAGTTCTTTTGCTGTTGCCAACATAGCTATGCAAAAACTGTCTGAGCACGGAGTCCCTTCTGCTGTTACTTAGGCATAAAAAAACCCGCAAGGCCCCTGTTGCCTTGCGGGTTCTTTTATTAAACGAGCGTTGGTCCTTAATCCTGCATTTCCACTTCCTGCAAAGTCGCCGTCTTGCCGGTATCCACCGCGGCTTCACCCACGGTCTTGGCGCCCGTTTCGACAGGATCGGTGACCATGTGACCGGGCTCACCCCTACCCAGCGCTTGCACAGGACTCACGGCTGTGTCAACCGTGCCTTTAGCGGCTTTTCCAACGGTCTTCACGGCACCGGTGACAGGATCTTCCATCTTCTCCGCCAAGGCCATAGAAGGAGCGACCAAAAGAGCCAATACTATCATAATTGCGATAACTTTCATTTCATCCTCCCCTCGTTAATTAGATTCATATTATACCACTTATAACAAAAAACCACAGCCAGAAACTGTGGTTTTTTTACTTCATTCCCGGCAGCTGACTGCCATAGCCCTTTCGGGCCTTAGGCTCTCGAGCTTTGTGACGCCCGCTTTCACGGGTTGTACCTTTATCAAAAATAAAGAGCTGTTTTGTTATGTCATTAAAAAGTGTACCATATAACGGGCCATTGACAACCTCACAAATCAGGATTTTGTTTTCCTAACAGAATACTTGGATAGTCAATTACGCAGCGATCAGAAGTCGTTTGATCCGGTCATTCATTTTTTTCTGATCATCAAGGGATATCAGTTCTACGGGTGGGAGTTCAAAAACAAAGCGTTTGGCAAATTCTCGTGGGTCATCTAAAACAGATAGAGGCGGGATCTCACCCTTGAATACAGCTCCTTTCATCACGGAATATATTCTTAACAACGATGGCATTACATTTTCCCTGGATCTGTGTAAGGCCCGTAAAGCGGCGATAATACCCTCGAGTTGCCTAATGTCGCCAACCTTTCCACTAAAAACAAGCATCTTAATGCCACCTTGCTCCGGAACACGCTCTATGTGTTCGACACTTGATAGTGCTACATCAAAAACAGCGTCAGGGCAAGATCTTCTAATTTCGAGCATCGCGTCTTCTATCGACTGGTTATTCCGCAGGATCCATATCCTTTCGGGCCCGTCTATTTCTTTTGATGCATTATTTATGCCTTGCGCAAATGATCCTTTCTGAGATTCGGCAAGCAGATCTTCTTCCAGTATGTGCCAGAGAACTTTTCCCTCCAAAACAGCCGGCTTCATCAAGATATTGATCTGGTGTATTACTGTGCTTTTGACGACCTCGCGCATCACAGGCATTTTATCCTTAGGAATCTTATGATTTTCAAACGGTTTAATCTCCTTCCCTTTTTCGAAACTCCACCGGATATCCATCACCGCATTGATCAAAGAGCGGGTATCATCCATGTCGGGACCTATCATCATATCGGAAAAACAATAATGGCCGGGAGTTTTCTCATTAATCATAAATATGCCAATGCCCTGCAACGCACTCAAAACATTACCCACCATATCGGCATTAAGGTTATTATCTTTAGCCACAATATCAGAAGCTTCTACCCCCTTAGCCGGATTCACGACCTCAGCAAGAAGTTCATCGTCATCCCGTATCAATCTGAGAATTTTCGCGAAAGAATGGGCCTCAGCATCACTTTTATCCGTCTTTTCATTGTTGTTATCCACTCCGAAAAGCCTCAATAATGCTTTCCCGAAAACATCGGCATTGTCCGGCATCCTTTTTACAATCTCCGTTATGTCTGACGGAAACCAGGGTTCCTTGGTAATAAGTCCCTCTATCTGCCCGCTGAACAGCCGTCGAATACGCTCTTTATCAGAATATCGGTCCATAATCTCCATTGCCGCTTGCCAGTATTTCTGCGGTATTTTATCAAGTCCTCTCTGGCCCTCGTAGTCCATAACCACATGTCCGGCCAAACTGAATATGATCATAGCGAACATCTCACGTAGCATCGATTCCTGGACAGTTTCTCTCCGAAGGCCGAAGAGATCATGGTCCAACGTATAAGAAATACCACGAATCGCGCCGCTTTCTATATCCGCTCGATATATGGTCTCGAATAAGGATTTGGTCCGGAATTGGATCGCCCCATCATGCATATAAGCCACCGTAAGAGGCTGATAACTTGCAAGTTGGAGGTCATGCCTCAACTTATATAAAATAGACCTGCTATTCGTGAAATATTCAACTATGTTCGTAGTCTTTTCTTCGCACAGAATATCCTCTTCCCTGATAATAATAGGCGCCGGGTTACCCTCCGCATCTTTGCGGTTCCTGGCCATATGGCGCATGATCTGGCGTATAATATCGGCTTCACTGACTTTCAATACAGTGCGAAGTTTGCCTTCTTTGTTCAACCGTTCGAGGCGACGAATATGGCTTTCATGCGATATGATCTCTGATTCGGAAATACGAATAGGTATTCTCTCCAACAAGGCTGATTTGATAAGGGATATCGTGCCCTTACCCAACCCACCGGATATGAGTATCTTTTTTACCTTGCCGGAAACATAGAATTCCACGGCTTCTTCAAAAACATCGAGCATATCGTTCCCGCATATAAAAAGAACATCCGCGCTCAAATCTTCCTTAGAAACATCCTTTTTATTCAGCAGTTCCTTAAGCGTCATCATCCGCAAAGTATCATCAAACCATTCTATTCTTTGTCTTAGCCGTTCCGCTTCATCCTGATACGACCTTTTTACCCGATCGATCGTGGCTGAAGCTGCCTGTTTGTCCAAAGTAGCTAAAATTTCTTCCGAAGAATCAGAGTAATTACGCACCGCAGCGACGGGATCCGTTTTCCATTCCGCGGAAAGCTGTCTTTCAACCCTGTCAAGTTTCCGCGCCCTCTCAAACGTAGCGGCAACAAAACTGGGATCCGGTTCTAGCAACAAAGCGATAAACTCGTCGGTCGAGATATCAAAGACCTTTCTGGGGTCTCCCAAAACGTCACGGTACTTTTCCCCTATTTCGAGCATCATGCGTGCCATCTTCCGCTGATGCGGCACAATGAGGTGATGCCCGTCTTCCCGCAACAAAAACTCCTGGTGGGCAAGCGCTGCTATCTTTTTAAGTCTGGGGAACTCCTCAAGAACATCTCTGACCGCGCGTGACTTGTCACGTTCTGCTTCGATAAGTTCTTCGATCTGCGTGCCGCAGTTAACAAGCCCGTTAATAAGCTCGTCTTCAGTCATAGACGTAAGGATTCTTGCTTTGTCCTTCTGGTTCTTCCCTGCCCAGTCCGGAGTCTTTTCCGCGGCCGCACTGACCCGGGCATAACCACGTAACACTAAATAAAGATCTTCATTATCATGTTCCATCTGGTTAATAAGCGGCGTCAGTTTATCTTCACCTTTTTCATCTATATACGCTCTGCACCAGGATGCTATGGTGTCCGGCTTGATGGTCGTGCCGTTCATCACTCTCCCCCTGATATCTTCCAAGTACGCATCCGTATCAGAAAGCTCGTCCAAATGTTCACTTGTTTCCTTAAAACGGACAGACCAGCTGTCAACAATATCTAATATGTCCTGGTGATCCGAGGCAAGTACAGCCTTTAGTTGTTCGTGGTCAGCACTCCCAAATGTTTCTACCAGCCTCGGTCTGTTCCAAACGCGTTCTACAAGAGCCGCGATCTCCCTGTCTTTTACCCGCGATAATTTCAGTATTTTGCCCGGAGGAACATCCGGACGACTTTCATCCACGCTTTCATTTTTAGGCAGATCGTGCACCGCTTCTTCCCTTAAGGCCTCTCCGTATTGCGAGTTAATATACCTTAGTTGATCATGCGCGAAAAGATGGGTAACGGTAACATCGATCCAGAACCCCGCATGCATCCATACAAAAATGTCTATCAGCTCGTCCACGGCTCTTTCAACGTTCCCGGCATCTATGCTCTCAATCGAATTCATGAACCGCGCATATGTCTGGAAACCTTTCCAGCGCGCATTGAAAAGTTCCTGCAGATCGTCTTCACTAAGGTCCTGTACGCCTTGCACAAAATAATAGACACTCAAAGGATCGTTACGGACGATCCGGTGGCAAAGCGAGGTTCGCACAATACCCAGGCTGGGGTCATCTCTTTTGTCAAACCCGAATTCATTTGCGGGACGCCATTTTACCACTCGATCCTGAGCCTGAAGTATCCACGGCGCGCGCCCTTCGAAAAAGCGATTAAAAAACGCGGTAAGACGGTCCCATGCCTGGTAATAATAATCTACCTGGAACTTTCTGCACAAATTCGACCGGAGCCGTAAATGCCCGTCTTCCGGAAAATCCAAAAAAACCTCGGGACGACGCGGGCGGGTTACTTCCCACCTTTGGAATATTTCATGCGGTTCCCTTTGCTGGACAGCGTCTATCTCGGGAATGCCTTCGTTGGGACTCCATATTTCAAGAGCCCTTTCGTCCTTTACGATCGGCATAGCACCTAAATATATTTTTCTCCGGCCCGTGTCCACTGTGACCAATTGCCCATCGTGCTGTTTCAGTTTTTCTATCGCATCGGAGGCGCCGACAAGACATGGTATTTTTAAGGGTGCCGAATTTTGGGCTGCATGCGAGGTAAGATTACCGTCCGTTGTGATAACCCCGGATAGTTTCGAAAAAACACCATTGAACTCGTTATTGGTATGATGCGTAACAAGTATCACTCCGGGTTTTGTTTGCGCCGCCAGATGCTTATCTGCTTCTATATCCCCTCTGCCCGAGGTGTCGATCAGTACCTGTAAACGCGCGGTGACCGCCCCATATGCCGCAATAGGAGCCTGGGGATCGAGTTCTATAGTAACAGTATCAGGAGGAACCTTTGGTTCGTCGACCGTGTCGACCAGAAATACCACGTTGTCCCCTTCGTCTGATGCAAAAGACTCCTTAGGACGTGTCTGAACAACATAAATATTCCCTTTGGCATCCGTCACGTATTCCACATCCACATTTTTGGCCAAGCCTTTTTCCTTATATTTTCGCTGTATGAACTTTACCAAGCGTGCCACTTCAAGCACTTCTTCGTCATTCATGCAGGCCTCGTTTGAATCGATCTTTTCTTCTTTTGTGCCTCCTTCGGCCGCGATCGCAACGCGGTATGTCTTGTGGGCTATGTTCCATTCAAGAATAGTGTCGGCCAAATATCCGACCATCCACATATCGGAATTACCTTTTCCCTGTACCACTCCTTCACCGGCTCCTGGCTGAGCCGTTATATTATAAATAGGCCGCTCATTAGAGTGTATCGTGAAAACCACACCCGCGGCTTTCGGCTCTATGCTTTTCTGTAACAAAACCCCCATAAGCGCTTTTTTGTGGGATAATCCTGCAATATTACGCGCATTGACAAAACCATCGGAAAAGAGACTCGCCCATACTTGCTTCACGCTTTCCTGCGCTTCTTCCGCCTTTATAATATGTGGATATGATTCGGCTAAACCCGCCGCGGAGAAACCTTCCAAATCCTCAACAGTAGCTGAACTCCTTACATATATATCGCCACCGAGCTTATGGAACTCTTTCGTGACAGCCTCCTTGAACCGTTCGGGCAAAGTAAGCTTCAATATCTTTTCCCTGATACGCTTCGATATCAGTTTTATTTGCATTTCGTCTTTTTCTGTCTCTAATCTCTCTATCTCCTTCCTTATCTCCGGATCACCGAGCACAATACGCTGATAAGCGTAAGTGGTAACGACCGACGAATCAGGAACATTCAAACCGGTTATTTCTCCCGAGGCCGCCAGCTCACGAAGAATGTGAGTATTCGCGCCTTTTCCTCCGGATACCGATATAATACCGGCATCTTCATTGTCGATCGGTATTATCGAGGGAAAAGCCGCTTCCCAGAAGGAATCTTTGGAAAAGGCCGGTCCGGTAAGATCAAGCGCGTAATCCTGCGGCCTCTCCTCGAACCGTTTTTTTACGTCAATCCAAGATTCAAACACCATGTCATCCGAATCTACCGCTTTACAAACGGTATCGTCTGCCGCATCCAAAAGCACGGTCTCTGCATCTTTCTTAGCTCTAAGCTTGCCTTCAGCGGCAGCCCTCACCTGCCTCTCCTCATCCGCGGTCAGGACATAAAGCAACATCGATGTGTGATCTTCATTGAACACGGGATATAAGGGCTCTATGCCTATACCGGTAAGATTGGTAATCGTTTTAGCTATGGAATAAAGCGTGGAGCGGTTACACTCCGGATCTACACTGTAAACACAAAGTGATCTCTTATTTTGGTTCCATTCAACGGTAATCCCCTTGCCGTAATCAGCACTCACCATCAAATTATATAAGCTTCGCAGGGCTTTTTCCTCTTCGGCAGAAAAAGCAATAAAATCAAGACTCACAAGTCTGCCGACACGTGTGCGTCCGGGTTCTGCCCATGCAAATCTTTCTGGATCCACGGAAAGCCCCGTTTCATCTTCCACAGCTTCTGCGGCCGCCTTATAAACAGAATCCGGGTCTTTTGGCTTGGCATTAGCAGATACCGTGCGTTTTTCGGCGAACAGCCTCTTGAACGGACCTCTAACCTGAAGAAGGATCGACTGACGATCCGAGTCAAGAAGCAGTATCTGTGTCGAGTCTTTGATCATCGGCTCGTCGGATAAGTCCTTGAACCCGTTCATCATCTTTTTCATCACCCGGGCGTTATAATATAACGCCAAAACAGCATCATCCTTACTGCATCCGACTGAAAGAAGCAGTTCTATATCTTTCAAAGCTTTTTCCAAAATCTCACTCGCCTTCTCACGATCTCCGCTGACAAAATATCCGCGAGCTTGTTTCAGTCCGTCCTCAATGGTCGCCCGGTCAACTTCAAGCGCGAAAAGGGCGTTTCTAAGAACCGTCACCACCTGCCCATCCAGAAGCAACCCTTCGAGCAGATCATCGGTCAGTACTATTTCAGAAACATCCGGACCATCCGAAAAATTATCTTCCGCGCGTACCGATTTGCCATTAGCTATGTCGATAAGCTCATCGAGAGTAAACTCATATAGCCCCCACGTCTCCCCATATAATGAACCCGCTTCCTGCTGCGTTTCGATCCATTTCTTAAAACTCTCTTTACTTATATTGCATTTTATGGTCTCGAGCGCATCCATATTCTTGTGTATTTTCTGTGCTTCTTCCTCGGTCGCGAAATAAAAATACAGGGACCTCCTCTCCCTGTTCAAAGAAGCGTCATCTTCCGTGCCGAAACCACCTTGCCGCCCGATAAGATGGAACCGTCCCTGCGGCTCCCACCCCTCGGGCAGGCCTATTTCTTCAACGAACTCTTTTCGTATCACCTCCGAGTAATCTTTACCTGCCCTGACATGCCCCCCTGGAATAGTGAACATGAGCGGTTTTATCCTATTGTGTACGCGCCGTTGAATAACTATCTTTCCGTCAGGCATTATGATAAATGCGTTTGCCGTCCTGTGAAGAAAACCGTTCTCATGTGCTACCCTGGCATCGATCTGCCCGATAACTACCTCTCTCCCGTCCTCTTCTACCTTAATAACATCAAGCTGTTCTCCCGATAGTTTGGTTTCCCCGGAAGCGAGCTTTTTACTAATTTCAGATATTTTGGCCGGCGTAAGTCCGGTAGAAGCGTCTTCGAATAGTTTTTGGAGCTGGTCGTTCAACAACATGAACCCATTCAAGACATTTTCCTCGTCAGAATCCTTTTTCGCGGCAATATTAATATCGAGGTCCTCTCTATCAAATCTGGGACATTCAAGATATCTCTCATAAACACTGTCGTAATTTATTAACTCCGGATGTCTGTATTTAATGTTGTCATATATGTGGTCGATATTATAAGAAGATGCGTGAATGCGGTCGGCTATTTGTCTCGATGTCAGGCCCGTGGACGGTTCTGGTGTGTTTATATATTTTTTTATCCAATCACGCATCCCGGCATAAGTAAGGGACCTTTTATTTCTTTCCGCTTCCCACTGGGAAATCTCATCCTTTTCATGTCGCAGGATCGCTTCGTTGTAACAATACTCGCTGTCGATATAAATGGTCGGCATTTTGTTCTTGCTGCCCAGACCCACATGAGCGATCTGCCCCGTATTTGACAAGAGTCCTTCTATGTTTACGATCAATATCCTCTGCTCATAAGAACCCTGTTCCCCGGGAACCTTTATCGAATCTTCCCTGTGTTCCGGGAATCCGTCGGAAACCGCCCCGGAAACCCTGCAGGTCTTAAAATACTCCGATATATACTTGTTCACTGCATCGTGGGACAACAGGGCCGATCTGGCTTTGAAGCGTTCTTTAAATTCGGGCGTAGCGGAAGATACAGAAGGGCTAAGAGTATCTACAGAAGTTGCGATTCCTCTATCGGTATATGCGAATACGCTTGAATGGACCAACAAACCTATAAGCAGGATCGATATAAATTTTTTCAATCGCCTTGGTATAATATGAGAAAAGTGTGCGATAATTTTACACCCCCATCATTAAAACCTCTTAGAATATAAGTACTTCTGTTGAACCCACAAACCGTAATTTTCTAAAATTAGCATATTGAACTTTTTTTTATTTTAACGAAAAGCTTGCGTTAAGTCAACACAAAGCTAATAACTTTTGCCTTCCTAACAGCATTCCCTACCCCAAGAACCCTGCTCTACTTTTCGGGTTGAAACATCAGACAACCACCGGAGCGTTTTTCAGTCCGTGTACAGTAAAGGGGATCCCGGCGCAGTTTTTTTGCTGTTGATAACATAGCCATGCAAAAACTGTCCAAGCACGGGATTCCCTTCACTGTTAGGTGGACATAAAAAAACCCGCAGGTGGTTGCCTGTGGGGGTCGAATATCAAAGGCGCACTGCTCCCCTCTGAGTTAACCGACTTGCAAAGCAAGGACCGAAAGAAGCACTTTAAGTAAATGATTCAAGCCGACCGGTTTGACCAAAAAATCAGCTGCTCCATTTTCTTCTGCAGCGTGGGCATATGCCGCATCTATCGCACCGGTTATTATGATCACCTTGACATTTTTATCGATCTCTTTCATTTTTTTCATAGTGTCCAGTCCGTTAGCGCCGGGCATCATAATATCAAGAAGAACCACTTGGGGCCGCTCCTGCATGAACCTCACTATACCGTCCAGTCCCGATGGGGCTGTAATAACTTTATATCCCCTTTCTTTGAAATAAGTTTCAAATATTTTGCGTATCTCAGGCTCATCATCTATTATCAATATCTTGCCTTCCATGACGGCCCTCCTTGTTTATGAAAATCAACTTTCTAACTTTATATTCGTTTACAAGTATACCTTTCTATCGTTAATTCTATGTTAAGGTATTGTTAATTTATGATTAAATTTAGCCCAACAAAAAGGTAGTAGATATCTGGTACAACAGTGGCACTATAACAGATCGGGCTGAACTGTGAAACGTCCTTCTATACAAGAGTACATAAGCCGCCGAAGGCGGCTTCCCCATTCCCCGGGAAGCATGCTCTACTTTCCGGGTTGAAGCATCAGACAACCGCCGGAGCGTTTCCGTGGCCTGTAAATAGTGAAGGGAGTCCCGGCGCAGTTTTTTGGGAAGGCGGCTTTGCCGCCTCCCCCCGCCCTTAGAACACTATGCTCTACTTTTCATCTCACCCACAGGGGAGTTAGGTTCCCGTTTGCACGGGAATGACGGATTTGAGAAACAGTAAAGGCCGTCCCGCGCGCAGTTCTTTGCTGTTAGATATGGGCGAGGCAAAGCATGTTTGAGCACGGGATGGTCTTTACTGTTCTTAGATTCCCGCTTTCTCGGAAATGACGAGAAAAAAAACCCGCAGCGCTTAGGCTGCGGGTTCTAAAATTAAAGGAGCATCGTTCTACTCTCCCCTAACCTGTAGTTATCCTTTCGCACATAAACAAAAGCGAGGATGGTCGTCCCGGATAACCTCGCTACCGGATTAACACCTTCCCTTTGAATCTGTGCTCTATTTTTCTTGGCTCCCGCAGCCCAAGCGGCTGAGTTCCCCGCTTGAGAAAGAATGACGGAATTGAGGAACAGTAAAGGCCGTCCCGCGCGCAGTTCTTTGCTGTTAGATATGGGCGAGGCAAAGCATGTTTGAGCACGGGATGGTCTTTACTGTTCTTAGATTCCCGCTTTCTCGGAAATGACGAGAAAAAAAACCCGCAGCGCTTAGGCTGCGGGTTCTAAAATTAAAGGAGCATCGTTCTACTCTCCCATGCCGTTGCCAGCACAGTACCATCGACCAAGAGGGGCTTAACTGCCGTATTCGGAATGGGAACGGGTGTTTCCCCCTCTGCAAGGACACTCCCAAATCAGTTCTTAGTTCGCTCACTGCGTTCGCTTGTAGTTCATTGTTCTTAGACTATCAACTATGAACTCCAAGCTCTGAACAATTTGACAGATAGTGACAGAGGCATCAACTGAGAATTCAAATATGGTCAAGCCGATCGGCGGATTAGTATTCCTAAGCTGAAACCCTCACGGGTCTTACACATGGAACCTATCAACCTCGTCGTCTACAAGGTGCCTGATGGGGATATCCATTCTTGGGGGGAGCTTGGCGCTTAGATGCTTTCAGCGCTTATCCTTTCCGGACTTGGCTACCCAGCTTGTGCCACTGGCGTGACAACTGGAACACCATAGGTCCGTCAGTCCCGGTCCTCTCGTACTAAGGACTGATCCCCTCAAATATCCTACGCCCACAGCAGATAGAGACCGAACTGTCTCGCGACGTTCTGAACCCAGCTCACGTACCACTTTAACCGGCGAACAGCCGGACCCTTGGGACCTTCTCCAGCCCCAGGATGTGATGAGCCGACATCGAGGTGCCAAACCTCATCGTCGATATGAACTCTTGGATGAGATAAGCCTGTTATCCCCGGAGTACCTTTTATCCGTTGAGCGACGGCCCTTCCACACGGGACCGCCGGATCACTAAGCCCTACTTTCGTATCTGCTCGACTTGTGAGTCTCGCAGTTAAGCTCCCTTGTGCCTTTACACTCGACGCGCGATTGCCGTCCGCGCTGAGGGAACCTTTGGACTCCTCCGTTACTCTTCAGGAGGAAACCGCCCCAGTCAAACTGCCCGGCTGGCACTGTTTCCATCGTTGATTCAAACGATTGGGTTAGAATCCTAACACAGTAAGGGTGGTATTTCACCGTTGGCTCCACGGAAGCTGACGCTCCCGCTTCAAAGCCTCCCACCTATCCTACACATACCGGGTCAAAATCCAATACCAGCGTACAGTAAAGGTTCCGGGGTCTTTTCGTCTAGCTGCGGGTAACCGGTATCTTCACCGATACTCCAATTTCACCGAACCCCTCGTCGAGACAGCGCCCATGTCGTTACACCATTCGTGCGGGTCGGAACTTACCCGACAAGGAATTTCGCTACCT
>CAYPCX010000024.1:0-16240 GCA_964409365.1 uncultured Planctomycetia bacterium | reverse complement strand
TGCATGCCTAATCCACGCCGCCAGCGTTCGTTCTGAGCCAGGATCAAACTCTCCAGTTCAATCTTTGGTGACCCATGTACTTCTGGCTATTCAATTTCAAAGAGCGAATTTAGAGACAAAATCCACCTAATCAAAGGTGCACTTGATTTCGCAACTTCTCAAAAAATCGGTCAGATACCGCTATTTTCCCTCTATATTATAAGTATATACTACTAAAATAAGGTGGTCAAACGGACCTGAAGGTTTCAAAGAACGGCCGGCGCGTTAATATTGCCGGCCGTAATAGTTAGATGACATTATATAGAAACCCCTAAAAATGTCAAGGTTTTTTAACTGTTTTTTTCAGCCTTTAAGGACCCTTCCAAACTTTCTCTTGCCGACCTTCAGGATCCTGCCTTCTTTATTGAGGGTGACCTCGGCGTTCGGGTCATTAATCCTTTCGCCGTCAATAGTTACGGCATTCTGCTGCACCAGACGCCTGGCCTCGCTGCCGGAGGGAGCGAAACCCACTTCTTTTATGAGGTCCACTATGCCTATCTTCGCCCGGCCTATGGTAAAATCCCGGATCTCGTCGGGAAGCTCCTTTTTCGCGAACACCGTCTCGAAGTGCGCCTGGGCCTTCCTGGCCGCGTTCGGTCCGTGGTACTCGGCCACTATATTCCCGGCCAGGTCCGCCTTGACCTTCTTCGGATGGGCCTTGCCGGAGGCGACTTCCTTCTTCAGCTTCTCGTAATCGATATCGGTAAGAAGTTCGTAGTATCTCCACATGAGTTCGTCCGACACGGACATGAGCTTTCCGAACTGTTCTTCCGGAGGCTCGTTTATGCCCACATAATTATCGAGGGACTTGGACATCTTGTCGACCCCGTCCAGGCCCTCGAGTATGGGCATTGTGATAATGACCTGCGACTCGTAGTTGACCGGCTTTTTCATCCCGGGCCGCCCGTTCTCTTCCCGGAAGGACTCGACGCTCTTCAGGAGATAGTCGGGCGCTTTTTCGTCCAGGCCGTAATTTTTCTGTATGCCGCGGCCGACCAGGAGGTTGAACTTCTGGTCCGTACCCCCGAGCTCAACGTCGGCTTCCATGACGACCGAGTCGTATCCCTGCAGGAGCGGGTAAAGGAATTCCAGTATGCTTATGGGTTCCTCGCTCCTGTACCTGTTCCGGAAATCGTCCCTCTCGAGCATGCGCGCGACGGTATACCTGGCGGCAAGGTCAAAGAGCCCTTCTTCGCCGAGTTTCGCGCACCATTTCGAGTTGAAAACGACCTTCGTCCTGTCTTTATCGAGTATCTTGAATATCTGTTTCTTGTAGGTCTTAGCGTTCTCTTTGACCTCTTCTTCGGTCAGCTGCTTCCGGGTCTTTGACTTGCCGGAAGGGTCGCCGATGCGGCCGGTAAAGTCGCCTATAAGAAAATAGACGTCGTGGCCGAGGTCCTGGAAATGCTTCATCTTGCGCAGGAGCACCGTGTGGCCGAGATGGATATCGGGAGCGGAGGGGTCAAAACCGGCCTTTATGATGAGCGGTCTTTTTACGGAGAGCTTTTTCTTGAGCTCATCCTCGCTGATTATCTCCTCAGCGCCTCTTTTGATCAGTTTGAGCTGTTCATCTACCGGCTTCATGATTTGGTCATTTTAGCATATCAGGTCACAGGTCGCAAGTCTCAGGTTACAGGTCCTATCCGCGATCAAAGAACGGATTTTTTCCCGTAGCCGACAACGGTATCCCGATAGCCTGGACGGTATCTTTGCCGAGAATGCCCTCTTCAATGGCGGCTTTCCCTATGGAATACATGAGGCGGTTATCTATATGGAACCTGCCCGCCAACGATGCCGAAGAACCCAGGGCTATACCGAGGTCCATGGCGTTATAGGCGCACACGCCCCTGGTCTTCGCGAGGGCCGAACATGAGGGGTACCCGCAGAAACCGCAGTCGAGGCCGAGCGGGTCCTTCTTCGTACCTATGACCACGATGTGGTCCGAACCTTTGATGCTGCCGGCGTCGCGCTCGCAACTCGGACGGTTATCCCTTTTCGCTATTTTTGTCATCCTGGAAGAAACGCGTTTCTTTTCGTCGGCCGTCAGTATCACTATGCGCAGGTTATCCCGCCCCCTCGTCTTGGGAGCGGTACGCGCGGCCACACACATGGATTCCGCTATATCCTTGAGCGCTTCGCCCTTTATATCGTCGTATTGCCTGGCCATGTTATCCTCCGTTGTTGAGAGTATCGAGCAAAAGTCCGAACAAAAAGGACGGCTCAAAGACCGTCCTTTTCATGTATCGTAGAGAGCTGCCAGCTCTTTATCCTTCGGGCCTCTCTTCTCCTGCGGGAGCGCTGCCGCTGCCGGCATCGGCTTCCGGGGTTTTCTCTTCGGGAGCGGTTCCAGGAGCGGCTTCCGGAGCCGGTGCCTTAAAAGGGGCTTCCGGCTGCACCGGTCCTTCATCGCCGCCTCCGGCCTGCGTTTCCTCGTCGGAAAGGGCCTTCTGGCTTAGAGCGATCTTCTTCTGGATGCCGTCTATGTGGATGACCTTCACCTTTACGGTGTCACCTTCCTTGAACTTGTCCTCCATCCTCTGCTGCGGCTCGAGCTTTATCTCGGACACGTGCAAAAGGCCTTCGAGGTTCGGTTCGATCTCCACAAAAACACCGAAGTTGGTGATATTCGTTACCTTGCCTTCGCACTCGGTACCCGACTCGTACTTCTTGCTTATCTCGTCCCACGGGTCCTGCGAAAGCTGTTTCACCCCGAGGGCTATCCTCCTGTTCTGCTCGTCGACGTTGAGTATGATGGCCTCTATCTCGTCTCCCTTGTTCAGCATTTCCTTGGGATGGTTCACCCTTTTCGTCCAGGAAAGGTCCGAAACGTGTATAAGACCTTCGACGCCGTTCTCAAGCTCGATGAACGCGCCGTAATCGGTCACGGCGTTTATCCTGCCCTTGATGCGGTCGCCGACGCTGTAACGTTCTTGCACGCCTTCCCATGGGTCTTTCTCAAGCTGTTTTATGCCGAGGGAAAGCTTCTGGTTGTCCTTGTCGATCTTCAGTACCATCGCCTCCACGCTGTCCCCCGTATTGAACCTTTCGCTGGGGTGGTTGTACTTCTTCGCCCAGGAGAACTCGGATATGTGTATGAGCCCTTCGATGCCTTTTTCCAGTTCGACGAAAACGCCGTAGGGCATGATATTGACCACCTTGCCGGTGATCACGGTGCCTTCGGGATACTTATCCACGATGTTCTCCCACGGATTCGCCGTTTTTTGTTTCAGGCCGAGTGACACTTTTATGCTCTTTTTGTCGAAATCCAGTATCTTTACCTCTATCTCGTCGCCTATATTCACCACCTCGCCGGGATGACCTATGCGCCCCCAGCTTATGTCGGTGATGTGCAGAAGTCCCGTTATGCCGCCGCCGATGTCCACGAAAGCGCCGAAATCGGTGATGTTGCGCACGATGCCTTTTACAAGGTCGCCCTTATTGAGCTGTTCGAGGATGACCTTTTTCTCTTCCTTGCGCTTTTCTTCGACGATCTCCCTGCGGGAAAGAACTATGTTCTTACGGGGTATGTTGATCTTGACTATCCTGAACTCCATCTTCTGGCCCAGGAGGTTATCGGCGCCTCCGTATTCCTGCATCACCGAAAGGCTCGCGGGTAAAAAGGCTTCCATGCCTATATCGACCATGAAGCCGCCCCTTACCTTCCTGTGTATCTTGCCTTCGATAGAATCGCCTTCTTTGAAGTTCTCGAGGATATTCTGCCACCCCTTGAACTTCTTGGCTTTTTCATGCGAGAGCACTACCATGCCGGTATCGTTCTCTTTCGACTCCAGCATAACGTCTATCTTGTCGCCTACCTTAAGTTCCTCCGGATCGGACAGTTCCGACCTCATGACCACGCCTTCGGATTTGTATCCGATATCGACCAGGACTTCTTTTTCACCGACCTGGACCACCGTGCCCCTGATGATCTGCCCCTCTTTGATATCGGCCACGCTCGCTTCGTAAAGTTGAGCGAGTTCCTCGTTGAGCTTTTCCTTGTCTTTTTCCTCTACCATCAATTGATCAACTCCTTTTTGTAAATATTTTGAACGAGCTATTTTACCGTTTTTTTCTGAAACTTTCAACAGTTTAATTCTCCCTTCTCTTTCCTTGCCTTCAGGGAGGCGATCCTGTCCATTACCGCGCCGGCGATACCCTCGTAATCCCATTTTCCTGTGCCTTTGAAGGGAGCGAACTCCTCCGGGAGCAAGGGTCTTCCCACATATACGTTCACAGGCGCGTTGAACTTGAAGCGCTTGCCCACCGGCAAGGCTTCGCCCGACCCTTCCACGTATACCGGGACGACGGGAACGGCCGCGCGGGCTACCAGGAACCCCATACCGCGCTGCGCTTCCCTAAGCTCGCCATCCTTAGAACGGCTCCCCTCGGGGAATATAGCCACGACATGCCTGCCCTTGTTGAGGCGCCTGATGGCCTCTTTCAGACCTTTTATGCTGTTCTCCCCGCGCCTTACCTCTATGCAGCCGACGGCCCTGGTCCACGCGCCGACCCTCGGCGAATCAAAAAGCTCTTTTTTAGCCATGAAATCCACTATATATTTCTTGCAGGCGATACCGACCAGCGGGGGATCGACGAGACTCGCATGGTTGGATGCTATGAGGAACGGCGCTTCCGGAAAGTTCTCTTTCCCGAAGATACGCAGGCGGAACATCACTTTTATGAATATCTCGAACACCGTTCTTGATATTATATAGAGAAGGTCATTTCTTTCGGACATGGCGGACTATCTCTGAGACGACCTGCTCTATGGTAAGGTCGGTCGTATCGATGAACACGGCGTCGCCGGCCTTCTTAAGAGGGCCGACCCTGCGTGTCTTGTCGGTATGGTCTCTTTGCTTCAGGTCGTCAACGACCTCTTCGCGGGAGACGGGACTGCCCTTCGCATGCAGCTCGGCCAGACGGCGCTCCACCCTTTCGTCGAAAGAGGCATCGACGTAAAACTTGTATTTCGCGTTAGGCAGGACGACCGTTCCGATATCCCTGCCTTCCATGACCGAGCCGTCGGCTTCCTGCGCCATCTTTCTCTGGAGCGCGACAAGGTTCTCCCTTACCTCGGGAATACTGCAAACGTACTTAACGTTGACGGTGACCTCCATGGTACGTATCTCATCCGTCACGTCCTCGCCGTTCAGCATCACTTTGATGGAAGTTTTGCCCTTTTGCGGGGGGAGAAGCCTGATGTCCATGTCTGATGACATCCGTATTATCGTCTTCCGGTCTGAAAAAGGTATGCTCTTTCTCATGACATTGAGCGTAAGCGCGCGGTACATGGCCCCCGTATCGATATATACATACCCCAGGCGCCCCGCGACAAGGCGGCTCACGGTACTTTTCCCGCTTCCCGCGGGCCCGTCTATGGCTATCGCTTTCGCGTCCTTAAACAATTTCATCACGGAGTTTCTTGTAGTTTTCAAGCTTTTTTTCCAGTTCTTTTTTCCTGCCGCTTCGGATATCGTCCTCTATGCCGGCCAGGACCTTCTTGTAACGCGCGAGCGCTTCCAGGACGTTCTCACGGTTCGAGAGAAATATATCGCTCCAGAGAAGCGCATCGGAAGACGCGATCCTCGTGGTGTCCTTAAAACCCGCGGCGAACATCTCCTTTGAAAAGCCGTCATCCAGGATGCCGGCCAGGGCGAACGCGACAATATGAGGCAAGTGGCTGGAGAAAGCGAGCATCTCGTCGTGCTTCGCGGGCGTAGCCTCTACCACTGTAGCCCCGAGTGCTTCCCAAAATCCTTTCAGTTTTTTCTTTCCTTCCTCGCCGGCGTCGTCACCGCCGGGCGTGACCACACAAACGGAATCACGGAAAAGGTCATGAGAAGAGGATTCCACGCCTTTTTGCTCCGACCCGGCGAGGGGGTGGCTCCCCAGAAAAACGAACTTGTCCCTGTACTTTGCCGCGTATTCCACGATCTCTTTCTTGGTGCTGCCCACATCGGTAACGAGCACACCCTTATCCTTAAGGCTTCCCGCCAGGTTGTCCAAAACTTCTTTTATCGTATGGACAGGTGTGGCGATAATAATGATCTGGGCACCGGGGAGAGCTTCTTCGTAACTGTTGACGAACCCTTTCGTAAGGGACTTCTCTTTGATCGCCCTGTCAAGGGACGACCGCCTGCGACAAACACCTACCACTTCATGCGCAAGGCCCTTCTCTATAAGCGCCTTACCTATTGACCCACCGATGAGGCCCATCCCTATTATCACAACTTTCTTGAATCTCATGGTTCTCAAAAGTAAGATGTCAGAAGTCAGATGTTAAAAGTCAGAAGACAGACGTTAGAATAATGGGGTTATCTTTTTTCTGTCTTCTGTTTTCTGTCCTCTGTTCTCTGTCTTCTGCTCCTTTCTGCTTCAAATAGTTCTCCCTACCGCTTCCGCCACCTTAGCCGCGTCGGCCATGAGTTCGGCGAACTTCTCCGGCAGAAGCGACTGGTCACCGTCGGAGAAAGCATCCTCCGGGCTGGGGTGAACTTCTATCATAAGCCCGTCGGCCCCGGCAGCTATGGCCGCAAGGGAGATCGGCTTTACCATACCCCATCTCCCGGTCCCGTGCGACGGGTCCACGACTATCGGAAGATGGCTGAGGCGTTTGATCGCCGGCACCGCGTTGATGTCCAGCGTGAACCTGGTGTAATCTTCGAACGTGCGGATACCCCTTTCACAAAGTATGACGTTGGGATTCCCGCCGGCGAGAATGTACTCGGCGCTCATGAGGAACTCTTTTATGGTGCTGGCTATGCCCCTTTTGAGGAACACCGGCTTTCGAACGGTACCCACCGCCTTGAGAAGATCGTAGTTATGCATGTTCCTGGCGCCTATCTGGATGATGTCGGTGTATTTCATGATAAGGTCAAGGTTCCTCGGGTCCATGAGTTCCGTCACTATCTTGAGGCCTGTTTTTTTCCTGGCCGCGGCCAGATATTTCAGGCCTTCTTCCCCCAGCCCCTGGAAACTGTACGGACTGCTTCTGGGTTTGAACGCGCCGCCCCTCAAGACCAGAGCGCCGGCTTTCTTTACCTCTTCGGCGGTATCAAGGAGCATGTCGCGGTTCTCCACGGAACAAGGGCCTGCCATGACGATAATACGTTTTCCTCCCACAACGATACCGTCGCCTACGTCCACCTCGCTCGGTTCGGGTTTATAATCAAGCGATGCCAGCTTGAAAGGTTTGAGGATCGCGAGCACCTTTTCAACGCCCGGGAAACCTTCAAGCGGAAGCGTCCTCAGGATATCCTCTTCGCCTATGACCCCTATGATAGACCTTTCCACGCCCTCGGACAGCCAGGGTTTCAGGCCGAGCCCCTCCACCTTTTCCATGATATGGAGGATCTGTTCTTTTGTGGCATTGGGTTTGAGTACGATTATCATGCCTTATTCCTTTCCCGGTATTTCCTTTATTGCGTCAGCCAGGACCTTGAAGAACCTGTCATTCTCCCTGGCCAGACCCACATTGACCCTTATGAACCCCTGCAAGCCCCATGCGGACATCTCGCGGACTATGACGCCTCTTTCGAGAAGGTATTTGAAGACCGCGGATGAATCACGCCCTGTGTCCACCAGTATAAAATTGGTCTTGCTCGGTATATACTTGAGGCCCAGGCCGTTGAATGCCTCATAGTACCTCTCCATTTCGCCGTGCGTGAGCTCTATGGCCTTTTTCATGTACTTTTCATCCTCGAGCGCAGCCACGGCCGCCGCCTGTCCCAGAGAGTTCACATTGAACGGCTCCCTTACCTTGTTGAGGACCTCGGCCACATCGGGACGTGTTATGCCGTAACCCACGCGCAGGCCGGCCAGGCTGTATGCCTTGGAAAAAGTCCTGGCGATCACTATGTGCCGGTCGGGACGGTTCACAAGGTCCAGCGTCTCCGGATAGTCGCCTCCCGTAGCGAATTCGTAATAGGCTTCGTCGATAAAGACGAGCACGTCGTCCGAGACCCTGTCTATGAAAGCATCCAGTTCGTCGCGGGTGACATAACTGCCCGTGGGGTTGTCGGGGTTGGCTATGAAGATCACCCGCGTTCTCGCTGTGATCGCTCCCAGCATGGCGTCCAGGTCGTATTTATAATTTTTAAGCGGCACCGCGTTCACTTTCGCGCCTTTGACCATGGAAGCGATATGATAGATAAGGAACGTCGGGTCCGCGACGACGACCTCGTCGTTAGGGTCGACGAACGCGTTCAGAGTCATTACTATTATCTCGTCGGAGCCGTTGCCGAAGACAAAACGTTCCTCCGGTATACCGAGCTTGGCGCTCAGCGCCTTTTTTAGATAATAACAACCGCTGTCCGGGTATCTGTTCACATCCCGCGCCGCTTTAGCGATGGCCTCGATCACCTTCGGGGAAGGCCCTAAGGGATTCTCGTTGGATGCCAGTTTTACCACATCCTTCAGGCCGAGCTCACGCTTGACCTCTTCTATGGGCTTTCCCGGTTTATACGGGGTTATCAGGTCTATCTGCGTCTTCCAGGGTTTTTTCATGCTTTTCCCTTGTTACTTTTTCCTTGTTCCTTGATACTTGTTACTTTTTCCTTTTTATCCCTTTGGATAGGATCCCAGGACCTTCACAAAATGACATTTTCCTTCAAGATCACCGAGGGCATATTTCACCTTCCTGTCCTCGCAGTGACCGTCCATATCCACGAAAAAGTAATATTTCCAGAGCCGTTGTTTGGACGGCCGGGATTCTATCTTGGTAAGGTTGATGCCTTTTCTCTTGAAAGAACTCAACATGTCATGAAGCACGCCCGGCCTGTCCTTGACGGAGAACATTATCGACGTCTTATCCCTGCCCGAGACGCCGCTCATTTGCTTGCCTATGACAAGGAATCTCGTCACATTGGTAGCCGAGTCCTCGATGGACCTGGCCAGTATCTTCAAGCCGTACTTCTTCGCGGCCAGATCGCTCGCTATACAGGCCGAATCGGCGCGTTTGGCCGCTATTTCGGCCGCCTTAGCGGTCGACGAGACCCCGGAAAGCCTGGCTAAAGGCAGGTTTTTCTCTATCCACCCGCGGCATTGCCCGAAAACCTCGGCTTTTGAGTAAACGCGTTTTATCGACTTGATATTGCTCTTCTTGTAGAGAAGGCTATGCCGTATCGGGAGCGATATCTCCGAACATATCATCAAAGGCGAATCCACGAACATATCCAGAGTATGGTTCACGGCGCCTTCGCTGGAATTCTCTATCGGCACAACGCCGTAATCGGCGTTACCGTTCTCCACCTGGCGGAAAACATCGGATATGCTGTCGCACGAAAGATATTCGACGCTTGAACCGAATTTCTTCAAGGCCGCCTGGTTCGTGAAGGTTAGCTCCGGCCCCAGGTAAGACACGGTGAGCGGCTGTTCCAGCGCCAGGCACGCCGACATGATCTCGGCGTAGATCGCCTTTACCGAATCGTCAGGAAGAGGCCCTTCGTTCCTGCCCGCTATCTTACGGTAGATATGGCTCTCCCTGTCAGGGCTGTAAATGGGCTGTTTTTTCGTCTTTTTCACCGCGCCTATCTCGGAACTGACGCGGCCGCGACGGGCTATCAGCTCCAGTATGCGGGAGTCTATTTTATCTATTTCCTTCCTCAGATCCGTCAGGTTCTTCCGTTTCATCACAGGGCTCCTTTTCAAGTTGTGAGTTGTGGGTCGTGAGTTGTGAGTCCGTAGCTCCATTACCAACCTCAGGGCGTGTGTCACCGGCCGTGAACCCTCCTTCTCCACCGCTTTTTCCGGCAGACGGCTCTACTCCGACCTGCGCCCGTTCATCGGGTTTGCCATACTCCAGGTCCTCCTCTTTGAACTCCCTCAACGTGGGGAGGTCACTGAGCGAATTGAGACCGAATATCTCCAGGAACTTATCGGTAGTGCCGTAGATAAGAGGCTTACCGACCGCGTCCTTCCTGCCCTTTACCTGGATAAGGTCCTTGTCCAGCAAGGTCTTCAGCACACCGCCTACATCCACACCGCGAACGCTTTCTATTTCAGCCCTCGTGACCGGCTGTTTATATGCGGCTATGGCCAGCGTCTCGAGCGACGGCCCCGTCAATCGTTCAGCTTCCTTCTGGTAGAGGTTGCTTATCCAGGGCATGAACTCTGGCTTGGTGACTATACGGCACTTACCCGCTATCTCGGCTATGTTGAAGGCCCTTTCGGGCGCGCTGTACTCTTCGCCGAGAAGACGTATGCTCTCCTCGATCTCTTTTGTATCGGCGGTATTTATGGCCTTCTGCAGCTCCTCCCTCGTGAGCCCGTTCTCTGAAACGATCAGAAGGGCCTCTATTATGCTCTTGATCTTGCTGATATTGTCCATTTTCTCCTCACTCCGAACTATGAACTCTTGACCAGTTCCGGATTCCTGATTATCTCTATTTCCCCGAAAAACCCTTTCTGCACGGTCATTATCTCGCGCATCTTCATGAGCTCCAGTATCGCCATAAAGATGACTATTACCTCGTCCTTGTTTTTGGCGTTCTTGAAAAGCTCGGAAAAATACATCTTTGATGTCTTCGCCAGTACGTGGTATATATCGTGTATCTTGTCGCTTACCGAGAATTCGTTCCTTATGACCTTATGAAACGCCTCTTTCGGGACATCCTTAAGGACCTTCCTGAAGGCCGTTATCAGGTCGAACAGGCTTGCCTCGAAATAATCGACGCCGTCCTCCGTGTACACCTTCTCCTTGTCCCCGGCGCCCCTTCTTAGAAAGACCTCGGTATTTCTTGCGCGCATTTCCTGCAGGCGTTCGGCGGCATCTTTGTATTTCTTGTACTCCAGAAGACGCCTCACGAGCTCTTCGCGCGGATCTTCCTCCAGCTCCTCTTCCCCCTCGAGCTCCTCCTGTGGGAGAAGCATCTTGCTCTTGATGTGTATGAGGGTGGCCGCCATAACGAGGAACTCCCCCGCGATATCGAGATCCAGCATCTTCATGAGCTCCATATACTCTAGATACTGGTCGGTAACGAGCGAGATGGGAATATCGTATATATCTATCTTCTCTTTTTTGATAAGGAACAAGAGAAGATCCAGCGGCCCTTCAAAAATGTTCAGTTTTACTTTATAAGACATGTCAATCAACGATCTGATGAAGCAATTCCTTGACTTTAGCCATTGTCATTCTCGCGACGGCGCGTGCCCTGGCGGAGCCGTCCACGATCACATCATGCACCCGGTCATCGGTAAGGGCGGCCCTCTTTTCCCGTATAGGTCCCAGATAATCGTTCAGCGCTGCACTGAGCTTTTCCTTGACCTCGACGTCCCCTACCCTGCCGGTACGGTAACGGCTTTTAAGGTCCTCTACCTCTTCCTTGTCCCGATTAAAAAGGTCATGGTAGACGAATACCGGGTTACCTTCCACCGTGCCGGGGACATCAGCCCTTACCCTTTTGGGATCAGTATACATGCTGAACACTTTCTTCCTGATATCCTCCGCCGGTTCCGACAGGAGGATGGAATTGCCGTAACTCTTGGACATCTTCCTGTTATCCAGGCCTACGAGCCTGGGGACCTTCGTCAGCATCGCCTCCGGCTCGGTAAAGACCTCTTCCCCGTAAAGACCGTGGAACCTGCGTATTATCTCCCTTGCCAGTTCCAGGTGGTGCACCTGATCTTCGCCTACGGGCACGAGGTCCGCGTTATAGACCGCTATATCCGCCGCCTGGAGCACCGGATACCCGAGAAAACCGTAAGTGGCGAGCATCCGGCCTTTGAGCTCCCTCAGCTGTTCCTTGTACGTGGGGCATCTTTCCAACCACCCCAGAGGCGTAAGAAGGCCGAATACCATCGCAAGTTCCAGATGTTCCGGGACCATGCTCTGGACGAAGATCACACTGCGTTCGGGATCTATGCCGCAGGATATCCAGTCCTTTACCACTTCGAAACCGTTTTCCTTGATATCGGAAGGTTTCTCATACTCGCTCATCAGGGCGTGCCAGTCGGCTACCATGAAAAAGCAGTCATATTCGTCCTGCAGCTTCACCCAGTTGTTCAGCGCACCGACAAGATGGCCCAGATGCAGCCTGCCGGTGGGCCTCATTCCGCTTAAAATAATTTTCTTTCTCTTTTTCATAAAAACTATTTCAACTTTTATGTTGTCGTTAGTTTTCAGTTCTTAGTTGTTAGTTTCAAGAGGGGCTTGCAATTTTGTTCAACACTAGACACTAACAACAAATAACTAACAACTAACAACTATTTCTCCAGACGTCTCGCGATCTTCTGTATGATATAAGCTTCCAGAATGTCGTTCTTACGGACATCGTTGAAACCCCTCAGGGCTATACCGCACTCAAAGCCTTCCTTTACGTCCTTGACGTCGTCCTTGAACCTTTTGAGATTATCAATGTTGCCGTCGAAGACCACTTCCTCGCCCCTTTTGACCTTTATCTTATCCTTGCGGTGGATCGCCCCTTTCATGATATAACAGCCGGCGACCTTGACACCCTTGGCGGAGAACACTTCGCGGACCTGGGCGCGGCCCTGGAACACTTCCTGTTCCTCGGGCTCCAAGAGACCTTCCATGCCGGCTTTCACGTCGGCGATGGCCTCGTATATCACATCATAGGTATGGATGTCTACGTTCTCCCTTTTCGCTATCTCGTCCGCCTGAGGGTCCACTTTAACGTGGAACCCGATAACGATCGCGTTGGACACGACGGCGAGCATCACGTCGGACTCATTTATATTCCCCACGGCCGAGTGGACTATTTTCACTTTGACCTCTTTCGTGGCCAGTTCCTCCATGGCCTGCTTGAGCGCCCCGACCGAACCCTGCACATCCGCCTTCATGATTATCTTCAGCTCTTTCATGGTCCCGTCCATTATGCGGCTATGGAGGTCCTCAAGCGAAACTCTCTGGCTGCCGGCCATATTCTTCTTCCTGCTCTCGCTCTGTTTCAGCATAGCGAGCGTCTTGGCCTTCTTCTCGTCCTTCACGGCAAAGAACTCTTCGCCGGCCTCCGGCACGCCCTGCAGACCCATCACCTCGACGGGGGTCGAGGGCAGCGCCTCGCTCACCTTCTCGCCAAGGTCGTTCGTCATCGCCTTTACCCTGCCGTAGAACGAACCGCATAGTACGATGTCCCCCGGTTTCAAAGTGCCGTTCTGCACAAGAAGGGTCACTACGACGCCTTTACCCGGCGTCTTCTTGCTTTCGATGACAATGCCGCGAGCCCTCAGTTTCGGGTTCGCCTTGAGCTCGAGAAGCTCCGATTCCAGCATGAGCATCTCGACCAGCTCGTTCATGCCGTCGCCGGTCTTCGCGGACACTTCCACCATTACCGTCTTGCCGCCCCAGTCCTCGGACATGAGGCCCTCCTGCTGGAGCTCGCGTTTGACCCTCTCGGGGTTAGCGTCCGGCAGGTCGCACTTGTTTATCGCCACGACGATCGGGCATTCAGCGGCAGCGGCGTGGTCGATGGCCTCCTTGGTCTGGGGCATTACCCCATCGTCGGCGGCCACCACGAGAACAACGACATCCGTGGCGTTGGCCCCGCGGGCCCTCATCGCGGTAAACGCTTCGTGGCCCGGGGTGTCAAGGAACGTTACCGAACCGGTGGATGTTTCCACCTTGTACGCGCCTATATGCTGTGTTATGCCTCCTTTTTCACCCGCGGCGACCATGGTCTTGCGTATGTAATCCAGAAGCGAGGTCTTCCCGTGATCGACATGACCCATGAACGTCACCACGGGAGCTCTTGTCTCTACCGCCGCCTTTTCTTCTTCATGATGTTCTGCGACCAGTTCCTGCTCCATCATCTCCAATGTGCGCGGAAGTTCCAACTCGTAGCCGAAGAAATCCAGCATCTCCCGCACAACGTCTTCTTCCAGGTCCTGGTTTATGTTGACAAAGGCTCCTTTGCCCATCATGTATTGTATGAGTTCATTCGGTTTTTTATTTATCTTCGGCGCGAGCGCCCTTATGTTGGCCGGGACCTGCACTTCGACCTTGATCTTTTTCCCGGTCGCGCGTACCGGCCGGGCCGGCGCCTCTTTTTTCTTTGCCGCCGCTGCCTTTGCAGCACCGGGTCTCGGCGCCGCTTTGACCGGTCTATGGCGCCTCCTCGGATAATGCGGAGGCCGCGCGCCCTGCACCGGCCTTTTAATGTCCGGCCTCGGCGCGGGCGGGGCTTTTACCGTTCTCTTTTCGGCCTTCTTTTCGACTTTCTTTTCTACCTTCTTCGCGGCTTTCTGCTCTTTCTCTATCTCCTCGGCCTTTTTGACGATCCTGATGCCGAGCGGTTTCGGTTTCACCGCTTTCCCGGCCTTGGCAACACCGGCCTCGGCTTTTACGGATTTCTCTACGGCGGGTTTGGCCTTTGTCTCTTTGACGGTCTTTTTCTTTACGGCCTTTTCCTCTTTGGCGCTCTTTTTCCTTGCGGGTTTTTCCTCTTTCTTTTCCGGCCCGGTTTCTTTCTCTTCTTTCGCCTTGACGGCTTTTTTCCTTTCGGTCTTGGCCTTCTTTTTGGGTTCCGCGGGCGGGGCCTCGGGTTCCTTCTTCCTGGCGCCTCCCAGCTTGATACGGATAAGCCCCGCTATTTTATCGTCTACTTTGCTGTTCGCGTCATCAACGTCCACATAGAGCTTCTGCAATTGCTCGATGATATCTTCGCTTTTAACGCTGAGTTCTTTAGCCAGATCTTTTACTTTTACCGTCATAGCCGTCCCTGTTATTCTTTTTCGGTTTCTTTTCCGTTCTCTTGCTCCGCCGCCTCTTCCCCTGCGGTCTCCGTTTCTTCGGTCGCTTCTTCTTCAGCTGCTGCTTCTTCCTCGGCGA
This sequence comes from uncultured Planctomycetia bacterium, assembly GCA_964409365.1. Taxonomy (GTDB): domain Bacteria; phylum Omnitrophota; class Gorgyraeia; order Tantalellales; family Tantalellaceae; genus CAYPCX01. Next base: position 1,416 of record CAYPCX010000024.1, on the reverse strand, counting down.
TCTCTTCTTTCTCTTCCTCTATAGCTTCTTCCGCTTCTTCCTCGGCAACTTCCGCTTTTTTGTCCTCTCCGGCCTCTTCTTCGGCTGCTTTTTCTTCGGCTTCTTCTTCGGCCGCTTCTTCCCCTTCTTCAAGTTCTTCCTCAGCCTCTTCGGTCTCCACTTCTTCCTCAGCGGCCCCTTCTTCTACTACTTCCGCCTCACCCGATTCTTTTTCCGCGGCCTGGGCTTCGGCGGCCGCGGCTTCTTCAGCGACACGGGCTTCTTCGGCCGCTATGGCCTCTACCGCGATCGCGATGGCCTCATCGCAGGCGGCGATTATCTTCTCGGCCTTCTTCGCGCCTATGCCACTCAGCTCGAGAAGCCCTTCAACCCCGGCTTCTTTCACGGCCACGACGTTATCATATCCGGCCTCTTCGAGCGTCCGGAGCGTTTTCGCTCCCACGCCGGTAAGTTCCGAAACAGGTATATCCACATCCGGAGCGGCCGCCTCGGCGATAAGTTCCCACTCCAGGAGCTTGGACGCCAGGCGTATGTTCCTTCCCTTCTTACCTATCACCAGTGACAACTGGTCCTGTGGGACCACCAGCCTGATGGTGCCCGTATCCCTGTCGATGGTGATCTTGGAGAACTCCGCGGGACTAAGCGCGGCCTTCAGATACTCGCGCATATCGTCGTTCCAGCGGACAATGTCGATCCTCTCACCGTGCAGTTCCTTCACTATGTCCCTTACGCGGGAACCGCGCATGCCGACACATGCTCCCACGGGGTCGACCTTTTCGTCCTTTGAACACACGGCTATCTTGGTCCTTTCTCCGGCTTCTCTGGCGATGGCCTTTATCTCGACGATACCCTGGGATATCTCGGGTACCTCAAGCTCAAAAAGCTTCTTTACGAACCCTGCATCCGCGCGGGACAGAATGACCTCGGGACCACCCGTCTCCCTGTCCACCCTGAGAAGAATGGCGCGTACACCTTCGCCCTGCCGGAACCTTTCCCTCGGTATCTGCTCCGGTTTGGGCAGTACCGCTTCGGTATCGCTGAGCTCCACGATGATATTGCCTTTCTCGAACCTGTGGACCGAACCGCTCACGATACTGCCGATCTTCTTCATGTATTTGTCGAATATCACGTCGCGCTCGGCTTCCCTGATCTTCTGGATTATCACCTGTTTGGCGGTCTGGGCGGCTATCCTGCCGAAACGGCTGCTCTTGACCTCGACGCCCTCCCTGAAGACCTGTATCTCGCCCGTCTCCTTGTCCATTTCCACGGTGATGTCTTCCTTGGAAATATCAGGGTCATCAATGACCTTCCGGGCCGCGCTTACAAGAGCGCTTTCAATGGCATCGAACAGGACCTCCTTGCTGATGCCTTTCTCCCTTTCTATCCTTTCGAGCGCTACTAACAGTTCTCCGTTCA
>CAYPCX010000023.1:0-19562 GCA_964409365.1 uncultured Planctomycetia bacterium | reverse complement strand
TTCCCTTTCATTGTTCGCCCTTCTGAAATCTATTTTATCTTCTTGTTCAAGTGCTTGGCTTAAAAGATATATATTAGAGTACGACTTAATCTTGATGCCTTTTTGTTTGGCCATACTGAGCAAATACTTTAGATATTCCTTGAATTCAATCTTATTAGTTTTGTACTCAGCGTATTTTATGTCGAGTTGCAATAGTTCCTCAGAAAAAATATGGATCTTCAGATTTCTCATAAAATAATCAAGCTCTTTTATATATTTGTCTGTCGCATCCTTGTATCCAAGTGATTCCCTATATACATCAAGGTTCTTTATATATAGATCGGTGTCCTCAACACCCCAAAGAGTAACCTTTTCCGGATTATTAATCGCAAAGAGTTCTGCCCCGTTGACCTGTCCCCATCTTACAAAATAATCAGCGATGTCTTTCCGTATATCTTTGTCATAAATACGGGTAAAAACTGAAAGGTCATAATTTCCTGTCCCCCCCTCAAGATTCACAACCCCGATGCCATATTCTTTATTAAGAAATTCCACTATTTCTGCAATTTTGTTCTGCGCGGCATAATTACAATGGGCATCTTGAATATGTACAATCACAATATCTGAATCACCCTTGCTCGCATACTTAATAGTCCCCAGCTGTGGTGATATGCTGAATGTATCAACGTTTAGCCTTGAAATCATCTCGGCCTTGTCAACTTTGGGCATTGTAAGAGGATCCACAATAATTGCCCAGGCGCCATTGAAGATATAAGTGCAGACAAAGAAAAACAGCACCACTACACTGATGGTTTTTATTACCAGCCTCATTCTTTTCGGACTTTTGGTATTCATGGCAACCCTCACTTTTATACTTTTTAAATCTTTTTACTTAGTTTTCATAAAAATATGCTTTCTTATCTTCTAACGACAATATTAGACCTTATCACCATTTTTCTCCTATCTATTGACCCAATATATAGTTTACTGCCACTTTTCTAACAAGGCAATAAAATGTAGCTTGCTTTTTTAAATGTTAACTATTGTCCCTGCACCCTGCTATATTTTCGCCAAAAGCTACTCTTTAAGCACAACAATTACAGCGACTTATATATTTCACGCAAGGATTTATCTAATTTTCGTAAATCTTCCAAGTCCATAGGAGTCGTCTCCACCAAAATCTGTCCATTCCGCAAAGCCCTCATGAAATCGTCGAGCTGTGCCGCAGATGCTTCTGAAACATCTTTACCTCCAAAAAATCTGTCTTTTAAGTTATCAAACTTGAAGAAAAATCTCTGCATCTTATTTATAAAATCCCTTCTATAATCAACAAGGTCATTTGGCTGCATGCCAAAATCTTCTCTCATCCTTTTGTCATTCAAAACAAAGCTTCCAAAATACATTACCTTCAGTACATTTACATTGAAATCTTCCAAGGTTAGACGCTCGTCAAGCAAATCAGGGCCAATAGCTATATATTCCTTATTTTCCTTCCATAATTTTATTGCTTCATCGTACTCAGGATTCTTCGGATCTGGTCCGGTACGCTCTTTGTTGAGTCCCGTAAGACAGTCAATATATATCTTTGTATAGGGTCTTCCTTCTCGTTTATCTTCTTCAGCTCTTGCGATGGCTTTATTTACACTATCCTTGAGCTCCTCGACGCCTTCATATGTTTTAAACAGTGTGTCTACCCCGATCTTCCGGAACTTTCTGCTGCCTGCCCTCCCCCATTTTTCCTGCACGCTCTTTGCTTTGATATTCGTCCGGCACAGGATAATGTTCCTGTCCCCCCTCCTCAGTTTCCTTAACATCTCCTGTATATCCTCTGTCAGGTCTAGATTCCCTGCCGGATCTATCTTGTCCTGAAATCCATAAAAGAGCACTTCGACACCCACGTCCATGCCTTTCCACAGTGAATAATTATAAAGCGCCATGACTATTTCACCCTCTGTCATATGCCCCTTGCCTTCATCCATCATCTCTTTATCCAATATCTCGAGAAATCTGAATATACCGCCTTTTCTCTCGATATCATGTATTTTGGGGTAATCAACAAGAAACCTATCTTTATATGTTTCTCTTGGATCCTTGCCGGCTCCCTTTGATTCTGTATGTCGGCTGATAAGTTCCCTGAACTCTTTCCCCTTTTCTTGAGCCTGCTTTATCCGTGCGATCATATCCCGGAAATGCTCATCTTTAAAATCATTGGGATCAACCCCCTCTTCTGTCCCCACAATCTTGCCTTCAATGAGTCCTTCAGAACTTTCTATCCTCTCATGGACCAAAGTAAGGGGGCTACTACTGAGATTCCTGTTAATATACAATACCTTCCCTTTTTCATCGGTATAGCCCAAAACGTTTTCATGATCTTCAAGCAAAACAACTTTAAATTCAGGATTTTTCAAGTCCGCCGCAAATCCTTCTATGAACCCTTTCATAATATCTCGATCTTTACCTATTAAAAAAGTTACGCGTTCCCCGGAAAACGTATCATACAAATAGCTAACTAGCTGTTCTCTTTGTTCCCTGCTAAAACTCTCGGATGCCAGGTCAACCTCTGCGGGAGAAGTCCTTCTGTCGTGTGTAATAATTAATTTCCCATTTTCCACCTTTGTCTGAAATCCTTCCGTTAATAATTCACCATCATCTGCATACAATTTGCCTATAAGGCTACCTTTTCCTTTAACTTTGACTTCAGTCGGCATTTCTACGACCTTTTCAGGCTCTTCATCAATCGCCCTTCCCGCCCTCATGAGACGGGCTGTCAGTTCCAGTGGTTCTCCTCTTTCTCTACCTTCTAACGTAGCTATTTTAAGTAATTCTACTGATCTGTTTTCCAAGCGCGCTTCTATTCTTCCCTTAAGAGCGGTAAGGAATCTCTCACCGGATGACCCCTTGGCCAGATCTGCTTTAGCCTCGGCCTTATTGAGGCCCTCCAAAAACTGGTCGAGGCTGAAATACCCATCTTCATACTCTTTTATCAACTCCTCCCGAAGCGCTCTGTCATCTTTTGACTTCATAGTCTCCGTATTCCACAAAACGTTCTGGGCGCTACCCGTTATCTGAGGGCATTGTGCCATCGCGTATCTCAAAAGGAGCGGGAAATCGACGAATTGCGCTACAAAACTTCTACGCCATTCCAGGGTTGTACCTCTAAACATGTCTTGCAATATCCTGGACATATCCCAGAAAACCCTGCGCTCCAGAAAGCTCAGGCTGGAATCCCTGTAATATTGCCCAAGAGAATCCCTCCTGTGTCCACCCCATGTATTCTGCGCGGCTACATATCCGCGTAAAACCTCCAGCAACCGACCCTTCTGCATGGAGATATTAATGACTTCGCTTGACGCCCTCTTCGTAGAATCGTCATCCCTCTCTTTGTCATATTTTTTCTCGACCATTTCACCGGTACCGGCTTCATACCCTAACCTTGTTACTTCCTCCCTGGCTGTTCTCATCATGTCGATCATATTGATCACGAACGCCCCTTCTTCCATTTTTTGCAACACTCCCGTGATATACGCCAGTATTTCTTCTCCCATTTCGCCTCTTTCCCCGATATCGGGCGATCCTTTGATGATGCTCTCTATCTCACCCTTAACCCCCTCATGGTCATCAGACGCATATACCAGCATGTCAGACGTTATTTCAAACCCGTATCCCTCCTCTTCTACTTCCCTGTCTTTTATCACCCCCTCAATGTCCTCATTGCTTAAAAAATCATCCGGCGCGCGTTCATCAAAAAGATCCGAAAATGCCTCTCTGTAATATGTGATGTCTTCCCATATCAACCTGTCAAAAACCGCATGATCCCCTATGGAATCCTGCGGTTCTTTCATACCGTAATACGGAAAATAGTCCATGTGTCTTATGCCCGGACGCCCTGATGCTTCGCGTATCTCTCGGAACTTTGTCTCTGCCTTGTCTCCTATCGGTCTGTAATGTGCTGTTCTCACCACCATTTGAGCCTTACCGTTACCAAGCGCGAATATCACAAAGATCGTGTCCGGCGGACCCCGCACAAGGTACACGCCTCTTTCCGCGGTCTCTTTCCGGGCTTCATCCCAAATGGTTTCCAGATCTTCCATCCTGAAACAGGGAAAATCCGGTTCCAGCGGCTCAAGTATCGCTTCGGGCACGTCCAGACCTTTATAGCGATCCTCCCGCGCGGTACGAACAGCTTCATACATGTTCCCCGTCTTGATGCGATCGCGTATTTCTTTATCTTCTTCATCTTTTGCCGTATCCTCAAGAAAATGCTTGCGGGGTTCTTCTGCCTTTCTTTTAAAAGCCTCTTTACCATAAACAGTTATTAATTCTCCTTCCCTCTTCGCTTTTTCCTCCTGGATCTTCTCGGCTGCTGCGACATAGCTTTCCAGGATATCTTTGTCTTCCATCTCCTTATTGTCATTGTCGTTCACCATATCCACCACTCCGCCGCCGAAGGGCGTAAGCGCGACCCGGGTGAAAACTTCCGCCTTTTCCCCGGTCACATCCGACAAAAGATGCCACCTGAGCGCTTCCATCGCCCCGTCAAGCCTGTCCTGCAAGTAATCTTCCTGATATTTCTCGCCTTCCGGTATGGGTAAAACCGCCACTATCTCATCCCCGCTTACCTGGTTCCTTCGGAACGCCGTGCCGCCATATTCCTCCAGTGACCTGTTTATTATCGAAACGGTCCTGTTTATATATTCATTAACCGCTCTTTCTGCTTCCCCCCTGTCAAGTGTTTCCCCATACGTACGCTCGATTATCTCGAGTGACCTTGCTCTCATCTGGCCTATATCCCCGAAAAATATGCCAATATCCCCGGATATTTCTGGCCCGAAATCCCTGGGCGTTTTGGAGTGCGCTATAATATTCTCGGCAGCCTTACGCGTGCCCCCTCTCGGTTCCGCCTTTCTGGCTTCGACCGGCTCTTCCGGGGCGGCTTTTGCTGTCTTTATTTCTTCAAGAGCGGCACGGGCGTCGCGGGCATTTTCGAAACCCCAATCGTCACTGAATTTCACCACCGCGGGGGCAGTTTTATCTTGCGGATTTTCTTTTAAAAGCCTTGCGATAAACCACGCCATTGGATTGTTTTCAGGGGTACTATCCGCAAACATCTCTTTTATTTCCCTTTCTTTGCCTTCCATCCATGTTGGCAAATGTGAAATACTCATATCACCAAGCTTGTCACTCGCGAGAAAAGAAGTTTCTGCCCCAATAAAACTAGAAGAAGGCGTAACTGCAGCGGCTGCAACAGCTTCAGCAGCAACTTTTTCGTCTACAGATCTCATGCCGAGGGGCCTTTTGCCTGATAATACGTGAAGAGTACAACCGATCGCGTACAGATCCGACTTTCTATTGTAAACATTATCACGGAAGGCTCTATTCGACATGAACTGTGGTGAACCCATGATGAAATTCGAAGATATTTCACAATTAGGCGTTTTCACGGAAAGGCCAAAATCACTGATCTTGACCGTTAAGCTCCCGTCTTCCTCCTCAATGACAAAAATATTCTCCGGCTTCAGATCGTTATGAAGAATGTTTTTTTCTTCATGCATGATATCAACCGCTTCGAGAAGCTGGTCTCTGACACTACTGATCACCTCTTCCGGGAAAAGATCTTCATAAAGCGCATCGAGTTCTTCTGCCGAAAAAGCTTTTTCACTTTTTGTTACACCATCTTCTCCTGTACGCCTTTTGCTTTTTCGCATGTTTATCATATCCGCAAGGGTCCCTCTAAATCGCCCCGGTTCCTGACTTGGCTTGACCAGTTCCTGGACCATAAAATATAGATCGCTAAAACGCTCACCGCGCTCAAGATCATCATCGGAAGAACCCGGAAGAACTGTTGTAGCATGAAAATGCGTTCTGTCTTCAGCAAAAGCGGCTTGATCGGTATTAGTAACAGCTATGCCTCTATCCAAAAATCCGGCATCAAGCCTCTCGATCGCTCCGCCATCCAAGCCATCTACTTCTTCCGAAATCGCATTTTCCTGGAGAAAAGCCACAATGAAGGAATTATTCTCAGCGGTTACGCGCGGTCTCATTATTTTTATCGCGACATCGTCAAGGTGTTTACCTGTACTGTCAACCGCTTCCGCTTCAAAAATATAAGCAAATCGCCCCAGGGTATCAAGTGGTTTATCTCCTAAAACGTAAGTGATACCTTTTGCGCTTTCTATTCTTTTGGGAATACCTACAAGCTGTAACTTTACTTCTTTCCCTTTTTTATACGTACTCGGAAATGTTACGATCCCACCTGCGGGAACAACACGGGCCGGAGGAAGGACCCGCAACATCCACCTTCTAAGTATGATCTGTACATCTTCGTCCGAAAGATTCATAAAACCTGTATTTAAAAGTTCGTCATATGAGTGCGCCCCGGGCTTAACTAAAGTGTCCCACAAACCTACCTCTATGATCTCTTCTCCGCTTCCCATAGAGGCAACTATCCTCTCCCTGCTATCCGCTTCTTTACGCTCATCCACCAGAACGACTCTGACGTTCTCCCCCCTTCGGGCACGCATGTATTCCATCATCCTCCTTACCACAGGTACGGCGACCTTAAACGCTAGTCTATCCGCTTCGCCATACGCGGCACCTGCCAGCTCCGGGTTCAGCCTTGCGGCTATGGCCATCATGCCCACCTCAAGGAAGGCAAGCCTCAGCATCTGCTCTATGCCTGTGGTCTCCCCGGCGAGAAGGCTGAAATACGGGCTCTTGTAATCCCTCGGGTTGGTGAATTTAGGCAGGACAGAGACATACGAAATGTTTTCTCCCTTGAACAGTTCGCAAAGGTTCTCGGTATGGAACCCGCCGGTCATGAGTATCGCGCTTTTTACGCTGCCGGCTTTTTCGTCAAAACGCATGTTCCTGATAAAAAATTCGTCCCGGCTGAAGGAATATTCGAAGAATCTTGAGATATCCTCGCGGTACTCGTCCAGTTTCGTGATGTTCCTGTCGGGCCGCGCGGTTATCCTGTATCTCGGAGCTTCTTCACGGAAAAATTCCAGGAAATTGTTCATCTCGAAGGAACTCTTATTTTCCTGGTAATACCTGTAGTCGCTCTTTGTGAGCGTCAGGGAGAAAGCGTTCTTCAGGAGGGCCAGGTTCCTGGAAAGCTTATCCAGCCTGCGCTGCCTGTCATTCCTGAACAACTTCTCCTTTATGTCCGCCTCGAGCTTTTCCATTTCATCCATGACCATCGCGCGGTCTACCGCTTCATACGCCGTGACGTAATCTATATACATCGACAGCATGGGGAACCGGTCCAGATCTATGGTCAGCTCACCGGCTTTCTTCAAGAGATACTCATTGAACGCCTTGCGGGAGACCTTTTTGGTCTTAAAATCGAGGGTCCTGGCCACCAGTTCGCGTAACTCGTTCTTGGAAAGCCGTTTTTTGAGCTCGCGTATAAGGGCATTTCTCTCTGTATCGGCCTTTTTGAAATCGATCCTCTCTTCCATCTCCATGGATTCCGCCAAAAGTCGCAGGTCCTTGAACCCGTTCAGGTCTATAGAATGCTCTTTTGCCTTCTCCAGCAGAAATTCAAGGTATTCCCGGAATTCCGTGTTGCCGGCCTTGTACGCGTTATATGCCATGTCCATATCCAGGAGCTGTGTCGTGTATATATGACGTTTGAGGTTGTTCAACAGGTGGGTCAGCTCTTTCAGGTATTTATCGGTTTCTTCCTTATACGCCAGAGAATCCCTGTATACCTTGAGGTTCTCGATATACAGGTCCTTGTCCTCCACGCCCCATAATGTTACCCTGCCGGGATTGTTTATCGCGTAGAACTCCGCGCCGTTCACCTCGCCTTTCTTCACGAAATACTCGGCAACTTCACGGCGTATCGCCTCACCCGTGATCGCGGTAAATACCGAAAGGTCATAATCGCCCACGCCGCCTTCAAGGTTCACCATTTCGATTCCGTACTCCTTGTTCAGGTATCCTATGATGTCGGAGATCTTGCGCTGGGCATAAAGGTTACAGTGCGCGTCCTGTATGTGGACGATCACCTTGTCTGAAGTCCCTTTGAACTTACCCCTGATCTCGCCCAGGTGAGCGGGAACGGTAAAGGTATCTATATCGAGACTGGCGTATTCGCCTCCGGCGGGGATGGAAATATCATGGGGAGCCCCCCCTCTATCCACTGCGGCCCATGCGTCCGGGAGGACAAAGCTGGCAAAGAAAACGAGTAAAACGGCAACGCTTATCATTTTCTTCGTTCTGATATGTCCACACATCCATCCGTTCATCATAACCACCCTATTTATTCTTTTCAAAAGTCTTAAATAAACTTATACACAAAATCATTTTCCACTTGATAGGGCACACCACTGCCCTTTTCAAGAGAAAGAGATCCCCGTAAATTTAGCCTCTGTAATACTCCTAATTTAATTATACCTTACAAAACCGCTACCTGTCACGAATAGAGCTACATTTTTTAAACCCTAACACAAGCGGGTATCTCACTTAGCTAATACCCCTTTATTTACAACACCTTATAACCTTTACATACACATCGGGTGTATATACACCCGATGTGTATATAAAAAAGAACCGGGTTCATATTGAACCCGGTTCTTTTGCCAAGCTACCAGCATATCACGTCTATGGATATCTGGATTATTTTATGCTCTGATCACCGCTTCCATCGCTCGTTCATAAACCTCTCTTAACTCTTCCGGATTTACCGGAACTATCGGCAGGGACTCAATAAGCTTGTTAAGCCCCTGGAGGATACGGTTTACATCCTCCCCTGCCGCTATATTCAGCAAGTCCTCTTCTTTGACCGTAAATCTCTCGAACCCCTGGGACCTGCAAAACGCCTTATATTGGTCCAGCGTTTCCCTGATGAACCCGGCAAGGCTCCCGGCCAGTTCCGCATTATCAGGTTCAGCTTCGGCTTTTCGCTTCAGCTCGGCTATCCTGGCCAGCCTCAAACCCAGGAAGATGCTTCTGACAAGACCCGTCCTGTCAAAATTATAACCAACGGGCGAAAGTATGGTCTTTGTCGGATCCACCTCTCCTATGCTTCTTTTGCCGATGATAGATATATCCCTCGGGAATAGTTTCTCCGCTTTCCATACAGGCAATAATGTAACGGTGTTTTCCCTGCTGCTCTCATGGGGGAACTCTTTCTTTTCAATGCCTAACTCCTCATACTCGTCATCGCCCACTGCGCCTTCGCCTTCAGCAGAGTATAATTCGAAATAGACGTTCCCGGCCTTGCTCATTTCGGAAAGAATACCCTTTAAATTGTCCGGACCTATTATCTTGGCGGACTCTACAGGTATTCTCACAAGCTTGTCCCCTGAGACATCTTTATTGAAGATCTCGGACAGAAAGGGAACATTCTCATCTGCGTAACTACAGATCCCTTCCGTCTTCCGGAAAGTCGGTGACCTGGAACCTTCGATATTTAATAGGTCATTCAGGCTATCCGCATCATCAAACATTGTAATCCCGGCGCTTTCAGGTAACACCGGGGCGGCTGCCCTATAGCCGTCTTTGAATGTTTCCAGGGTCAATCTAAGGTTATTTTCCTCAAGTCCGGAATAGATGCCTGCCAGAGTGGCATCCGGATTTATCACCGGGGCGGATCTCCAGATAACATCAAAGTCTTCAGTGCTGTTCGCCACAAGATAATCCTTCCCATCCCGCCTTACGCCAAGAAATGGCGCGCTCAGCTTTCCGTCTTTCTTCAGTTTTTCAATCGCCTCGCTGACCTTCCCAGGATCTTCCTCGCCATAGTGACTATTAAAGGCTTCAATGATCCCCGGAAATGCCTCAGCAAGTTCGGGATATTTTTCGGCAAGCTCCTTTTTATCCTTACTCTCCAGATCCAGATCCACGGAAGTATCGTTAAATCTCAAACCTCCCAGGTTTATCATGTAATCAACGCATCCCGGCAGGGCAAAGGCCCATTGGCCTTTTTCTACCCTCTGCAGTATCACCTCTTTGACCTTTCCATCTGCGCCGTATCTCACATTCACCTGGATACCTCTTCCCTCAGTGACATACTTGATATCCAGCTTAGAGGCCTGGTCGTGCCCGGCACCAGTACTTGTGGCCTGGAAAGACCCCGGCAGGAAATCATGAAGAAAAGACGTTTCATGAAAAGTGCTTACGATTCCGTCGTCCGTTAAATCTTCCAAGCCTGCCGGAACTTCCAAAACACCGTGATCCATTAGATACATTAACAGTGCTTCTGCCGCCTTTGCGTCCTCGAGTTTTTTCTCATCAAAAAGCACATTTTCATGGCGAAGAATGCCTCTATAGCCCAGCTTCGCCATGCCTTCGGAACCTCTCCAGTATAACCCTTTCCCTCCTTCTTCTTCCACAACACCGACGCCAGGCGGCAGGTTTTCTGCGTTATTCAAAATATAACTTTCACCCTTACCACTGGTGATCATCTCGCTTTTATTCGCCGTGACGCGCATCTTCGCGGTCCCCGGGATGCTTCTTTCGATCCAGGATATAATAGTAAGCGTCTGTCCCGCCAGAAGCTGTACGGCCCTGGCAATATCCTTGTGACTTGAAAACTCGACTATGCCTTGTTTTGCGGCGTTAAGAAACTCTTTAATATCCGCCCTTTGATTGCCGCCCAACCATGAGTAATCCTCAATAAGAGCGTTACACACTCCGGCAAATACCTGGGGCCGATTACCCTGCTGGAACCGGCTATCGGTAAAAAGCGCTTCGAGCGCCGCACCGGTCCTGCCCTGCTTTACTATCTCAGCGACATTTTGTATCGTTATGAGATCGTCTCTTGACTCCCAGCCGGCATCGCGCGGGTGATCGTCTTTATATCTTGCTTCCACAAGAACTCTCCTGTTATCGGCCAGTTTAATTACGGCACCCTGGCCTTCCGGAACCTCTACATCTTCCTGTAATCCAGAGAACCTGATATCTACAACTTCGCCAGGCGTTCCGGCAGCACCTTCTCTACGATATAATGCAAAGTATGCGTCGCCTCGTTCATCGACATAACCCAAGCGGCATTCTTCAAAATTAGCCCCTTGCAATGTATTTTCGATATACTCGCTTAGTGAACCTTCCGCCATACCCATTCCGGCGGCATACGCGACAAACGCAAGCGCGGCCTCGGTATGAATATCGGCCTTAACAGGCTCAGTGTATGTCACGTTTCCCGCTTCGTCAATATTAACATCAATGGTGGGGGCGCACATCGGCTGCACGGCAAGAGAGTTTTTGAGGAAATGATCATTCTCCCACATCACTGCCCCCAAATATTTAGACCTTATCTCACTTTTACCTGCCTGAGCCTCTGCGGAGAATATGGTCGACTGGAAAAACACAATGACCAGAACAACAGAAATTATCCTGGTGATATTGCTTTTATTGAACGATATCATTTTACCCCTTTCTTGGTATTTATAATCCTAACATACAGCTTACATTATAGCCTATTATTATGACAAAATAAAGTAATATTAATCTGACTATTTTATGTTTAACGTTAAATGTTCCTATCCCGGATGGGAAGATGCGGAAGGTGTCTGGCCGGCTGATATTCAAGCCGGCCGATCGATACTTGCGGGTGGTGATGATCTAAATAATGTCGAGGTCGGTGATCGTCATGTCAAGTGGACCGCCGTCGCCGCCAGATATCGTCAATACGACCTCATCGATATCATGTAATGCCGAGGTCGTAGGAAGGTCTATCAATATCTCCTGCTCAACTCCGCCGGTATTTACAAAACTGATCGTATATGCTTTAAGGCGTATATAAAGACTTCCCGTGTCCGGGTCTTTCTGCTTCAAGTCGATCGAACAATTCCCGACGTTCGTGGTCGACCTGTACGTGATCTTCAGCGTGCCGCCGGACATATTTGAACTGCTCAACAGAAACGCCGTGCCGTTCGAATGGAAACTGGGACTTTGGAAAATATACTCGTCGCCCGAACGATAGCTCGTTGTCGCCCCGTCACCCCAGGTAAAAGCGTTGTACGCGGATGTTACCACATCGGACGGGCCGCACTGCGCGTAGATCGTCTGGAGCCTCGCGTAAAGCCCCTTATCCTGCAGGTATGTCGTCATGTGCTCAGGACCCTTGCCCGCCAACCCTATCACGTAGGTGGCGACATTCGTCACGATCTGTTCCTCGATAACCTTATTTAAGCCGATATTGTATCCCTCCCACAGACCGTGCGTGGTAACAAGGTCCGGGTGCTCGACGAAGATATCCCTGAGGAACTGATCTATTTCCGCGGGTCTCACCATGCGCGCGGCCCCTATTGTGTAGAAAGAAGCCGCCTGCTCATAACGCGCCGGGTTCGTATTGACCGCTATCTCCGCTATACCCGCATTGCCCGCGTAAGCATTCTTGTTAACATAACACGCGGAAACAAAACCGGGCAGACCTCTCTTGTCGGAAAAATCCAGCGCTATATCCACAAAATTCGTGAGCGCCTTGTTCATCGCGGGGTTATCCGCCTCGGGCATCGTAAGGGTCGGCCAGAGCATCTGGAAAGCCCCGCCGTCGTACGGCGCTACGGTAAAAATGGTAGAACCGTCCTGCATCTGGTAATCTTTCATCTGCAGGTTAAGCTGCGAATAGACACTGTCGGGGAAATTATACCTCAGCATAACGAAAAGCGCCCCTGAACGGAATTCGTTATTGAATATGGTCAAATACCCGCCAAACCATTCATTGTCGACAAAATTCCAACCCCAGCGGAAAAGCCCCGCAGCCTCACTATAAAGATAATTGTAACCCGCTTCCTGCGCGTCGAGAAAGTCCTCCATCTTCTGCTTGATCGCCTGGACGGTAGTATTCCCAGCCAGTGCCGGGTCCGAAAGAGCCCCTATTGAGGCTCCAATAGAAGCTGACATGTTTGCATTGTCCCCGAACGCCACCTGCCTTCCGTACAGGCCGCCATCCCTCTGCCAGGAAGACCCGTTAAAAGACATCCACGGTAAAAGGCCCATGAACCCGATCGTGGCCTGGTCGTTCACCAAGGAGGTCATCATCTTATCCAGCGCCGCTATGGCATCGGCCTGGGACATCTTTTCCGAGACGATATCACCGCTTATGACATTGGCCAGAAGCTGCGCGTAAAAACCGAGGTTGGTGGGCTGCGTGTAGTTCTTATGAGTATATCCCTCGTGGGGATAACCGAAAATGGGTTCGATCGTACCGTATGCCGGATCGAAATAATCAAGGCTCACGTCTATAAAATCCTGCAGGGTTTTCGGCAGAAGAAGCGTCCAATTCGCGTCCGAATAGGCCTTTATTTCGACGAGGACACCGGTATCGGGATCGTATATATAACGGTGCGACCACTCGCTGTTAAAGGGCGTTTCCCTTCTGGACCTGTCCGCCCTGCCGTAACCCTGGCCGCCCCAGTCCTCGTCAAGATACTGGTAGTATATGTTACCGGAAGTATCGGGCGAGCTGAGCGTCGCGGATTCTATGTAGCCGGAGCCATGATAGGTATACGCGACACCGCCTATCTCTGAGGCTACCCCGTTGAGATACGCGTTAATGTCTATTATGCCCATCACCCCGTCATAAGGAAGTGTCGTTACGGGCCCGGTAAGGTTCACTGCCGTGATCGGACAGACATCCGAAGGTTCGGGATAAGTGGTGACCGTCCCGTCCGGTTCCGTTATCCCCAATACCTGGCCGCTGTCATTGTACATGATAATGCCATAATACGGGATGCCCGAAAAATCATAGGTCGGGATGATGTTCCCGAAAAGATCGAACATGTGCCCCGGAAGCGGTGTGACCGCATCAGGATCAAATAATTTGTCGTTCACGATGTCTGTATTCCCATCCGGGAACGCCAGCGGCATATCCGCATCCGGCATATACCCCGCTATGGATTGAAGGGCGGTACCATCCAGGAAGATATCTTTGTTCCGCATGTTCTCCGCGACATCCTCGTCAAAAAACGGCGCCTCGGGCGTATTGAACTCGCATATATCGAGGTCATCGTACGTTACGACATTAAAATCCCCGCCGCTCATGTTCGCGGCTATATTGGGCATCCACGTAGCGTTCTCGAATGTATACACCGGATCTCCCGGTTCCGTAACGCTCGCGGTACCTTTTTCAAACATATAGAAATTGATATCACCGTTCTCGATCCTGGTCAGCAGGACATAAGCCACGCCGTCGGTGAAATTCACGCTGATGGGAACCGGCTCGACGACCCTGTCGCCTGAACCGTTATAGTACGCGAGGTTCATCGTGGACGTGTCGTTCGAGTACCCGAAATATATCGATTTGCTCTCAAAAATACTGGCCGACCCCATTACGCAGTACGACAGGTATTTAGAATTACCCGGCGCCGCCGGATCGAACGTGAACTCCGCCATGTGTATGGGGCTTTCCTTCATCGGGTTTTCAGTGTCAGTGGCATAATTGGAGGATTTTCTGTAAACACCGGTCGATGCCGGATCAAGCACGACACCGGCGTTTACGCCTCCCACACAGAACGCGGGGTTCCATTCGCGTTCCGCGACAGTGTACAGCGCCTCGGCCGGCCTTGGCTGTGACGATTCATACACATACACTTCTACGCCCCCCGGGGCCCAGACAAGCTCCGATACATAAGTTGTATCTGTATTTATAGTGACATCAAGATCACTGGCGCGGTCCGATATGCGCTCCCCGGTATCACTATCGTAATAGCTATACTCGATATAAACTCCCTGCTCCGTGCAACCTACACGCAGGTCTACCATCTTGTTGTTTTCATAAGAGAACGCTCTGGTATTAGCATTCGGCAGGTTTTTTGAACCGTCCAGCGTAAAATATGATTTGACCGTGGGGTTAAGGGTATAATCGTTGTAGGCCGTCGGATTGTAAGTGAACGTGATGTTACTATGGGGATATGATATCCTCTTGTACGCCCTTAAATTGCCGCCCCCGGTGGTCTCATATTCATAATAGATGACCTTCCCGTCCGGCAAAGTGGCCGTCTCGACCTCTCCCGCGAACTCTCCGCCCGCGTAATACGTGAAAACTGTCCCGGCCGGGTACTGCATCGGCGCCGATATCAGGTTACCGTCCACGTCATAGGTATATTCCGTAACCCCTCCGGTCGGGTCTTCCTCTCGTATGATCTTTCCCTCGCTGTTGTAGGTCCTTATGGTACCGTCTTCCAGGATTATCTCTTTCGTGACAATATTGCCGTCCCCATCATAGTTATACGTTATGGTCTCCCCTTCAGCCACCCGCACGCAACTTAGCATGTCACCTGTCGCCTGGTCGTATTCATATGCCTCCATCCTGTCATACGCAGAAATACCCATATCGCCGCCTGTCATGCTGCTGGAGACGTGGATATCCCAGGTGACGTTCTCCAAAATGTATATAGCCTCTCCCGGGCTTGATGCGCCTTTCTCGAAGATATAAAGCTTCAGGTCGTTGTTCTCGAGCTTGGCCCTGAACACATAATCCACATCGTCTTCCAGGGTGACATCGATGGGAATGTTCTCACTGACCATGGTGTGGATATCTTCATCGTAATACGTCCACCGGAGTAAAGCCGTGCCGTTGCTCTGATAGGTAAAATACAACGCGTCTTTTGAAGTCCAGTTGGAGTCACGCACCTGGTGATGAAAATATTTGTACTCCGAGCCGGACTCGAACCTGAATCCGGTATCGTGCAGGGGATCGCCTTTCATGGAGCTGCTGCCGGGGCCTGTTTCTATGGTCGTATACTTATAGTATGTACCGGTCGAGGATGGATCGATCACATTGTTGGCGTTGGTCCCCTCCGTCGAAAAGTAGGGGTTCCAGTTGGAATCGGTTATGCTGTAAGCAGGCGTCGCGGGCCTGGGCTGGGACGCTTCGTATATGTACACGTCCACCCCGGACGGGGTCCATACGAATTCCCCTATATATTCGGTGTCTTTTTTTATGTCAATATCCAAAGTCCTGTAATCGTTCTCATACTGCGCGGTATCGTAATTGCGGTAGTAATAATATATGCGCGGGGTGCCGCTGGAAATAAACAGGTAAAGCTGTGTCCATATGAACCCGGGCGAATTGCCGTAAGCGCGCATGTTCAAATAATTAGTGCTCTTGGATGAATCCATCTCAAAACGCGTCTTCAGGGTGGGGTTCTGCGCATGATCAAAGGATATCCTGGAATAATATCTTGTCTTGTTCTCAAATTCCTCATACGACTCTCTTCTATAAGCTTTCAGGCCGCCGTCCGGCAGCGTCCCGTACTCATAATAGTACTCGCTGCCGTCGGGAAAAACGGCTTTCTCGACTTTTCCGGCGGAATCACCGCTCTCATAATATTCGGCAACGGCGCCGCCGGGCAGGATCGTGCTTGTGATGTTGTGATCCGTATCGTACTCTTTAACCGTGCCATCGACCAGGGTAAGCGTCGTGCCCAGGAATTCGCCGCCCAGGTCGTAGTTCAGCTCAAAAGAGCCTATCGCCTCCTGGAACCTCTCCAGGTTCCATAACGCGTCATATTCATACTGCGTCGCGCCGTCATCTACCGTGAACTTGCCCGTATCTATATCCTTTATATACGTGTACTGGCTGATATCCCCGTTATCGTCTATTGTCACATCACACGTAAGCCCGTCAGGGCTGTACTGGTATGTCGTCTGGACACCGGCCGCGTTAATGGACTCGACCACTTTTCTTTGGCTGATAAGCACGTTGGTACCGTCGTCATAGCAAAGGGTCCCGTTGTACAGCTTCCGGTCGCCGTCCAGTTCGAAATTCTGTATCGATCTATCGGGAAGCTCCATCGTGTGGATATTGTTATCTTCCAGGTGGTAGATGATCCCGGCTGACTCTATGGTCTTAAGGTGTGTCTCGCACTCATCGACGCCTGTTTGCACCACTTCATAAGTGTATACCTTGCCGTCCGCCGCGGTGATCCTGTAAAGGAAACCACTCGAGTATTCCACCGTCTCGCCGTCATTGAACACCACCTTTACCAGATCATTGTTACTGTCGTAGTGGGAGCTTTTCTCGGGGTCGGTGATAATAGTCTCTATAACGTCGTTATTGCCGTCTTTTATGTAAGAATACGTAACGACAGTGGCGTCGGGATACGTAACGGACTCTATCATCTCATCGGCGTTATAAGTGTAAATGGTGCCACCGGGTTTTGTTACCGTCGAGACTTTGCCGGCAGCGATGACCTGCACCGTCCCGTCCGTATAGGTTATATCCCCGCTTACGATATCGTCATTCCCGTCCAGGACAAGATTGTCATATACAGTGCCGTCCGCTTTCTCGACGCGGACGATATTCTCATAACCATAATAGACGGTATCTCCCGCCCCCGTCTCGAAGGTGAATGTGATATCCGGAGAAGAAAGCGGCCCCGCAGGCGGTTCGCTTTCAAGCGTTTCCGCTAAAACGCCTGACATCGTTTTAACGTCTTCCGTACCTGTCCTCGGCCCTTTAAGAGGTATGGTGTCCTCTTCGGCCTTTTCTGAAGATCTGCTTTCTTCCCTCGCGGTCCGGCGTTCTTCTATTTCCTGTTCGCGGGCTATCAATTCCTGTAATTTCGTATATTTTTCCGCTATACGCTCCGGTGAGACACCTCTCGCCTCCATTTTTTCGATCTTCTGCAAGAGACGATCGATCCTGCCTGCCCATGAGATCTGCGATGTTAGGAATGTGATTATGACGAGAAGAGAGAGGATCTTGAAGAGAAGTCCGGGGCTTTTTCTAAAGATCATGTCGCACCTCCACTTAGCACTAAGCCTTGTGTCAGGTATCCTACTTTTAGGATAGCACCGCACAAGGTGCTTTACAAGTTTAATTCATTAAAATATATAGTCGGCTATTTTCCATAAGGCTAATATCGTTAATAATTTATGGAGATTAGACGCACTGAAAGTAACATTTTTTTTCGCTTTTTAGGTTCGATTTTTGGAATAGATCGGTAGTTTATAACGCGGGAAAATTTTCTCTCTTTGTCCATTTTTGGCCTTACTCTTGTTAGGAATTAGTCAAACATATCTTATCACCCTTTTGCGCTATTGTCAAGACCATTTTTCATTAATGTCAAATCAGAAAGCATAAAAAAACCGCCCTTTAAGGCGAGATCCGTTCATTTTTTGACCTTCGAGACGATGACCGTCAGGTCGTCCTTAAGCGGCACACCTTCACAAAAATCAGACACGTCCTTAAGGACAATATCTTTTATCTCTTCCGCGGACTCGTTCGATAGCCCCTTCAATATGCTCTCCAGACGTTCCTCCCCATAGAGCTCGTTCGACCTGTTCATGGCCTCAGTAAGGCCGTCCGTGAAGAAAACAAAGATATCGCCCTTTTTGAACTTTATACTTGTCGTTTCGAATCCCCCGTCGGCGGATATGCCTAAGGGCAGCCCCCCTTTTGACTTCACTTCGTCTATCACGTCATTGTGGTCGCAGAAAAGCCTCGGGGAGCAATGACCGGCGTTGGAACAGATCAACGTCCTGTTTTTCAGGTCTATTATCCCGTAAAAAGCTGTAACGAACTGTCCGGGAAGTATATGCCCTTCCAGTATCCTGTTCATATTCTCCAGGACTTCCCCGGGGGGCTGCACCTCGCCGGGATATGTATGCAGAATAAGCCTTGTCATCGACATGACAACTGCGGCCGGCGAACCGTGGCCGGAGACATCCGCTATAATGACCCCGATCTGGTCGTTGGGCAGCGGGAAAAAATCATAGTAATCGCCGCCCGCGCGGGCGCTCGTGGAATAGTGCGCCGCCCATTCGAGCCCGTCCGTATCGGGTAATTTTTCCGGCAGAAGCTGCCTCTGGATAGAGGCTATAATGTTGAGTTCCTCATCCAGGGCTCTATACGCCCTGTCCGTTTCCCTGCGCAGGAGCATGTTCAACAGGATATTCGTGATCGCGTACGTCAGAATAACGTTCTTCCATATATCCTGGTACGTATACGCGTCCTCTTCATAAGAGAAAAGGACACTGGTAGCCGGCTCCGCCTTGACGCCTATCGTAGGAACGGCAAGCGCCGTCTTCATCTTGGCCAGCCAGGGCACTGTTTTAAGGTCTTTGACAGTGATCTCGGACGTTATGTTCGAAAAGATCTCCGGTTCCTTTAAAGTCACCATCCGGTTCAAAAAACCGCCTTCCCCGTGCGGCATCTTCCGCATATCGAGGTTCCAGGTGGTCTTCCCGTCCACACGTTCAACACGCACAAAATAGCCTTTATCCGACATAGGGTCCGGGTAAAGGGTAAGAACACCGTCGCACACTATACCATGCGGCCCGAAAATAAGATTTAACGCTTCTACGGGACTCGTCTCGGCGTATTTCCTGATAACAGCCTGATTTATGCTGTCGAACAGCTGATGCATATCCAGCACGTTCTGCCAGTCTACTTTACTCAATCTTTCCGTTTTCATTATGGTCATCCCTTATAGCTTAGAGTTGATACGAGTTTATTAAAATATAACACAAAAATACCGTTTTTTGTATATATAGGGACGTTTCCTGTTTTACTCCCAAATCTGTCCCCGATCTAATCCTAGACCTGCTATTATTTTAAACCCAGACCTGTCCCTTTTGCAAATTTTTTGAAAGTATTTTCCCTTTTTGTGTGTCTATATTATTGG
>CAYPCX010000022.1:0-19717 GCA_964409365.1 uncultured Planctomycetia bacterium | reverse complement strand
CCCCCGACAACGAACAGCAGAACTACTATTCGTTCGGCGCAAGGAAAGAATTTCCTACGGGGACGGAAGTGACGGCGACATGGAGCGACACGAGGGACTGGAACAACACGACATTCACCACAGTGAACCCGTCGCACACGGCCGAACTCTCGGTAGAGCTCAGGCAGCCGGTCGGGAAGAACTTCTTCGGCTATGTCGACAGGAACACCATAACTATCACGGAGCTGGCCATAAAGAACGCCGATCTTGAGACGAAGAACAGGATCGAGAACCTTATAGTCAAGGTGGAGAAGGCCTACTGGGACCTGGTACTGCAGAAAAAGTCCGTAAAGATATTCCGGGACATGCTGGACAGGGCTAAGAGCTTGAACGACCAGAACGAAAAGAACTTCGATATCGGCCTTATCGAAAAAGGCGACCTTTACGCTTCACAGGCGAACCTTGTCCTGAAAGAGACGGACCTTATTATAGCCAAGAACAACTACCAGCGGGCGGAGGCGAACCTGAAGCTCTTGATGAACACCTCGGATGAAGCGCTCATCTACCCCGCGGACGATGTCGACGACAGGGTAATGGACCGCGACCTGGCCTGGTGTCTGAACACGGCATTCGAGAACAGGCGTGATTACCGGATCAGGAAGAGGGATGTGGACATAAAGAACATAACGGTTAAGATGAAGGCCAACGAGAAATGGCCTGAAATAGACCTCGTAGGGACCATGGCCATGAACGGAGTAGACAGGAAGTTCCACGCCGCGGCGGGTAGGACCACTGCCGTGGATAACGTCTATTATTACGCGGGCGTCGAGGTCACCGTGCCGGTCGAGAACCGCCAGGCCCGCAGCGAATATAAAAAGGCCTCTTATGAGAAGGAGAGGGCCATAGTATCCCTGAAGGACACGGAAAGGACCATAATAACAGAAGTGGGGAACTCTTTCAGGGACGTCGAGACCTACTGGGTGAACATGGCAAATATCCGGGAGGCCGTGCGGCTCCAGTCGGATAAGCTGCAGGAAGAGGAAAAACGGTTCAACCAGGGCCGTTCCAACACGAAACGCCTGATCGACTTCCAGAACGACCTGATACTGGCGCAGCTGGAAGAGGCCCAGATCGACCGCAGATATGAAAATTCGGTCACTGACCTTAAAAGTTCCATGAACACTCTGTTGGGAGAATACGAGGACGCGCTATGAGTTTGCCGAGGTTCAGCGTAAATAATTCACTTTTCGTGAATCTTATCTCGGTCATCATCATCATGATCGGGGTGATAATACTACTTAGCCTTAACCGGGAAGTGTTCCCGAACGTCTCGTTCGACATGATGAGCATAACCACCGTGTACCCGGGCTCCACACCGCTTGACGTCGAGAAGCTCATAACCGTGCCCATAGAGAAAGAGCTGAAAGAGGTTGACGGCATAAAGGAGATAAACTCTTCCTCGGCTCCCGGGATGTCGCTCATAATAGTGAAGATAGACCCGGACGTCTCCGACAAGAACAGGGTAGTGAGGGATGTCCAGAGCGCCGTCGACAGGGTCAAGGACCTTCCCAAGGACGTGGACGACCCGATAGCGCAGGAGCTTACCAGCAAATCCTACCCCATTATCGAAGTCTCGATTTCGGGCGAGATGGACGAACACAAGCTCCAGCGGTACGCCGACGCCCTCGAAGACCTGCTCGAGGATATCAAGGGGGTCGCGCAGATAAAGAAGAGCGGCTACCGTGAAAAAGAGATGCAGGTGCTGGTGGATTACAACAAGATGAAGGAGAATTATGTCTCTATCGACGAGATAGAACAGGCGCTTGCCGGCCGCAACATAAGTATTCCCGCCGGCAAGATGGACACCGAGACCACCGAGTACAGCGTCAGGACCACCGGGGAGTTCACGACGGAGAAGGAAGTGGAGGACGTTATAATCAGGGCCAACGATGTCGGGAACTGGCTAAGGATAAAGGACGTCGCCCGGGTCGAGAACACGTTCGAGGACGAGGATGTTATTAACAAGACCCTGGGAACACGCTCCGTGAACCTGATCGTGATGAAAAAGGAAAGAGGCGACGCCATATCCATAGTGGCGGAAGTGCGGAGAGTGTGCGACGAATTCCTGAAGACGGTGCCGGACAAACTGAAAATATCGTTCGTAAATGACTACGCTTTTTACGCTAACAGGCGTTTGGGGGTGCTCACCAACAATTCCTGGTTCGCCATGGTGCTTGTAGTGGGGATAATGCTTGTTTTCCTGCAAAAGCGCGTAGCTCTCTTAACGGTGCTGGGTATACCCATTTCGTTCTTTGTCACTTTCATAGTGATGGACATGTTCGGGATAACTATTAACCTGATAAGCATGTTCGGCCTTGTGATAGTGCTCGGGATGCTCGTTGACGACGGTATCATAGTGGCCGAGAACGTCTACCGTTACATGGAGGACGGGATGCCGCCCCGCGAGGCGGCCGTAAAAGGAACGGAAGAGGTCATGGGAGCCGTGACCTCGGCGGTTCTGACGACCATAGCGGCGTTCTCTCCGCTCCTTTTCATGTCGGGGCTTATAGGCAAGTTCGTGCGCAATATCCCGACGGTAGTGATAATCGCCCTTATCGCGTCGCTCGCGGAGGCCCTCGTGATCCTCCCGAGCCATCTGGCGGACTTCGTGAGGATAAAGATTGGAGCAGATGGTAAGCCCGTCAGCTTGGCCAGGGATATGCCCTGGTTCAAGTGGCTGGTGTTCCTGTACACCAGGACGGTGCGGACCGCTATCAGGAACAAATACAAGGTCCTTTTAGGGACCCTGCTGGGGTTCATCGTATGCATAATCCTCGCGGGGACGGTCCTGAAGTTCGTGCTTTTCCCGAGCGCGGGCATTAACTTCTTTTTTATCAGGGCGGAGGCGCCTATAGGGACGCCGCTTAAAAAAGTAGAGGAAATGATAAAACCCATCGAAGAGATAGTGGCCAAGCTGCCGCCAGAGGAACTCGACACCTATGTGACCACGGTAGGTAAGATCGAAGAAGACCGCAACGACCCCTTCGCCGGACAGGCGAGCAATCTCGTGCAGGTCACCGTGTACCTGACGCAGTCTCAGGACCGCAAGCGCCAAGTGGATGAGATCATCGAGGAGATGCGCGAGAAGACCAAGCATATAAAGGGTTTCGAAGAGATGAGGTTCGACAAGCCCGAGGCGGGCCCCCCTGTGGGTAAACCTGTCGAGGCCAGGATACGGGGCGAGAATTTCGATACCCTGGATAAGATCGCTTTTGAATACATGGATTACCTGAAAACGATAGACGGCACGGAGGATGTGACTTGGGACCACAAGCCCGGTAAAGAGGAGATACAGGTCGTGGTCGACAGGGAGAAAGCCGCCATGGCCGGTCTTACTGTTGGACAGGTGGCCAGGACCATAAGGGGCGTCTTCCGGGGCAATATAGCTACCAAGATAAAACCGGTGAAGGCCGAGGAGGAGACCGACGTTCTTGTCAGGTTCGACGAGGCCAAGAAGTGCTGTTCGCGTGATATTTTCGATGGGATCATGGTGGCCAACAAGTACGGTAACCTGATCCCGCTCAAAAAGGTGGCAAGGATCGAGGAAGAGCCGAGTACCACCACCATTAAGCATCTGGACGGAAAGAGGGTGGTCACGGCTTCAAGTAATATCGATACTAAAAAGACCACTTCTCTTAAGGTGAACGCCATGCTCGAGAGGAAATTCCGCGACGTATCCGACAAGTATATAGGATATTCGGTCAAGTACGGCGGGGAACAGGAAGAGACGGTCGACTCTCTCGTAAGTCTCGCGAAAGCGTTCTTTTTCGCTTTTCTCGTGGTGTATCTTATACTCGCTTCGTTCTTCAAATCGCTTATACAGCCGTTCGTCGTCATGCTCGCCATACCTTTCGGGCTTATCGGCGTGGTCCTTGCTTTTATATTGCACGGCCAGGCGCTTTCGTTCATGGCCATCATGGGGATCGTCGGCCTGAACGGGGTCGTCGTCAACGACTCGATAGTTCTGGTGGATTTCATAAACAAGCTGCGGGCGCAGGGTATAAGCAGGGCCAATTCCATAGTCAAGGCCGGGCAGATGAGGATACGCCCTGTCATACTGACGACCGTCACCACCGCCGGCGGTCTTTCCACCGTGGCTTACGGCATAGGCGGCAAAGACCCGTTCCTCGTGCCCATGGCCCTTTCACTATGCTGGGGGCTGGTGTTCGCGACGGCGCTCACGCTTCTTGTCATACCGTGCATATATTCCATGATAGATGACCTGGCGATCAAGATCACCCACCACACTAGCATGATCTTCCAGAAGAAAGTGAACAACAATAATCACAAATGATCGGGGATCAGCGGGTTTTAGGTTTCGGGTTTCAGGTTTTAGGTGTATAATATCAAAAATATAGCTGAGACCTGACACTTAAAGACCTGACACCTGGAAAAGGAGGACGAGCATCCGTAATTTTTCCTTGCCGATAGTTGTTTTTCTTCTCGTTCTCGCGGTAGCGGCCTGCGCGGCCGGTGAAGACTACCGGGCGGAGTACCATAAGGAGGTCCTGGATAACGGTGCGACCGTCGTGGCGAGGTACATGCCCGAGTCACCGCTGGTGACCGTGCAGATGCGGGTCATGTCCGGTCTCTCCAATGAGGGCAAGTATGCCGGGTCCGGTATATCCCACTTTCTTGAACACCTCATTTTCAAGGGAGCCCATGGCAGGACATCCAAAGAAGTGCGCAAGGCCGTGAAGGCTATGGGCGGTGTCATTAACGGTTCCACCGGCCTCGATTCCGCCGAATACCACATAACTGTCCCTAAAGAGAACTTCGAAAAGGCGTTTTCTCTCATTACCGAAATGGTCCTGGACCTCACCTTTACCGATGAGGAGTTGGAGAAAGAGAGAGAGGTCATACTCAAAGAGATAAAGATGCGGAATGATACCCCGCAGAGCAAACGCATACAGCTTCTTTTTTCACAGGCATACCGGGAAAATGTCTACAAGTACCCGATAATAGGATACGAAGAGAACTTCAAGGCCCTTACCAGGGAGGATATAGAAAAGTATCATAAAGCGGTCTATACCCCCGATCGCCTGGTGCTCGGTGTGGTAGGCGGCGTGCCGCCGGAAGCGGTTCTCCACACCGCTGGGAACGTTCTTAGCCGCTATGAGAGAGGAAACGCGCAGCCGGCGGACGTTTTCAACGAACCCAGACAGGTCGATGAAAGAATAGACGATTTCCCGGCCGAGGTAGCGCTTGGCTATACGGCGATAGGTTTTCATACCACAAGCGTCTATTCGTCGGACCTTTATGCGAGCGACGTCCTCAGTATACTGTTGGGAAGAGGCAACGATTCCCGGCTTCACAAGCGGCTGGTGAAAGAGAAGCAGCTGCTGTATTCGGTTTACAGCGGCAATTATACCCCCAGGTACCCGGGCCTGTTCGTGATCACCGGTGTGGGTGATCCCGGTAAGATGGAAGAGGCAAGGGAGGAAATATTCAAGGCAATAGACGAACTGGCGGCCGGTAAGATCAGGGACGAAGAGCTTGAAAGGGCAAAGAACCTGGTGGTAGCGGATTACCTGAGGTCCCACGAGCGCATAGAAAGTGTGGTCTCATCCATGACCAGTTCGCAGATACTTACGGGGGATCCCGCTTTTTTCGAGAAATACACGGACGAGATAAAAAAAGTGGGAAAAGAAGACGTCAAGGAGATGCTCGGCAAATACCTTCTCAGGGATAATTCCACGACAGTGACACTGCTTCCCAGGAGATTCCTGGAGGAAACCGCGGCGGCTGGGGCCCCTGGCCGGACCCAAGAGGAAGCGACGATAACGACCCTTGATAACGGTATCCGCGTAGTGGTCAAAAGGAGGCCGCGGCTTCCGCTCGTCTCCGTGGGGTTTGCCGTGCCGGGGGGATTGAGAGCCGAGGACAGGTATAACAACGGTATATCCAACTTTACCGCGTCGCTTCTTTTGAAGGGCACCAGGAAACGGTCGGAGAGCGACATAGTCCCGGCCCTGGAAGGGATGGGAGGCAGTATCAACGCTTTCAGCGGCATGAACAGCATAGGTATGACGATGACGGTCATGTCGGATGACCTGGACGAGGGGCTGGATATATTCGAGGACGTGATAAAGAACTCCGAATTTCCGCGAGAGGAGATAGACAAGCTGAGAAAGAAGGTGCTCGCTTCCATAAGGGAACAGGAGACGGATATATTTGAATACGGCATGATCAGGCTGCGCAAACTGATTTACGGCGACCACCCGTACAGCATGAGACAACTCGGAGAAATAAGAACGGTGAGGTCCATCACAAGGGATAACATCGTGGCCTTTTACAGGGAACGCTTTACGCCCGCCTCTGCCGTGATATGCGTTGTGGGCGACATAGACGCCGGCGAAGTGACCGAAAAAATAGACAAAAGGTTCGGAAAATGGAAAGAAGAAGTAACGCCTATAGAAAAGCAGGGGGTAGCCCCGCTTGCGAAGGTGGAGCTTGAAAATATCACGATGCGCAAAGAGCAGGCCCTTGTTCTTTTCGGGTTTCAGGGCCTCGAGATAACCGATAACAGGAGGCACGCCCTGTCGGTGATAAGTTCGCTGCTTTCGGGCGCGGACGGTCTTTTGTTCGACGCCCTCCGGGAGGAGCAGGGCCTCACGTATTCTTCCGGGGCCGCATCCGTGCCGGAGGTTGACCCGGGATTTTTCTTCATATACGCGGCGACCACTGAAGAGAACCTGGAGAGCTCGAGGAAGACCATAATCGAGATGCTGAAAAAGATCCGCGCGGGCGACATAACCGCAGGGGAATTGGAAGCCGCCAAAAGCCAGCTCATCGCCCAGCATTCTCGCGCTCTGGAAGCCAATTCGGCCCTTGCCATGATCATGTCACTGGACGAGCTTTACGGCCTGGGTTTTACCGAGTATAAAGAGTATCCAAAAGCGATAAAGGCCGTCACCATGCAGGACATCAAAGATGCGGCGAGAGAGATCCTTACTCTTTATAAGTACGCCGTGGTAGTGGTCCATTCGAAGCAGAGTTAACCCCCAAGTAAATCTCTTTACCAGGATATTTATTTAGCATATAATATATAACCGTGTTTATGTAGGAGCGGTCAATCTCTCACGGGAGGTAAATATGGTCAGGAGACCGGCTGTAGCAGGTCAGTTTTATCCCGGAGACAAGAGCACCCTTTTGAAGGAACTCGAGGAAATGATCCCCGAATGCGCCGAAAAGGTGGATGCTATGGGGATCATCGCCCCGCACGCGGGTTACATGTATTCCGGGGCGGTAGCGGGAGAGGTCTACGCGAAACTGAAACCCAAAAGCACTTACGTGATATTATGCCCCAACCATAGCGGGTACGGGGCGCAATTCGCTTCCAGCGCCGAATCATGGAGCACACCGTTGGGTACGGTAGAAGTGGATAACGAACTCCTGGCGGAGATAATGGCGAAGGCCCCGCTCGTCAAGGAGGACAGGACGGCCCACGTTTTTGAGCATTCCGCCGAGGTCCAGGTGCCGTTCATACAGAAAATATCGCCCGGGGCCAGGATCGTTCCCATAACCATCCAGTTCGGGAATGCGCCGGAACTGGCGGAAGTTGCCGATGCCATCGCCTCGGCTATACTGAAGAAGCGGCATTACGCGGTGATCGTGGCAAGCAGTGACATGACGCACTATGAATCACGCTCGGCCGCGGGCAGGAAGGACCGGATGGCCATCGAGAAGGTGCTCGAGCTTGACGCCGAGGGGCTTCTGGAAACGGTGGAAAAACAGCGTATAACGATGTGCGGGTACGTGCCGTCGGCGATAATGCTGATGTCGGCCAAAAAGATGGGAGCGACAAAGGCGGAACTTGTAAAATATACCGACAGCGGGGAAGCCACGGGCGATACATCCCAGGTCGTCGGCTACGCGGGAATAATAGTTTATTAGGCGTCAGGTATCAGGTGTCAGTTGTCAGGTGGACGAAGAAAACATGTCTTTATCCACCGACCTGAAACCTGAGACCTGAGACTTGAAACCTGAATTATGGGACTGTTCAAAAAAAGAAAAGTGATACTTGCGCTTGGCGGCGGCAGCGCACGCGGACTTTCCAACATAGGAGTCCTGAAAGCTTTAGAGCGCCATTTCGGCCGCGGCAACATGCCGTTCGACATGATCGTGGGCACCAGCATAGGCAGCCTGATAGGCGCCGCCTGTTGTCTCGGCGTTCCGATCGAGAGGCAGGAAAAGATCGCGTATAATTTCAAGTGGCCTGACCTGGTGGATTTAGGGATCTATTCGACGGGGCTGGTCAAGGGCGACAAGCTCGAACAGATCATCCACGAGATAGTGGACAACAAGACTTTCGAAAACCTCACAAAACCCTTCGCGTTGACCACGACCGATATACAGACGGGAGAAGAGCTCGTACATACCTCAGGAGACCTCGTGAAGCTCATAAGGGCGAGTTGCTCCTGGCCGGGCATATTTTCCGCGGTCAAATACGGCGGACGTCTGCTCGTTGACGGCGGCGTACGTAACAGTATCCCCACGAAAACCGCGTATGACTTCGGGGCGAGCTTTGTGATAGCCGTCAATCCCGGGTTCGCGGTGAAGAACCAGAAGGTCAACAACGTGATCCAGGCGATGGTGCAGGCCGTGCAGATCATGGGGGAGGAACTGAACACGTACCAGACCCATTTCGCGGATGTCGCCATCAAGCCCGATCTCGGCGAACTGGACCAGTTCGAATTTGACAAGGCGAGGGAGATCGTGAGGCAGGGTGAGATCGCCGCCGAAAAAAAGATGCCGGAGCTGAAGCGCAAATTGTTTTTTCATTCCCTGGGGGTTAACATTGGAAAGCAACCCTGCGAAAGGTGCGCTTGACGGGGGCTGTTGTCCGGGAGGATATATCATATGACAGATAACCCTAAAGACGTAAAGATGGATTTTACCATGTTCGCCTCGAGCCTTATGATGGAGGGGCTGGCCGCTCTGGGCCTTGTGAAACACCCCATCGCGGAAAAGATACAGAAAGACCTCCAGCATGCCGGCTTCGTTATAGAAACACTGGACATGCTGAGAGAGAAGACGCAGGGCAACCTTAGCAAAGAAGAGTCTGACAGCCTGAACGAATCGATCCACCAGCTCAGACTGGCGTACGTGGCTGTCAAGGAAACAGAAGACAGAGGACAGAAGGCAGAAGACAGAGGGCAGAAGGCAGAAGACAGAGGGCAGAAGGCAGAAGACAGAGGGCAGAAGACGGAAAAAGATGAAAAATAGGGTATTTTCGGCGGTTCGGATATTGGTGAGCGCGGGTCTTTTGGCCCTCCTTTTCTGGCTCATGAGGGACGAGTTCCGCGACATATGGACGACAATATCCACGAGCTCCCCTGTTTTCATATTCCTGGCGATAGGTCTTTTCCTTGTTACGGTGCTCATGCTTTCTCTCAGGCTGAAGATCGTGTTCAAAGGCGAGAACCTCTACATCTCGATGAATGAGGCCGTCCAGCTTACGTATATAGGTTATTTCTTCAACAACTTCATGCCTACGGCGGTGGGCGGGGACATCGTCAAAGCCCATTACGCGGCGAATAACAACAAAAAAAGGCTCCAGTCGTATGCCAGCGTCCTCATGGACCGCTTCATCGGCCTGTACACTTTCCTGATAGTCGCGGCGATAGCCCTTGTTTTCGACCGCGGCAGGTTCGAGCTCAAGGTAATACGGCCCATGGTCTTTATGTTCCTGGCCGTAGGTGTGATGGGTTTTTTCATCGTGACCAATAAGACCATCGCCCGTATTTTGGGATCGTTCTTCAGAAAGGTCAAGATGCTGGGCCTCGGGCAGCGGCTC
Source organism: uncultured Planctomycetia bacterium (assembly GCA_964409365.1). Lineage (GTDB taxonomy): Bacteria > Omnitrophota > Gorgyraeia > Tantalellales > Tantalellaceae > CAYPCX01. The sequence continues at coordinate 9,879 of CAYPCX010000022.1, read as the reverse complement.
AGCGACCTGTACGACATCGTCCACGACTACCGGAACAGGAGGGACGTGGTGGTGAGGTCGATCCTGGTATCCATGACGGCCCAGAGCATATATTTTATGGTCGTGTACCTGTTCTTTATTTCTCTGGGCAAACAGGTAGGCATCGGCAACGTGTTCCTTATAATGCCCATCGTCACGTTCATAAGCATGATGCCGTCGGTAGGCGGGCTGGGAGTGAGAGAAGGGGCGCTCGTGGCTTTTTTCACGCCGCTCGCCGGTAAGGAAGCGGCGTTCGCGGCAAGCATTCTGCTTTTGTTCGCGCTTCTTTTCATAAGTCTTATCGGGGGGATCATTTATCTCTGGTGGGGTTTCACGGGTGTGCGTAAAAAAGAGGAGAACCTTGAAGAATGATAGATAAAGAGCTATTGCGGATACTCGCCTGCCCTTTGTGCAAGGCAGAGGTCAAAGAGGAGGATGGAAAGATAGTCTGTACCGCCTGCGGGAGAAAATACCCGGTGAAGGACGGTATACCAGTAATGCTTGCGGACGAGGCGGAATTATCGGATAAAGGAGGAATAAGATGACCAGGGTACTTGTCATAAACGGGCCCAACCTGGATCTTCTGGGGAAAAGGGAGAAGGACGTCTACGGTACGGAGACCATAGACCAGATAAACGAGGAGCTCAAAAGAATAGCCAAAGAGGAGAACGTGGAGCTGGAGTTCTTCCAATCCAACCACGAAGGCGACATCGTGGACAAGATAGGCGAGACTGACGCGATGGGCCTGATGATAAATCCGGCAGCGTACACCCATACGAGCGTTGCCATAAGGGACGCGCTCAGCGCGAAAGACGTGCCCTCCGTGGAAGTGCACCTTTCTAATATCTACGCCAGGGAGGAATTCCGCCACAAGTCGCTTATCGCTCCGGTCGTATCGGGGCAGATCAGCGGTTTCGGCAAGGACAGTTACTCTCTCGGCCTAAAAGCGTTGATAAAGTTGATAAATGCGTGATCATACCCTTGACAGGAACGGGCGTTTAAGGAGGGTAAAGCGTAAAATCCGCGCTTCCGGCCTGGACGCGTATCTGGTTACCGGCGAGAAGGATATCATATACCTGGCCGGTTATTATACCGAAGGCGCCAGGCTTCTGGTGCCCGCCAAGACGGGGCCCGTCTATTTTATCGACAGCATGAACGAGACGCTCGGCCGCGAGAAGCTTGAAAAACTTGGTCTCGAAAAGATCATAGCGGGGCCGGCCGCGGGGAATTTCAAGCGTTTTGTCAAGACCCGGAAACTGCGACGGATAGGTATAGACGAGAACAAGTTATCAGCTTTCGAGTATGGCGCGCTGAAAAGGGGCGGTTCTTCCGCGTTCCGGCATATTCCTTCGGTCATCGGGGACATGCGTGTCATCAAACAGGAATACGAGCTTAACAAGATCAGGAAGGCCGCCAGGGAGACGGTCAGGATATGGAGCGAGGTCAACAGAAGGGTCCGGACCGGCATGGCCGAGAAAGATATAGGCGTCATGGTGGACGTTCTTATCCGCTCACGGGGCTATGATAACGCTTTTTACCCCGTGGTGGCCGTAGCCGAGAATACGGCGTACCCTCATGCGGTAGCGGGCTCGAGACGGATGGAGCGGAATGAGCATCTTCTTGTCGATTTTGGGTTGCGGGTGGAGGGATACTGTTCCGACTTGACAAGAGTATACTCCAACGGTAGAATAAACCGAAAAATCGCGTATTTCAGAAAACATGTTCGCGAGGCGCACGACCGTGCGATAAAGATGGTAAAGCCGGGAATGACCACGGGTCGCCTGGACGAGGCTGTCAGGAAATATTTTCATCATAATAACATAGAAGGGAAGCATGTTCTGCATTCCCTGGGCCATGGGATAGGCCTCGATGTCCATGAGAGGCCTTTTTTCCGAAAGGGTTCCAGCGAACGGCTGCGCAAGGGTATGGTGATAACCATAGAGCCGGGCCTTTACGAGCCCGGGCTGGGGGGTATCAGGGAAGAGGACATGGTCCTCGTTACTGAAAAGGGATGTGAGGTGTTGACTAGATGATAACCGCGAAACAATTGAGGCCCGGAGGGATCATAACTTATAACGGCAAACTGCACGAGGTCATAGAAGCCCAGCACTATAAGCCCGGTAAAGGCGGGGCCTTTGTGCGGACCAAGCTCAGGAACCTTTCCAGCGGGGCTATAATATCCGAAACACTGAGGCCGGACGATACTTTCGAACCGGCTTACATCGAACAGAAACAGATGCAGTACCTGTATAAGGATGATATGGGATACTGCTTCATGGACGAGACCACCTACGAGCAGATACACATCTCCGAAGAGAAGATAGGGGAAAAAGTAGATTATCTGAAAGAGAACATGACGGTGACGGCTAAGATCCATGACGGTGAGGTGCTGGGGGTGGACCCGCCGATCCATGTGATACTCGAGATAGTGGAGACCGAACCGGGTTGCAAGGGCGACACGGTAAGCGGCGCCACCAAACCCGCCAAGCTGGAGACCGGCAAGCTCATAAAAGTACCGCTTTTCGTGGAACAGGGGCAGCGTGTAAAGGTAGATACCCGCACGGGTGAATATATAGAAAGGGCGTAAGAAGGGGGCGAGATGAATATCAAAAGGATCAGGGAACTCGTCGATATAATGAACGACAACGGCCTGACCGAAGTGGAGATCGAGCAGGAGGGAGTGAAGGTCAAGCTTGTCAAGAGGCCTTCCGGCGTGGTGGAGCAGGTGGTCGCGCCGACAGTTGTCACGGGAGGGACGAAAACCTCCGCGCAGCCGTTAGAAAGCGCGGCGGGCGGCAACCTGAAGGAAGTAAAAGCCCCCATGGTGGGCACGTTCTACCGGGCGCCGGCCCCCGACGTCGAGCCGTACGTGGAGATCGGCGATACGGTACAGAAGGGTGACGTGCTCTGCATAGTAGAAGCGATGAAATTGATGAACGAGGTCAAGGCCGAGTTCGGCGGCAAGGTCGTCGAGATCTGCGTGGAGAACGCCGAACCCGTGGAATTCGGACAGGTCCTTTTCCGGATCGAACCAGCGTAACGGCGGTAATACATGTTCACAAGGATATTGATAGCTAACAGGGGCGAAATAGCCCTGCGCATAATAAGAGCCTGCAAGGAACTGGGGATAAAGACGGTAGCGGTCCATTCCGAGGTCGATGAGGACTCACTTCACGTCAGGTTCGCCGATGAGGCAGTTTGTATAGGGAAGGCCATGCCGGGTGAAAGTTACCTGAACATACCAAGCATAATAAGCGCGGCCGAGATAACGGATGTCGAAGCCATACACCCGGGTTACGGTTTTCTCGCGGAAGACGCCCATTTCGCGGAGATCTGCGAATCCTGCCGGATAAAGTTCATCGGTCCGTCGCCTGAAAGCATCAAACTGATGGGCGACAAGATGGCGGCCAAGGAGACCATGATGAAGGCCGGTATTCCCGTTACCCCCGGTTCGGAAGGAGTATTGAAGACCAAGGAAGAAGCGCTGAAGGAAGCCAAACGAATAGGTTATCCTATTATCATAAAGGCGTCCGCCGGCGGCGGCGGGAAAGGAATGAGGGTATGCCACAACGATGTCCGCCTCATAAGCGCGCTCCTTACGGCGCAAAGTGAAGCGGAATCGGCTTTCGGGAACCCTGACGTGTACATGGAAAAGTACATAGGAGACCCCAGGCATGTCGAGTTCCAGATACTTGCCGACAGCAAAGGGAACGTGGTCCATCTCGGGGAGAGGGACTGTACCGTGCAGCGACGTCACCAGAAACTGATCGAAGAATCCCCGTCCCCGTGCCTTACGGCGAGGATGAGGAAGAAGATGGGGGAGGCGGCGGTGGAAGGCGCCAGGGCCGCCGGTTATGAAGGGGCCGGGACGATCGAGTTCCTCGTGGATGGCGATAAGTTCTATTTCATGGAGATGAACACCCGTATACAGGTAGAGCACCCCGTTACCGAGATGGTCACGGGACTGGATCTTATAAAGGAACAGATCAAAGTGGCCGCGGGGGAGAAACTTTCGTTCCAGCAGGACGACATCGCTTTTGAAGGCGCGGCCATAGAGTGCCGCATAAATGCCGAAGATCCCGATAATGATTTTCGCCCGTGCCCCGGTAAAATAACGGCGCTTAACATACCCGGAGGCCCCGGTATAAGGGTGGACACGCATGTTTATGCCGGCTATGAAGTGCCGCCGTTCTATGATTCCATGATAGCGAAGCTCATAGCTTACGGAAAGGACCGGAAAGCCGCCATAAATATTATGCAGCGGGCTCTTGACGAGTTCCTTATAATGCCGATCAAGACGACGACGGATTTTCACAAGAAGGTGCTGGCTGATTCCGATTTTCACAAGGGCGATTATTCCACCCATTTCGTTGAAAAGTTTTTTCCTAAAAAAGACGAAAAATAGGAGGGGACGATGAATTTCTTCAAGAAACTGGGAGCTTTGATCTGGCTGCTGCTCCTCGCAGCGACGGGCGTGTCATTTATACTGGTCGCCGCGGGGGTTTTCCCGTCGGACGTCTGTTCCGACATGGTGACCGCCATCCAGGGGTCTGTTTACTACCAGTCGGCCCTGGGGGTGGTCGGGGCGCTGTTCGTGATCGCGGGCATCCTCACGCCGATCCGTGTGGTAAAGGGTCTAAAGAAGGACAGGGTGATAGCCTTCCAGAACCCGGACGGCGAGGTTTCCGTGTCCCTTTCGGCGATAGAGGACTATGTACGCAAGATCGTCAAGGGCATACCCGGGATAAAGGATATCCGTTCGCGTGTGGACATGAACAAGAAGGGTATCAATATCACGAGCGCCGTCACGATGGCCGCGGACGCCAACATACCCGAGGTAACGGAGCACATACAGATGCTGGTCAGGAGCAACGTCCAGAACATGCTCGGTGTCGAGGAAAAAGTGAATATCAAACTGCGCGTGAACAAGATAATAAGAGGGTCGCGTTCCGAGGAGATCCCCGCGGCGCATCCGGAAGCCGCGCCGGGCGCGGGTCCTCAGGTGCCTTTCAGGGAGATGGAGTGACCTGTGAAGATGGGATTTTGATGTCAGATCTTGGATATTAGATATTAGATGTAAATTATTGGATGAGAAGGTGACGGGATGGATACAAAAGCTATGGTCAAAGAGATCTTTGCGAAGAGCATCGAAGTGAAGAAGCAGTTCATGGCTGATGAAGAATGCATGGCCGCCGTCGCGAAAGCCGCGGAAGCCATGGTGGAATGTTACAAGCGCGGGGGAAAGGTAATCGTTTTCGGCAACGGGGGCAGCGCGGCGGACAGCCAGCATCTCGCGGCGGAACTCGTGGTGAGGTTCGAGAAAGAAAGAAAAAGCCTTCCGTGTGTGGCCTTGAGCACGAACACTTCCATCCTTACGGCCGCCGCGAACGATTACGATTTCGACCGGGTATTCAGCCGCCAGATAGAGGCTTTAGCAGGCGAGAGGGATGTCGCAGTGGCCATATCGACAAGCGGAAATTCCGGGAATGTGCTTGAAGCAGCAAAGAAGGCCGGGGAGAAAAAAATGCAGGTCATCGCCTTGACCGGCCGGGACGGCGGGAAGCTGGCAAGCATGGCCGACATACCTATAATAGTGAGATCGGACGTCACCGCCCGTATCCAGGAAGTCCACGTGGCGATCATACACATCCTTTGCAAAGTAGTAGAAGACTCAATGTCTTGATCAGAGGACGGATGTCAGTCAAAAAGATATTGTCACAGGAAGAACTTAAGAAAGTCGTCGAAGATGTCAGGGCGGCCGGCAAAAAGGTCGGCTTTACCAACGGATGCTTTGACATATTGCATCTGGGGCATGTACGTTATCTCGACGAGGCGAAAAAGAATTGCGATATCCTGGTAATAGGCGTGAATAGCGATAGTTCCGTTAAAGGGTTGAAGGGACAAGGGCGTCCCGTCAACGGGCAAGAGGCCCGTATGGAGGTCCTGGCGGCGCTTGAGTGCGTGGATTACCTTGCGCTTTTTGAAGAAGACACCCCCGAGGAACTGATAAAACGGCTTACCCCGGACATGCTTTTTAAGGGCGGCGACTGGAGCGAGGAACGGATAGTCGGGGCCGATCACGTGAAGGCCAACGGCGGAAAAGTGAAGGTCATCCCATACGTGGAAGGGTATTCGACCACGGATCTGATAACGAAGATGAGAAACGGAGGTTCCGGGGACACGTCTGTGTAAATACATGTAGACGACCAGACGGAGGTTCTGGGGACACGTCTGTGTAAATACATGTAGACGACCAGACATGTCCCCAGAATATATTTCTATGGACAAAGGCGTATACAGGATCATAGACGCGAATCTCAACCGGGTGATGGAAGCGATACGGGTGTGCGAGGATATCGCGAGATTCTCTTCGGACAACGAGCGTCTCACCCTTAAACTCAAAAATCTGCGCCACAGTGTGTTCACAGCCATCAAGGACCTGCGCAACGAGCATCTGCGCGAACTTGTCTCGTCAAGGGACATAAACGACGTTGGTATCAAGTCCACCGAATCCGAGAAAAGCAGGGACGACCTCGTGGACCTTTTTCTTGCCAACACACAGAGAGGTAAGGAGTCGCTGCGCGTCCTGGAAGAAGTGCTCAAATTGTTCGACCAGGAACTGTCGCAGAAGTTCAAAAAGTTCCGGTTCAAGCTTTATGAGATCGAAAAGACGTCTGTTAAGGAGCTGGAAAGTATACACAATTCTTGATGACGGTTTCTTTCCTTCCCGGCGGAGACTCGTAAACAAGTTCTATGATCTTCTGAAAAGCCCCGTTGATGTCATACAGCTCAGGTTCGGGGATTTCGGGGAGAGAGCTCTTTATGAAGCCGCGAAAACGATGGTGCGCGCGGCGAATAAGCGGGGAGTTCCGGTTTTGCTGAACGACCGTCTGGACGCGGCCCTCGCGCTGGGGGCGGACGGCGTTCACCTCGGGAAGGCCGACATGCCTGTCCGTGTCGCCCGGAAGATGCTCGGGCCGGAGGCTATAATAGGCCGGACAGTAAGGGGGCCGGAAGATCTCGCCTCGCCGGAGGCGAAGGGAGCGGATTACGTGGCGATAGGGCCCGTTTTCGCTACGCCCCTCAAACCGCGGCTGAGGGCGATCCCTTCAGGGCGTATACGAAAGACGCTGGAGGCGTCGCGTGTACCCTTGATCGCCATAGGCGGCATAAACAAGGATAATGTCCGGGAGGTCATGGATACGGGTATACGGACCGTGGCTTTTGTCCGCTATGGCATCACGGAGAAGGACACCGTAAGAAAGATACGGGAGCTGAGGGAGACAATAGAGGGATGTTAGATCTTTGATTGCAAAGAGCAAAGCGCATAGAGCAAAGAGTTTAAGTTTTACGCTATGCTCTTTGCGCTATGTTTTTTTGGTTACTGGTTAAGTTGAACGATGCAGAATAAAAGACGGATGTGAAAATAAAGATGATCAAGGTAAAAGAAGAGGTCCTGAAAAAAGCGGCAAGAAATGAGTGCCTGCCCCTTGCAGAAATAAAAAAACGTGTTAGGGCAGGATTAGTGGTCGTACCCGCCAATTCAAAGCGCCGGATGTCAAGCCCCTGTGCGATAGGCAAGGGTATGACGACCAAGGTGAACGCCAATCTGGGTCTTTCGCAGGGAAGTTCAAGCATAGACAAAGAGCTCAGGAAGATGGATGCCGCCATAAAAGCGGGGGCCGACACGGTGATGGACCTTTCAACGGGCATGAATGTCGAAAAAGCGAGAAAAAGAATACTCACCCGGTGCCCGGTGCCTCTCGGGACCGTACCGGTCTATGAGCTGGCGTGCGCCAGCGGAAAAAAATTCAACACGCTGAAAGAGGATGCTTTCGTCGATATAGTCAGGAAGCAGGCCGAGGAGGGTGTGGATTTCTTCACTATACATGCCGGTATCACGCTTGAGGCGGCCCGTTTCGCGGCGACGAACCCGCGCATCATAAATATAGTCAGCCGTGGCGGCGCGCTTCTCGCCGCGTGGATGATGGCGAACAGGCGGGAAAACCCGTTCCTTTCGCGCTTTGATAAGATACTCGATATACTGAAGAAATATGATGTGACGATAAGCCTCGGCGACAGCCTGAGACCCGGTTCCGTGCTGGATGCCACCGACCGTTTGCAGGTGGAAGAGCTGATCGTGCTCGGCGGTCTTCAACAGAGGTGTCTCAAAAAAGGCGTCCAGGTCATGATAGAAGGGCCGGGACACGTGCCGTTGGACCAGATAGAGGCGAACGTGAAGCTGGAAAAATCCATCTGCCACGGCGCGCCTTTCTATGTCCTGGGGCCTCTCGTGACCGATTCGGCTCCCGGGTATGACCATATAGTCGGCGCCATAGGGGGAGCGATCGCCGCCTGGCACGGTGCGGATTACTTGTGTTACGTCACTCCCGCGGAACACCTCCGCCTGCCGGATGTCGAGGACGTCCGCCGCGGGGTCATCGCTTCAAAAATAGCCGCGCACGCCGCGGACATCGTGAAAGGTATTCCCGCTGCAATGGAACGCGACAGGGATATCTCCAGGGCCCGCGCTGAAAGGGACTGGGAAAGGCAGTTCAAGCTTTCACTTGACCGCGAACTCCCGGGAAAAATAAGGAAGAGCTCCAATCCCAGGCTGGAAGACGTCTGCACCATGTGCGGGGAGTACTGCTCCATAAAGATAACCGAGGAAGGCGTGATTTCCAGGAAACAGAGGACAGAAAACAGAAGACAGAAGAAAAGGAAGAGTTGATCTGACGTCTGTCATCTGTCCTCTGACTTCTGAGACTTGTATTGTGAGGAGAAGATATGCGTTTAACCATTATTGGTTCAGTTGCTCTCGACAGCGTTGAGACCCCTTTCGGAAAGAAAGAAGAGGTCCTGGGCGGTTCCGCGACCTTTTCGTCTTTAAGCGCGTCGTTCTTTGCGCCCGTCAATCTTATCAGCGTGGTCGGGACCGATTTCCCTAAGAAATACGTGAGGATGTTCAAGAACCATAATATCGACACGAACGGTCTTGAGCTGAAGAAGGGCAAGACCTTCCGGTGGAAGGCCCGTTACCATTATGACCTGAGCTACGCAGAAACGCTCAGCACGCACCTGAACGTCTTTGAGGGTTTTAAGCCTGTTATACCGGATAATGTTACGCCGAAGGACAACCTGCTTCTGGCCAATATCGACCCCGAACTGCAGGATTTTATCTTTGAGCAGATAAAACCGAAGGGACTGGTAGCCTGCGACACGATGAACCTCTGGATAGAGCGCAAAAGAAAAGAGCTTCTTAAGCTTCTAAAAAAGGTCGACCTTTTGCTCCTGAACGACGCCGAAGCGCGGCAGCTTTCGGGGGAATCGAACCTCCTGGACGCGGCGGCTTATATCGCTTCGAAGGGTGTCAGGATGATCGTGATCAAAAAAGGCGAACATGGTTCACTTTTCTTTTCCCAGAGGGGTCTCCGTTTTATCGTCCCCGCGTATCTTTTGGAGAGGATTAAAGACCCGACGGGAGCCGGGGACACCTTCGCGGGGGGCATGGTAGGGTACCTTTCAAAGCACTCAAAGATAACCGATCAAATCTTGAGAAGAGCGCTCGTGTATGGTAGTATATTGGCGTCTTTCGCGGTGGAAAGGTTCAGCGTTGAAGGGCTCCTGCGGACGAGCCCGGAAGAGGTCCGCAAGCGTTACATGCATTTTGAAAAACTGACGAAATCCTAATGGGAGTATTAAGTATAAAGTGTCGAGGATCAAGAGCTGACTTTGGCGCCTTCATGCAGCACTTAATACTCAATACTTGATACTCTATACTTGAAAGGCGAGTGTAGTACAATGGCAGTACACCAGCTTCCCAAGCTGGCTACGGGGGTTCGATTCCCCTCACTCGCTCCA
>CAYPCX010000021.1:0-25570 GCA_964409365.1 uncultured Planctomycetia bacterium | reverse complement strand
CATTTCTACAGATGCATCCACAAATTCCTGAAAGCCGCGTAACCGTATTTACACATCGGGTGTGTACACACCCGATGTGTCAAAGGGTGTACAAATTCCATGTTTTACTGTAAAATAAGCACGTAAATTGTCTAATAATTTTGGAGGTAAATAATGGGTGTACGATCCGGAAAAGGGGACAACGGTTTTACCGACCTTTTATTCCATAAACACGTGAGCAAGGACAGCCCGTATATAGGCGCCATCGGTGACCTGGACGAGGTGAGTTGTTATCTGGGCCTTATCAAGAGCAAGATGAGGTCCCGGAAGGATGTCACCGTTATTGAGAGGATACAGAGGGCCATATCCGCTATATCCACTGAGATATCAGTAGGCACCGAAAGGAAAAGCAGGCTCGGTCTTCTTCTGAGGAAAGAGGACGTTGATTGGGCCGAGAGCGTCGTCTATGAGCTCGAAGGCAAGGTGAAGATCGAGACCTGTTTTGACCTCCCCGGCTATGGGGAGGTCTCCTCGCTTTTGGACATCGCCAGGACCGTTACGAGGAGAGCGGAGAGGAACGTGGTGGGCCTTTTCAGGAAGCATAAGGTGAAGAACGATAATATCCTGTCCTACCTCAATTGCGCGTCCGATATCCTCTTTCTTATGGCGAGAGAGAAAGCGCAAGGCGAGAAGAAACCCCGCGTGAAGCGAAGAGCGAAGGCCGGAAGAGCCAAGGTCAGGCGGAAAGGGAAGAGGTAAAGATGAAACGTGGAAGAGCCCAATACCTGTTATTGATACTGGCCCTTATCCTTTTCTTAAGCGGTTTCGTGCCCAGGCCGCAGGATAAGGATACCCTTTACCAGGCCTCTACGATAGACGCCCTTTTAGACGGTCTTTATGACGGTGATGTGACCTTCGGCGAACTGAAAAAGCACGGCAACTTCGGCATAGGCACTTTTGACTACCTGGACGGCGAGATGATCGCGTTGGACGGCGAGTTCTACCAGGTAAAAATGGACGGAAAGGTCTATCCCGTGGACGGGAAGATGGAGACCCCGTTCGCCGTCGTGACGTTCTTCGAACCGGATAATACGATAGTGCTTAATGGGGAGCTCGATCTTAAACAGCTGGAGGCGTATCTGGACAAACAGCTGCCGTCGAAGAATATCTTTTACGCGATCAGGATAGACGGCACTTTCAAGTATATCAAGGCACGGAGCGTTCCCCGGCAGGAAGAGCCGTTCCCGCCGCTTGTGGACGTGGTGAAAGAACAGGCCATATTCGAGTTCCAGGATATCGAAGGCACAGTGGTGGGCTTCTGGTGCCCCGCCTATGTGAAGGGGGTGAACGTCCCGGGTTATCACCTGCATTTCATCAACAAAGAGAGAACGGCGGGAGGGCACCTGCTTGATTGCAGGACAGAGACCGGGAAGATAGGAATAGATCATACTTCCGATTTTTTCATGGAGCTTCCGGAGAACGAGGAATTTCTTACAGCTGATCTTACCGAAGAGAAAGAAGAAGAACTCAAAAAAGTGGAAAGATAGATGGAAAAACGTTACGATTATCTGGTGATAGGCTCGGGTCCCGCGGGGCACGTGTCAGCAATAAGGGCGGCGCAGCTCGGGCTCAGGACGGCGATCGTCGAAAAAGACCTTGGCATGTTCGGGGGCGTGTGTCTCAATGAGGGATGTATACCCGCCAAATCTCTGTATCACAGCGCCGAGGTTTATGATACCGTGAAGAGGGGCTCCAAACTTTGCGGCCTGGACGTCGAATGCGGACCTCTTAACATGGCGAAGATAGTTGAAAAGAGCAGGGAGGCTGCCGAGCAGTTGAGCAAGGGGCTTTCTTTTATCCTCAAGAAGAACGATATAGATCTTATCAAGGGCATGGCGCGGTTCTTGAACGGGACCACCGTCCTGGTGTCGAACGGGAAAGAAGATTTCAAGATAGAAGCGGATAAGTTCCTTGTTTCTACGGGGTCGGTGCCTTGTTCTTTGCCGGACCTGGAAGTGGACGGGAAACGGGTGATGACCAGTTCCCATGCCATACGTCTGGAAAAAGTCCCGGGAAAACTTCTGGTTGTAGGCGGCGGCGCGATAGGGACGGAGTTCGCTTCTTTCTTCAATATCATGGGGTCTGAGGTCACGGTCATCGAGGCCTTGGATTCGCTGCTTCCCTCGGAAGACAAGGAAGTGTCCCGCCGCCTTCAGTCCATATTCAAGCAGCGCGGGATAAAAGTGCGCGTATCGAGCAGCGCGAAAGACATGCCGGTCGATGAATATGACGCTATCCTGGTATCCGTCGGGAGGATGCCCGCCACATCGGACCTGGGGCTTGATAAGGCGGGGGTCAAGACCGACGACGAGGGATTCATACAGGTCGACCCCAGGATGCGGACATCCGCGGGGAACATCTACGCGGCGGGGGATGTCGTGCGAACACCCATGCTGGCGCACGTGGGATACGCCGAAGGCGAGGTCGCCGCTGAAGCGGCCGCGGGAAGCGATCCCGAGCCGGTAGATTATGAATGCGTGCCGAACGCGGTCTATACCGAAGTCGGCATAGCGAGCGTAGGTTTGACCGAAGAAAAGGCCAAAGAGGGGAACATCAACTATAAGACGGGAAAAAGCTTTTTTAAGGCCAACGGCAAGGCGGTCGTCAGTTCACGGACGGAAGGGTTCATAAAGGTCATCGTCGACACGGATTCACATAAGCTGCTCGGCGCTCACATTATAGGGCGCGAGGCTTACGAGCTTATCCACGAGTTCGTGGTCGCGAAAAAAGCGGGCCTGAAGGTGGAAGATATCGGAAAGGCCGTGCACGCCCACCCGACTTTTTCCGAAGCGGCCGTCGACGCGTGCAAAGCGGTCTTCGGCAAACCTATTCACGGTTAATCAGTATTAAACACCCGATGTTGCAAGCTTGCAACATCGGGTGTTAAAGGAGAGATGAGTCATGGAAACAGCGGTTCTTGCGGCACTGGTAGTTCTTGTGGTGCTGGTGGCCTTTCTTATATGGAAGGTACACAGCTCTTCAAGCAGAAAAGAGACCCTTGAGAACGTGTTGAACGAAAAGTTCATCGACTTTTCGAAGCATATACGCGACACCATGGACAACACCCGCCAGGAAGTTGAAAGGTCGAAGGACGTCCTTTCGGATACCGGCTTTAAGACCCTGGAGCATATAAAGAACATGAGCGACACGGTGAGCAACCTGGTCATGCAGCAGGAGAAGGCCCAGCAGCTCGGGCAGTCTCTCGAATACCTGCTCCAGGCGCCGAAGCTCCGGGGCAACTACGGGGAGACCGTCCTGGAAGAGATGCTGGAGCGCATCCTGCCCAGGGGTATATGGGAAAGACAGTACGCTATCGAGGGCGAGGAGAAGGTCGACGCCGTCGTAAAATACAAGGATGTCGTGATACCCATAGACGCGAAGTTCCCCCGCGACGATTATCAGAAATATCTGGATGCTTCTGATCCGGCCGACAAGAAAAAGCACTGGTCGAATTATGAAAGGGCCCTGAAGATACAGATCAATTCCATAAGGGATAAATATCTCAAGCCCGATAAGGGCACTACCGAGTTCGCGCTTTTGTTTATACCTTCTGAAGCCATCTATTATGAGACGATAGCGGAGAAGAATTATATAGGGGACCCCTGCCAGATATATGAGTATGCTACGGAACGGAAGGTCATCCCGGTCAGCCCCAACACGTTCTATGCGTTCCTGAACGTGATAATACTGGGAGTGAGGAACATAGAGATCGCCAAAGAAGCCCGTAAACTTCAGGGTATACTTACCAAGGTCGAAAGGGATTTCGAGTTTTTCTTCACCAATTTCGAAGATATAGGGAAGGCGCTGGACAAGGCCGCCAAGTCGTATAACACGGGAAAGGGCCAGGTGCAGAGGTTCAAGAAGAACCTTGACTCCGCGCTCAAATTCGAGGTCGGGCAGCTGGACGGGTCCGAACAGGGATCCCTTCCCGAAAAATAAGGTCCGCCGGAAAGAGCACATCGATGCGTAAGAAGGCCATGCTGTGGGAGAAGCTGGAAGATAACAGGGTGCGTTGTTATCTCTGCGCCCACGATTGCAAGATAGACGACGGTAAATACGGCTTCTGCGGCATGAGGAAGAACGAGGGAGGGGAGCTTTATACCTACGCCTATGCCAATGTCATAGCGAGCCACGTGGACCCGATCGAGAAGAAACCCCTGTACCATTTCCTGCCCGGTTCCTACGCGTATTCAATAGCGACTATCGGCTGTAATTTCCGGTGCCCGTTCTGCCAGAACTGGAATATTTCCCAACTTTCCGCCAGGAACGGGGACATAGAAGGATATGAGCTTAAACCCGAAGAGGTGGTCAGGGAAGCTCTGAAGCACGAGTGCCGCAGCATTTCGTACACCTATACCGAGCCGACCATATTTTTCGAGTATGCTTATGACACCGCGAAGCTGGCGCATGGAAAAGGCATCAGGAACAACTTTGTCACGAACGGCTATATGACAAAGGAGGCGATAGAGACCATAAAGCCTTATCTGGACGCCGCTAACGTAGACCTTAAGGCCTTCAGTGACGATTTTTACCGGAAGATCTGCAAGGCGTGCCTCCAGCCGGTCCTGGATTCCATCCGCAACCTGAAAGAAGCCGGGATGTGGGTGGAGGTGACCACGCTGGTTGTTCCCGGGGAGAACGATTCGGAAGACGAGCTGCGCGGGATCGCCGACTTTCTGGCCGAGACGGGAAAAGAGATACCGTGGCATATCAGCAGGTTCCACCCGGACTATAAATACACCGATTCATACCCGACCCCGATAGAGACCATGGAGAACGCGGTGCGGATAGGCAAAGAGGCTGGCCTGAAATACGTATATCTGGGGAACGTGGTCGGGGGAGGAGAGACCGTATGTCCGGGCTGCGGAAAGGTAATGATGGATAGAACGGGATTTGGCGCTACCATATCACGGGATTTCAGCAACGAGGGGAAATGTCTGAAGTGCGGCGCCGTAATAGAAGGAGTGTGGAAGTAGTCAGGTCTCAGGTTCCAGGTCTCAAGACTCAGGTTGGGATTGTTAGGATCAAAGAAGAATGGAGATAAAGTGAGAATTTTAATAGTCATTTTGGTTTTTGTCATTATCGCGACGGGTTTCGTTTTTCTTTTTAAGGATGAGATACTCCAGTTTTTCGTGTATTCGGCGGAGTCAGTCATAAAAGAGAATCTCCCGCCGTATGTGACCCTCGGCAGGCTTGTGTTCGATCCTAAAAACCAGACACTGAATGTCGAGGATTTCGGCATAAAGAACCCCGAAGGCTTTCATAACAAATACCTGGCGAAGATCGGGACTATCGAGTGCCGGTATAAGATGCAGGGAGAGAACATACTGGACGGCATCGAGGTGACCCAGATAACCGCGATCGAGCCCGTCATCAATATCGAACGGAGAAGGGACGGTATCATAAATGTGAACCTGATGGGCGACGTGATGGCCGCAGAAAACCAGGCGCAGGCGGCCAGAAAGGCCGCTGAATCCGCCGAGACCGCGGAGAAAAAAGAAGGCGTCGTCGAGCGCATCAAGGAAAAGATACGCAAAAGAACGGAAAAAGTACAGATATCGGATATCATCAAGCTGACCAACGAGATCCAGGTGAGGGACGGCAAGGTGGTGTTCATCGATGATTATATAATTCCCCGCAGAAGGTATAAGCTGACGTTCGAGGACTTCGAAGGGAATATCGTGCTGGGGCTCAGGAGCGATTACACGCAGGTCATGTCGGTGCATACCCGGGGGTCCGGGTTCGTGAACGGCGATCCTTACCAGAAGATAGACTGGGTGGTCTCATTTGATCCGCGGGCGAGCGAGTTGGACATGTCGAACAGGTACACGGTGGAGAACGTCGATATCATGCTGTTCAAGCCGTATTATGACGAGTATTCCCCGATAGACATCAGAAGCGGCAGGGTTTTCGGCACTTTCGTGTTCGATTTCAATCACGGCAATATCGGGTCGAACAATGAAGTGCGTCTCAGGCAACTGAAGTTCACGGAGAAGGAAGGCCGGATGGGTTCACAGTTCTGGGGCGGTTCGGTAACCGACATAATCAATTATCTGCGTTCGTCCTCCGGGGACGTGATCTTCGATTTCAAGATAAAGGGGAGCATACAGCATCCCGAGTTCTTCCCGGGGCCCAGAGTGAAACAGGCCATACAGAACATGATCGTGCAGAGGGTATCAGATGCCTTCAGGCAGCCCGAAGAGGGCGCCGTTCAGGGGCAGCAAGCCGAACCTCAGAGCGACACCGAAAGGGTGTATAACGTCATAAGAGGACTTTTGCAGGATGAACAGTAAAAGGAGGAGAGAAATATGGTCTTGATAGTGAAGCTGATCGCGATAGCGTTGGTCATCTATGGCATAGTCCTGGTGTTGAGGCCCGAGGTCCTGAAAAAGGCGCTCGGGTTCGTGAAAGAAGGCAATAACTATTACGTTGCCGGGGTCATCAAGGCCGGCCTGGGCCTGATACTGGTACTGGCCGGCGGCGCCTGCAGCATTCCCGGTGTTATCCGTGTTCTGGGGGCGCTGATGTTCATCGGCGGAGTAGTGACGTTCGTGTTGAAGAAAGAGACCGTGATGAAGCTGATCGAATACTGGGATAAAAAGCCCGTTAACCACATCAAGATGGCCGGGATATTTACTGTTTTTATCGGTGTTCTGATCGCGGCCGCGGCATAAGTCATTTTAAGGAGGGGGATATGAGATGCGCAAGATACTGTAAGATCATAGTCCTTCTGGTTTTTTTCCTGTCGGTCCCGGTCCTGGCCTTCGGGCTGGAGCTCGAGAGCCCGGCATTCAATGCCGGGGAAACCATTCCCGTGCGCTATACCGGCCAGGGGGAGAATATCTCTCCCGAGCTGATGTGGAGCGATGTGCCGGAAGGGACCAAGAGCTTTGTCCTTTTTCTGGACGACCCCGATGCCCCCATGGGGAACTGGATCCACTGGGTCGTGTTCGATATCCCGGGGAACGTGACAAAGCTGGAGGAAGATATACCCAAGAAACACGTCTTCGCCGACGGCATGAAACAGGGCATGAACAGTTTCAGGTGGGTAGGTTATGGCGGGCCTTGTCCGCCTCCCGGACCGGCACACAGGTATATCTTTTCACTGTACGCGCTGGATACGGTATTGGACCTTAAACCGGGAGCCACCAAGGGCGAGGTCGTACGCACGATGCAGGGCCATATACTCGCTTCGAACCGGTTGACAGGTATGTTCGGCAGAAAGTAATTCAAATAAAAGATGAAACTTTACGGCAAAAACCCCGTACTTGAAAGGATCAGAAAAGATCCCGGATCCATACGCAAGCTTTATCTGCAAAAACGCACCGATCTTTCCGAGATAGTCAAAGAGGCGAAAAAGACGGGGCTTAAATTCGAATCGATCGATAAAAAGGAGATGTCGAGCAAGGCCGGGGACGTTCATACGCAAGGCGTGCTGGCCGAGGTCGAAGAGTATTCCTATGCGCCGTTCTCCGAAATAGTTACAGATTGTATCGATAACAGGGCTATCCCCGTATTTCTGGACGGCATCACGGACCCACAGAACCTGGGTTCTATCATCCGCAACCTTGCCTGTCTCGGGGGATTTTCAATAGTCCTTCCGGAATACGATTCCGCCCGCGTGAATGAGACGGTTCTGCGCGTAGCAAGCGGGGGTGAGAACCACGTCAAGATAGCCATGGTCGCAAATATCGCCACTTCTATTAAAAAGATGAAGGACAAAGGGATATGGATAGCGGGTGCCGTAGCGGAAGAAAGCCGGGATATCAGCAGTACGGATCTGGTATTCCCGATGGCGGCAGTCGTGGGGTCGGAAGGAAAAGGCATACGGCCCGGTGTCATGAAACAGCTGGACGCCAGGCTGTCCATACCCATGCGCGGCGCGCCGTTATCTTTCAATGCCGGTGTCGCGGCGGCTTTGTTCTGTTATGAAATAAGCCGACGCCGGTGAATTTGAGAATGAGAGGAAGGTGGGAATAGTAACCAGTAACCAGAGGATAAAGGATGTTGGTTATGAAAATTTGGTTACTGGCAACTGGTTACTTATCTTGGAGGTTCCATGAGTGACAGGGATATGCTGGATTTTTTTGCCGAAGCCGGAGTGCTGAAGCGCGTCAGGAGAAGCGGGTGGTGGATGGTCGGCATACCGAAACAGGAGGAAGAGAGCGTGGCCGAACACAGTTTCAGGTGCGCGGTCATAGGTTACACTCTCGCGAAAATGGAAAAAGCCGATGCGTATAAAGTGCTTCTCATGACGCTTTTCAACGACATCCACGAAGCCAGGACAGGGGATTCGCATAAAGTGGCCAGCACTTACCTGAACGTCAAGGAAGCCGACAAGGCGGCTTTTGAGGGGCAGGTAAAGGATCTGGGTGACGATGTCGGCGGCGAACTGCGGGCGCTCCGGGATGAGCTGGATGCGCAAAAGACGCCCGAAAGCCTGATAGCCCGCGACGCCGATATTCTGGAGTGCCTGATACAGGCGAAAGAATACCAGGACGCGGGGTTCAGCAAGGCTGAAAAGTTCCTGGTCAAAGCTCCCGACCACCTGAAGACCGAAAGCGCGCGCAGGTTGTGGGAAGAGGCTAAAACCTGGGACAGCAGCGAGTGGTGGGAGAGACTGGGGAAGTTCGAACGATAAAAGCATATTACGCTTCGGGAGTGCAAACAAGTTACACTCCCGAAGTGAAAATGGAAATACATGAATAAAGCGACCAAAGCACAATTGAAGCAGGTCCGGGAGCTCCTTCGCGAAAAGAGATCCCGTGATGAAAGCGGCCTCTTCGTGGGCGAAGGTTTTAAGATAATCGGCGATATGCTGGACAAAGGGCATATCCCCGAGTTCGTGCTCATATCCGCTGATTTCGCGGATGATGAAAATAACAGGTCTTTCCTGGTGGAACTTGAGAAAAGAGCGGTCCCTTTTTACGGCGTCGGGAGTTCTGAATTTGAAAAGATATCTTCCCTGCGGCACTCACAGGGGATATTGGCCGTGGCCAGAAAGCCCGTTTTTTCCGCGGCCGAGGTCGGACAAAAAGATAAGCAGCTGATCGTTCTTTGCGACGGGATACAGGACCCCGGCAATCTCGGAGCCATGATACGCACATCCTGCGCTTTCGGTGCGGACCTTTTGATGCTTTCAGGCGAGAGCGCGGACGTTTACAACCCCAAGGTCGTCAGGGCATCGAGCGGAATTATACTTGATATACCTGTTGTGACATGTGTCATGGAAGACCTGGACCGGCTTAAGAATAAAGGATATCGTCTGCTTGTCAGCAGTGTGCCGGGAGATGAGAGCGCGGAGCTGGCAAAGATGAAAGACCTGCCGGACCGCCTGATAGTGGCTTTCGGGAGCGAGGGAAAAGGTGTGTCCGGTGATATCATGGACCGGGCGGACGCCGGTTTCCATATAAGCATTTCGGATAATGTGGAGTCGCTTAATGTCGCCGCGGCCGCCGCGGTAACGTTGTACGTTCTGGGACAGAGGAAAAAGACCGGAGGGGGATAATGGAAAGTATCTGCAGTGTCTACGTGACCGCTTCATGCAAGAAAGAGGCGATGGATATAGGGGAAGAGATGGTAAGGCGCCGGCTCGCCGCCTGCTGTAATGTTTTTGACGGTGTTGCGTCTTTCTTCTGGTGGGAGGGAAAGCTGCATAAAGACGAAGAAGTAGTGATGATGTTCAAAACGAGGGAAGCGCTTTTTCCGGAACTGGACAAAGCGATAAGGGGTCTGCACAGCTATACTTCCCCCTGCATTGTCGCTTATCCGGTGAAATGCGCCAGCCAGGAGTATGCCGACTGGATCATAAGCGAGACCAGCTGACCGGCCGACCGTTCTGAAGGAGGAAGGGACATGAAGTCATACCGCGAAGAATTATGGTTCAAAACGCCCCACAGGAGGGATTACATCAACATAACGCCGCAGGTTCTGGATGCGGTCAAAAAAAGCGGCGTAAAGGAAGGGCTCGTCCTGGTGAACGCCATGCATATCACGGCCAGCGTTTACATCAACGACGACGAATCGGGGCTTATCCAGGATTATGACGAGTGGCTGGAAAAGCTGGCCCCGCACGAACCGGTCGAGCAATACCGTCACAACGGTTATGAGGACAACGCCGACGCCCACATGAAGAGGCAGGTAATGGGAAGGGAAGTCGTCGTCGCCATCACGAAAGGAAAACTGGACTTCGGCCCCTGGGAGCAGATCTTCTACGGCGAGTTCGACGGCAGGCGAAAGAAAAGAGTTCTCGTCAAGGTGATAGGAGAGTAGCCCTCTACTGGCATTTTTAAGTTGTTGTGGTATACTTTTGAATGTCATGGAAAACATTGAAGGATTATCGAACGAGGAATTGAAAGAACTCATCCTGGAGCATCTTCGCGAAGACGGGGTGGATCCGGAGACCATAGAGGTAGAGGTCCAGGACGGCCCGCGTGTGATCCTGAAGGGAAAGGTCGATTCCGGCACACAGCACGAGATGATCAAACAGATCATCACGGACATCGTCGGCGTCGAAGACATTATCGACGAGATCATGGTCATCCAGGGCGTAGACGACGATGAGATCCTCGAAGAAGATGAAGAGGAAGAGGAAAAAGACGTTTACGACGAGGATGAAGAGGACACAGGGACAGAGGACGCGTTCCGGGCGGTAGAGGACGGCATACCCTATATACCGCCTACGAATCCCTCGTTCCAGGAGCTCCCCGAGAAACCGAGGCGCAGAAGGAAAACCAAGAAAAAGGGGAAATCTTGAACCCGGAGGACACGTTTCACGCTCCTGAAGCGGAGACTCCGAAAGAGGAATGGTATTACAGGCCCTGGGTGATAGTGGTAGCGATATTCTGTTTCGGTCCGCTCGGGCTTATCCCTTTATGGTTCAGGCCGCGGACCAATATATACCTGAAAGTGTTCGTTAGCGTTATAGTGATAGCGTCTACCGTCTGGGTGACAATAGGGACGGTGGAGATATACAAGGATCTCATGGAGCGGGTCAGGGAAATTTCAGCTATATTGGATACATCCGGCCAGCAATAAACCTTAAAGGGAAAGGACCAAGAGGCATGTTCGGACTGGGATTGCCTGAAATACTTCTTATACTTGTCATAGCGCTCTTGATCTTCGGGGCCGCGAAACTGCCCGAGATCGGGAGGGCGCTTGGGAAAGCCCTTAGTGAGTTCAAAAAGGGCACCCAGGAATTCACCGAAGAGAAGAAAGAAGATAAAGATAAGAAGACCGGATGAGCTCTTTTTACCCGGAAGAGTCCAAGAGACTCGATGTCATCAGCCACCTCGAGGAATTACGCCGGAGGATACTCGTATGCCTGCTTGTGCTTGCCGTAGCCGGCATCATAGCGTTTTTCCGGGGAGACCTTTTGATGACGCTGGTCAGGAGGCCGATAAGCGGCCTGGCCGGTGAGCTGATATTTATAAGTCCTACCGAAGCGTTCGTCGCTTACATCAAAGTCGCTATACTTTCGGGCTTTGTCGTGGCCTTTCCCGTTATCCTTTACCAGACCTGGGCGTTCTTGTCGCCGGCCGTGCCTGAGAGAGTGAAGGGGCGCATCGTTGTCTGGCTTTTTTCCGCGCTGGGCCTCTTCTTCGCGGGGATCGCTTTTTCTTATTTTATAGCCATACCGGCCGCTCTGAAATTCCTGATAAATTTCGGAAGCCATATCGCCGTTCCCAATATTACCCTGGGAAAATACATATCGTTCTTCGGAGCGCTTTTTCTTGTCGGGGGAATCATTTTTGAGATACCGATAGCCATGGGCCTTCTCGCCGACGCCGGGATCATCAAGACCGAGACCCTGAGGGGGAAGAGGTTGTACGCGGTGTTGGTAATAATGATCTTTGCCGCCGTTATCACTCCAACGCAGGATATTCTTAACATGCTTCTTTTTGCCTTGCCGATGATACTTCTTTATGAGATCGGCCTCATCGTCGCGAAGCTCGTAGAGAAGAGATAAAATTTTTTCCTCAAAAGTTGCCTTTTTTAAACCTTTACTATATTCTTTAAGAGAACTCAAAGCAAGGTGGTGTCATGTCCAGGTTTTTTGCAGTTCTCATATTTATCGTATTCCTTGTCTTTATCTCAGCGGAGATCAGCTCCGAGGCTTCATTCGTATATTTTGTGGGTGACGCTTCGTGGTATGCTGAATTTTCGCCGGGCATCAAGGATACCACGGCGAACATGGAGACATTCGACCACGATAAGATGACCTGCGCCATCTGGGGTTTGCCGTTCGATACTATACTTGAGGTCACGAATATCCGCAACAGCCGAAGCGTCCTGGTCAGGGTCAACGATAGGGGACCGGCCAGGAAACATTTCGAAAAAGGACGCATTGTCGACCTTACAAGAGCCGCTTTCGACAGGATCGAAGACCTTGACAGGGGACTGGTCAAGGTAAGGATCCGCGTTATCAGATAAAAAAATTTGTTTTTTCCGCGATTACCCTATATAATTAAGACAAAATTAATCCCTGATTTTTACCGGAGAGGTGAATGAGCTTTAAATACAGAGTAATCGCAGTAACATTTTATGCCGTATTAGCGGCTTTCCTGAGTTCCTGCGCGTCGACCCACGCCCCCACGACCGATACGGGTTCAACATATGATGTTTCTTCGGTGCCCGCGCATATGAGAAGCGGGCTGTATCATTCTGTTGCCCCGGGTGAGACCCTTTGGCGGATCGCGAAAATGTACGACGTCGATGTTCGCACCATAAAGAGGGTCAACCACATACGGGACGTCCGCGATATCGATATAGGCACGAGGTTGTATATCCCGGGGGCGGCCCCGATGAAGCATGTCATCACGTTGTACCCGTCAAGAAAATGGAAATATATCATAATACACCACAGCGCGACGGATTACGGGAGCGCCCAGGAGTTCAATAAGGTCCACCTGAAGAAAGGGTGGCAGGGCGTCGGCTACCATTTCATCATAGACAACGGTACGTGCGGCAAGGCCGACGGCCAGATCGAGACGACCCACAGATGGATCAACCAGATGGACGGGGCCCACTGCAAGGCCGACGGGATGAACGAAAAGGGCATAGGTGTGTGCCTGGTCGGCAATTTTTCCAAAAGGGGGGTTTCCGTGTCACAGAAACAGATGAATTCGCTGGTCTATCTGGTCCGCACAATGCGTGACTATTACGACATTCCCAACCGCAACATAATGGGGCACGGCCAGGTGCCCGGGGCCAAGACGGAATGCCCCGGGACCAGGTTCCCCTGGAAAAGTTTCCGGGCCCGCCTTGGCAGCTGATCGCCTCCTTTCTTAAGGAACAGGGTAGGGGAGGATTAATTTCTTGACTTTTTCCTGCGAGAAGATAAAATGGTGTATACTCATAAATCACCGTATTTATAATGAGCATATACTCAAAAGAACCCCTGATTTGATCTGAGCATATACTTCTAATGGCTAATAAAGGAAGACCGCGAAAAAAGAAGATCATTCAAGGCCCGCCCAGAATAGGCCATTTCAGCCCGCGGGGCCGGCCGGGCAGGCCCGACGAGACGGTCGTGGCCCTGGAGGAATATGAGGCCATACGGCTTTCGGACCTTCTCGGGATGCGGCAGAAAGAAGCGGCCGAATTGATGGGTATATCACAACAGTCCTTCAGCCGCGTGGTGCGGGACGCCCGCAGGAAAGTGTCAGACGCGATAGTGAACGCTAAGATCATCCGCATCGAAGGCGGAGAAGTCGTGAATAAACGGAGGAAAAAATGGTGATAAACGAGCATTTATCCGGAAAAGAACTGCGGCTTGCGCTTGACGGCAATTTTGACGAGAACAGCAGCCCGGCGGTCGAGAAAAGAATAGAAGAGATACTGAAATGGGATATACATACGGTGTTGTTCGACATGAGCAGGGTGCATTATATATCCAGTATCGGTATCCGCGTGCTTATCCTCGCGCATAAAAAGGCCGTCAAATGCGGCAAGAGGATCGTCATAGGGGACATGTCGGCTAAGGCGAAAGAGGTGCTGGAGATGGTAGGTGTATTACCCTTATTCGGGAGCGGCGGGGAATAAAGATGCCTTTTAACGATGAAGCCTACATGAAACGCGCCACGCTAGTAAGCCTTTACGGCAACATCGCGCTTGTCAGCATAAAAACGACCGCTCTTATCCTGGTAAATTCTCTTGCGATAGCGGTAGACCTGGGGATATCATTAGTTGGCCTGGCGGTCTCCATAATACTTTTTTATTCCATCAAGCTGGCGACAAAGGAGGCCGATCTTGTACATAATTACGGTTACGGTAAGGTCGAGCACGTCTGTGAAACGCTCGAGGGAGTAGTCCTCATAGGTATAGCCCTTGCCATGTCGTCGCAGGCCGTGATGAACATCTTCCGTCCCACGGGAATAGAGCGGCCCTGGATCGGGCTCTTCTCGTGCATGGTTAACTCCACGATAAACTTCGTGGGCGCTTATTACATTTTCAAGATGGCCAGGAAAAGCTCTTCGCCGGCCATCCACGCCGAGGGGCTCCACTGGAAGATGGAAGGTTTTATCTCCGGCATGATAGCCGTCTCCTTTATAATTTCGATGCTGCTGGAAATTAGGGGACTGGATAAGCTGGCGCTTTACGTCGACCCTGTAACGGCTCTTCTGGTAAGCATTATAGTGATAGTACCTTCCTTCGAGCTTGCCAAGTCTTCTTTCTTCAAGCTGCTGGACGCCTCGGTAGAAGAGGACAGCCAGATGGAGATACTGAAGCAGATAAGCCGTCACATAGACAAATTCTGCGAATTCAAAGACCTCAAGACCCGTACTTCCGGAAGGAGCAAGTTCGTTGAGTTCAAGATCATAGTTCCGGAAGATATATCCTTTAAGAGAGGACACGATATAGTGAGCCAGCTTGAGAAAGATATACAGGCGGGCGTGCCCAATTGCGAGGTCCTTATAAGGATGGAACCCTGCACCAAGGACTGCGAGTTCGGCAGAAAAGGCCTCAAATGTCCTTACTTGTGATTTGCCTTCTGTAAATATTTATGATATCTTATGATATCTTAGCGAAAGTATTTTTGGGGGTAAATTATGATATCTTTGCCTGTCTCGGAACTTAAAGTAAAAGAGATCTTCAAAATAATCAGAAGACGGAGCTGGGTAATAGCGGTCTGTCTTATCGTATGCGTTGTTTTCCTGGTCTCACATGATCTGTTCTCTCCCAAGATTTACGAGGCATCGACGACGGTACTTCTCGAAAAACGCCTCCCGGCGCAGCAAAAACTCCTGCATTCATATCACGTCGCCGAGGGGGTCTTCAAAAAACTGGACCTTGCCGAAACCCCTGAATACAAAGACAAGCCAAAACCCGTGAAAAGGCTTCTGGCCACCGTAAGGATCAGACCCGTAGCTAATTCCCGCATGTGGACGATAACTGCCCGGGGCGATGACCCCAGGCAGGTCCAGGATATAGCAAGCGCCTGGGTGGTGGAATTCATCAAACTGGATGTGGGCAAGAGGGCGGAGGCCGGCAAGAAAGGTATTTCACGCCTGGAAAAGCAGTTCGCGGACGCTTCAAGGAAGCTGCAATTAGCCCAGCAGAAACTCGACGATTTCAAGAAAAATAACAGGACAGTGGTCGATAAGCAGGACCTTCTCGAGCAGCTGGCGAAGCAGAAGGACCAGCTGCACAAAGAGATCAAGGAGCTTTCCAAGACGGCAGAGGCGAAAGACCCCAGAATAGGCGCCCTCAACTATCAGGCGGGGCTCGTGGACGAGAGACTCGCCGCCGCTACCAAAGAACTTGCCCCTATGCGGGATAAGGCCAGGGAGTACAATAACCTTTCCAGGGACGTCAGGAATTACGGGAACGTCGTGAACGATATATTCAAGCGCCAGAAGGAACTGGAAGTTACCGACAGGCTGACCTCGGCGGATATCAAAGTGGTCGACCCGGCAAGGGTACCGAAGGCGCCGACGGCCATGCCCCTGAAGATAAGGATCTTTATGCTGGTGATGAGCCTTGTACTGGGCACGGTCGTGGGATTTTATATCGAAGTCATCGATCCGACTCTCAGGTCTTCAGTGGATATCGAGAAGGCGGCCGGGCTGACATTTTTAGGATATATACCCAAGATAGACGGGAAGGCGAAAGAAAAAGAAAAATGCCTTGTTTTTGGCACTGAACCGGAGTCGACCGTCGGCGAGGCATTCAGATACACGAGGGTAGCCATGGTTTTTTCGGCGCCTGACGGAAAACCACTTAAGACGATCCTTGTGACCAGTTCGGTGAACAGGGAAGGCAAAACGTTCGTAGCCAGCAATTTGGCCACGGCATTCGCCATAGAGGGGCAGCCGACCTTGCTTATTGACGCCGACATGAAAAAGGGCCGTCTGGGAGAGATATTCGATGTCCAGAAGGAACCCGGACTCAGCGACGTGCTTTCCGGGAAGACCTCTATACAAGATGCCATAAAAACGACTTCCATAGAACACCTGTCGATCATGCCGTCAGGGACTCATACCGATAACCCGTCGGTGATCCTGAACGAGGACAATCTGTCGACGCTTTTCCCGGAACTCCAGGCAAAATTCCGCAAAATAATTGTCGATGTGCCGTCAATTTTAAAGCATCCGGACCTGATAGCCTGGGAGACCAAAACGGACGGATTGCTCATGGTGATCAAGGACGGCTCGACGCCGCTCAAGGCCATAAAACTGGCAAAGAGCAAATTCACCAAAGAATTGACGACCGTCGGGGCAATACTGAACAATACCCGGATCGACAAGGACATCAAAGAGGTATTGCATTCAGACCTGAGTGACTTCATGGGCTCTCTGGTACCAAAGAGAAGGTCGGAGTAAGAAGCCCGAACGAATATCCTTCCGATAATTTGCCTTCCGTAAATAGATATGCTATATTCTATAGAAAGTAAATCATAATATTGATATTATTAATAAGTGAAACTAAAAATTGAAAAAACGGATCGGTATCCTGATAGCATTCGGTATGTCATATGCTTGCCTGGGGTGGGTCTTGGGGCAAGATGGTATGGTTTTTGCAGACTACCGGGATATTGCATGGATGGGAAGCCTGTTAGAGAGGCCACAGGAGGACAAAGAGACCGTAGTGCCGATTGGTATAGGAGATACCATATTAGTTACCATCGATCGTGGAGGTATGCATCCATTTGATATGAGAAAAACTGTGTCGGAAAATGGTAAAGTAGGTGTTTTGGGACACCACATATATATCGAAGGTTCTATGTCGACTGAGGCTGCCAAAACAATAGAATATGAACTGCAGGATCGCCTGAAAGATCCTACCATCAGGGTGTCAGTCGAGGTCATTGAGAGGATCTACACGAAAGAGATCAAGAAAAAACCGGTAAATTTGCATATAAGTGCTACTGAAAGGTTCGACGATAATATATTCCAGACCACCAGTGATAGAAAGAGGGATTTCGTGACAAGCGTGATTTCAAAGATAAAGCTGGGAAGGTTGGAATACGAAGGGAAAAAGCTGGATTTTATGGCCGATCTTGGTGGTGAGTTACTTGTTTATGGAAATAATCGTAAATATAGCACCTGGAACCCTGATATGAAGATTTTTGTTGGTGACGGCACAGTCACATTTCGTTGTCGAGGAAAAAGAAGGCAGGTAAATATATCTACTATAGTTGTCACCCCGGAAGGGAGTAAAGAAAGCAGATGGAAGTTGGAAGAAGGAGTGAACGTAAGAAAGAAATTTGGGCGCTTGACACTCATGGCTGATTATGAACGTAGAGATGTTTTTTATGAGGATAGGATGTGGTGGGCTAACAATGCTAACAGAGATGCTCTTTCCGTAATGGGACAATTGGATATTTCGTCGAAAAGGCAGCTATTTTCTGGGTACGACATATATTATTATGATTATCCTAAAAGTAATTCTCCAAGAAGGATCTATGATACTTTCTGGGCCGGGATCGGCGGAAAAATATTACCAAAACTTACCGGTCTTGGTATACTCGGGTATGCGAGGGAAAGAGTTCGCGCTGAAGATATGAAGAACAGAGACACTATTGCATACAGGGCCGATCTTATATATGAACTCATGCAGAATTTAAGATGTATTGGAACCACGAGCAAGGGACTTGGAGAATCTACCTATATCGCAGCAGGAGGCGTGAAATCGACAAGTTATTCAATAGGATGCTCTTACAGGCCTTCTTTTTGCGGAAAGTTGAATCTTTATAGTGATGTTTCATATCGCAACGATCTGTACAGAGATGGCAGGGAGGACGAGACCTACGGATTCGTTCTTCGTTCCGGTTATGGCTTTACAGATTGGGCTCGGCTTACGGGAGAATATAAATATGAGGACAGGGTGTCTACTCGGGATTTTGCTGGACACAGAAATAACATTTTTTCAATTAAAATGACGGTGGTGTTCTGATGAAAAGAAAAAAGCTCTTTTTCACGTTGATAGTTTCGATTGTTGCTCTTGTTGTAGCATATTCTGCTCATTCCAAGGATGAAGAAGCGGCTGTCAGGATAAACCCTGGCGATTCACTGGTGATCGCAGTCTATGGCGAACCGAGCCTTGCAAGAGGTATAACCGTGAGGGTTTCGAACCAGGGGATAGTCAAGTATCCAATTCTGGGTGAGATCGATCTTGAAGGCCTCACGGCTGAAGAAGCGGCAAAAAAAATAGAGTTAGAGCTGAAGGATTACATGAAAGAACCCCAGGTGAGCGTTTTTATTGCTGAGCATGCGAAATTCGCGCTTGTAGGAGCGGTAGTTCACCCAAAAAGCTATGAGCTGGAAGGTCCTGTTACTCTCTCGGATGCCATAGCATTTGCTGGTGGAGCCCTTAGGAATGCCAAGCTTTCAGAAGTAAAGGTTATCAGGAAGCAGGAAGGTGGAGATAAAGAATATGTCCTGGATGTGGAGAGCGAGGGGGCAGATTTTCAGCTCAAGCCTTTTGATATAGTAATAGTCGATGATTATGGTATGGTTTCTGTTCTGGGACAGGTAAAAAGGCCTGGAAAGTATTATCTTCAGAAGGGTTTTAGCGTAGTCGATGTTATATCGCTCGCGGGTGGTTTTACCGACATCGCTAATAGAAACGGCGTAAGAGTGATACGAGAAGAAGAAGGAAAGAAAAAAGTATCGGCAGTTTCGGTGGGATCAATACTGAGTAGACTCAAATCAAAAGACATAGTCTTGAAAGATGGGGATGTGATCTTTGTTACTGAATCCTGGCTTTGATGGATCAGGCGCTGGGTACGGAAAGGCAAAAGGATAAAACATGATATCTTCACCAATTGAAGAATTGAGAGTAACTGATCTTGTAAAGATAATTAAGAGACGAAGCATTGTCATATTATCGGTCTTTCTGGCATGCGCATTTCTTTTGATCCTGTATACTGTTTTCTCTCCCAGGGTTTACGAATCAACGACCACTATACTTCTTGAGAAGCAGGTTCCCAAGATCTCTTCCATCAAAGAGGATGTCTATCCGGATGAGATCCCTGAAAAAGAGTATAAAGATTATTATTACAGTACCCAGCAAAGTCTTCTTCGGTCGTATGCTCTTGCCGAGAGGGTATTTGAAAAGCTGGATCTTGCTGAGAATCCTTTCTTTAAAGGCAAAGAAAAGCCCATAAATAAATTGTTATCAATGGTGGATATTAAGCCGGTTACGAGAACCCGTATGATGACGATTACTGTTACGGGAAAAAACCCTTTAATGGTCACGAATATCGCGAATGCCTGGGTTAAAGAATTCATCCTCCAGGATACCGAAAAAAGGATCAAAGCATCACGAGAAGGGGTGGCATTTTTACAGGGTCAGCTTTCCGATACTTCGGTAAAATTGCAGGAAGCCGAGACGAAACTTTCAGATTTCGCAAGGGAACACAGAACAATCGTGGATAAAGAAGGGCTTATCGAACAATTAAAGAAGCAGAAAAAAGAGCTACAGGAAGAGATCTTCGAGGCCTCCAGAATGTATAACGAGAAACATCCTACGATAATCGCTCTTAATTCTCAACTGGAGATCGTTAGCAGAAAACTTGACGAGGAATCCAGTGCTATGGGGTCTGTCCAGGATATAGTGGTCGAGTACAAGAACCTCACCAGGAATGTCAAGACGTATCGGAATATCATGGATGACCTTATGAAACGTCAGAAAGAGCTTGAGGTCTCAAGAAGGCTCGCTGTTACCAATATTCGTGTAGTAGATCCGGCCAGAGTCCCGACGGCGCCCAAAACCTTACCTTCAAAATTTAAGTTCTTTTTGCTTTTTGCCAGCTTGTTAGTGGGTGTGGTTTTAAGTTTTTACCTGGAGATCATAGATTCGACCTTAAGAACCTCGGAAGAAGTGGAGTTCTTCGTGAAGTTACCGTTTTTCGGATATATTCCGTTGGCAGGAGAAGGGATAAGCGAAAAGGAGGGATGCCTTATATCGCATGCAAAGCCCGATTCCACTCTTGCTGAGGCTTTCAGAAATATAAAGGTTGCTTTGGTTTTTGCCGCTCCGGAAGACGTGCTTATTAAATCTGTCATTGTTACCAGTTCGCTCCCCAAAGAAGGAAAGACTTTCACCGCCTGTAATTTGGCCACGGTATTTGCGAATGAGGGGCAATCTACACTATTGATCGA
The DNA here is from genome assembly GCA_964409365.1 of uncultured Planctomycetia bacterium. Taxonomy (GTDB): domain Bacteria; phylum Omnitrophota; class Gorgyraeia; order Tantalellales; family Tantalellaceae; genus CAYPCX01. The sequence goes on along the minus strand of CAYPCX010000021.1, from coordinate 4,925 downwards.
CGCCGACATGAGAAAAGGGTGTTTGAAGGATATATTTGACGTGAAAAGCAAAAAAGGGCTCAGTGATGTGCTTTCGGGGAAATCCTCCCTTAACGATGTTATTGTTCCTACTTCGGTTCCTGGGCTTTCTCTTATCCCCTCGGGAGAACATATTTACAATCCTACGGATATTTTGAACACGGATAATTTTGCTAAATTATTTGAGACCATAGAGGCTAAATTCCAGAAAATAGTTATTGATGTTCCACCTGTCTGGAACCATTCTGATTTTGTTTTCTGGGAAAGCAGAGGCGACAGTCTAATCCTTGTTATTAAGGACGGGGCTACGCCGTTATTGACCATAACCGAGGCCAAAAAGAAATTTACCGGCAAGGCTTCGATCATCGGTGCTGTCCTGAATATAGCTGAGATCGAGAAGGACCTGAAATATTATCTTCATTACTTTGACACGATTTCCAAGGGTAAAGTCAGAGAAGGAGCGAAGGATCTATATTCTCTTTGTATCCGGGAATCGAAAGAATTCGTTAAATATGTAAGATCGGTAATATCTAAGTTCGTTTCCAAGAGGTAAGAATGTCATTTTTCACATTTATCTGGCACAGGATCGCAATAAGGAGAAAAATCTTGAAAGAAAGAAGACAGTTTTTAAGGCTGAAGGCGCATCACCTTATTAAATTCAAGATAATTGACAGGCAGAAGGAGTTGACATTTGCCAGGAACATCAATGCGGGCGGTGTTCTTTTTTATTGCAAAGAGGATATCCCCAAAGGAAGTTTTTTAGAGCTTGAAATAAACTTCCCCAAATACCCGCATCCGGTTACAGTTACGGCTAAAGTAGTACGGTCGAATCCGATCAGAAAAATAGGTGGTTTTGAGATAGGTGCCGAGTTCATCAATGTGGACAAAGACCTTCAGGACTATATTAACAAGAGAATAAAATCTATACATGAAGGAATAGAACCGGAAAAAGAGTATGTTAACCCGCGTGATCCTGAGGTAAGGAGATGGAGTAGAGAAAGTGGCGGATGAGCTCTCGTTCGGCAGGAAAAATATAGAACATTATTATGAAACATTTGATCGTAAGACATATAATTTACTGGGCTTATTGGTTGATTTTATAGGAAACGATGAAATTATCGATTTTATTGAACAAACATGCAGTAGCGAACAATCCTACCCAAAATATATCGCAACGATAAATCTTTATTACATCTGTAGAGCTCTGAAAAACAGAGTTTTCCGCAATGCAGTCTTGGATGCAGGTCTGTGTTTCCCCGATGGCATGCCGCTTATCTGGATAGGTAAATTTCTGAATATCTGTCACAAAGGGAGGGTTACTGGCGCTGATTTGCTCCCGGAATTAATCAAAAGAAAATTATCGCGCGAATATAATATCTTTATTTTTGGGACTACTCCCGAATCAGCTAAGGTAGCCCAGAAAGTGATTAATGAGAATAGCAAAAGCTTAAAAGCAGTGGGGTTTTTATCGCCGGAGATCGCGCCGGTTGAGGAGTTGAGTAAAGAAGAATACATAAAAAAGATAAACGATTCCAAAGCCGACATTTTATTTATAAGCTTAGATTCGGAAAAAGCCATGGAATGGATAAGCCGTAATCGGGGAAAAATAAAAGTGAAATTCATGTGTGTGGTAGGAGCAGCGATAGATTTTTTGAGTGGGAAGAAGAGAAGGGCTCCACGTTGGATGCAGGAGGGCGGACTAGAATGGTTATATCGTTTGGGCCAGGAGCCGCTCAGATTATGGAAGAGGTATCTTAATGACGGAATACTGTTTATCGGTCTTTTCTTTCGGTATCTTTTGCCTTATAAGATATTTTTGATAAAAAATATTCCAGAACTTTCAAGGGACAAAGAGATCCGTTTCGATAAGGACGAAAGCGGACATAAGGTTAAAGCAAGGATCAGCGGGACCATGAATGAGTTTAACTATAGTAAGTCAAAGGATTTTTTCCGGGATTTACTTAAAAGCGGCAAACATGTCGAGATAGATCTATCATCTTTGCGAATGATCGATAATAGTTCTCTTGGGCTTTTAAAGATGTTTTCCATTGCATTGAAGAGAAATAACAAGACGCTATCATTCGCGGCTATCTCGAAAAACGTGATGAAAGCGATGAGATACAATCTGTTCGCAATCGATCAATAAGGTCTTGAATGAGCGTAAAAGAAGAGGGAATCGAGTCTATTATTGTAGGTATTGCAGGCGGATCTGGATCGGGCAAAACAACATTGGCCCGAGAGATAACGCGCCGTTTGGGGAATGATCAGATCACAGTTATTCGTCATGATTCTTATTATCTGGATCACGGTCATGTTACACTTGCGGAACGCGCAAACATAAATTACGATCATCCAGATGTTTTGGAAACGACACTTCTGGTAAAGCATTTAAAAGCATTGCGGTGTGGTCAACCGGTCAAGATACCCATTTATGATTTTACTACCCACACGCGCAAATCAGCTGCAGAGACGATATATCCCAAAAAGATCATTATTGTCGAGGGTATTCTTATATTCGCTGATGAGGCTTTACGGCGGCAGATGGACATCAAAGTATTCGTAGATACTGGCGCTTATATACGATTTATACGTCGTTTGCAGAGGGATATTGGCGAGCGTGGGCGAACTTGGGGATCGGTAATCCGTCAATATCTGAGCACTGTAAGGCCGATGCATTTGGAGTTTGTAGAGCCCAGCAAGAAATATGCCGATGTTATCGTTACGAAGGGTGGATATGATCAGAAAACAGTAGATGAGTTGATTTCCAGGATAAAAAGCATCAAACAGAGGTCAAAACTTGAACGATAAAATAACTGAATCAAAGGATTCTCTTCTTCGATCCGGAGTTCGAAATTCTTTGTATAATTTGTGTGGCTGGTTTGTTCCTGCTCTGACCTTTTTGGCAATAACGCCCTATATCGTTTCTAAACTCGGGCTCGATGGTTTCGGCGTATTGACGCTAACAACTGTGCTAACGGGGTATATGTCGTTTCTTAATTTAGGGATGGGGCCGGCAATTACCCGTCATGTTTCATCACATCTTTCATTGGGGGAGTGGAGAGAGCTCGGAGAGGTGATTGGAACCTCGGCCTTTATATTTTTGGGCGTTGGTATAGTAGGGAGCGTAATTGTTTATTTTATTTCACCCTGGTTGGTGTATGATCTGTTCAATATTCCGAATGTCTTAGAAGCAGATGCCCTTTTTGCGTTTCGACTTACTGCTATAGGATTTTTTCTGCAAATGGTTATTGCCTATCTCAGGGGGATGTCGATAGGGTACAGCCGGTTTGAAATAACCAATGTAAGCAAAATAATCCGAATAGTTTTGTCTTCTGGTTTGATCATATTTGTATTGTACGCTGGTTTTGGGCTGAGGGCAGTGATGATCGCCATAATAATAGGTATGGGGGTAAGTGCTTTGATCAATTGGATTTGGATTTTCAGTGTTCCTCCTAAATGTCATGTTCGATTTGCTCCGCATCGCGTTAAAGAGCTTTTCAGTTTTGGTATACATATATTTATCAGACGTACCGCAAGTTTAATAGCATCTAAGTCAGGACAGATAGCTTTGGGGTCCCTATCGGCTGTAGCGAATGTTTCTTTCTTTGAAATACCTGCCAGGGTAGTTCAGACTGGGGCAGAGGCATTAAACCGTTTAATGGAGGTGATGTTCCCGATAAGCAGCGGTTTATTTTCAACTGCCCAATCGGAACGTCTTAAGGTGTTATTTCTGAGGGTATTTCGATTTCAACTACTCATATCATTACCTACGTTGTTAGTCTTTCTTCTGGAGGGAAGGCTTTTGTTACACATATGGTTGGGAGAGACATTTGCGAACAAAGGAGCTGTTGTATTATCTATACTGGGAATGGCATATTTTCTTTCGTCTCTTACCAATCTTCCTTCCTACATTGCGCTAGGATGTGGGCGGCCAAGGATTTGTGCTGCATTCAGTGTGATCCAGCTTATCGTTGTCTTGGTTCTTATCATACCGCTAACCAGGAAATATGGTCTTATGGGAATATCCCTTGTTATTTTGGCCGGACAAGTACCGGCACTTCTTTTTGTGAAATATGTTAGCAACAAAGTTATCGGGCTTTCTATATGGCATACCATAGGACGAGAACTGTTTTTTCATGGCAGCATTAGTCTTGTAACTGTTTTATTTATATGGTACTTAGGGACTTTTTTGGGCCTTGTCTCATTTTTCCGTTTGGTCCTTATATTGTTCATATATACCATTTACTGGGGACTTAGTTTTATTTCTGGCCTTATACACGAGGAGGATGTTCGGACGATAAAAAAGATTTTTGCTATACTTGGAAAAATACATGAATAGCGAATTTCTATATCGTAAGACTAGGCATTACTTCTGAAAGGTGATATGAGAATTGCTTTACTTGGTGCTTTTCCCATTTATCCTTACCGGAATAGGATCCGTGTTTGGAGTGAGCGAACGACAGGGGTAAGCAGTTGGAATGTGAATTTAGCTCGAGCGCTTGCTAAATTTCGGGATGCGGAGGTACATTTTTTTACAAGTGCCCCAGCATGGAAGACACAAGTTGTTGAAGATGAAGGGGTGATTGTCCATTTTGTCGGTCGGTTACCCAAGCTGGGTTTCTATACGGTTCAATACCGCAAATGGATACTTCATAAAATGCTGCGCAAATTGGATCCCGATATCGTTCATGGAATTGGTGCTGAGCATGGCTATCCATATATCGCTGTAACTTCGAATTATCCTTCCGTTATTACGATACATGGAATAATGTATCATATTGTTCGGGTAACTGGACACGAACGTTCTTTCCGGCATAGAATGACGGTTCGTCTGGAGCGCGAATCCATTCAAAGAGCCGAACATATTATTGCGATAAGTCCTTATGTGTATGAAGAACTTAAAAATA
>CAYPCX010000020.1:0-27088 GCA_964409365.1 uncultured Planctomycetia bacterium | reverse complement strand
TCTCGCCTCGCGCACCATAAAAAAAGCCCGTTCAACCGAACGGGCTTTTTTGCCCCGCGTGCCATTTTCTGGCGGGTATTATTCGATGAGTCTTCTGATATCCGGCTGGTCGGGATCCAGTTCCAGCGACCTTTCCCAGTGGAACATGGCTTCTTCCCCTCTTCCCATTTTCATGTAGGCGTCCCCTATCCTGTTATGGGCCTTAACAAAATCGGGATTTATCCGCAGCGCCCCGTTGAAACAATCCGCCGCCTCCTCGTAGTGGCCCTGCTCAAGGTACAGGAGGCCAAGATTGAAATACGGGCTGTCATAATCCGGCCGAAGCTCTATGGCTTTCTTGTACTCGGCTATCGCCTCGTCATAGAGACCCTGCCTCTTGAGGATTATGCCCAGATTATTATGCGCCTGCTCCGTCCCGAACCTCAGGATCCTTACATTCGTCAGGGCAAAAAGCACGATAATGGCCGCCAGGAACCATCCGGCCGCGCGCCACTGTCGGTCCATGATCTTCAGGTACAACCAGTAGATAGCCGCCGCCGAAAAGACGGCAAGGAACGGGACGGCCATGAGCCGGTACCTGCTGTTGACAAAATAGATCACGGTGGACAGGAAAACGCTGCCTATAAAAATATAGAGCAGGATAATATCCGGTCTTCTATATCTGAAACAGATGAACATCCCGACGAGCGCGAAAGGACAGACGGCCGCGAAACTCACAAGAGGCAATTTCAATAACGGCGCATACCGCTCGAAAAAGGCCATCGGGAGTATATCGGGTATCTCGTGGGCGTTCCAGAACAGCAGCACCTTATTGACTGTCAACCTGAGAAATTTGACCGGCTCTTTGGTCATGAAAGCAGTGCCCTGCCCGAACCAGAACCGCGACACCTCCGAGGGTTTCAGCGCCTTTCCCGAAACGCGCTCGGCTATGACCCGGGTATTCTTCTTGCTGTCGATGACGCTTGTCCCCACGGACCTGGGAAGATAAAAAGAACCGTCCGAAAGCGGGTTATTTCCCGCGTAAAAGGTTATGCCGGCATGCGCGGTTATGGGGACAAAGTCCTTTCCCGCGGCATAATTCCTCACGGTAACGGCGGATACAACCAGGACCGCACCCGCAAGAAGAGCCGCAACGCGAGAGGCCAGCCTTCCTTTGTTCATTCCCTTGAACGCCGAATATATCCAGAATATCAGCAATACAAGAAAGATCAGCACGCTCCCGTTGGCAAGGGCTGAAAGCCCTACCACGACTCCGGTGATCAGCCACTTTGCCGGACTGCCCCCTTCTTTCATCGAAAGGATCAGCAGAATAATGACACAGTTCAGGAATATCGCCAAAAAAGACGAAACGAAAAAGCCTTCCAGGTAGATATCCGTGGAAAAAGCGGCAAGCGCGAGCGCGGCGATGATGCCGATGGGCCTGTTGAATATTTTACGCCCTATCAAATACACCAAGCCGCAGTTCACCGAGCCAATGAAGAACTGTATCGCTTTTGCCGTAAAAACATTGTACCCGAAAAGGAAATACACGAATCCCAGAAAATAAGGGTAGAGCGGCAGGCCGTAAAACACTTCTTTCCCGATGACATTGCCCGCGGCAATGCTCTGGGCCCAGCTGTCATAAAGATAATCATCCAACCCGTGATAAAAAGGAACGAAGAAGGGATTCGTTTTTATCTGCTCCAGGTATATCCACCGGATCAGAAAAGCGATCGCGACAATAGCGGAAAAGATGAGTATCTCGGCGAGTTTCGGGTATGTTTTCTTCTGGAAGATCTTTTTTTCAAGACCTGTATCCTCGCCGGGGGCGCCCTTTACCATCGCCGGTCTTCCTGACTTTATATTCTCCCGCTCGAGGAATTTCCTTATTTTTCTCTCTTTTATCCCCAGCTCCCGGGCCATCTGGCTTACGGACTTCGTGCTGACGTTCTCAAGTATATATTTTTTATGTTCCGGTTTCATCGCGTGATCATTTCGGTAATTATTCTGTTTCTGCTGATATTATTTCCTTATCTTCGCATATATATTTGCTTTCGACAACTTTTTTTTAAAAACACCGCGTCACTCGCAAAACAAAGGGCTCTCCAATATACTGGAGAGCCCTTTTCCGGTGTTCCCGAAGACTGGCCCTGATTAATAACTTACGGTAAAGATCATCCCAATCTCATCGATTCTCAAGCGTGAAGTTTCTTGCCACGCACCGGCTTCGTCGAAAAACATACAACCCGTTGCGATAAAATATCCGACATTACGGATAAATTTCTTTTATCTACATCATAAACACCTATAACATTTTCATACTTACCGGCTTCCGGGACCATTTTTTCAAAAAGATTTTCCATGGAAAACAGCCATCCTTCATTAAATATAACTTCTTTTCTGTCCGGAAAAAGCGCAACATAAAATATGTCCGTTTCTACAAGATCCTGGAAAAAATGCGTCCCAAAGGAAAGTTCCGGCATTAAGTTGCCTCCCGGAAAAGCGATCTCCCCCAGAACAGTGATATTATTTATTTCCGAAAAGTTTACAGGAACTCCCAGGGAAGGCGTGGTCGTTCCCCATCTGCCGGGACCCAATAAAAGCACGGGCATTTTTTCCCTGTTTTCTATTTGCTTATTAAGCTTGCCCACCGTTCGTGCTACATCGTACTTTTGGGATATTCCAAGAGATATATATTTTTCGGGATTAACATATATAATACGTTTAATGGGATGCAGGCTATTACCTCCAAGAAAATACCCTTTGGATTCAAATAGAAGCTCATCTTCTTTGATATTTTTGGGTATCTCGACCTTCTTGCCCAATCCACGCGTCTGGAGAGGCCTGCACTGCAAAAGATTGATTTTAAATGTTTCGTCCTTGGTGAAATTCACCGTAAACTCTATATCTATCGGGTATTCGTAGCTTGTTTCCAGTTTTTTCAGTATTTTTTTCATAACATCCAAAAAAGTCTTATCGGAAAACAGATTATCGAATGTTAATATCCAGAATTCCTTATCTTTTTGCCCTTTCTCTTTCATCCATTGTATTGCCTCGTAATCTCTTATTGCGATGCGGTCGAGTTTTATGCCCAGCTTCTCATTAATAAGCTTTGTTAAAGAAGCCGTTTGAAGAATATTGTCCTGTACGTTGATCAAGTCCACATCGTGCTGGGAAAACTTTCTTGTGTCTTTCATCTCCGCATGGGGCTTAAGCAGCGGCGCATCTAAAGCGACTACTCTCGGGTAATCACCTTCAACGCGGTTAACCGCTCTTGTCCCTAATCCAAGCACAACTCTCAGCATTCCTGCCTTAGGATCCATTTCATCCGTCCAGACATAGGTATTATGAGAAATACCCACCCCTGCGATATCCGGGAAAAAATACTGTTTATGATAAGAACCGGAGACCCTTTGGACCAGGAGCGCCATCCGCTCGTCCAGTTTATCCAATCCCCTCTGCAGACGGTAGGCAAGCGCATTTTCGCTCATAGTGCTGGCGTAAATCTTGCGTACGGCTTCAATGAACTGCATATAGCGCTGTTCCGGCGTGCCCTGATTGGCACAAAAAAAGCTTTCATACTTACCGGCAAATGCATTGCCGAAACCATCTTCAAGCAAACTGCTGGAACGAACTATGATAGGCGAGGTACCGAAATATTCGATCATTTGCTGAAATTTTTCCATTATTTCTTCCTGGAACTTCCCGTACAACATCCTGTCATATAATACCCTGGCGACCTCGAAATAACCTTCTTTCGTCTTTTGCTGAAGGTATAATTTCCACCATCCGTTCTGGACTATATATGAATAAAAAACATCCGATCCTATATAAAATGAGTCGTGCGGTTCGGCGAGATTCTGCCAGTTCAGTGATTTATCCTTCTGCAAGATCTTCCTGGCAAGAAGCATCCCCACGGTTTTACCGCCTACCAGCCCTGTTCCTATCAGTCTATTCTTGATATCAAGCAGGTCTCTAATGGAAAAGTTCTTCGTCGCCAGGCTCATGATCTTTTCATCCCTGGTAACCATTATTTTACATAATTTTTCGGTCATCTTCTTACGCTCATTCGGCGAAAGAGGTCTTTCGAGCATTTCTTCCGCTTCCAGGAACAGGCGGTCCCAGTAGTCCAGGTTTCTTTTTGAACTTTCTACGCCACGCCGGTTGAAATATGACAAGAGTTTAGCAGCATTTACACTGTCGGTAACCGGGATAAACCTGTTCTTTTCTTTCAAATGTGGAAAGAACATTGTGGGCGAATAGCGGTTCCATACTTTTAGAGGGTGCACATAGTGAACGCCCTCCTGGTTGTATAGATCCAAAAGCAGCTGCGTTGTTTCTCTTATGCGTGCAATGGTTTTGAATGAATGGTTGTCACGCAATATCGCAAAGTATGCAATGGTGTTTAGTTCGTAAAGGTAAGGGCAGGTAACCATGAAAAAGTTGCCTATCATAAGATCGGTTGCCCATGCAGATAGAAGCGCGGACAAACAGTCAAATACGTAATACGCTCCTTCCCCTTCTTGTGTGATTATAGTATTAACCTGTCTGGTGAACGATTCGAATCCGCCATAAGCGTCCAGTTTATATACTTTCAGCTGTTTTGATTCTTTGAATAAAGCTTCATGAGAAGCAAAGCGCATATAGATAACTTTTTTATTATACTCTAACGCTTTTTTCGCAAAAGGATTGACAAAATCCGCATATGAAGCAATGTCATCTATCTGCCAAACAACATTATCGCCTGCCCGTAAGCCTGTAAGTATTTTGTCTAAACCCTCTAATCCCGTGCTCGCCATAATTATTTATCCTTTTCTCTTATCCCTCTTTCATGGACCGCCCGCACAAAGTCCTTAAACAGCGGATGGACCTTGTCGGGTTTGGACTGAAATTCGGGATGGAACTGCACCGCGATAAACCAAGGGTGGTTCTTTAGTTCTATTATTTCAACAAGACTGCCTTTGGGATGTATGCCGCTGAAAATCATTCCTTTTTTTTCGAATCTTTTTTTATACGTATTGTTGAATTCATATCTGTGGCGGTGTCTTTCTTTTATTTCTTTTTTGCCGTAAATTTTACCTGCAAGAGTTCCTTTTTTAATCCTGCATCTATAGTGGCCAAGTCGCATCGTACCGCCCATTGATTTCACTTTTCGCTGTTCTGAAAGAAGGGAAATAACGGGATATTTCGTTCCGGCGTTGAACTCAGTTGAGTCAGCGCCCTTCATCCCACAGATATTACGCGCAAACTCTACGGCGGCAATCTGCATACCAAGACATATACCAAAATATGGAATGCCATTTTCTCTGGCATAACGCGCGGCCGCGAGTTTACCTTCCATTCCCCGGATACCGAAACCCCCGGGGATCAATATGCCGGATATATTTTTGAAGATTTCCTTAAACTCCCTTGGATCTTTCTTATCCAATTCATCGGATTCTATTTTCACAAGATCAAGCTTTAAGTTATTGGCTATTGCAGCGTGCTTTAACGCTTCGTCTATTGATTTATATGAATCTTGCAAGGTTATATATTTACCGACTACACCTATCCTGACCGTCTCTTCTGCCTGCTTTTTTATCCTGACAATTTTTTCCCAGTTTTTAAAATTACTCTGTTTTTTCGGTTTTAGATTCAACTTTTCAAGAATGATCCTGTCCGTACCGTTTCTTTTGAACATTAAGGGTATCTCGTATATTTCATCAACGTCCCTGGCTTCTATAACGCATTCTTTCTGTACATTACAAAACAGCGATATCTTGGCCTTTGCGTCAGCTTTAAGGGGTTTCTCGGTACGAACCATCAATATGTCGGGCTGTATGCCTATTTCTCTGAGTTTGCCGACAGAATGCTGCGTGGGTTTGGTCTTAATTTCACCGGCAGCTCTTATAAAAGGAATGAGTGTCAGATGAATGTTTATGGAATCGCCTGGTCTCATTTCATTTCTCATCTGACGTATTGACTCCAAAAACGGCAAGCCTTCTATATCACCGACTGTTCCCCCGATTTCAACAAGCACTATATCCACTTTTTGGTTCTTCTCCAGTTGCCTGATCTCGTGTTTGATCTCATCTGTTATATGTGGTATAACCTGAACGGTTGCGCCAAGGAAATCGCCTCGGCGCTCTTTTTCTATGACGTTGCTATATACCTTGCCGGTTGTAATATTGTTCAACTGCGATAACAGCGAATTAGTATAGCGATAATAATGACCGAGGTCCAGATCCGTTTCTGCTCCATCGTCAGTAACGTAAACCTCACCATGTTGGTAGGGATTCATTGTGCCCGGATCTACATTAATGTAGGGATCGCATTTTATAAGTGCGACTTTGTATCCATTCCATTCCAAAAGTTTGCCGATAGAGGCAGACGCTATCCCTTTGCCCAGACTGGAAACTACACCACCGGTTATAAAAATATACTTTGTTTTTCCCATGATTTTCTATCCCTTCTAAAAATGCTTTTATTTTTCCAAAGATTTTTTAGTCACTTTCTTGTGCACTTTTGTCGGATAATCCCCGTTAAAGCAGGCCGTGCAGAACATTTTGCTGTTCTGCCCCATTACGCTCAACATACCTTCTAAGCTTAAGTATTTTAAGCTGTCCACCCCTATAAATTCAGCTATTTCCTCAACGGAAAGTTTGTCTGCAATAAGCTCTTTTTTGCTGGGAAAATCTATCCCATAAAAGCATGGAAACCTTATAGGCGGACAACTAATACGCATATGTATCTCTTTAGCCCCTGCTTCCCGCAACGTCTTTACCCGTGCACGGCTTGTCGTGCCTCTAACGATAGAATCTTCCACAATAACTATGCGCCTGTCCTTGAGAACATCCCTGATAGGGTTAAGTTTGATTCTTACCCTGAAATCTCTTATAAATTGAGAGGGCTGAATGAATGTTCTCCCTATATAATGGTTTCTGATCACGCCTACCTCATACGGGATTTTGGATTCCCCGGCAAAACCTACTGCCGCGTAATTCCCGGAATCGGGAATAGGCATAACTATATCACAATCTGCCGGACATTCGCGAGCTAACTGCTTGCCCAGTTTCTTGCGGGTCAAATACACATTTCCACCGAATATATTGCTGTCCGGTCTCGAAAAATATATATATTCGAAAATGCACAAAGAGTGTTTGTCCTGAGAAAAGGCCTTTATTGATTCCAGGCCGCCTCTATGTATAAACACGATTTCCCCGGGTTCAACCTCTCTTATATATCTGGCATGTATCAGATCCAGGGCGCAGGTTTCACTCGCCAGAACATACGCGCCGTCCAGTTCACCTATACACAGTGGACGCCATCCATAAGGATCTCTCGCGCCCACCAATATATCATCCAGCATTATGATAAACGAATAAGCGCCTTCCAGCTGCGATAGCGCCTTTATAACCCTGTTCTTATAATCCTCATCCCTCGCCTTAGCCAGCAAATGGACTATTATCTCGGAATCCATTGAGGTTTGAAAGATAGACCCTTTTTCTTCCAAGGCCGTGTACAGTTCTACGGTATTCGTGAGGTTGCCGTTGTGAGAGACGGCAATATGACTCCTCTTATGCTTTACAAGAAACGGTTGTATATTCTTTGCATGGCTCGAGCCTGTAGTCGAATATCTGACATGGCCGATAGCCGTATTCCCGCGCAAAGACTTTACATTTTCTTCATTGAAGACATCACCAACCAGGCCCATCCCTTTATGGTACCTGACTCTCTTTCCATCATAAGCAACTATACCTGCGCTTTCCTCGCCGCGATGCTGGAGAGCATAGAGTCCCAGGTATGTAAGTCTGGCAGCATCCTCATGTCCGTATACGCCAAATACGCCACACATTATAATAGCGCCTCCTTAAGGCTGTTTTTCCAGCACTCTTGAAGTGTTGCACAATCCCGGTCAATCACGCTTTTACCCCTTATATCTATACGTAAACTGGTCCCGCCCGTGTTTCCGATCACTGCGAAAACAGCTCCATGTTTTTTGGCTATGGCTTCTACCAGTGATACGCTATCCTTACTGCAGGAAAGAACAACGCGCGATTGCGATTCGCCGAACAAGAGGGCATCTGCCCTGATCCTGTCTTTCAAGCTGATTTTTGCGCCTATTACACTGTCCCCGGAAATGCAACATTCAGCTATGGCAACAGCCAAGCCGCCGTCAGAACAATCATGAGCTGATTTGACCAAACCATTTCTAATGGCTTCTGATGCGGCGCGTTGAACCGACATCTCTGATTTAAGATCCAAAGCGGGCGGAACACCCTTAACTAAATTATGGATGTTCTTTAGGTACTCACTTGCGCCAAGCTCCTCTTTGCAGGTTCCCAAAAGAACAATCACATCATTTTCATCCTTAAAATACTGGGTGCAGATTCTGCGGGTATTTTCGATAATACCGATCATGCCAATAGTAGGAGTAGGATAAATGGCGCCTTTTGGGCTTTCGTTATAAAAGGAAACGTTCCCGCTTACCACCGGAATATTAAAGAATGTACAGGCATCAGCAATTCCTTCGACGCAGTTTTTGAACTGCCAGAACCTGTCCGGCTTTTCGGGATTGCCAAAGTTAAGGCAATCTGTCACTGCTGCTGGCGCTGCGCCTGAACATACAAGATTCCTTGATGCTTCTGCTACTGCGATCTGCGCTCCCCTATAAGGATCCAGAAAGCAATACCTGCTATTACAATCAGTGGTGGCTGCAATAGCCCTATCGGTCCCTTTTAACCTTAAAACCGCGGCATCAGAACCGGGTAACACCATGGTGTTGGTCTGAACCATGTGGTCATATTGCTCGTAAACCCATTCTTTGCTCGCTATGGACGGAGAAGCTAATAACTTAAGTAATACATCGCTATAGTCCTCAGGCTCTGGAACCGCTTTCAGATTCAATTTATTTAATTGAGCCAAATAGCCCGGTTTTTTATATAGCGGATTGTATATAGGCGCATTGGTCAAAGAATGTGCCTGGACCTCTGCAACAACCCTGCCCTTATCTGTAATACGTACAATACCATCATCAGTAACGCTTCCGATTACTACTGCGTTTAAATCCCATTTGTGGAATATATTATTTACTTCTTCCTCTTTCCCCTTCTTAACGCATACGAGCATCCTCTCCTGGGATTCCGACATCATTACTTCCCAGGGCTGCATATCGGCTTCCCTTCTCGGTACCAGCTGCAACTCTATTTCAATACCCGAATCGCCGGCCGAAGCCATCTCGGTAGTTGAGCATGTCAAGCCCGCCGCGCCCATATCCTTAATTCCCACGATATGACCCGTCGCTATGGCTTCTAATGTGGCCTCGATCAGGCATTTCTCGGTGAAAGGGTCCCCTATCTGGACTGTCGGCCTTTTTTCCTCGCCCTCCTTAAACTCCTTGGAAGCCAACACGCTGCAGCCTCCAATGCCGTCCCTCCCGGTACTTGAACCCACATACATGATGGAATTGCCATATCCTGTAGCGCGGGCCCTGGCTAATTTATTTTTATCCGCTATGCCTATGCTCATTGCATTGACCACACAATTACCGCTATAATTTTCATCAAAATATATTTCACCGCCTACAGTCGGAACGCCGATACAATTACCGTAGAACTGGATCCCATCTACCACTCCCCGCAGAAGATAATGATTATAAGGATCCTGCAAGGGTCCGAAACGCAATGAATTTAATGATGCTATCGGCCTGGCACCAGCTGTAAATATATCCCTTATTATGCCTCCTACGCCAGTGGCGGCTCCCTGTTTCGGCTCGATCTGCGACGGATGATTGTGACTTTCCATTTTAAAAATAAGAGCAATATCATCGACAATAATGCCGCCGGAATCCTCCCCTATTAAAACCGGATAGTTGCCCGTTTTCGGTAACAGCTTCAGCAATTTGCGCGATCGCGGGTATCCACAGTGTTCGGACCACTCCACTGAAAACATGGCTAGTTCCGTGGGTGTCGGTTCGCGATCCAATATCGTTAGGATTTTTTTATACTCTTCGTCGTTTAACCCCAAACTTCTGTAAACTTCTTTTTTGATCATATCAACGACACCTGATCCATGTAATTATTGATTTAAAAATACATAAGCCGTCTTCGGACCCCAATTCCGGTTCAGAACTTCTCTCAGGATGCGGCATCATGCCCAAGACATTTCCTGTCTTGTTTATTATACCGGCGATATTTGCAACGGCGCCATTCGGATTACCCCCCCCCTCGACATCCCCGTCTATATCGCAGTAACGAAATATGATTTGGCCCTTTTTCTCTAAATCCCTGAGACCGGCTTCGTCAATATAATAATTTCCCTCGTTATGAGCAATGGGTATTTTTAATACCTGGTTTTGCTTACAAAGATTTGTAAAAGGGTTTTTTACATTCTCTGTTTTTACATATTCATGCCTGCAGATAAAATGAAGATTTTTATTTCTCAGCATCGCTCCGGGGAGAAGCCCTGTCTCAAGTAAAATCTGGAATCCGTTACAGATACCTATGACTATTCCGCCTTTATCGGCAAATTCAACAATCGCTTTCATAATAGGAGAAAACCTTGCTACTGCGCCTGTCCTTAAGTAATCTCCGTAGCTGAAACCTCCGGGCAATATGATACAATCAAAACCGTTCAGAACCATCTCTTTATGCCAGATATATTCGACCGGCTGTTTCAAGACGTCCTTAATTACGTAGAAACAATCCTGCTCACAATTAGAACCGGGAAAAACTATTACACCAAATTTCATTTATCCCCCGTAATTTTAAAGCTATAGTCCTCTATTATGGGATTAGCCAAAAGTTTCCTGCACATCTCATTTAGCAGGCGTTCCGCATCCTTTTTGTTATCAATGTCCAATTCAATGCTGATCAGCTTCCCCATGCGCATATCCTTTATTTTTTGATAACCCAAAGACTCTAACGCATGCTTAATGGTCAAACCCTGCGGGTCCGCTACAGTCCTTTTTAAGGTAATGTAAACTTTTGCTTTTATCATTTTTTACTCCCATTCAATTGTGCTCGGAGGTTTGGTGGATATATCATATACCACGCGGTTTATACCCTTAACCTCATTAATTATACGACTGGAAATTTTTTCTAATATTTCATGAGGTAATTTTGCCCAATGGGCCGTCATTGCATCTTCGCTGGTGACCGCTCTTATAGCGACGACATTCTCATATGTCCTTTTGTCCCCCATAACCCCGACGGTTTTTATGGGAAGAAGGACGCAAAATGATTGCCAGAGTTTGCGGTATAATCCCGAACGTTTTATTTCATCGTTCAGGATCCAATCCGCCTTGCGAAGGATATTCAATCTCTCTCTGGTTACGGCGCCTATAACCCGGACAGCAAGACCCGGTCCCGGAAAAGGATGCCGGTAAATTATTTCCTGCGGTAAACCTAATTCTTTGCCGACAAGCCTGACTTCATCTTTGAACAATTCCTTGAGGGGTTCGATCAGCTTAAATTTCAAATGCGGCGGTAAACCGCCGACATTGTGATGTGTTTTTATGACTGCCGAGGGCCCTCCGAAAGCAGAACGTGATTCAATCACATCGGGATACAACGTGCCTTGGGCTAAAAATTTGATCCTCTTTCCTATTTTCCTTGCTTCTTTTTCAAAAACCTTTATAAATAATTTACCGATTATTCTGCGTTTGGTTTCCGGGGCTTTGATCCCTTTCAAACCGTCTAAAAACACACTTTCCGCGTTAACAATTCTTACATTCATGTGATAATGCTTCTTGAATCTTTCTTTAATAAGCTTTTCTTCATCTTTTCGTAAGAGGCCGTTATTAATGAAAATCGCGACCAAATTTTCGCCGATCGCCTTATAAAGTAGGACGGCCAAAACCGAGGAATCAACGCCTCCGCTCAATGCACAGAGAACTTTTTCATCGTTGATATTTTTTCTCAATAACTGGATGGAATCTTTTACAAACGAACGCATATTCCAACTGGGCTTGCAATCTGCTATATCAAAAAGAAAATTCCGCAATATTTTTTTGCCTTTTGGTGTATGTACTACTTCCGGATGAAACTGCAAACCATAAAGCTTTTTACCTCCGTTCATCATAGCGGCAATTTTCGCATTGTTGGTTGAACCGATGATTTTAAACCCCTTGGGAAGTCTGTTTATTTTATCTCCATGACTCATCCATACTGTTTCTGTTCCCGCAAGGCCTTTAAATAGGCCCTGCCCCGTCTTTACTCTGAGACTGGCACTGCCATATTCCCTGAGTTTTGCCTGAGTAACTTTGCCGCCCAGAAGCTTGGCCATAAGTTGCGCTCCATAACAAATGCCGAGGACAGGAACACCCAGACTAAAAATGCGCTTGTCGCACATGGGGCTTGTCCTTGAAAAAACACTGGCAGGCCCGCCCGAAAGGATAATCGCCTTTGGCGCTTTGGACAAAAGCATATCGGCAGCAATATTACAGGCAACTATTTCAGAATATACTCCACATTCCCTTATTCTGCGCGCAATAAGGTGTGTATATTGTGAACCGAAATCTAAAATTGCTACCCAGTCTTTGTGCATTGTGCCTCCCCCATATATTCCTGTATAGATCTAACCGAAAAATCGCCTTTTAACATAGTCTCCATGCCGTTCACCGCTGCTTGCGCGCCCTGAATCGTTGTTATACATGGGACACCATACATGACCGCAAGACTGCGTATAGGCCGCATATCGGATTGGCCGCGTTCCCCGGAAGGCGTATTGATAATAAGGCTTATTTTGTTTTTTCTTATAAGCTCCAATATAACAGAACTTCCTTCGCTGATCTTTGCAACGATCTCTGCCGATACGCCGTTGGATCGTAAAACCTTGGCTGTCCCTTTTGTGGCGATTATTCCAAAGCCGATGTCATGAAGTTTTTTGGCAACAAAAACAATATCCCTTTTGTCATCACTTTTAACACTTATAAAAATCTTTCCCTGCTTCGGCAATATAGCGCCGGCGGCAACTTGAGACTTGTAAAATGCGCCGCCGAACGTTGTACTTATCCCCATCACTTCGCCCGTTGATTTCATCTCAGGGCCAAGTATTATATCAACGCCGGAAAACCTGGAGAATGGCAGTACTGACTCTTTAACTGAAATATGATCGATCTGCTTTTCCTTTGTAACGCCAAGCTTGCTAAGCGTTTGCCCCGCCATAATTTTTGCCGCTATCTTTGCAAAGGGAATTCCTTTTGCTTTGCTTACAAAGGGTACCGTTCTGGATGCCCTGGGATTAACTTCTAAAACATATACCGCGTCGTTTTTGACGGCAAACTGTATATTGATAAGCCCTTTTACCTTAAGTTCGTTGGATAAAACATAAGTATATTCCCGAATGGTGTTGATAATATCATCACTCAACGTATGAGGTGGCAGCACACAGGCGGAATCACCCGAATGTATGCCTGCTTCCTCTATATGCTCCATGATGCCACTTATAACGGTCACCCGCGAATCAGAAATGGCATCAACATCGACTTCCACCGCGCCTTCCAGAAACTTATCGATCAAAACAGGATGTTCTTGAGATATGTCTTTAGCTTCTTCTATGAATTCGTCAAGCGACTGCTTGTTATAAACTATCCGCATCGCCCTTCCGCCAAGTACATACGAAGGTCTTACGAGCACAGGATATCCTATTTTTTCAGCTATTTCTTCTGCCTCTTCCCTGGAGGTGGCCGACCCGTTAGCCGGCTGATTCATGTTGAGTTTGCTTATCAATTTTGCGAACTTATCCCTGTCTTCTGCCCTGTCTATCGAGTCGACACTCGTGCCGATAATGGGAACTCCTGCAGTCTGTAACCGCCTGGCCAGGTTTAACGGCGTCTGTCCGCCGAACTGGACAATAACGCCATCGGGCTTTTCTTTATCGACAATGTTTATTACGTCTTCGAACGTAAGTGGTTCAAAATACAGTTTGTCGGAAGTGTCATAATCGGTCGAAACTGTCTCAGGGTTCGAATTCACCATGATAGTCTCGTAACCCAGTTCTTTAAGCGCAAAGGAGGCATGACAGCAGCAGTAGTCGAATTCTATGCCCTGACCTATCCTGTTCGGCCCGCCGCCAAGGATCATTATTTTCTTTTTGCCGGATTTTCTGGCCTCACATTCATCTTCATACGTAGAATAATAATAAGGCGTAAAAGCTTCAAATTCCGCCGCACAGGTATCGACAAGTTTAAATACAGCTTTTATGCCATGTTTCTCCCGGTGTTTGCGTATCGATAGTTCATCGCTGCCCGTAAGATCTGCTATCTGTCTATCGCTGAATCCGTATCGTTTTGCCTTGTATAACAGTTCAGGAGTAGGCTTTTCATCCTTTTTTATCCGCGCTTCAAGATCCACAATATCCTTGATATTCGCAATAAACCAGGGGTCTATGCTGCTAAGACCAGCTATATCCTGTATGGTATACCCCTTTTGCAGCGCATATTTTATGTAAAAGATCCGTGACGCGTTCGGCTCAAGCAGGCGTTTTTTAATTTTCTCGTCCGGGATTTTTGTCCAATCCAGTTTATTATCCAGTCCGGTGTGCCCTATTTCCAGCCCCCGCAGGCCCTTCTGCAAGGCTTCCTTGAAGGTCCTGCCAATAGCCATAGTCTCACCGACCGATTTCATCGATATACCTAAAACGTCGCCTGCCTCGGGAAATTTTTCAAAAGTAAATCTCGGTATTTTCACGACGCAGTAATCTATCGTGGGCTCAAAACAGGCCGGGGTTTCCTTGGTAATGTCATTTTGTATTTCATCCAATGTATACCCTATTGCCAGTTTTGCAGCTATCTTTGCTATGGGAAACCCGGTAGCTTTGCTTGCGAGCGCGGAACTTCTGGAAACCCGCGGGTTCATCTCAATCACGACCATCCTTCCGTCCTTAGGATTAACAGCGAACTGAATGTTCGATCCACCGGTCTCTACCCCGATCTCTCTTATTATTGCTATCGCGGCATCGCGCATCTCTTGATATTCCCTATCCGTAAGCGTCTGCTGCGGCGCTACAGTGATGGAATCCCCCGTATGTATGCCCATAGGGTCAAAATTTTCTATTGAACATACGATAACGACGTTATCATTTCTATCACGCATAACTTCCAGTTCATATTCCTTCCATCCGTAAACCGATTCCTCGATAAGAATCTCGCTTATCATGCTGTTTCTTAACCCGAGAGCCGCTTTGTGCTCAAATTCTTTTTTTGTCCTTGCAATACCACCGCCCGTACCGCCCAGTGTAAAACTGGGCCTTATAATAACCGGAAGGCCTATGTCTTTCAGGGCTTTTTTAGCTTGCTGCATGTCATACGCTAACGCACTTTTAGGCAGGTTCATACCTATTTTTTGCATGGATTCTTTAAAATATTCCCTGTCCTCTGCTCTTTTTATGGATTCATAATCCGCCCCTATCATTTTTACGCCATATTTCTCGAGTATCCCGGCTTCCGCAGCCTTTACCGCGGTGTTAAGACCGGTCTGGCCGCCAAGCGTAGGAAGCAAAGCATCCGGCCTCTCACGTTCTATGATCTTTGCCAGCACCTCAGGCGTTATGGGCTCAATATATGTAACATCGGCCGTCTCAGGATCGGTCATTATGGTAGCGGGGTTTGAATTGAAAAGAACTATTTGGTACCCTTCTTCTTTCAACGCTTTGCACGCCTGTGTGCCGGAATAATCGAACTCACATGCCTGACCTATGATTATAGGGCCGGATCCAATAATGAGTATTTTTTTAATGTCATCGCGTTTGGGCATAGTTCAATTCCTCTCACTTACGAACGGTGTTCCTCCATCATGTCGGCAAATTCTTCAAAAAGGTATGCAGAATCATGCGGACCCGGGCCGTGTTCAGGGTGAAATTGTACTGAAAACACCGGCAATTTCTTGTGCCGCATACCTTCCAACGTGTTATCATTAAGATTAACATGGGTTATTTCCAAGTCTTTTTTGTTTAATGTTTTCATATCTACGCAGAACCCATGGTTCTGCACTGTAATAAAAACCTTGCCTGTCCTTGTATCTTTTACAGGATGATTAGCTCCGTGATGACCGAACTTAAGCTTATATGTAGTCCCGCCGAATGCCATGCCTAACATCTGTTGCCCCAGACATATACCGAATACGGGCACTTTGCCGATAAGTTTCCCTGCAGTATCGGCAACGTAACCCGCGCCCTGCGGGTCACCCGGCCCGTTGGAAAGCAGCACACCATTGGGTTTATCATTTAATATTTCTTCTGCCGGTGTTTGCGCGGGAACGACCGTTACCTGACAGTCATGTAATGCCAGGAGTCTTAAAATATTGTACTTAACGCCGCAATCCAGAACAATAACCTTATATTTTCCTTTCTCGCTCCACCGATACGTTTTTCCCAAGGTAACTTCTTTAACCAGGTCTCGCCCTATAAGTCCTTGCGAGCATTTTGCTTTCTTTACAAGGCTCCTGTCATCAGGGTCTTCTGTAGATATAACTGCCTTCATTGCGCCTTGCAGGCGTATATGCCGGGTAAGCGCCCGCGTATCAACAGCTTGTATGCCGATAATTTTATTTTTCTCAAGGTAACCGTCAAGATCGCATTGGGAACGCCAATTGCTCGCTATCGAACTGCGCTCTCTCACGACAAAACCTTCAACAAAAGGTTCTCTAGACTCCACATCTTCTTCGTTAACGCCATAGTTCCCTATAAGCGGATAGGTCATGGTAACGATCTGTCCCTTGTAAGATGGATCTGTCAGAATCTCCTGGTAGCCGGCCATACTTGTATTAAAAACCACTTCTCCGTATCGTTCACCGGTAGCGCCAAAAGATACGCCTTCGAAAACCGTCCCGTCTTCTAACGCTATCTTCGCTTTGTGTTCCTTCATGCTGGCGTCCCTTTTTTATAATACAGGCAAATTACTGCTGCCCATTAAATATTTATCAATATTAAACGCTGCCCTTCGTCCTTCGGCAATTGCCCATACGATAAGTGATTGGCCGCGCCTCATATCGCCCATCGAAAAAACACCGCTCACGCTGGTCATAAAATCTGAACCGGTCTTAACATTGCCTTGCTCGTCAAGCTCAACGCCCAGTTCCGTGAGCAGACCCTTGTGTTCGGGGTGCAAAAACCCTACAGCAAGAATGACCAGATCCGCCTTGATTTCAAATGCGCTCCCCTTAACTTCTTTCATGACGGGGCAGACATTCTTCCCTTCTGATCTTACAAATTCAACCTTTACACATTCGAGTTTGTCAACGTGACCCCTTTTCCCCACGAACCTTTTTGTAAGCACCGACCAGTCGCGCTGGCCGCCTTCTTCATGGCTTGACGAAGTTTTAAGAATCATCGGCGCCATGGGCCAGGGATATTCTTCCACGCGGCATTCAGCCGGTTTTGGCAGAAGTTCTATCTGCACGACGCACGAAGCACCCTGACGATGAGCAGTACCTACACAATCAGATCCGGTATCGCCGCCGCCAATAACAACAACCCTTTTGCCCCCGGCATCTATGAGTTTCTTTTGTGATATGGTCTCGCCTGCGACTTTCTTGTTGGATTGAACTAAATAATCCATGGCAAAATGTATGTCTTTAAGTTCTCTTCCTTTAATCTTTAAATCCCGCGGTACACGCGAACCACCCGCAAGACATATTACATCGTATTCTTTCAGTAATTTTCTCACGCTATAATCCACTCCTATATTCACCGATGTAACAAATCTTATACCTTCCTTTTTCATGATTTCAAGCCGTCTATCTATAACCCATTTTTCAAGTTTAAAATCAGGAATGCCATAGCGCAATATACCGCCTATTTTATCGTCTTTTTCAAACACCGTGACATTATATCCGGCTTTATTCAGCTGCGCACCACATGCAAGACCGGCAGGACCGGACCCTACGACAGCTATTTTTTTACCGGTTCGCGACCTTGGTATATTCGGTCTTACCAATCCTTTGCGAAAAGCGCGTTCAATTATTGCCAGTTCATTTTCGCGTATGGTTACCGCGTCATCATTCACCTCAAGCACGCAGGCATACTCACACTCCGCGGGACACACGCGGCCCGTTATTTCAGGAAAATTATTCGTTGCGTTCAACAGTTCAAACGCCTGTCTCCAGTCGCCGGAAAACATAAAATCATTCCATTCGGGGATATAATTTCCAACCGGACAAGCCCAATGGCAGAACGGTGTCCCGCAATCCATGCACCGTGACGCCTGTTGCTCGGATTCCTTATCCGGCCGCAAAACGCTGACTTCTTTGAAATCCCTGATGCGCCTGTCTACCAGACGGCGCTCTGCAAGTTGGCGTTTTACCTTTAGAAAACCTCTTACCTCACCCATCAGATACCTCCAAAAGCCCCAACTGCCTGTCTATGGTACTGCCTTCAAGAACATGCTTGTACTCTATTGGCATGACCTTGACGAAATCCTTTATTTTCCTGTTAAAATCATCCAGTATCTTTTTCGCGCGCTGGCTACCCGTATACTTATAATGGTTGTAAATCAAATCGTGTATGGTTTCTTTGTCTTCTTCCGTAACTTCTTCCAGTTCTACCATATCCAGATTACATTTATCTTTAAAAACCTTATCCTCATCGTAAACATAAGCAATCCCGCCAGACATGCCTGCTGCAAAATTTTTACCGGTTTTTCCGAGAACAACAACCCGTCCGCCCGTCATATACTCGCACCCATGGTCCCCCGTGCCCTCTACTACGGCATAAAGGCCCGAGTTTCTTATGCAAAACCTTTCCCCGACTATACCTCTTACATATGCTTCGCCGGATGTTGCGCCGTAAAAAGTCGTGTTCCCGACTATTATATTTTCGTCAGCCTTATAATCAGCTTTTTTAGACGGATATATAATGATTTTCCCGCCGCTAATGCCCTTGCCTACGTAATCATTCGCCATGCCTTCCAGTTCAAATGTCATGCCCTTTGCCAGAAATGCACCAAAACTTTGACCTGCAACGCCTATGAACTTACAGTGTATGGTCTCTTGGGGAAGGCCCTCTTCACCGTGCATTCTGCATACTTCGCCGCTTAACATGGCACCGGTACTCCTGTTGACATTTTTTATGGATAGCTCCAGGCTTACAGGTTTTTTCTTTGCTATCGCCTCTCTTGCCAATTCGATCAGTCTTTTATCGAGCACATCTTCTATGTCGTGGTTCTGTGAAACCGCGCAATGTATAGCAACGTTGTCAGCTGTTTCCGGTTTATAAAGTATCTTTGAAAAATCCACTCCTTTGGCCTTTAGGGGAACGATGTGCGTATTCAACTCCAGAAGATCCGTTCTTCCTACCAGATCATTAACGCGTTCTATGCCAAGGTCCGCCATTATCTCTCGTAGTTCCTGCGCAACAAACATCATGTAATTGACCGCATACTCCGGCCTCCCCTGGAACCTTTTCTCTAATAATTCATCCTGTGTAGCCACGCCTACCGCGCAGCTGTTCAAATGACAGTGCCTGAGCATGACACAGCCTAGCGCTACCAGCACTGAACTGCAAAATCCAAATTCTTCCGCACCTAAAATGGCGGCTATGGCAACATCTCTGCCTGTTCGCATCTGTCCATCTGTCTGCAACCGCACACGACTGCGCAGGCTATTCAAGACAAGCGTTTGATGCGTTTCCGAAAGCCCCAGTTCCCACGGCAAACCGGCATGCCTGATAGAACTCCTGGGTGAAGCACCGGTACCGCCGTCCCCTCCGGAAATAAGTATCATATCAGCGTGTCCCTTTGCAACACCCGCAGCGACAGTGCCCACGCCTATCTCTGAAACAAGCTTTACGCTTATACGGGCACGCGGGTTAGCATTTTTAAGGTCAAATATAAGCTGTGCCAGGTCTTCTATCGAATAGATATCATGATGCGGCGGCGGCGATATCAAGGTAACGCCGGGCGTCGTATAACGCGTCCTGGCAATTATGGTACTGACCTTATACCCGGGGAGTTGTCCGCCTTCACCCGGCTTGGCGCCTTGCGCGATCTTTATCTGGATTTCGTCCGCGTTGACAAGATAATTTATTGTGACACCAAACCTGCCTGAAGCAACCTGTTTTACGGCGCTTTTCGCAGAATCGCCGTTCGGAAGCACATTGAACCTGCTGGGATCCTCTCCGCCTTCACCGGTATTGGATCTTGCCCCCAAACGGTTCATTGCGATAGCTATATATTCATGCACGGTTTTACTGATAGACCCGAAACTCATCGCACCTGTCACGAAACGTTTAACGATTTCAGCTGCAGGCTCTACCCGATCAATCGAAATCGGTTTGGCCTTCTTAAAGCTTAACAAACCGCGAAGCGTAGTCGGATTTTCCTTTTGATCATTTATAAGGCGGGCGAATTCCTTATATCTTGAATAATCCTTTTTCCTTACGGAATCCTGAAGCGCAGCAATACTTTCAGGCCGCCACAGGTGAAATTCGCCGTCCCGCTTCCATTGATATATCCCGCCGGAGGATAATAAAAACTCCGATTCCGATCCCCTCTCAGGATAAGCTTTCCGATGCCTCTGCATGGTTTCTTCTGCTATATCTTTCAGTCCTATGCCGCCAACACGCGAGACGGTATGCGTGAAATATTTGTCAATAACATCCTTGCCCAATCCCACAGCCTCAAAAATCTGTGCACCGCGATAACCCCGCAGAGTAGATATACCCATTTTCGAGAGTATCTTCAAAATGCCCTTGGCTACCGCTTTTCTGTAATTCTTCAGAGCCGTATTTTTGTCTAAATTGACTTGTCCCTCTTCCACAAGATACTCTACGGCTTCGTACGCAAGATAAGGATTGATACAGTCCGCTCCATAACCATAAAGCAGCGCAAAATGATGCACCTCCCGTGGTTCGCCGCTTTCAAGTATTATGCTTATCTGTGAACGCATTGCCTTGCGAACAAGGTGATGGTGCACCGCGCTCATTGCCAGAAGCGCGGGCAGTGCCGTATTTTCTCTGTCCACGCCCCGGTCGCTTAGAATAACGAATGAGTAACCCCGCTCGATGGCATACTCTATTTCAAAGCATATTCTTTTAATTGCTTGCACAAAATCTTCTTCGCTGTCAGCTTTAAAAAATGTATAAATTGTTTTTGTCTGGAAATTGTTAATACCAATTTTGCGTATGGTTTCCAGTTCCTCGTTAGTAAGTATGGGTCTTTTTACCCTCAGCTTGTGGCAGTGTTCCGGCGTCTGATCAAGCGCATTTTTCCCGGACCCTATATAGCTGTCCAGGCTCATTACCACTTCTTCCCTGATCGGATCAATTGCCGGATTGGTGACCTGAGCGAACAACTGTTTAAAATAGTTATAAAGTATCTGCGGGTGCTTTGACAGAAACGCATGCGGTGTATCATTACCCATTGATCCTGTAGGCTCTTCGCCCTGCTCTGCCATCGGTTTAATGATCATCTTCAGATCTTCCCGGGTATAGCCAAACGCTTTCAAGCTGATACGGATATCATTGGATCTTTTGAATGATTCTTCCGGGGCAGGGAGATCATCCAGTTCTATCATATTCTTCTTGTTCCACTTGCCATAAGGAATATGCTGCGAAACTGTCTTTTTTATCTCTGTATCGTCAACAATACGTCCTTCTTTTATGTCTATGAAAAACATCTTGCCCGGTTCCAACCTGCCGGAATATTTTATCTCTTCCGGGCCTATATCCAGTACCCCAACCTCGGAAGCCATTACCACAAAACCTTTCTTTGTTACAAGATACCGTGCCGGCCTGAGGCCGTTCCTGTCCAGTACGGCGCCTACCTTTTCCCCATCCGTAAAAGCTATTGCTGCCGGTCCATCCCAGGGCGGCACAAAACACGCATGATATTTATAAAACTCCTGAAGTTCTTTATCCATAAACTTATCCCTTTCCCAGGCAGCCGGTATAAGCATCATCATTGCATGCTGTAAAGACCTGCCCGAAAGGACCAGGAGTTCAAATACATTATCGATCGTGGCAGAATCGCTTCCCCCTTCCATGATAATAGGTTTTATCTTCGCTATATCATTTCCGAAAAGATCACTTGCCAATAATCTTTCCCCTGCACGGAACCAGTTAATATTCCCTCTCAAAGTATTGATTTCACCGTTATGCGCGAGAAACCTGAAAGGTTGCGCCAGGTCCCAGGTTGGGAACGTATTGGTGCTGTAACGTGAATGAACTAACGCAAGCGCGCTCTTAATATTTTTATTCCGAAGATCCGGATAATAATCCTTCAGTTGATAAGGTGTTAATAGTCCTTTATAGCTGATGGTCCGCGATGAAATATTGCTTATATAAAAGAAACTCTTTTGTTTGATCCCGGACTTTTTTACCGCGTTTTCCGCCCTTTTCCTGACCACATAAAGTTTGCGCTCAAATGCCGGTTGGCCGGCTGTATCTTTACCGCAGGCAATAAACACCTGTTCTATGACAGGCTGTGTTGCCTGGGCGGTTTTTCCGATAATGCTGTCGTTTACCGGCACATTGCGCCAGGTAATCAACTCCTGACCTTCTTCCTTTATTGTATTTTCAAGGATCTGCCTGCATCGTTCTCGTTCTTCATCCTCTGTGGGCAGAAATACCAAACCCGTTCCATACTTACCGGGGTCCGGCAATCTTACGCCAATTTCGCTGCATATCTGAACGTAAAACTCATGGGGTAGTTGCATAAGTATCCCCGCACCGTCACCGGTCTTTGGGTCTGATCCCACAGCTCCCCGGTGGCTCATACGCTCAAGGACTTCTATGCCTTTCTGTATAATGTCATGCGATTTTGTGCCTTTCATGTCGCACACAAAACCTACGCCGCAACTATCACGCTCGAATTGCGGGTCATATAGCCCTTGTTTTTCAGGAAAATGCCCGATCTTCCTCATTTTTTAAATCTCCCGACATCTATCTTGAATTTCTTTATCTTGTTATGTACAGTATTGCGATGCAATCCAAGTGCTTTCGCTGTTGCAGCCTGATTGCCATTCAAACGCTCCAATAACTTTGTTATAACCAGTTCCTCAATATGATCTATCATATTGCCGGGTATTTTGGCTGTATCCATGACATACACATAGTTATCTATTGTGCTGGAAATATTGTTTTTGTCCTTGTTCATTTGTCAAAACTGCCTATTTTTTGTGCATATACCGGTAAAATTTTTTGCCGGGTCTGCCGCGAAGAATTCTTCGCGGCAGACCCGGCAAATCACCGCCTACGATATTGAAAGATATTTATCAAGTTCATACCGCGTAACTTGGATCCTATAACTATCCCATTCTTTCTTTTTGAGTTCTACGAATCTTGGGAAAATATGATCACCAAGTATCTTTCTGACAAGTTCACTTTTCTCTGTAATCGATATAGCGTGCCCGAGACTGTCTGGCAAAGTCTCTATGCCTTTTTTCTTTCTCTCTGCATCACTCAGGTGATACAGATTTTGTTCCATGGCTTTAGGCACCTCATAGTTTTTTTGCACTCCTTCTAATCCGGCCTGAAGCATAGCCGCAAATGTAAGATACGGATTACATGCCGGATCACATGCTCTGAATTCACATCGTGTAGCCTTCTCCTGCCCCGGATGATAAAGCGGTACCCTGACGAGTGCGCTTCTATTCCTACGGCTCCAAGCCACATACACGGGCGCCTCATAACCGGGCACTAACCTTTTATATGAATTCGTGGTCTGTGCAAATATGGAGCATATTTCTCTCGAGTGCCTCAAAAGCCCTGCAATATAACTGCGGGCCACATCCGAGAGATAGTCATCAGTCTTTGCATCAAAGAAGGCATTCCTGCTCCCCCTGAACAGCGATTGATGCGTGTGCATGCCTGAGCCATTCTGGCCAAAGATCGGCTTCGGCATAAAAGTCGCATATACACCGAACTTATTTGCAATCTCCTTTACGACAACCCTGTAGGTTATCACGCTGTCTGCCATTTCCAGTGCGTCTTTGTATCGCATATCCACCTCGTGCTGCGATGGAGCCACTTCATGATGGGAATACTCAACATCTACGCCCATCTTCTCAAGGGCCAGTACGGTCTCTCTTCTCAGGTCGCTTGCAACATCAAGTGTTGTAAGATCAAAATAACCTCCCTTATCCAGTATCTCCGTATTCGCGTCTGTTCTAAAATAAAAATACTCAAGTTCGGGCCCTAAATAGTAGTGGTCAAACCCCATTTCACTTGACCTTTTAAGGGCTCTTTTAAGCACATAACGCGGGTCACCTTCGTACGGCGTCCTGTCGGGATTTAATACATCGCATATCATCCTTGCAACAGCCTTTTCAGCCGGTCGCCATGGAAGGATTTGAAATGTGTCCGAATCGGGCATAGCGATCATATCGGATTCCTCTATATCCTGGTAACCTGTAATAGAGGAGCCATCAAATCCCATGCCGTTCTCAAGGGCTCCCTCTAATTCTTTATCTGTAATTGCAAAACTTTTCACCTGACCCAATATATCGGTGAACCACAGGCGTATAAACTTTACGTCATTCTCTTTCGCTAACTTTAAAATGTCCTGTTTCGTCCTCTTCCCCATTTCAGTCCTCCTTTTTCAAAATTTCCCGGCACAAAATAAAAGGGCGTTTTAAGCCATCCCGGCCTTAAAACGCCCTTGTTTTAACATGCCGACTGCACAAACTTTGTGCTTCGCTGATTACACTTCCAGCGCCTTCACTATATACAAGTAAAAAATAGGGTATTTTGGTAACCTTTTTTTCAAAAATTCAAAAGATCCCTTACCCTATCGCCTTCCCTCCGGTTTCCCCTGTCCTTATCCTGATGCATTCGGGAAGATCCAGTACGAATATCTTGCCATCACCGATCTTTCCAGTTTTAGCACCTTTTATTACAGCGTTAATGGTAGGCTGGACAAAGTTTTCATTCACAGCTATTTCGAGCCTGATCTTCTTAAGAAGATTGACTTCGTGGACTACCCCCCTGTATGTTTCCGTATACCCTTTTTGCTGGCCGCAACCAAGCGCATTAGTCACGGTCATTTTATAAACTTCTGCTTCATAAAGCGCCCGCTTAACATCAGGGAGTTTATGCGGCTGTATCATAGCAATTATCAGCTTCATGGTTAACCTCCGTAAATATCCTTATTTTGTAGTAAAGATCTGAAATCCCGAATACGCTTCCATCCCATGTTCACTTATATCAAGGCCTTTGAGCTCTTCCTCTCTTGATACTCTAAGACCGATGGCCTTATCCATAACCTTGAAAATCACTGTCATGGCCATAAGAACAAAGACAATAACGGTTCCTACACCAAGTGCCTGTATGCCGAGCTGCGCGAATCCCCCGCCGTGAAGAAAACCGTCTCTGGCAAGACCTAACGCTTTATGCCCGAAAAGACCCACGGCCAGGGTCCCCCAGACACCATTCATCATGTGAACCGGTACGGCACCGACCGGATCGTCTACGCGCGCCTTGTCCAAAAACAACGTTCCAAGAACAACTATTATTCCCGCTATGAACCCTATAATTATAGACTCCATAGGGATAACATAAGCACAGGGTGCCGTTATTGCTACAAGACCTGCAAGTGCTCCGTTCATTGTCATTGAAAGATCCGGTTTGCCGCACTTTCTCCAGGCAAAGAACATCGCCGTTAAACCTCCGGCCGCTGCCGCTAAATTTGTATTCAGAGCCACTTTTGCCATCAAGCCGCCGTCGCCCACACTTAACGTAGAACCGGGATTGAACCCGAACCAGGCGAACCAGAGTATAAGCGCCCCCAGGGAAGCGAGCGCCATGGAATGACCTTCGATGGCATTTGCCGAACCGTCCTTATTATACTTACCTATCCTCGGGCCTAATATCATGGTTCCGACCAAAGCAGCCGTTCCGCCCACGGCATGCACTACGGTTGATCCGGCAAAATCGCCGAAGCCCAGATCTGCCAGCCAACCGCCGCCCCATATCCAGTGTCCTACAAACGGATAAACCGTGGCAGATATCAGGAAAGAATATATAAGATAACACTGAAATTTCATTCTTTCGGCTATACCACCTGCCACAATAGTAGCAGCTGCTCCACAGAAAACGGCGTGAAAGAGCCACGCTGCCTCAAGCGGGATCGTCCCCTCGTGGGTTGCGTTAACAAGAAAAAATCCGTTAAATCCCATAAAACCATTTCCCTTGCCGAACATAAAGGCATAACCAAATATAAAAAATCCCAAAGATGCCATGCAAAAATCCAAAAAATTATTCATAAGAACATTACAGGTATTTTTAGTTCTTATCAGTCCGGATTCAAGCATGCCGAAACCGGCTTGCATTATAAAGACCAAAAATGCCGCTAAAAGGACCCATAAGGTATCCACTCCTGCCGTAGTTGCATATAGAACCTGTTCGTTCATTTTGCCCTCCTGTCCTTGTCGATGCCCAAAGTCATATCCCGCTTAAATAAAAAAACGCCTTTAAATGCTTCTTCGGCGTTTAAAGACGTCTTTGCCTTCTGTCTCTTACAGAATGTCCCTGCAGTTTTCCACGACTGTGTGGACACTAGTTACAAGTAAAAACCTTGTTCATTTGGTAACCTTTTCCTGCGCCATTTTTTTATTATCCCCTTTTTATACTTTACGACCATGACATGTGAAATCCCGAGTTCTTGCGCAACTTCGCGCACTGTATATCCTTTGAGAAGATACGAAAAAACCGCTTTTTCCCTGTCGCTTAAACCCAGGTTTTTTATCTCATCGATTGTAAGCCCGCTTTCCATGTTTAATAAACCACGAGCTGCTTTTTTATCTTCAAGAATCTCACCTAATGTTGAGCCTTCGGAGGCCAGGGGCGCATCAAAGCTCAATAATATTGCTTTTGGTCTTCCTTTTCTTAAAAAATTCTGTATATGAAACTCGCACCCTTTTATCACATAGGATTCGTTTATGCCTATTGGCAGCCCATTCCCGTACTTCTGCCATAAATAAAGGCACATCTCCTGATAAAGGTCCTCCGTGTCATAGAACCCACAGAGTACATGTTTACGCGCGATATATTTGAGCGCGGGTGTTATTTTTTTCAGCAATGTCCTGAAATCCATTTCTGCACCGTCATCTCAAAAAAAAAAAAAAAGGACATTCCATGTCGTACCACCAACATGAAACGCCCTTCTTTGGGGTCTCTCTTAAAAAAATTCTTTCTTTTT
>CAYPCX010000019.1:0-31001 GCA_964409365.1 uncultured Planctomycetia bacterium | reverse complement strand
TGTGTGAACGAAATGTATGATGACAAAACCGAGGTTCTGGGGACACGTCTGTGTGAACGACATGTAGACGACCAGACATGTCCCCAGAACATATTGTTATGAACGATCTCGACAGAGGCAGGATAGATACGATAATCAGGTTCGCGCTCAAGGAAGATATCCAGACGGGCGATATCACCTCGAACGCGGTGATCGACAAGTTCGATAACGTCGACGCCGTGATCCTTTCGCGAGGCAAGGGTGTGGTTTGCGGCATGGAGATCGCCGAAAGGGTCTTTACCGCCGTGGACCCGACGCTCAGGTTCCGGCCCGCTGTAAAGGACGGCGATCATATCGAGCCGGACCAGGAGATAGCTTTTGTCGAGGGGAAGGCGCGGTCGGTCCTGAAGGGGGAAAGGACGGCTTTGAACTTCCTGGCGCTTTTGAGCGGGGTTTCCACGGCGACCCGCGAGATGGTAGACGCGGTCAGTGGAACAGGCGTGAAGATATACGACACGAGGAAGACGGTCCCGCTCCACAGGTACCTTCAGAAGTACGCCGTAACCGTCGGCGGCGGATATAACCACAGGAGGGGCCTGTGGGATATGGTCTTGATAAAAGACAATCATCTGAGGATCTGCGCGATGCGGAAAAAGTCCGCGGACAACGCCGCGATAATAAGGGAGATCGTCAGAGAGGCCCGGTCGTCCGTACAGAAGAACATACGGGTAGAGATAGAAGTAGAGAACCTGAAAGAATGCGAAGCGGCTCTGGAAGAGAAGCCGGACGTTATCATGCTCGATAACATGGCCCCCGACCAGGTCAAAAGAGCGGTAGAGCTGCGCAAGGGCAAAGGACTTGAAAAGGCGGTGCTTTTCGAAGTGTCCGGGGGGATAGACCTGGACAATATCGGTGATTATGCCCGGGCAGGCGCGGATATCATATCGACCGGTTCAATTACGACCGCTAAACCCCTCGACTACAGCCTCGAGATCATCATGAAATGATAATTACTCCAAAGCGATATGGATCGTTTCGAATTAGCTACTGATTTTAAACCCGCCGGCGACCAGCCGGAGGCGATAGACAGCATGGTCCGGTCTGTCGAGTCGGATAACCGCTATCAGACCCTTCTCGGCGTTACGGGGAGCGGCAAGACCTTCACCATGGCGAACATCATCGAACGGCTCAACAAGCCGACGCTGGTCATATCACATAACAAGACGCTCGCGGCGCAGCTTTACTCGGAGTTCAAGGGTTTTTTCCCGAAAAACGCGGTCGAGTATTTCGTGAGTTACTACGATTATTATCAGCCCGAAGCGTACGTCCCGCAGACGGACGTGTACATAGAGAAGGACGCTTCGATAAACGAAGACATAGACCGCCTGAGGCTCTCCGCCACGAGCTCGCTCTTTTCGCGGAGCGACACCCTGATAGTGGCCAGCGTTTCCTGTATCTACGGTCTGGGTTCTCCCGAGGACTACTCGACCATGCTCGCGCAGGTTGCCGTTTCCCAGGAAATGTCGAGGGATGATCTTCTGAAAAAGCTGGTGGACATACTGTATGACCGCAATAATATAGAACTGCAGCGGGGCAAGTTCAGGGTGAGGGGGGACATCGTCGAGATCCTGCCGGCGTACAAAGAGACGGCTTACAGGATAGAGTTCTTCGGCGACGAGGTGACGCGCATATCCGAGATACATCCGGTCTCGGGTGATGTTATCGCCGACCTGGATAAAGTGGCCATCTATCCCGCGAAGCATTTCGTCACCACTGAGGACAAGGTGAGGACGGCGGTCAGATCCATTGCGCAGGAGCTTACAGAGCGGCTCGCCCAGCTCAGGGATGAGGGAAAGCTTCTTGAGGCGCAGCGCCTGGAGACGCGGACAAAATACGATATGGATATGCTGAGCGAGCTCGGGTATTGCAGCGGCATAGAGAACTACTCCCGGCACCTCTCCGACAGGGAACCCGGAAGCCGCCCGTGGTGCCTTCTGGACTATTTCGGGGACGACTTCCTGGTGATCATAGACGAATCCCATGTTACGTTGCCGCAGCTTCACGCGATGTACAACGGTGACAGGGCGAGGAAGCAGACGCTTGTCGACTACGGTTTCCGGCTGCCTTCGGCGCTTGATAACAGGCCGTTGAAATTCGAGGAGTTCATGGAGATCGTCAGGCAGCTTATTTTTGTTTCCGCTACGCCCGGCGAATACGAGATAGGCCAGAGCAAGGTCGTCGCCCAGCAGATCATAAGGCCTACAGGGCTCGTAGACCCGCCTGTGTCCGTCCGTCCGACGGAAGGGCAGGTCTATGATCTGATAAACGAGGTAAAGGTGCGGGCATCGAGGGGAGAAAGGACGCTGGTCACGACGCTCACGAAAAAGCTCTCGGAAGAGCTTACGCGTTTTTTAAAAGAGAGGAAACTGCGTGTGCGGTACCTGCATTCCGAGATCAACGCCCTTGACCGCGTGGAGATAATACGGGACTTGCGGCTCGGGAAGTTCGATTGTCTCGTGGGCATAAACCTGCTTCGCGAAGGGCTGGACCTGCCCGAGGTGTCTCTTGTGGCCGTGCTTGACGCGGACAAGGAGGGATTCCTGAGGAGCGGGACATCTCTCATTCAGGTCGCCGGCAGGGCCGCCCGCAACATCAACGGGGAAGTCCTGCTTTACGCGGACAACATCACGGGGTCGATGCAGAAGACCATAGACATCACTAACGCGAGGCGCGAAAAACAGTTGAAATATAACGAGGAACACGGTATAACACCAAAGACCATAAAGAAGGCCATCAAAGAGGGGATAGAGGCGTACAAGAAGGCCAAGGAAATAGTGCAGGAAACTACCGGCGAGACGCCCGAAGAGTACGACATCCTCGAGGTCATAGCCGAGCTGGAAGCGGATATGGAACAGGCCGCGAGGAATCTCCAGTTCGAGAAGGCCATAGTTTACAGGGACCAGATAGAGCGCCTCAAAAGGATGCTGAAAAATGAATGAGATCGACGCAAGAAGGAAGATACTGAACCTTTTTCGGAAGAACGAAGGCGACTTCGTTTCGGGTGAGGAAATAAGCAGGGTCCTCGGCTTTTCCCGCGCGTCCGTGTGGAAATACGTCAGCAAGCTCAGGGAGGACGGATACGTGGTCGACGCGGTGCCCCGTAAGGGCTACAGGATCAGGAGGACCCCGGACAGGATGCTGGCTTGCGAGATCGCGAACGGCCTCCAGACCGACGTTATCGGCAAGAGGGCCATCTTCTATTATGAGCGCATCACCTCCACGAATGACAGGGCTTATGAGCTCGCCGAGGCGGGCGAGTCCGAAGGGGCGGTCATCATCGCCGAAACCCAGACCAGAGGCAAAGGGCGGCTGGGCAGGAAGTGGTTGTCCCCGGTCCGGGGAGGCATATACATGTCGCTGATACTGCGCCCGGATGCCGAACCCGATGAGATACCCGCTATTACCCTGATAGCCGCTTCGGGCATAATAAAAGCCGTAAAAAAAGTATCCTCTCTCGGAGCGAAGATGAAATGGCCCAATGATATCCTCCTGGACGGAAAAAAGATCTGCGGGATACTGACAGAGATCAAAGCGCAGCCGGACAGGGTGGATTTCGTTGTCCTGGGCATAGGTATAAACGTCAACTCGTCCGAAAAAAAACTTCCCCACGGGGCCACCAGTCTCAGGGAAAAATGCGGAAAACGCGTTAACAGACTGGAACTTGCCAGGAAAGTCTTCGAGGAATTCGAAAAGAATTATCTCAGGTTCAAAGAGGAGGGGTTCGTATCTCTCCGGGATGAATGCAAGACTTTTTCTTCGGTCCTGGGCAAGCGAGTAAAGGTGGTGGAACACCACAGGGACGTCGAGGGCGTGGCCTGGGATATAGATGAGAAAGGAGCCCTTATCATAAAGACCGGTGATGATTCGTTCCAGCGCGTTTTCAGCGGTGACATCGTAATGTGCAGGTGAGTATCAAGGATAAAGGATAAAGTAACCAGTTTCCAGTAACCAGTAACCAGTAACCAGTAACCAGTGACCAGTAACCGGTTTCCAGATAACTCTGGTAACTGGCAACTGGTACAATACTTGATACTTGTTACTTGATTCTTGATACTTACGAGGTTGATCATGAAGCTACTGATAGATATAGGGAATACTAACACGGCGCTTGCCGTCGCTAAGGGGCGGAGGATCCTCAAGCGGTACTTTATCCGCACTTCAAGAAAACAGGTGGGGAAGAAGCCCCTGAGGCGTTTGCTCGGCGCTAATATAGGTAAGATAGATACTATAATAATAATGAGCGTTGTGCCGAAATTCCTGCCGGTCCTGAAAAAGGGGCTTAAAGCGGTCCTTCCGGGGGTGCCGCTCCTCGTCGTCGGTCCCGGTATAAAGGTGCCGGTAAGGAACAAGTACAAAAAACCCGGTCAGGTCGGGCAGGACCGGCTTGTGACGGCGTTCGCGGCTTCGCGGACATGTGGGGCCCCGGTGCTGATCGTCGATTTCGGCACTGCCGTGACCATGGATTACGTGAACCAAAAAGGGGAATACGAGGGAGGGCTGATATTCCCCGGGTTAAGGCTGGCCCTGGGCTCGCTGGCGAAAAATGCGGCGCTTCTCCCAAAGGTATATCTTAAGCCTACTAAAGGACTTATAGGAAAAGACACGCAGAGCAGCATGAACAACGGCGTATTGTATGGCTATGCCGCCATGTGCGACGGCCTCATAGAGCTTTTAAGGAAAAAATACGGCCGCCGGCTCAAGGTAGTGGCCACCGGCGGCGACGCCGCCCTGGTAGCCCGCTATTCCCGCCATATAAAGAAAGTCGACCCCGACCTCGCCCTCAAAGGCCTCAACTCATTAAAAAACTATTGACAAAAAGTCAGATTTCAATAAAATAAGAACTCCGTTAGCACTCTCGGCTAAGGAGTGCTAAATGGGGTTTGAGTGGATCAGTGTGGAACCGCAAAACTGAAATGGAGGAGAGGTCTATGAAGATCCAACCACTTGGCGACAGAGTACTTGTCGAGATCTTGGAAGCCGAGGAGGTCACGAAGGGCGGCATAGTCCTTCCTGACACTGCCAAGGAAAAACCGCAACAGGCGAAGATAGTGGCCGTCGGAAAAGGCAGGGTTTCCGAGGACGGTAAGCTTGTCCCGCTGCAGGTGAAGAACGGGGATGTCGTCCTTTTCGGAAAATATTCCGGAACGGAATTAAAACTTGATGACAGGAACCTTCTGATGCTTAAAGAAGAAGATATCCTGGGCATCGTCGGAAAATAAGGAGGAGAGATGGCTAAGCAGTTACAGTTCAGTGATGAAGGCCGCAGGTCCATATTGCGCGGCGTGGAAAAGCTTTCCAAGGCCGTGAAGGTCACGCTTGGGCCCAAAGGCAGGAACGTTGTTATCGAGAAAAAGTTCGGCGCTCCCACGATCACCAAAGACGGTGTGACCGTGGCGAAGGAGATCGAACTGGAAGACGCGTACGAGAACCTCGGCGCGAAGATGGTAGAAGAAGTGGCTTCCAAGACCAGTGACGTAGCCGGTGACGGTACCACGACGGCTACGGTACTCGCGGAGGCCATTTACAGGGAAGGGCTGAAGAACGTTACTTCCGGCGCCAATCCCATGCAGCTGAAAAGAGGCATCGAGAAAGCGGTGAACGTGATCGTTGACGAACTGAAATCGAAGTCCACCCCGATCAAAGAAACGAAAGAAATCGCCCAGGTAGCGTCGATAGCCGCTAATAACGACAAGGTCATCGGCGAAAGGATAGCCGAGGCGATGGATAAGGTCGGCAAGGACGGGGTTATCACCGTGGAGGAAGGCAAGGCTCTGGAGACGAGCCTCAAGCTGGTCGAGGGAATGCAGTTCGACCAGGGTTACCTCTCACCCTACTTTGTGACCGACGCCGAAAGGATGGAGTGCGTGCTTGAGGATCCCTACATACTCATCCACGAGAAGAAGATCTCCAGCATGAAGACCCTTCTTCCGCTTCTCGAGAAAGTGGCGCAGGCGGGGAAACCGCTCCTCATAATCTCGGAAGAGACGGAGGGTGAGGCCCTCGCGACGCTCGTCGTGAACAAGATCCGCGGGACTTTCAGCTGCTGCGCTGTGAAGGCCCCGGGTTACGGCGACAGGAGGAAGGCCATGCTCGGAGATATCGCCGTTCTTACGGGCGGCAAGGCGGTCACCGAAGACCTCGGGATAAAACTCGAGAACGTGACACCGGATGATCTCGGCAGGGCCAAGACGGTAAAGATCGACAAGGAGAACACGACCATCGTCGAAGGCGCGGGGAGCCCGCAGGCCGTGCAGGCGAGGATCGCCCAGATCAAGAACGAGATCGAGGCAAGCGATTCCGACTACGACAAGGAAAAGCTCCAGGAGAGGCTCGCGAAGCTTTCCGGCGGGGTAGCCATCATAAACGTCGGCGCCGCTACCGAGATAGAGATGAAAGAAAAGAAGGCGAGAATAGAGGACGCCCTTCACGCTACAAGAGCCGCCACGGAAGAAGGCATAGTGCCGGGCGGCGGAGTGGCTCTTCTCAGGGCCAAGAGCAAGCTTGCCGGTATGAAACTCGAAGGCGACGAGCTTGTGGGAGCAAAGATAGTAGAACGCGCCCTCGAAGAACCGGCCAAACAGATCGCGTATAACGCCGGCCAGCAGGGCGACGTTATCGTCCGGGATATTCTTGCGAAAAAAGAAGATAACGAAGGTTATGACGCCGAAGAAGATAAGTTCACGAACATGGTCAAGGCCGGCATCATAGACCCGACGAAAGTCACCCGCAGCGCTTTGCAGAACGCCGCGAGCGTGGCGTCCCTGATGATCACCACCGAAGCGCTGGTGTGCGATAAGCCTGAGAAAGAAGGCGCTGCTGCCGGTATGCCCGGCGGGATGCCCCCCGGAATGGGCGGCATGGGCGGCATGATGTAAATGAGGCCACGACTTACGGAGTGATAGCTCCGTAAGTCGTATGGCCGAATTTATCAGCGCGTTTGTCCGCGTTGTTTCAATGCAGGCGGACGCGGTGATAAGCTCGCGCCTATTGCTCTTTAAACGCAACTGTGTTAGAATCATAAGGACTTCGGGGTAAGGTGATCCCGCCTCCGCGGCGGGAAATTCCTTAGTCGGCGGTGATGCTTCGATAAGAAGACGAGTCCGCGAGACCTCAAGAGGGGGTCAGGATCCGTGGGAACCGGATACCGACCGTAAAGCCGGGATGGGAGAAGTTGTCAGGAAGTCTCTAAAGACCCCGAAGTGTATACGCTTCGGGGTCTTTTTTTATACATCGGGTGTATTATACACCCGATGTATGAATGAGGTGGGTAATGAAACTCAACAGAATAGAAGATGTTATCAAGGATATCCGCAAGGGTAAGATGGTCGTGGTCGTGGATGATCCGTCAAGGGAGAACGAGGGCGACGTCATAGCGTCAGCCGCCCGGATAACGCCGGAGACCGTCAATTTCATGGCGAAACATGCCAGGGGCCTCGTGTGTGTTCCGATGGAAGAGGACATAGCCGAAACACTGGGGCTTCACCTTATGTCCCGCGATCCCCAGGACCCTTACAAAACGGCCTGGGCTGTTTCGGTCGATGCCGCGGAAGGAATAACGACGGGTATATCGGCCCATGACCGCGCGCGCACTATCAAACTCCTCGCGGACGGGAATTCGCGAGGCAAAGATTTCATGAAGCCGGGACACGTGTTCCCCTTAAGGTCGCAGACGGGAGGTGTCCTGGTGAGGGCGGGCCACACTGAGGCATGCGTGGACCTCATGAAGCTCTCGGGGGAAAGGCCGGTAGGGGTCATATGCGAGATAATGAACGAAGACGGCACGATGGCGAGGATGCCGGAGCTCATGAAGTTCGCCGCGAGGCATAAGCTCAAGATCTGCACGATCGAGGACCTTATCAAATACAGGGGAAAAAAGGAGACCCTTATCAAGAAGATAGCGGAAACGGACCTTCCCACTCCTCTCGGAGATTTCCGCCTTCACGCATACAGGTCCGAGATAGACGATTTTCAGCACCTGGCCCTGGTCAAG
This sequence comes from uncultured Planctomycetia bacterium, assembly GCA_964409365.1. GTDB lineage: Bacteria > Omnitrophota > Gorgyraeia > Tantalellales > Tantalellaceae > CAYPCX01. The sequence continues at coordinate 22,972 of CAYPCX010000019.1, read as the reverse complement.
GGCGATATCACCGGGGGTGAGGTGCTTGTCAGGGTGCATTCGCAGTGCCTGACCGGGGACGTCTTCCGTTCGCTCAGGTGTGACTGCGGCAGCCAGCTCGAAGAGGCGATGCGGATCATCTCGAACGAAGGAAAAGGCGTGATATTGTATCTTTCCCAGGAAGGCCGGGGTATAGGCATATTCAATAAGATAAAAGCGTACCAGCTGCAGGATGAAGGGTACGATACGGTAGAGGCGAACGAAAAACTGGGGTTCAAGCCGGACTTGAGGGATTATGGTATCGGCGCGCAGATACTGGCGGACCTCGGCCTTAAAAAGATAAAACTCCTGACGAACAATCCCAGGAAGATAGTCGGCCTTAAGGGGTACGGCCTTCGGATAGTCGGGAGGGAACCTCTCGAGATAAAACCGGGAAAAAAGAACAGGGATTATTTAAAGACAAAGAAGCACAGGTTGGGTCATCAGTTAAAGCATGTGTAATACAAGGTTCAGAGGACAGAAGACAGAAGGCAGGGGACAGAAGTCAGAGGACAGAGGCCGGATATTCTGTTATCTGTTATCTGTTTTCTGAAAAAAAGGAGGTAAAAATGGCAAGCTCCAAAGTTGTGAAAGGCGACCTGATAGCGAAAGGAAAGAAGTTCGGGATAGTCGTCTCCCGCTTCAACGAGTTCATTTCCTCGAAGCTTCTTGACGGGGCCATCGACACATTTATAAAGCACGGCGTGAAGGATGAGGGTATCACCGTGGCGTGGGTGCCGGGCTCTTTCGAGATACCGGCGGTAGCCAAGAGGATGGCTGAATCCGGGAAGTACGACGGCGTTATCTGTCTCGGTGCCGTGATAAGAGGGGAAACGCCTCATTTCGATTTTGTCGCTTCCGAGGCCGCCAAGGGTGTGGCGCAGGTGGCGATAAGCAATGACGTTCCCTGCATTTTCGGTATAATCACTACCGATAATCTCGAACAGGCGCTCGACAGGGCCGGCACCAAAAGCGGCAACAAGGGAAGGGACGCGGCGGTAAGCGCCATCGAGCTCAGCAGTCTCTATTCCCAGTTGAAATAGTTTTACCGTCCCGGACGGGTCCCGTCCGGGTCAGTGATTGGCAATTGGAGGAAAAATGAGGAAGAGAACGCTTTCGCGCGAGATAGCGCTGAAGATACTTTATGCCAACGATATTTCCAAAGAACCGGTCGATGAATGCTGCCGTAAATTCTGGAAAGAGACGAGCAGGGTAGAGGACTCGGTAAAGGAGTTCTCGGAATACCTTGTCAACGGCGTGAATTCCAGAAAAGATGAGGTGGACGCCGTCATCACCCGGTACGCGGAGAACTGGGAGATCGGGCGAATGGCGACCATCGACAGGAACGTCCTGAGGATAGCTTCCTTCGAACTTCTTTTCGCCGAAGAGATCCCTCCCAAGGTGGCCATAAATGAGGCCATAGAAATGGCGAAAAAGTACGGGGACAAAGACTCGGGCAAGTTCGTCAACGGTATACTCGACAAGATCAACAAGGAAGAGAGAAAAGATGCCGACCAGCCGGAATGATGAAGGCCTCGCGGACCTTCATGTACACACTAACTATTCCGACGGGCTGCTGTCTCCCGGGGAGGTAATACGCAAAGCCGTTGAACTGGGCCTGAAAGCGGTAGCCATAACCGATCATGACTGTATAGAAGGCATAGGCCCGGCCCTGGACGCCGCGGCGGGTACGAATTTGGAGGTCATACCCGGGGTGGAGATGTCGGCGGCGAAGAATGAGACCGAAATACACATCCTCGGTTATTTCATAGACTGGCGCGAGGGGCACTTCGCGGATGTTCTCCGCAGGATGCGCGATAACCGGCTGGAAAGGATGAAAAAGATACTGCGTATGTTGAGCGAACATGGCGTGAACGTGAATGAGGACGAGGTGTTCGGCTCCGCCGAGGAGGGTACGCTCGGGCGGCTCCATCTTGCCCGCGTGATGGTCAAGGAAAAGGTCGTAAGGGATACCAGGGAAGCGTTCGACAGGTACATAGGCGACGGAAAACCCTGCCACGTACGGCACGAACGCCTGGATTACCGCAAGGCCATAAGTCTGATAATAAATGCCGGAGGCGTCCCCGTACTGGCTCACCCCGGCACCATGGGGAGGGACGAATATATCCCGGATTACGTTGACGCGGGATTAAGAGGCATAGAGGTCTATCACACCGAACACAGGCCGACCGCCAATGACAGATATATCAGGATGAGCGAGAAGTACGGCCTGGTCATGACGGGCGGATCGGACTGCCACGGGTCCAAGACCGGTGAGGCCATCATAGGCACGGTCACCGTCGGTTACGAAGTCGTCGAGGCGCTGCGCAGGGAAGCCGAGAAGCTGCGCGGAGAGAACAAGTGAAAAAGAGAACGGATACCGCATACATGCGCCTGGCCCTTGAGTTAGCGGCAAAGGCGAAAGAAAAGACATATCCCAATCCCATGGTCGGCGCCGTGATCGTGAAAGGCGGCAGGATCATAGGGAGGGGATACCATCGCAAGGCCGGCGCCGATCACGCCGAGGTCGCGGCTATCAAAGACGCCGGAAGCTGCCGCGGCGCGGAGATGTACGTGACACTTGAGCCCTGCGATCATTACGGCCGGACCCCGCCGTGCACGGCCTCGATCATCAAAAGCGGCATTAAGAAGGTCAATATCGCGATGAAAGACCCGAGCGGGTTGAACAACGGCCGCGGCATGAGAAAGCTCAAAAAAGCCGGTATCCGCGTCAGTGTCGGCCTTCTCGCGGAAGAAGCTGAAAAGCTTAACAGGAAATATATCAAGTTCACTACAACAGGGCTACCGTATATAACGGTAAAACTCGCGCAATCCGCCGACGGCAAGATAGCCGCCCGTGACGGTTCATCGAAATGGATATCGTCCGCACGCTCGCGGAGGTTAGTGAAAAAGATCCGCTCCGGGTTCGACGCCATCATGGTAGGCGCGAATACCGTTCTCAGGGACGACCCGCTTCTCATGGGCGTCGAAGGCCGTTCCATAGGGGTTTCCCGGGTCATTCTTGATTCGCGCCTGAGGACGCCCGCAGATTCGAATGTCGTCAGGACCGCTAAAAAAGCGCCGGTCATTTTCGGCACCACACAACTTGCCCCGTTTTCAAAGATAGAAAGGTTCAGGCGGACAGAAGGAGTAGATGTTATCGTGACCCGGAAGAAAGGTTCCAGGGTAGCCTTGAGGCCCTTTTTGTCCGAACTGGCGGCGAGGGGCCTTGTCAGTATAATGGTGGAAGGCGGCGGGGAGCTGGTCGGCAGCCTGATAGACGAATCCCTGGTGGATGAGTTCCTTTTCTTCATAGCCCCGAAGGTCATCGGGGGCGGTAATTATTCCGTCGGGGGAAAAGGGGTCTCGAATATCAAGGGAGCCATCGAGCTTCGCGACGTAGAGGTGAAAAGGTCAGGCAGCGATATATTTATCAGGGGATCGGCATGTTCACGGGGATAATCACTGAAATAGGGAAGGTCAAAGGTCTTACCGTGAAAGGGACTTCTTACACCCTTCGCGTAAAATGCGATAAGACCGCCGCCGACGTGAACGCGGGGGACAGCGTCGCGGTCAATGGCGTGTGCCTGAGCGTGACCGGCGTGAAAGAAGGCCTTGTTTTTGACGTGGTGAAGAACACGCTTGATAAGACCAACCTCAGGCGGCTGAAGCCGGGTGATGCTGTTAACCTTGAAAACGCGCTGAAATTCGGCGGCGATATAAGCGGACATTTCGTGACGGGGCACATAGACGGCGAACGCCGCATAAAAAACAGCAGGAAGACATCAAAGGGATGGGCCATCGATATCGAGGCGATGGCCGGCGACGAAAAGTATTTAGTACAAAGGGGTTCCGTCTCCGTGGACGGTGTGAGCCTGACCGTCGCCGAAGTGTACAGAGGCATGTTCAGGATATACCTGATCCCTCATACTCTGGAAAATTCGACCCTGGGCTTGAAAAACGCCGGAAATCATGTAAATATTGAATTTGACATGATGGCGAAGTACGCCGCCCAGGCAAGGCGGGGTACATCCATCACCGAGGGTATGCTGAGGGAAAAGGGATTCATATAAATAATAGGACAGGAGGTAGAATGAAGAGGTTTACCGCTATTTTTATTATCATCTGTTTTGTTCTGTCCGCAGCGCTGCCGGTCCATGCCGACGGCCCCGTGAAGAAACTCGGAAGAGGCGTGGCTAATGTCGTGACCTCTCCTCTGGAAGTCCCGAAGGGGATGGGAGATGTGAACGAGACAGACGGCATATTCGCGGGAGCCACCTGGGGTGTTTTCAAGGGGGCGGTGGATTGCGTCAAAAGGGCGGTGGTAGGCGTGTATGAGATCGCCACGTTCCCCGTGCCGGTGCCCAAGGACTATGAACCGATACTCGATGACCCGGAATTCTTTCTCGACAAGAAACAGCGGAACGTCTCTGATTACATACGGGATAAGTCCCAGTATGATAAGGACAGGGAATAAGTTTCTTTGATGTTGACGCTCTGTTATTATAATGATAATATAACGACGTTTATTTTCCGTCACGACAAGGCGAAATGAACGCCGGGAGACGGGGCGTAGCGCAGTTTGGCTAGCGCGCCACGTTCGGGACGTGGAGGTCCTGGGTTCAAATCCCAGCGCCCCGACCATTCTAAATCCCCAGCAATGAACCCGAGACAAAGAATACATATCCAGTATAGCGGGAACGTCCAGGGTGTCGGTTTCAGGTTCACCGCCGAGCGAGTGGCTTCCCGTTTGGGTATTACCGGATTTGTCAAGAACCTGTCGAATGGTAATGTCGAGATCGTCTGCGAGGGAGACCGTGAGCAGCTGGAAGGTTTTCTCGAGTACATGCGCGAGGATATGCGCGGGTATATCAGCGATTTTCATGTTGATTGGGAACCGGCCAGCGACGAATTCGCCTCCTTTGAGATAAGGTTCTGACGTGAAGTATATCGTTATTTCCGACGTCCACAGCAACCTTGAAGCTTTCAGTGCGGTGGTGGATTCGTTCCCGGAACGGTCGGGGTCCAGGATAATATCGGCCGGGGACGTGGTCGGGTACGGCGCCGATCCGGATGAATGCATCGCCCTTGCCAGGTCCCTTGGCGCCGCGAACATCATGGGGAACCATGACGCGGCGGTAATAGACAGGACGGATATAAGTTTTTTTAACCGGTATGCCAGGGCGGCCGTCCTATGGACGAAGGAGAATACGGGCGAGGCGGGCCTGGAATACCTGAGGGGCCTTCCTCTTGTGCGCGAGGAAGACCTTTTCACCGTGGCACACGGGACGCTGCATTGTCCGGAAGGGTTCATTTACATGATGGGCGCCGCGGAAGCGCTGCACACTTTCGAGGTGCTCACAAAGCAGATATGTTTCGTGGGTCATTCGCACGTGCCGGGGGTTTTTATCCTCAGGGAGGGACGTCTTTTCCAGTCCTTCAAACGAAAGATAAAAATAGAAAAGGACGCGAGTTACATAATCAACGCCGGCAGTGTGGGGCAGCCCAGGGATAATGATAACAGGGCCTGTTATTGCGTGTATGATACGGATAAGGGCGAGGTGGAGTTCCGCAGGATAGAATATGACATCAAGACCGCTCACGACAAGATAATACGGGCGGGACTTCCGGAGATGCTCGCTGAAAGATTGTGGCATGGGAGGTAAAATGGAACAAAGAGAATACCGGTTACTTTTAGCGCTATTGGCGGTAATACTTGCCCTTTCGGGCTGTTCCCAGATGAGGGATAAGTTCATCAGGAAACCCAAGGAAGCGGAGAAAAAGCCGCACTATTACAGGGTGAAGAGCTACGATGTCCACCCGAGCCTTGAACTGTATACCAAAAGATATATTTTCTGGAAGAACTGGCACAGGGATTTCATGGATCTTATGGCCCAGCCTGACCAGGATATCCAGGCCCCGGCCAACCACAAGAAAAAAGTGGTCGCCATCGAACAGGAGTTGTCGAATCTCATAGATATGCGCAACATGCTTGTTGATGAAAAGGGCATAGAGCTGAACGAATACATAATCCAGATGACGGAGATAGAGCAGCAAATAAAAAAGCAGAAGCTCCTGCCCGGCACCCAGACGAGGATCAGAAGAAAGATGGAGCTTATGGGCAAGGAGATCAAGAGGGATTTTTCATATAACAAAATAGGGGACTATATCAGATCTGACTTCGGGGCGGACAAAGACTATGAGGGAGACTATACTGATCAAGCGGTTCGTGGTGGGGCCGCTGGCGACTAACTGCTATGTTGTTTCCGGCGACAGTTCCCGCAAAGGCGTGCTGATCGACCCGGGGACGTTCGTTAAGGCGGCGGCTGATTATATAAACGCCAGAGGCATAGAGATCATAGCGACCCTTAACACGCACGGGGACCCGGATCATGTAGCGGGTAACGCTGAGTTCGGTTATCCCGTGTACATACACGAGCTTGACGCCCCCTACCTGAGTAGCCCTCTCCCCGCGAAACTGCTGAAAGACGGAGATGTTATAGACCTGGGGGATTTTCAGATGGAGATCATACATACCCCCGGACATACTCCCGGCGGCATTTCGCTAAGATGTGACGGCGTTCTGTTCAGCGGGGATACCCTTTTTTTTGAGGGGGTGGGCAGGACGGACCGCCCGGGAGGGGACCGGGAAGCGATCGTGCGATCCATCAGGGAGAAATTGATGTCACTGCCGAATTCGGTGAGGGTCTACCCCGGGCATGGCCCCGAGACGACGATAGAGCACGAGAAGCGTAACAACCCGTTCCTGTAAAGCCCAGGCGCTGCGATGAAAGACCATATTGACAATTTTATCTATTTCCTCGAGGTCGAAAGAGGGGTCAGCGTGAACACCATACAGGCCTACCGCAACGACCTTGAGAAATTCTCCACCTTCCTGGGCAAGTCAAAAAAGGACATATCCGCCGTCGACAGAGAGGACATCTCCAACTACCTGATGTATCTGAAGGATATGGAGCTTACCACCACGACCGTCGCGAGAAATCTTGCCGCGCTCAAGACCTTTTGGAAATTCCTCGTGGCGGAACAGGTGGTCACGGAGAACGTGGCGGCGGTGGTGGAAACGCCCAGGACGTGGAAGAACATACCGGACGTGCTCAACCGGGACGAGGTGGAGAAGCTGCTCGAGGCCCCCTCGGGCAGGAAAGCGGCGTCCGTCAGGGATAAGGCGATACTTGAGCTCATGTACGCGACGGGGCTGCGCGTATCGGAGATAAAGGACCTGAAAAAGACGAACGTTAACCTGGACGCGGCTTTCGTGAAATGCTCCGGCAAAGGCGGCAAGGAAAGGATAGTCCCGATGGGCAGCGTCGCCAGGAAAGCGGTTCAACGTTACTTCGAGAACGCGCGCGTGAAGCTGGCATCCAAAAAAGGCGACGACCACCTTTTCCTGTCCAAGCTCGGGAAGGGACTGTCCCGTCAAAGCATATGGAAGATGATCCGTAAGTACGCGAAACTGGCCGGTATCAAGAAGCATATAACTCCCCATACCCTGAGGCATTCTTTCGCCACCCACCTGCTCGAGGGGGGAGCGGAATTGCGGGGTGTGCAGGAGATGCTGGGCCACGCCGATATATCCACGACCCAGATCTACACGCATATAAACAAAGAAAGGCTTAAGAAAGTCCACGAAAAGTTCCACCCGAGGGCATAATGGACCTGATAACGACACACAAAAGCGCCGATTTTGACGCGTTGAGCTCGCTTGTAGCGGCGAGCAAGCTCTACCCGAAGGCGCGTCTTCTTTTGCCGGGTTCGCAGGAGAAGTCCGTCCGTAAATTCCTCTCCCTGATAAAGGACAAAATAAGGATCGAGGGAGAAAAGACCTGCCGCCTCGACGACGTGACGCGGCTTGTGATAGTCGATAACCGGCACGCTTCGCGCATAGGTATAGCGGGGGACCTGCTCGGCAAAAAGGGGCTGAAGGTGCACATCTACGACCACCATCCGCGGACCCGCCGGGACATAAAAGCGGACAAGGACGTGTTCAAGGAAGTGGGCGCCACCGTCTCGCTCCTTCTCGAAATACTCGCCAAAAAAGGCAAGCTGGACCTGACGCCTCTTGAGGCCACGCTTATGCTCCTGGGCATATACGAAGAGACCGGGTCGCTTTCGTATTCCACCACGACCAAACTCGATGTCGAGATGGTCGGCACCCTTCTCGAGATGGGGGCCAACCTGAGCGCGGTCTCATCGTACCTGAACAGGGAGCTTTCCGGCGTAGAGCTGACGGCGCTGATAGCGCTCCTGGAGTCCACCGAGGTCGTCGACGTGAACGGCATAGACGTGGCGTTCTCCACGGTCGATGCCAGCAGTTTTGACGGCGAGATGGGGACCGTGGTCCATAAACTGCAGGACGTGGAGAATTACCCCGTGCTTTTCGCGATGATGCGGACCGGCAACAGGATAAAGATACTGGCGCGCAGCAGGGTCCGGGCGATAGACATGAACAAGCTTCTCAAGCATTTCAAGGGCGCCGGCCACGCGAGCGCCGCGAGCGCCAGGGTTGAGGACCGGACCTTCGAGGAGCTGAAGGCCGAGATATTGCACTTTCTCGGGAAGAGGACAAAGCCCGAGGTGCGCGCCGAAGATATTATGTCATATCCCGTAAAGACGGTGTCGCAGGAAGAAAAGGTCTCGGACGTATTGAAGAAGTTCGGACGTCTGGGATGCAAGGGAGCCCCGGTGCTTGACGAGGCCGGACAACTCGTGGGAATAGTGTCCACGGGAGATCTGAAGAAGGCGATAAAGCACGAAATGGGGCATTCAAGAGTAAAAGGATATATGGCCACGTCCCTTATCACGGCCCTGCCGGATACACCGCTCTACGAGCTGCAGCGGCTTATGCTGGACAAAGGGAAGGGGCGCATCCCCATAATCCGGAAAAATAAGATAGTCGGCATAGTGACACGGACCGACGTTCTTAAAAAGGTCCATAGTTCTCTTTTTTCCGGGGAACCGAAGAAGATGAAGGAATCAAATCTCTCATCCAGGATGACTGCCGTTCTCCCCAAGAAGCTTCTCGGGCTCATCCGTTCCATCGGCAGGGAGGCGGATAAGCTGGGGGTGAGCGTTTTTCTCGTCGGGGGTTTCGTCAGGGACATCCTGCTGGAGAGAAAGAATTACGACCTGGACGTCGTCGTCGAGGGGGACGCTATAAAGTTCGGCAAACTCCTTGCCGACAAGATGAAGGGGGCTCTTGTCGTCCATAAAAAGTTCGGCACCTCTACCGTGGTGAAAGACTGGCCGAAGTGGCTCGGGCCGTCGCTTCACCCCGACAACAAGTTCAAGATAGACGTTGCCATGGCCAGGAAGGAGGTATACGAAAGGCCGGCCGCGCTGCCCACGGTGCGGTTCAGTTCGCTCAAGGAGGACCTTTACCGCCGCGATTTCACGATCAACGCCATGGCGGTCTGCATCAACCGCAGGAATTTCGGCCTCTTTATCGATTTTTTCGGGGGGATGAAGGACCTCGAGAAGCGCGCCATCAGGATACTTCATGACCGGAGTTTCATAGACGACCCCACGCGTATATTCAGGGCGGTGAGGTTCGAACAGAGGTTCGGTTTCGTTATAGATAAACACACGGAATATCTCATCAAGCATGCCGTTAAACAGGAGATGTTCCGCAGGACCGAGAACCAGCGTATAAGGGACGAGCTGATACTTATCCTCAAGGAAAAATATCCCGAGAAGGCGGTTTTCAGGATGAGGCAGCTCCACGAGCTGCGCTTCATACATCCCGAGCTCGTGTTGAAAAGGCCTATAAGAAGCAACTTCGATGAACTTAGAAAATGCGTCCGGTGGTACGGGTCCGCCTCGGGCATCAAAAAAAGACAGCTGGATGCCTGGCTCATGAACCTGATGGTCATACTGGACAAGCTGACGCTTAAGCAGCTCGAGGAGGTGCTTGAGAAATTCGTGTTCACGAAGAGCGAAAGCATACGCCTCAGGTCGTACAAGGAACGGGGCGATAAGGTCATCAAGAGGCTTTCTTCCAGGAAGAGGATCGCGCCCAGCGAGGTCTACCGTCTGCTTGAGCCGTTTTCACATGAGGTCGCGCTTTTCCTGATGGCAAAGACCGCCTCGGCGACGGCCCGAAGGCGCATAAAAAAGTTCTTTACGGATTACAACGGGATAAAGCTGAAAATAAGAGGGCACGACATTGAGAAAGAGGGTATTACGCCCGGGCCCCGGTACAAGGAACTGCTTAAAAAGGTGCTTTACAAGAAGCTGGACGGGAAGATCCCGGCAAAAAAGGACGAGCTCGGGTACATGAGGCAGTTGATCGGGAAGACCGGAAAAGGGCTTAAGAAAAGGAAAAAACGATGAAAGTGGGGATCCTCACGGTGGAGCTCCACCTGAACGAAAGCATGTCGCTGAAGGACAAGCGCAGGGTTATCCGCAGATTGAAGGACCGTGTGAGGAATACATTCAACGCCTCGGTAGCCGAAGTGGGGGAGATGGACAAATGGCAGAAAGCGGTGCTGGGCATAGTGGTGGTCTCGAACAACGGCAAGCATCTTTCAGGTTATCTCGACAGCATCATGAACTTTATTTTCAACGAGAACAGATCGATGGTGTTGGATTACACCGTGGAGGTTATCTGATGCACGACCGTATAGAGAGGGTATCGCACGCCCTGAAAAAAGAGATATCGGTCATCCTCCAGGAGGAGACAAACGACCCCAGGATAAAGCACGTGACCATTACCGAGGTAGAGGTGACCAAGGACCTTAAGCTGGCCAAAGTGTATTACACCGTCTCCGACGACGAAACGGAAAGAGAAACGGTGTTAAAGGGGCTGACCAGCGCCAGCGGGTTCATACGGGCGGAGCTGGCCGAGAGGATCGAGATGAAATACATCCCGCGCATATCGTTCAGGGAGGACACCACCCGGAAAGAGACCGCCGAGATGGACCGCCTATTCGAAAAGATAGAAGAGGAACTGGGTTTGCCACGCGGCGAAGAGGAAGGACGAGAAGATGAGCGATGAGAACATGGATGCTGCAGTAGAAGCTTTTAAGGAGAGGGACGACTTTCTTATAACGGTACACGTCAACCCCGAGGGTGATTCCGTCGGAAGCCAGCTCGCAGTGTATCACATGCTGCGAAAGCTGGGGAAAAGGGCGGTCATGGTAAATCATGACGAGGTGCCCGACAATCTCACCTTTCTCCCGGGGAACGATCTTATCATGCGGGAAACGCCCCCGGACTTCAACGTGGATACCGTTGTAGTGCTGGATTGCCCCGTCAAGGAAAGGACCGGGAGGATAAAAGGCATCCTCGACAAGGCGAAATTTATCGTGAACATCGATCATCACGTGAGCAACGAATATTTCGGCGACGTGAACTGGGTGGAACCCGAGGCCAGCTCGGTCGGGGAGATGCTGTTCTTTGCCGCAAGGAAGCTGGGCCTTGAGATCGATCACGACCTGGCGGCCGCGATATATACGGCTATAGTGACCGATACGGGCATGTTCAATTATAACAACACGTCCAGGCGGACGCACGAGGTGGCGGGCGAGCTTATCGAAGAAGGGGTAAACCCCAAAGCGATGCATAGCGAGATATTCGAGAAGAAAAAGCTTTCCGAGATAAGGATGCTGGGCAGGGTTTTGGCCACGCTCCAGATCGAAGAGGACGGGGCCGTCGCGCACATGAGCCTGACGGACAAGATGTATAAAGCGGAAGGCATTGACTTCGTTTCGACGGAGCAGTTCATCAACTATCCGCGGTCCATCGCCGGGGTGGAGGTGGCCATCTTTTTCAGGGAGAGCCATGACGGGTCCGGGAAGATCAACGTCAGTTTCAGGTCCGGCGAGAAGGTCGACGTCGATACCCTGGCGGCGCGTTTCGGAGGGGGCGGGCACAAAAGGGCGTCCGGTTGTCTTGTCGAAGGGCGCCTTCCGGAAGTGATGGACAAGGTCCTCGCGGAAGTGAGCAAAGCCCTGAAAAAAGCAGGAAAAGGAAAATGACGGAAGACCTTTTAGGCATCATCATAGTCGACAAGGAAAAAGGTATGACCAGCCACGACGTCGTCAACCTGGTAAGGAAGAGGTACGCGATAAAGAAGGTCGGCCACGCGGGTACGCTGGACCCGGGCGCCACGGGAGTGCTGGTGCTTCTTCTCGGCAGGGCCACGAAGCTTTCTGGGACGTTCCTGAACCAGGAAAAGGAATATGAGGCCACCATGAAGCTGGGCGAGAGGACCGACAGCGGGGACAGCGACGGGAAAAAGATAAGTTCCGGAGAGGTAGATGTTTCCGAAGAGGACATCCGCCGCGCCATGGCCGGCTTTATAGGCGAGATAGAGCAGGTGCCTCCCATGATCTCGGCCAAGCAGGTAGGCGGCAAGCGCCTGTACAAGCTTGCCCGCAAAGGCATAGAGGTTGCGCGTGACCCTAAAAAGGTCACCATAAAGGACATTACCGTCAGGGAAGTGGACCTCCCGTTCGTCAGGTTCGGCGTTATCTGCAGCAAAGGCACGTATATAAGGCAGCTGGCTGACGATATAGGCCAGAGGCTGGGATGCGGCGCTTACCTTACGGAGTTGAGACGCCTGAGGTCCGGCCGGTTCTCGCTTGATGAGGCGGTCCCCCTGAGTGACCTCAAGAAGATGAGCCGGGAAGAACTGGATGAAAATATTATACGGGTATAAGAACGTAAAAGGCGAACTCAGGGACCCCATCGTTGCCATCGGCGTTTTTGACGGTATACACCTGGGGCATAAACGTATTATCAGGAAGGTCCTGGGGTTGCGTGAGCGGGGCAGGGACAAGGTGGTCATGACGTTCGACCCGCATCCCCAGACGGTCCTGCGGCCCGAGAAAACGCCTCCCCGGATAATGTCGCTTGATCACCGCCTGCTCATCCTGGAGAAGATGGGGATTGACGCGGCTGTCGTTATACGGTTCACGGACTTCATAGCCATGATGAGGCCCGAGGATTTCGTGAAGCGGGTTATCCTCGGCATCGGCGCCCGCAAGGTCTATGTCGGCAGCAATTTTCATTTCGGCCGCGCCAAAAGCGGCGACGCGGAAGCGTTCAGGAAGATAGGCGGGCGGCTCGGGGTGGAAGTGAACATAGTCCCGCCCGTAAAGCAGAACCGCAAGGTCATAAGCAGTACATGGGTGCGCAAACTGGTGACCGCCGGCCGGATAGAAAAGGCCGAAAAGCTCCTGCGGCGCCCCGTTTCGGTCCTCGGTACGGTAGTGAAGGGAGCCGAGCGCGGCAGGTCCTTCGGTCTACCGACGGCTAACGTCGACCCCCATCAGGAAGTGATCCCCCCGCCGGGAGTATACGCGGTAAAGGTGGACATAGACGGCACGCTGTACGACGGGGTGCTTAATATAGGGTTCAGGCCTACCTTTTACGGCAGAGGCGCCAGAAGGAAAGAGCCCCACATAGAAGCGCATGTCCTGGAATATGATGGCGACCTGTACGGCAAGACCGTCGAGATCTTCTTTATCAAAAGGTTAAGACGTGAAAGAAGATTCAGGCATGAAGAGGCCCTTGCCCGCCAGATAAGAAAGGACGTCGGGAAAGCCCGGAAGCTTCTCACAAGCAGGAAGATCCTCCTTAAGATCAGAAAATATAAGTATATCTAAGGTGCTATTTACAAAAATATATTTATGTGCTACTATAATAAACCGAAGAAGTGTATTTACAAGCAAGATACGCTGTTTCCCATAGCTCGGGAAGGAGGTGATTATAGTGTCTCTTGTTAAGGAACGAAAAGAAGAGATCATCAAAGAGTTCAAGCAGCATGAAGGGGATACAGGTTCCCCGGAAGTTCAGATAGCCCTGTTGAGCGAGAGGATAAACAGCCTTACTGAGCATTTCAAAAAGCACAAGAAGGATTACCATTCGCGAAGGGGGCTCCTCATGCTGGTGAACAAGAGAAGGAAACTTCTCGCTTATCTGAAGTCCACGGACAGTCAGAAATATCAGGAATTGATCAAGAAACTTGGCCTCAGAAAATAAGCCGCATTCCCCTGGTCAAAGTTCTCGTAATTTTTATAACAATTCTGTATACATCTACTAAGAAAGACAGGTAATAATGGAAAATGTAAAAGCGACAGTTGGAGGAAAAGAACTGATAATCGAGACCGGCAAGCTGGCTAAGCAGGCCGGCGGGTCGGTGACCGTGCAATATGGCGGGACCATGGTGCTGGTAACGTGTTGCTGCGCGAAACAGCCGAGAGAGGATATGGGCTTTTTCCCGCTGACCGTGGAATATCAGGAAAAGACATTTGCCGCGGGAAAGATCCCCGGAGGTTTTTTTAAGAGAGAAGGACGTCCTTCTGAAAAAGCTATTTTGTCGTCCAGGATGATAGACAGGCCGATAAGGCCGCTTTTCCCGAAGGGCATGTTAAACGAAGTGCAGGTAGTCGCTACTGTACTGTCCTACGACGGCGAAAATGATCCCGACGTGCTGGCGCTCACGGGCGCGTCCGCCGCGCTCACTATTTCGGAGATACCGTTCGATGGCCCTATAGCCGGAGCCAGGGTAGGGATGGTCGATGATGTGTTCATCCTGAACCCGACAGCCCAGGAGATGGAGAAGAGCGTCCTGGACGTCGTGCTGGTAGCCAATGACGAAAGCGTCGTGATGCTCGAAGCAGGCGCGGCGGGCCTCAGCGAGGACAGGATGATAGAGGCCATCAAGTTCGGCCACGAAGGCATCAAGCCGCTCCTCGGGATACAGAGACAGTTGATGGAGAAGGCCGGCAAGCCGAAAAGAGAAGATATAACCATCGCTGAGATGAACGAGGAGATCTACCGGAAGGTCAAAGCGGGGTCCAGCGAGAGGATAAAAGAAGTGCTCCAGCTTCCCGAAAAGCAGCAACGTATCGAGGAGCTCGATTCTTTGATCGCCGCGCTGGTGGAGCAGGAAGACCCCGACGGGGAAAAAGGCCTCGAAAAGGATATCAACCGCGCCGTAGGGGAAGTCGAAAAAGAGGTCGTGAGGGACGTTATCCTGAACGAGAGAAAACGTATCGATGGCAGGAAGTTCGATGAGATAAGACAGTTGAGCTCCGAGGTGAACGCTCTTCCGCGCACGCACGGTTCCGCCCTTTTCACGCGCGGCGAGACCCAGGCGCTTTCGGTCATTACACTCGGCACCACATCTGATGAACAAAGGATCGACGCCCTGGAGGGCGAGACGACCAGGACTTTCATGCTTCATTACAACTTTCCTTCGTTCAGTGTCGGTGAGACAAGGCCCATGCGCGGTCCCGGCAGGAGGGAGATCGGGCACGGCGCTCTCGCGGCAAAGGCGTTGACACCGGTGCTTCCGACCAGCGAAAAATTCCCGTACACGATCAGGCTCGTTTCCGAGATACTTGAATCTAACGGTTCCAGTTCCATGGCCACCGTATGCGCCGGCTCCATGAGCCTTATGGCCGGTGGCGTGCCGGTAACGGACGCGGTAAGCGGCATTGCCATGGGGCTTGTCAAGGAAGGCGGTAAATACGCGGTATTGACCGACATTGCCGGGGCGGAAGACCATCTCGGCGACATGGATTTCAAGGTCGCCGGGACAAAGACCGGTATAACCGCGGTGCAGATGGACCTGAAGATAAAGGGCATCGATTTCACCGTCATGAAAGAGGCTTTCGAGCAGGCGAAAAAAGCGCGCATGGAGATCTTGGATCACATGAACAAGACGATCGACAAGCCCCGGGCAGACCTGTCGCCCGATGCCCCCAGGATAGTTACTATAATGGTGAAGCAGGATAAGATCCGGGACGTTATCGGCACGGGCGGTAAGGTAATACGCGGCATCATAGCCGAGACCGGCGCGGACATCAACATAGAGGATGACGGTACGTGCCAGATCGCTTCTTCGAACAAGGAGTCGCTGGACAAGGCCGTAGCGATGGTCGAGGCTATCATCGAGGAACCCGAGGTCGGCAAGGTGTATGACGCGAAGGTGGTTAAGCTCATGAACTTCGGCGCTTTTGTTGAGTTCCTGCCGGGACAGGAAGGCCTTGTGCATGTTTCCGAGCTGTCCAGCGGCTACGTCAAAAATGTAGAGGACGTTGTGAAAGAGGGACAGAAAGTAAAGGTCAAGCTTATAGGCATCGATGACCAGGGGCGCGTTAAACTCAGCATAAAACAGGCTGGAGCGGATGATAGTAAGGATAAAGCGTAAAGATAGCGCTAAAGACCTGCCGATCCCGAGCTACGCCACGAGCGGATCGAGCGGTGTCGACCTGTACGCTGACGTTGACGGCGAGGTAGTAATATCTCCCGGTGAGATAAAGCTTATATCCTGCGGCATATACCTGGAGATCCCGGAAGGATATGAGGCCCAGACCAGGCCCAGGAGCGGCCTGGCGCTTAAGCACGGTATCACGCTGGTCAATACCCCGGGGACGATAGACAGCGATTACAGGGGGCTGGTGAACCTTATAGTTACTAACCTGGGCAAAGAAGATTTCGTCATAGAGCGCGGTCACAGGCTGGCCCAGATGGTCATACGCGAGGTCACGCGCGCGGAGTTCGAGGAAGTCGAAGAGCTTGGCGAGACGGAACGCGCGCATGGCGGTTTCGGACATACCGGCATCTGAGGGATAACGATATGTTTCAGAGAACAGAAAACAGAAAAAGATCATCTGTCTTCTGCCTTCTGTCATCTGACTTCTGTTTCCTGGCCTCTGAGACTTGTATTTATAGATGAGTATACTCGAAGCCACGATATTGGGGATAGTACAAGGCCTGACGGAATTTCTGCCGGTCTCCAGTTCCGGACACCTGGTCCTCGTACACAGCTTTTTCGGATTCATTGAGCAAGGCATCTTCTTTGACATATGTCTTCACGTGGGCACCCTGGTAGCCGTCATCCTGTATTTCGGTAAGGATATTATCCGGCTTATCAGGGAAAGGAACGTGTTATGGCTTTTTTGCGTCATCATAGGGACCATTCCCGCCGTGTTCGCGGCGCTGCTTTTTGAGGACAGGATCTCGGCTTTTTTTGTGAGCCCGAGAAAGGCAGCGTTCATGCTTCTCGTAACGGGCTTTGTGCTTTTCGCCGCGCAGCTGAGCTTGCGGAAAGAGCCCGGCGCTGGCAGGGGGCCTACGCTCCTTAAATCGTTCTTCGTAGGGGTGGCGCAGGCGTTCGCTTTATTGCCCGGCATATCGAGGAGCGGCATGACGATATCGGCCGGTCTTTTCGGCAGGATGAGCGCGGAAAACGCCTTCAGGTTCTCGTTTTTGTTGTCTATACCCGCTATTCTGGGAGCCCTGCTTTACAAGATGTTAAAGGCAGACATGGGCCAGATAGTGGCGAACGAGCTTGGCGCGTACCTGGCGGGTATAGCCGCCGCGCTGGTGACCGGACTTTTGAGCCTCTTCCTGCTCTGGAAGGTCTTAAGGACAAGGTGCCTGTATGTTTTCGGCATTTATTGCCTATTGCTGGGGATAACCGGTATACTATTTTTAAAGTAGAGAAAACATATGGATCAGACAAGAAAGAACGAAATAATAGCGGTAATATTGTTCGCGGCAAGCCTGTTCCTTTTCCTGAGCCTGTTCACTTTCACTGAACAGGATCTTTCTTTCTACACGAGCAGCCCGAACGTCGCTCCGCAGAACGCCACAGGTGTGGTCGGTTCATACATAAGCGGGGTGCTGCTGTTCCTGGTCGGCAAGGCCGCTTACGTCATACCCCTGCTCATACTTGTTTGGGGCATATCCCGCCTTTTCCAGATAGAGGCCAGGAAGATCTTCTTCAAATTTTTCGGGACGGTGGTCCTTGTCACCGCGGTCAGCGCGATACTGAGCATGATAAGCGATTCCAGCCGGACGATGGCTTTCGCCCAGGGGGGAGTGGTCGGATCGGTCGTCTCGAGTTTCATAATCGAATACCTGGGCAGGGTGGGAGCGATGGTCTTCATCATCGCCATGATAGTGCTTTCGATGCTGGTGGCGACGGAATTCCTCATACTTCCCGTGGTGATGAGTTTGTACGGTTTTATGAGGGGCGTGCCTTCACGTGTGAAAGAAATACTGCCCGAGCGGGAGAAAGCCGCGGTTGCCGCGGCAAAGCCCGGGCGCGGCAAGTTAAAGGCCGCCAGGGAAGAGATCGCCAAGAAGCTCGAGGCCATGCGCAGGCAGGTCGAGGAGGCAAAGAAGGCCACGGTGTCGCGTAAGACGGCGGCCGGGGACAGGCCCGTGCCGGGGCCTGATATTAACGCGGCGGAACCGAAAATAGTAACCCCGAAGAAGACCGAAAGGGCGCCCGCCAAACCGGTACGCGTAGCCCCGGTCTCCAACGTCTCGACGGGCGAGGAAGTCGAGTATAAACTCCCCGATCACAGTTTACTGAAAGCCACGGCCAAGGGGAACGTCAGGGAAAAAGAAGAGGACCTAAAAAGGAAGGCCGCCACTCTTGAGAGGACGCTTCTCGAATTCGGGGTCGAAGCCCAGGTGGTCAAGATCAACAGGGGGCCCGTCATAACCCTCTATGAGCTTGAGCCCGCGGTCGGGACCAGGGTCAACAAGATCACTTCGCTGAGCGATAACATATCCCTCGCGATGAAGTCGGCGAACATAAGGATACTCGCCCCCATCCCGGGTAAAGGCACCGTAGGGATAGAGGTACCGAACGACAAGGTAGAGCTCGTTCTTTTAAGGGATATACTCGAATCGGTCGAGTACAGCGAGGAGGATTCCCCGCTGAAACTCGCCCTCGGCAAAGACATATCGGGCACTCCCATAGTGACGGACCTTTCCAAGATGCCGCATCTTCTTATCGCCGGAGCTACCGGTTCGGGTAAAACGGTATGCATCAATACGATAATAAGCAGCCTCCTGTACAATTCCACGCCGTCGGAACTGAAAATGATGATGGTAGACCCGAAACGTGTGGAACTTATGATGTTCGAGGGGATCCCGCACCTGGTCTCTCCGATCGTGACCAATCCGAAAAAAGCCGCCGCGGCATTCAACTGGGTGGTAGGCGAGATGGAAAGAAGGTACGAGATCTTTGCGGAAAAGGGCGTCAGGAACATCGGCGCCTATAAGGCGAAAAGGCAGGAGGACGATGAGGACCTTCCGTACATCGTCCTGATAGTCGACGAGCTTGCCGATCTTATGATGGTAGCCCAGAACGACGTGGAAGGCACCATTATGCGTATAGCGCAGCTTTCCCGCGCCGCGGGCATACACATGATACTTGCCACGCAGAGACCTTCGGTCAACGTCATAACCGGTGTCATCAAGGCCAACTTTCCGGCGAGGATCTCCTTCCAGGTAGCCTCTAAGGTGGATTCAAGGACGGTACTTGACGCTAACGGCGCGGAAAAACTTCTCGGAAGGGGCGACATGCTCTTTATGGAACCCGGAGAGACGAACCCCATACGCGGGCAATGCAGCCTTGTCGAGGACGCCGAGATAAGGAACATCGTGAAGTTCATAAAGTCCCAGACCGGCCCGCAGTACCTGGAAGAGGTGATAGCTACGCAGGAGAAGAAGGTCAGCGGCGTGGAGCAGGAAAAGGACGAACTTTACAAGGAAGCCCTCAATATAGTCGTGCAAACGAGACAGGCGTCAGTTTCGATGATCCAGAGAAAACTAAGGGTAGGTTACACCAGGGCCGCAAGGATGATAGACATAATGGAAGAAGAAGGCATAGTCGGTCCTTATAATGGAGCGAAGCCCAGGGATATACTGGTAGATAACATAGAAGAGCTTGAAGGTGTAGAAGAGGAATAGCGATATGGTGACGTCAAAAGAGATAGGAAAGATATTCAAGGAAGCCAGGGAAGAACGCGGAATGAGCCTGGAACAGGCGTATAAAGCATGCCGTATCCACTCCAGCGTCATCGTGGACATAGAGAACGGAGTGTTCGACAGGCTGGGGAAACTTTATATCAAGAGCTTCCTGAAGAAATACTCGGATTTTCTGGGCCTGGACACCGACGACATACTTAAAAAATACGCATCTCTTTCCAAAGAGGCCCCCAGCCGTGAGTTCGACCTCGGGATCAAAGAGAAAAAAGAGGAAAAGAGCCCCGAAAAGGCCGTCTTCGCCGAAAAAAAGGCCGAAATAGCTCTGGTCGCGGCGCTCTCCGTCATACTGGTAGTCCTGGTCTTTGTGCTGGTACTCAAGGTCAGGGATAAGTTCTCGGGCGAGAGGGCTGAAATTGCCAGCACCACTGCCGTGACGCAGGAAAGTCCGTCCGAGGAAAAGAAACCGGTAGCCGCCAGGAGGATATTCGCGTCCGCCCCGGCGACGAAAAACGCGCCCCTTGTCCTTACCCTTAAGGCCCGGGGGAAGGTGTGGATCCGCGTCAAGGATGACAACAGAACGTTATTCGACGGTTTCCTCGACAAAGGAGACTCGAAGACACTTGAGTCGGACGAACCGCTTACCGTCTGGACGGGGAAAGCGGAATACCTGGATTTTGTGGTCAATACCCGCAAATTAGGCGTGGTCGCCAACGGAGTCATCAAGAACATAGTGGTCTCAAGCGGCGGAGTTAAGATCGGTGGCGAGTGGGTGGCCCGCATCGATTAGGTCCCCCGGATGAAAAAAATCTATCTATTGAGTCTCGGCTGTCCGCGTAACCTTCTGGACAGCGAAATCCTTCTCGGCCTTCTGGTGAAAAAAAACTTTATAATAGTGGAAGAGCCGGAACAGGCGGACATCGCTATAGTGAACACCTGCGGTTTTATCCAGGACGCCAAGGAAGAAGCCATAGACGCCATCCTTCAGCTCGCCCGGTTCAAGAAAGAGGGAAAGATCAGCAAGCTCGTGGTAACGGGCTGCCTTTCCCAAAGATACCCCGAAGAACTCACGCAGGAAATAGAAGAAATAGACGCGATATTCGGTTCTTCGGACATCACCAGGATCCCCGACGTCCTGGACACACTTTCTACCGGCATAAAGCACAAGGAGGTCTCTCCTGAGCCCGATTTTTTGTATGACCACACCTACGCCAGAGAGTTGCTTACGCCTCCGCATTTCGCGTACGTGAAGATACAGGAAGGCTGTTCGAACAACTGCTCGTACTGCGTAATACCGCGGTTGAAGGGGTCCTGCCGGAGCCGGACGATCGATTCGGTCCTGGAGGAGGTCAAGAAACTCAGGGCGGACCGTGATATCAAAGAAGCCGTGCTCATAGGCCAGGATACCACCTCTTTCGGCATTGACAGGGTCGGAAAGTCCGAACTGGCGGACCTGTTACGGAAAGTAAGTCATGTCATGGAAGGCGGATGGGTACGGCTTTTATACACACACCCGGTGCACTTCACGGACGAGCTCATAGACGTCATCGCCTCGACCGATAACATCTGCAAGTACATAGACCTTCCGATACAGCACATAAGTGATAAGATGTTGAGAGTCATGAACCGTAAGACCACAAGGGATTCCATTATAGATCTTATCGGACGCATACGTGCCGGGATAAAGGACGTGACCCTTCGCACTTCTATAATCGTAGGTTTTCCCGATGAGACCGACAGGGATTTCAGGGAACTTCTTGATTTCCTCGAGGAGACAAGGTTCGAACGCCTGGGAGCGTTCATATACTCGCGGGAAGAAGGGACCCCCGCGGCCGATTTCGAGGACCAGGTCTCCCCCGGCGTAAAAAAGGACAGGTTCGACACGGTCATGAAGCTCCAGCAGATGATATCCGAGAACCTTAACTTCAGGTATTTCCACAAGACCGTAAAGACGCTGGTGGATGAAAGCGACCCGTCGGATCCCGAACGGTTCACCGGCAGGGGCCAGATGGACGCCCCGGAAGTGGACGGGGTTATCTTCATAAACGGGAAAGGGTTAAAACCGGGCGAGTTCGTGGATGTCCGTATTACAGGCACGATGGAATATGACCTGACGGGGGAGGCGGTATGAACCTTCCGAATAAGATCACGATCTTGAGGATCTGTCTTACGTTCATCTTCATGTTCTTTCTTTTCTCCAAGGGCGTCGCCTTCAAGGTTTTTGCCCTTGTTACGTTCCTGGTTGCCGCTTTCACGGATTATCTGGACGGTTATCTCGCTAAAAAATACAACGCAGTGACCGATTTCGGGAAAATAATGGACCCGATAGCGGACAAAATACTGATCCTTGCCGCTTTTATGGCGTTCGTGGAGATGAAGCTGGTACCCGCCTGGATCGTTGTGGTGATCATATTCAGGGAGCTTATGATAACGAGCCTTCGCATATGGGCCCTTAAGCAGAACGAGATCCTCCAGGCCGGCCGGGGGGGTAAGCAGAAGACGGTATCCCAGATGTTCTCGATACTTGTGATCCTCATTTTCATCATCTTCAAGGAAACGGGCACAAGAGTGTTCGATTTCTGGAACCCTTCATTTGAATACTGGTACAGGCAGCTTATATTCATACTTATGCTTATCACCGTTACGCTTACGGTCATAAGCGGAGTTTCATATATCATTAGCAACAAGAAGTACTTACAACTATGAAGAGACTGCATGAGCTTATCGCGACGGTATTCGGCCTCGGGTATATCCCGTTCGCTTCGGGCACGTTCGGCAGCCTGGCCGGCCTTGCCCTTTGCCTGGTACTGCATGGATACCTTTTGGCCTATGTCCTTGCTTTTATTGCGCTTTTCATTATAGGCATCATATCGGCGGGCAGGGTAGAGGCGGAATCCGGAATAAAAGACCCTTCGGTGGTCGTGATAGACGAGTTCGCGTGTATATTCGTCGCGTTCCTGTTCGTTCCCTTGACCCCGTTCTATGTCATAACCGGCTTTCTTTTGTACCGCGTGCTTGATATTTTCAAGATCTCCCCGATCCGGTCCGTTGAAAAATTAGCCGGGGGATGGGGCATAATGCTTGACGATCTGGTCGCGGCTTTATATACGAATCTCATCCTTCAAATAATCATAGCTTTTTCATAGTAGTACATATACGTTACTTTCCCAAGGAGTATATGCGCAGATATTTTTCC
>CAYPCX010000018.1:3020-32999 GCA_964409365.1 uncultured Planctomycetia bacterium | reverse complement strand
AGTACACCAGCTTCCCAAGCTGGCTACGGGGGTTCGATTCCCCTCACTCGCTCCAAATTCAAAGCCCGGCTGACTTACCAGCCGGGCTCTTCATTTTGGAGCCCATAGGGGGGACTGTTCCGTCCCCCTTCATGGCGGTCGCTATAGCTGAGTAGGGCGGGGAGGCGCTCCCTGTCACCCCCCTTCCTTAGGTAGCACAAATTATGCTATTTTTCTGTATCAAAGAAGAAGGGGGAGTAATCGTCCCCCTTCTTCTTTGGAATAATAACCCCCTAAAGTTGTGTTCTGGAATTGGTTGCTGGTGGCCGACCGGAGGCGAATAGTTTCTTAAGCCGAGCTACAGAGGAGGTTTAAGAAACTGCTATGAGCCGTAGGCGCCGATTCCCCCTTCTTCTTTGGAATAATTTCCCCCTAAAGTTGTATTCTGGGATTGGCCGAAGGCGCCGATTCCCCTGCACTTGTGTCTGGGATTGGAGCGAGTGAGGGGAATCGAGGGGAGCCGGCGAGCATCCAGGGAACAGGAAACAGTGAACAGGGTCCGGGCCGTCGAATAAAAACATGTCTTTGTTCAGATGCCTGCAACCTGTTACCTGCTGCCTGGCAGCTAACACCCCTTGCCTTCCTCCAAAACCGATGTATACTTTGGTATTATTGCCTTGAATAGGCATGAAAGGGGGAAAGATGAAAAAGGTAATAGCGGTAACGATGGTGATGTTGCTCGTGGTCGGTACGGTCGCGGCTTATGCCGGCAGCCAGTGCTCGTCGTCGAGTGGAACGAAGAAAGGCGGATGGCAGTCCGCGTACGACATGTTCGCCGATATGGGTGCGACCGATTACAGTGCTAAGGAAAAAACGACTGCTCCGGAAAGAGAGAAACCCAAAAAGCCGGAAAAAGGAACCGAAGTTTCGTGTAAATAACAGCACCGTTTGAAGCAGGACTTCGCTGTTGACATAGCGGCGGTCCTGTGTTTTAATCGTTAAAGACATATTTAGCCGGGGAGGGCGTGTAACGCCCTGAGAGTTCCGCTGGCAGCGGATGACCCGAATAACCTGATCTGGGTAATGCCAGCGGAGGGAGATAAAGCGGAGAGCAACCAAAAGACCCTATGCGTTGGCATGGGGTCTTTTTTTTAACACAACGAAGGGAGGAGAAGA
This sequence comes from uncultured Planctomycetia bacterium, assembly GCA_964409365.1. Classification (GTDB taxonomy): domain Bacteria; phylum Omnitrophota; class Gorgyraeia; order Tantalellales; family Tantalellaceae; genus CAYPCX01. The sequence goes on along the minus strand of CAYPCX010000018.1, from coordinate 31,844 downwards.
TGTTCAGAAAGGTAAGTGAAGGAAGTATAACGAAAGCGATAGCGGGAGAGTTCGCAAGGTGGTTCGAGGACTATGTCGAGTCAGACGTTATAATAGTCGGCGGCGGGCCGAGCGGTCTTATTGCGGGAAGAGATCTGGCGAAGGACGGCCTCAAGACGTTGCTCATCGAGAGCAACAACTATCTTGGCGGCGGGTTCTGGATCGGCGGTTACCTTATGAACACGCTTACTTTCAGGGAACCGTCACAGGAGGTGCTGGAAGAGCTCGGGATATCTTACAGGAAAGTTGAAGAAGGGCTGTACACCGCGACGGGGCCCGACGCCTGCTCGAAGCTTATATCCGCAGCGTGTGATGAGGGGGTCCGGATACTTAACATGACGAAAGTGGAAGATGTCGTCTACAAGAACGGAAAGGTCGAAGGCGTTGTGATAAACTGGACACCGGTCGGGGCCCTACCGAGAGCGATAACGTGTGTAGACCCTGTGTCGCTTGAAACAAAGATAGTGATAGACTGTACGGGACATGACGCTTGTGTCCTTAGGACGCTCGAACGGAGAGGTCTTGTTCGTTTGGAGGAATACGGTCCGATGGACGTGTGTTCTTCGGAAGATCTTATCGTTGAAAAGACTGGCGTGATCTTTCCCGGTCTTATAGCGGCGGGTATGGCCGTTTCCACGGCGTACGGGTTGCCCCGCATGGGACCGACCTTCGGGGGAATGCTGTATTCCGGGAAAAAAGCTGCACAGGCAGCCGTTGATCTTCTTTCTGATATTCCTTTATCCTGTCGCGAGAAAATAGTAAAATAGCTCCCATGAAAGGGCTGACAAGGACAGGAAAAAAGATAAACTCCGGCATAGGAAAGGCGATAGGCGAATATAAACTCATCGAGGACGGCGACAAGATACTGGTGGCCGTTTCCGGCGGGAAAGACAGTCTTACCCTGCTTACGCTCCTCAAAGAGATCCAGAGGTGGGCCCCGGTCAAGTATGAACTTGTCGCCGCGCATGTAAAGGCCGACTTTGCATGCGGCAGCGCGCATACCGGCGCCCTGGCCGATATATTAGAGAGAATGGGCGTGGAATACACCTTCAGGGACGTGAAGGTGATCGATGAAAAAGGGGAAACAACATGTTTCTGGTGTTCCTGGACGAGGCGCAAAGCCCTTTTTGAGATAGCCGATGAACTGGGCTGCAATAAGGTGGCCCTGGGACATCATAAGGACGATATCGTCGAGACCATGCTCATGAACCTTTTTTACAACGGTGAGATCTCCGCGATGAACCCCCGCCAGGAACTGTTCCGGGGAAGGATAGTGATCATAAGACCGTTGTGTTATGTGGAAGAAGGCCTTGTGCGAAAATTCGCGGAAGAAAACGGCTTCCCGGACAAGTTGCGCGGATGCCCGTTCGGGGAAGACTCGAAGAGGAACCACGTTAAGGATATTATCAGGCAGACGGAAAGGAAGACCCCGGGGCTAAACGTCAAAACGAATATCTTCCAGAGCCTGAAAAGGATCAAGACTGATTACATCGATCTGAAATAAAACACCCGCCCGCCTTTGACGCAAATGCCCCCGAAAGTCAAGTAAAAAAAAATTTTCACGCGTGGGAAATCCCAAAAATTTTTTGTTACAAATTATTGACTTCCCGAACAAAATAATATAAGATGTTGGCTCAGTCGTGGTCGGGTAAAAGTTATTTATATAGATACCTTCTTATATAAACAGCACGCGCAGATCTGGTCAAAAACCCAACCTCACACCGGGTCTGTGGCAATATAGGCACAGTGTTATGTTCATAGAACCTGTATTCGGGAAAAAATTCTTCGGCAGGGAAGAAGTTCTTGCCACTCTCCACAAAAGGGTCAACGCACTTAAAGGCGGTTACAGACAGAACCTCGCGCTTACCGGGCCCATGCTGGCCGGCAAATCCTCCATCCTGAGACATTTTCTGAAGAACATAAAGGACCCTGACGTCATCCCCCTCTACATAGAGATGACCGGGGAGGATTTCAACGTTTTCTGCAGGCGTTTGATGGCTTCTTTACTTTTCCATTACCTGAGGTCCCTGGGCGTCAAGGCAGACCCTTCCTTCGACGACCTGAAGGATATATGCCGGGAGATAGTGCCCGCGACCGTTGCTTCGATGGATGACATACACAAAGCTTTAAAGCAGAGAAAATATGACGACGCTTACGAAAAGCTGCTTTCCCTTACGTCGGTCTTCAAGAAGGAGACCGGCAAAAGTTGTATAGTTATCCTGGATGAATTCCATTACCTTTCGAATTTCAGGCTCAAGAGGCCCTTTCAGACGTTCGGCAAGTTCATAATGGTACAGAAGAACACGATGTACATAGTTTCCAGTTCACAAAAGACGCTTCTCAGGGAAATACTTTCCAGGAAACTCTCACTGCTTTTCGGGAATTTCGAGGTCATCGAGGTAAACGGTTTTGACAACCAGACGGCCAGGTCTTTCATATCCGACAAGATCAATAACGCCACTTCCACCGAAAGCGTAAAGAACTATATTATCCAGGTCTCACGCAGGAACCCGTTCTACCTGGAGGTCCTTGCGCACAGGTTCACGGAGCTGGCGAAGAGGGGCGACGTCAAGAGGGATGATAAGGAATGCATGCTCGACGCGTTCGCGGAGCTTCTGTATTCCGCCGACGGCATATTGAACCAGTATTTCACCAACAACATGAGCTTTTTCCTGGAAAAGAAGTCCAGAAAGAAATTCATACCCGTCCTTGTTTCCCTGGCGAAAGGCAACAGCACCATCAAGGCGGTCCAGGACGATCTCGGACGTGCCGACAAAGACATGAGCGGCAAACTGAGAAGGCTACAGCACATGGACCTTGTTTACAACAGCGGGGTTTTCTACAGGATCGACGACAAGCTCTTCGAGTACTGGCTCAGGAACGTCTATGCCCTTAAGACAAGGTCGGAGATAGACGACCTGGATATCAAATATCTCGAGTTCAAGAGATCAATAGACGAAGACTATTCCAGGTACTGTGAGTTCTGCTCCAAGAACGTGACCGACGTGCTTTGCGATCTTTTCTCGAGTTTCCGGAACGAGAAAGTGCGTATAAGCATGAACGACAGGATAATGCCCCAGTTCGAGAAGGTCAAAAGCCGTCCGTTGTCGGATAACGTCCACGAGATAGCCGGCTGCGAGGGGAACAGAAAATGGGTGTGCCACGTTAAACAGAATGACATAGCCGACGAGAATGACATCTACAATCTCTGGGCCATCAAGCCCGGGGCCGGTTCCGAGAAGATCACCCGTAAGATATTCATGCCCCTTAAGAGGATAGAGCATAACGCGTATCTTCTTGCCAAGGAGCAGAACATCTGGGTCTGGGACATCCAGCAGATGAACGATATTCTCCGTCTCTATGGGAAATTCGAGCTTGTACTATGAAGATCGGAGTGATCTCTGATACACATATACCTGTGACCGCGACCAAGCTTCCCCAAAGAGTGATCGAGTCTCTCAGGGGCTGCGACCTTATCATCCACGCCGGGGATATCGTGGACATATCGTTAATAGATAAGCTGGAAGAGATCGCCCAGACAAAGGCCGTCTGGGGCAACATGGACGGCAACGAGGTCAGGAAAAAGCTGCCGGAAAAAATAGTCCTGGACGTGGAAGGAAAGAAAATAGGGGTGGTTCACGGAAGGGGTCCGGCCGCCGCGGTCATCCGGTACGTGAAAGAGGCCTTCGACGAGAAGATGGACATCATAATTTTCGGCCATTCCCATACCCCGGTCAACGAAAAAAGGGATAGCACTCTTTTCTTCAACCCCGGCAGTCCCACTGACAGGATATTCTCGCCGTATTGTTCGTTCGGTATAATAGAGATCGAGGGCGGGGATGTCCGTTCCGAGATCATAAGGGTAGAAGATGATCGGGAAGTGTCATAGTATCATCGCTCACACAGTTCGCTAGTGTCACAGTGTCACCGATCACTCTGACACTCTGACACTTTGACACTAAACCTGCCATTATCCAAAGGTTAACAATGGTCTGGATAGAGTTCCTGATATGCGCGTCACTGATGACGTTCTTTGCTTACAACCTTTGTAAGGAAGGTATCATCGTTGCGCGGAAGACCCACCTCGAGGAGAGCATAATAGGCATGTTCTTCCTCGCGATCGCGACCTCGTTCCCGGAGATCGCGACAGGCGCAACGGCCGTATTCCATCTCGGCAGGGTAGGGCTGGGGTACGGGGACCTCGTGGGCTCTGTAATAGTGAACCTCATGATCCTGCTCGCCCTGGACTATTATGAGGGAAAAGGCAGGATACTGCTCAAGGTCTCCAGGATAAACCGGGTAACGGGTGTTTTTGCTCTGGGAGCGGCTTTGCTGGTCATCATGGGCGCGGCCTTGAGGTCGTATAAAGTGCCGGTCCCCGTGTTCAAGGGAATAGGGTCCGAGAGCGTGCTCCTGGCCATCGTGTATGTTGTGTGTCTCGGGGCAGTAAAGAAGCTCGGAACCCCCGAACACCCGGAACTATACTCCGCTAATTCCGAACCCTTCTGGAAGATCTGGGGGAAGTTCGCTTCTTTTCTGGTAATAGTCATGTTACTCGGGGTCTGGATGGCGGGCATAGGCGACAAGATCGTAAACACCACGGGTCTTTCGCAGACTTTTACCGGTACGTTGTTCCTGGGTTTCGCCACTTCTTTCCCCGAGATAATCGTATCGTTCGCCGCGCTCAAAGCGGGTTCGGCCGATATGGCCGTGGGAAACATCCTCGGCAGCAACTTTTTCGACATATGCGTGGTGTCTTTTCTCGATTGTCTCACCAAAGGGCCTATCCTGGGACTCTTGACCCCGGGGCAGATCATAGCCACGCTTCTCGCGTTCATCCTGTCGGCGGTAGCCGTGGTCGGTATGTATTACAGGAGGGACACCCGGTGGAGGATAAGCTGGGACACCGGCCTAATTTTTACTGTAGGTTTCATAGGGTTTGTGATATTATACTTCGTAAAATAAGTATCGAGTATCAAGTGTCGAGTATCAAGCAATAAGTAACCAGTTTCCGGTAACCAGTGAAAAAAAGCATAGTGCAAAGGGCATAGCGTACAGCGTAAAAATCTAATTCTTTGCTCTATGCGCTTAGCTCTTTGCGATCAAAGATTCAACATTGTAGTTAGCATCAAGTAGCAAGCATTGAGTATTGAGTATCAGGCAGGGTATTAACACGCGGCTTAACACCTGATCCTTAATACTTCTTACTTACTTAATACTTAGTACTTTACGAATAATTGACCTTGAGCCAGTATGAGTAACAATATCCTCACAAGGGAAGAGATAGAGAAACGCGAATACGAGCTGCTTGCCCCATATGCGATGAAAAGCGCCGAAACAGGCGGGCGTCAGCACGAAGAGAAGGAACATCCCTACCGCAGCGTCTACCAGAGGGACAAGGACAGGATAGTCTATTCCACCGCATTCCGCAGGCTTGAATATAAGACCCAGGTCTTCGTGAACCACGAGGGCGATTATTACCGCACCCGGCTCACGCATACGCTGGAAGTAGCCCAGATCTCAAGGACGATCGCCAGGGCCCTGCGTTTAAATGAGGAACTTGTCGAGGCCATAGCCCTTGCCCATGACCTCGGGCACACCCCGTTCGGGCATTCCGGCGAAGACACGCTGGCGGCGCTGATGAAGGCCCATGGCGGGTTCGACCATAATACTCACGGTCTCCGGGTGGTCGATACTCTCGAGAAACGTTATCCCGGGTTTAACGGGTTGAACCTTACGCAGGAAGTACGCAGGGGCATCATCCGTCACTCGACCCCGTATGATCTTAACCGGATGAGCGATATCGATATTGCCGGGCCGCTGCTTTTGGAGATCCAGGTCGTGGACGTGTCCGATGAGATCGCGTATGATAACCATGATCTCGATGACGGGCTCAAAAGCGGGCTCCTGGAAGAGAAAGACCTCGAGGGAGTGGAATTGTGGGAACGGGCATCCGCGGATGTCAAAGACCGCTACGGTGACATAAGCCATGAGACCAAGCGTTCACAAATAGTGCGGCACCTGATCAACCTGAACGTTTCCGATCTTATCGAGAACACTCTTGGGAGGATAAATTCACTCGGCATGAAGAGTATAGCCGATCTGGAGAACTTGAAGGAAAAAGTGGTGGACTTCAGTGAAAATATGAACGCGAAACGAAAACCGTTCAGGGAGGTCCTCCAGGAGAGACTTTACAGGAATTACAGGGTCGTGTGCATGTCGAACAAGGCGTCACGTTTTTTAAAGGAGCTGTTCGATGTGTATAGCGAGAACCCCAGGCAGCTGCCGCTCGCGGAATTCGAGAAGATCGAAGAAAGGGGCATGTACAGGGTCATCTGCGATTATCTCGCCGGGATGACCGACCGTTATGCCCTTGACCAGTACAAAAGGTTTTTCGAACCCTACGAAAGAGTTTAAATATGGAAAGCACAGAGACACGTAACCAGGAACGATTGTTCGCCCTCCTGAAGGAAAGGTGGGAAGAAAGAAGCGAGATAAAGGCCTTTAGCAGGTACCTTAAGAACCCGGTCTGGATATTGACCTCGAGGGTGCCGTACGCGTATACCGAGTTCAGGAAGACGGACACCGCGAAACAGATCAAGAACCTGATCCACCGGCCTCAGAAGGAGACGCAGAAAAGGCTCATGGTCGCGCTCAAGGCCATCAAAAAATCGCGGAAGAACAGGGCGCCGGAAAAGTTCGGTTGCGGAAGAAAGATGTACGGCCTCAGCTATCCGCTGATGCTGAACGGCGATATTTTCGGGTTCGTTATACTATGCAACATGAAAAAGGAGATGTCCCCGGATATCATGAAGGTGTTCGTCTCCGTGGTCGACGCCGTCGTGCGCGGGGCCAGCAAAGAACTGGAGCTGGAAGACCTTAACAGCACGGTAAGGCCGAGGGCAATAGCGCTTTCGACGGTCCATACCGTCCACCGGCTGATGTCGTCCACGCTCGACCCCGACGAGTTGCTTCCCCGTATCGCCCGCCTCTCGATGCAGGTCATGAGGGCGAACCGTTGTTCTATAAAGCTCGTGGGAAAGAAAAGAAAGATCCTCCTGCCCAAGTGCACCATCGATCTGAGGAAAGAAAAAACAAAGTTAAAAAAGGTCATTATCGGGAAATACGCTCCCGGCAAAGCCGTGAAAAGAGGGGCCTCCGTGCGGGGAAAGAATTATCTCGCCACCCCGCTCATAGACGAGGACGTGATGGGCGTTATAACCCTTTACGACAAGCTGGACGGGAAAGAGTTCACGGCGTTCGACGAAGAGATAATGAGGACGCTTGCCGAGCAGGCCGCTATAGCCATAACCAACGCGCAGCTTTTCCAGGAGCAGGAAGACCTGACCATGAGCAGCATCAGGTGTATCGCGCAGCTCCTGGAGACGCGCCCGCACGGCTCGCACAGGCCCGAGGCCTCTTTCCTGAAACTCATTCTCCTTATCGGACAAAAATTCAACATGAACGAGAGCGAGATAAGGCGCATGCAGTACGCGGCGATGCTGCACGACGCAGGCCAGATAAGCATCCCCGAAAAGGTCCTCGCGAAAAGGGGCGAGCTCACGCCGCCCGAGATCGACATTATCAAGATGCACCCGCTCAGGGGCGCGAACATATTATCGAAGTTCAAACCGCTCAAGACGATCGTCCCGATCATACTGTACCATCACGAGAACTGGGACGGCACCGGGTACCCGGAGGGTCTCAAGAAGGGGGCGATACCGCTTGCCGCGCGCATATTGGCGGTCGTGGCGTCCTTCGAGGCCATGATCACCGATAAGCCTTACAGGAGAGCGCTTTCCGTGAACGCCGCGGTCAACGAGGTGAAAAAAGGATCCGGCACCCAGTTCGACCCCAAGGTCGTGGATGTGTTCTACGAAGCGGTTATGAGAAAGGACGTGAGAAAACTTCTGCATAAAGAACTGGGCAGGGCATGAAGGCTAAGCTGAAAAAGAAACTGAATGACGATCTGGTGAAGGACATATTGATGTTCTTTTATGAGCATCAGGCCAGTATAGATACCGTCGGCGGCGTCTCCACCTGGGTAGGCAGCGACCGCGGCAAGGTCGAGGATGCGCTCGATGAACTTGTTCGACTGGGTGTTCTCGAAAAGGACAGCATGGGTTCAACGAATGGTTACTGTTACACGCGTGACAAGAAGGTCATGAAGATCGTCAGGGGCCTCATAGAATAAAATGCGTATTTTTTTCATATTTCTGGTCATTATAATCCTTCTTTTCGTCGGTCTGTTCGTGTTCGCCGATCGGATAGCGGCTTACGGGATCAATCATTTCACCGATTACAGGATATACTACGATAAGTGCAAAAAGGTACCGTTTTCCAGCACTACGTTATGGGGGCTCACTCTTGAGCATCCCGAAAAAGGCATAACCGCCAAGGCCGAAAAGGTGAGCGTTGTGCTCAGGGGGCGCCGGTCGATCAGCGAAAGAACGCTGATAGCCGATTGTGTCATAGAAGGACTGAGGGTCGGCCTGAAGGATAAGAACGCGCTCATGGATGCCGGCGACCCCGGGAGCATCCTTGACGTACCTTTCTGGGCCGACCAGAAGTTCCGCCAGGTAAGATTCACGGTGTATTATAATGAATTTCTGTTCGAGATCGAGCAGTTCGACGCCGACTCGAAGGATATAAAGATGTCCGGGGAGGTCGTATACAAGAAACCCGAGGACCGGGTTTCCCTGGACATGAACATTTCTGTTTCCCCGACGATAGCGGGTACCATCCCGGGGGACATCCGGGAGAAGATCCTCACGCCCGAGAAGGACGGCTGGTGGGGCACTATCATCAGCTTTAAGGGTCCGGCGGTCCTCCTCAAGGCAGTATATTCCCTCGCCACCTGAGACTTGCTATTTCCCCGCAATATGCTACAATATAGCGCAAATGACGGACGGTAGTTTTCGCAAGGATTTTTTTGAGGGTGAAGTAGCAGAAAGGAAGATCCGTAAACCGGCCTTTCTGCAAAAGTATTCCCAACAAAGACTTTTGCCCCATATCAGGATACCCATGGAGTACATGGTCATAATAGCCATCGGGGTCCTGGTGCTCATGATAATCTCTTACGCGATAGGGGTTGAGAGGGGGAAAAGGCTGCCCGTTGACCGTGTAGTTTCAGCCGAACAGGCGACCCTGTCCGAAGAAAAGACGGAAGACTTTGTAATAACACACGTTGAGAAGATCGTCGAGGAAAGTTCTTTCGATGAAGAAGTGAAAGCGCAAAAGGAGAGAGAGGCTGCGCTCCTGGCCGGGAAGGAAGAAGAAAAAGCGGCCGCAAGCCAGGCGGTAAAAGAAGCGGTTCCCCCGGCGCCCTCGGCCTACGTGATACAGCTGGCGTCTTTCAAGAAGAAGTCGTCCGCCGATGAAGAGATAGACAGGCTGAGAAGAAAAGGTGTCGACGCCCGCATTGCCAGAAAGGGCGAATGGTACCAGGTATACGCTTCCGGCTATAACACGATAGAGGAAGCCCGGAGGGCCAGGGCCGGATTGATGGAGGATTATCCGGACTGTTACATAAGGAAGACAAAGTAAGGAGAAATAAGGATGACACAACATTCAAGCTTAAAAGGAAGTTCGACCGGAGCAAAATTCCGTTCCGTGCTGAAACGTTTTGAAAAGATCAAGGAACTTATCGAAAAAGATAAATGGGAAGAGGAAAAGGATTCCGTTTTCCACCTGCCCAAGGTGAAGCGCATCAGGTTCAAGATAAAGAAGGTGAAAGCGGCCGTTGAGGAAGGCGCCGTCGAAGGTGAAGCAGCCGCTGAAGGCGCTGCGGCGCCCGCTGAAGGAGCGGCTCCCGCTGCCCCGAAAGAAGGTGCGCCCGCGAAGGAAGGCGCGCCTGCCGCGGATAAAAAGGGAAAACAGAAATAAAGCCCGGGACCAGAAAGGGTAGAGCATGGTATCTTTCGAGGATTTCAAAAAACTTGATCTGCGGATAGCCCGGATATTGAGCGTCGCGGAACATCCTAATGCCGATAAGCTGTACGTCCTGCAGATAGACATAGGCGGCGAGAGCAAGCAGATAGTAGCGGGCCTCCGCGCCAATTACAGGCCGGAAGACCTTACCGGCAGAAAGATCGTCGTCGTCAACAACCTTGAACCGGTGACCCTCAGAGGCATGGAATCCAACGGGATGCTCCTTGCCGCGAACGAGGAAGGGATCCCGGTCATTCTCACGCCCGAAAAAGACGTCCCCGAGGGTACGCCGATCACTTAAAGGGGATCACGCGAAAGTGCCAAAGTATCACCGCTCGAACAAAGGTGTAAGCGCCGAAGAAATGGCCCGGATCGATCAGAGGGCCCAGGAAGAGTATGGTATCCCTCAGGGCGTTCTTATGGCGAACGCCGGGCGTTTCGCATCCGACGTTATCATCGCTGATCTCGGAGAGCTCAGTGACCATAAAATAGCCGTCTTCTGCGGAAAAGGTAACAATGGAGGGGACGGTTTCGTGATCGCGAAGCATCTCGCCGATAGGTCTCCCGCGGAATTGAGGGTATACGCTCCCCAAGAGGAAAAAATAAGGCGGGGAGCGGCGTATGATAACTTTGTTACGGCGCGGGATATGGGCATCCGGATCCGCCCCCTGGATGAGTTCCTGTCGGGAGAAGACCCCGCCGCCGAATATACCGTGGCTGTCGATTCCATATTCGGCACAGGTTTCAAGGGGGAGCTTCCCGAACAGTTCGCCGCCCTCGGGCGTATCCTCAATTCATCCGGGATGAAAGTATTCGCCGTCGATGTTCCCACGGGGCTTGACGCTACGACCGGCACGGCCTCGAAGGATTGCATAAAGGCATACAAGACCATTTCTTTCGGCCTGCCCAAAAAGGGCTTTTACCTGAACGACGGTCCCGGTGTCTCAGGAAAGGTCGTTGTGGGGAATATCGGCTTTCCCGAGGCGCTCCTCGAGTCCTACGCAAGTCAGTGATTTAATTTTCTCTTTTTTGCCTTTTTTAAGGTTATATGCTATATTTTACGCTGTCATGAGAAAAATCAAAGTACATCTGAACGACAGGAGTTATCCGATACTGATAGGATCGGGGGTCATCAAACGGTTACCCGATCTTATCGCTTCGAGGAAGGTAACAGGCCCGGTGGTTCTTATTACCGACAGAATAGTCGCGGCGAAGACCGCCAGGGTCACGGGTCCCGTCTTTTCGAGGATACCGAATGATGTGCTCCGGATAGTGGTGCCCAGTTCTGAGAGGTCCAAATCCCTCAGCGTCTACCGGGATACGGTCCAGAAGATAAGCAAGAGGACAAAGACGCACCGCCCGCTGATAGTCGCGATGGGCGGCGGGGTGGTGGGCGACCTCGGCGGATTCGCCGCGGCCACTTTCAGAAGAGGTGTGCCCTACGTACAGGTGCCGACCACGCTGCTTGCGCAGGTCGATTCATCGGTCGGCGGCAAAGTCGGCATAGACCTTCCGGAAGCTAAAAATCTCATCGGCGCCTTTTATCAGCCCGCGGCGGTGATCGCGGACACGGACTTATTGCGGACGCTTCCCGTCAGGCAGTTGCGGAACGGCGTAGCGGAGATCATCAAATACGGGATCATAGAGAGCAGGCCGTTTTTCGAACTTTTAGAGGACAAGATAGACGATTGTCTGGCGCTGAAGAAAAGCGTTCTCGAGAAGGTCATAAGCAAGTGCTTGGAGATCAAGGCGCGCATGGTCGAAAAGGACGAGCGGGACTCAAAGAACGTCAGGATAGTCCTCAATTTCGGGCATACCCTGGGACACGCCATTGAGGCTGCCGCGGGTTATTCAGATCTTTATAACCACGGCGAATCCATAGCGGTCGGCATGCTGCTTGCCGGTGAGATCGCCATGCGTCTTGACATGCTCAAAGAGAAGGATTTCGAGCGGATGAAGGCCCTGATAAAGAGAGCGGGACTCCCCGTCCATGTAAGAGATCTTTCCATCAAGGAGATCCTGAGCTCGCACGAGTACGATAAGAAATTCATAACGGGCACCAACAGGTTCGTCCTTCCCAGACGCATTGGAAGAGTGGAGGTCGTAGAGGATATACCAGGCCTTCTTATCAAGACCGTTCTTAAGAAATATGTCGGATAAGAACTGCACAACGATACACGTCGCATCATCCAAAAGGGTCCAGACAATTGACATCACGGGTGAGATATCCGCTTTTGTGAAAAAGTGCGGCATATCGGATGGAGTCTGTTATATTTACGTGCCTCATACAACGGCGGCCGTAACGATAAACGAGAATGCCGACCCTGATGTGCAGTCGGATATGGCGATGGGCCTGGAGGCCATCGTGCCGGGGAGACTGAACTATGACCACGCTGAGGGGAATTCCCCGGCACACATCAAATCTTCCATAATAGGCATCACCGAGACCATTTTCATAAGCGGCGGGAGGCTTGTTCTTGGCATGTGGCAGGGCGTGTTCTTCTGCGAGTTTGACGGCCCGAGACCAAGGCAGGTGCACATAAAGATCATCGAAGGATAAAGGAAAAAGTATCAAGTATCAAGGGTCAAGTATCAAGGAGCGAGTATCAAAGATCAAGTGACAAATAACAAGGAAAAAGGAAAAAGTAACAAGGATCAAGTGTCAAGTATCAAGGATCAAGTGTCAAGTAACAAGGAAAAAGAAAAAAGTAACCAGTGAACAGTTACCAGAAACCAGAGTTGTCTGGAACCGGGTTACGGGTAACTGGAGACTAACATTAGGATTTGTGCATGAATAAACAAACGATCGAATTAAGGGTGAGATATCAGGAGACCGATAAGATGGGAGTCGTGTATTACTCCAATTATCTGATCTGGTTCGAGATAGCGAGGACGGAGTTCTTCAGGAAGAGGGGAGTGGATTACAGAGAGGTCGAGGAAAAGCATAAAAGATACCTTCCCGTGGTAGAATCATATTGCCGCTACAAAGCGCCCATAAAGTATGACGACCTCGTGAACGTGACCGCGGTGCTTACAGAGGTCAACAATTCCAGCCTGACTTTCGAATATGAGGTGAAAGTGAACGGCAGAGTGACCACTACCGGACGCACCAAACACGTTTTCATAGATGAGAACAGGAAGCCCGTTCCTGTTCCCCCCGAAGTAAAAGCTGCTTTCCAATAGCCGCCATCAACTGTAAATATTTACAACAAAATAGCTTACAAAGTTATCCACAGGAATTGAATCTGGGTGGGTTCTCAGCGGACCCGGAGTTCGTATTCTTTCTCTCCGAATTTTACCGTGACCCTGTCCGGGAGGATATCTGTGACAGTGAACCCGCTTACCTTGGAACCCTTCCTTGCCATGGACCCGTTGATAATGGCTTGCGGGTTGGTGGCGGAATACATTATGCCGCTAACGCGGGGCAGGTCCCGCGGTTCAGGTTCGAACGGGGTCTCTTGTTTCATCGCCGGAAAGATCTCAGCGGGACTTTCTTCGGCCGGTTCTTCCGTTATCTTTTCGGGAGGTCCCGCCTTTGCCGCCGGCTGTGACGGTGCGGCGGCAGGCTCCGGAACGGCCGTTTTGGACTTCCGCGCAGCCGGGGGTACTTTTTTGACTGCCGGTTTGGAAGGGGCGGGCGTTCGCGGCATCAGGAGCTGGAAAAGAAGTATGACCAAGAGGATAACGATGCCGAGCGCGCCGGCGATCATCACGATACGGGAACCCTGGGTTTGCTTGCCCTGGAATATGCCGGTCGTTTTCTGTAACAGGTCCTGGAACGGGGCTTTTGTTTGTTTCTCCTGAGCCCCGGGATCTCCCGAACGGTCCTTTTGTGCTTTTTGTAATGCTTTGGATATTATGCTCATATCGCGTTGATATTGGCAAGGCTGTACTGGCCTTCAAGCTCCTCTATGCTTTTCTGGATTATTTCATTGCCGATAAACCGGGTCTCGTACACAAACCCCATGAGGAGCGCTTTGTCGCAGATGATGTTGATAAGGCGTGGAATGCCGTTCGTATAAGAGTGGATGGGATCGACGGTCTCGGGCGTGAAAGAAACTCTCCCGCCCCCCCCGGCCACATCGAGACGATGGTTCATGTACCCCTGCAGCTCTTCTTTTTCCAGCGCTCTTACATGGAACCGGACCGCTATTCTCTGCTTAAGCTGGAGGAGGCTCGGGGAGTTCAGCTTGTCACGCAGCTGGGGCTGCCCGCAGAGCACTATCTGCAGGAGCTTTTCCTTTTCTGTCTCGAGGTTCGAAAGCATCCTTATCGCCTCGAGCGTGGAGGGGCGCATGTTCTGGGCTTCGTCGATTATCAGCACCGCGTTATTGCCGAGGGCGAGTTGTTCGAGGAGAAATTCGTTCAACGCTTCTATCAGCCCGACCTTGCTTCGGCGTTTAGGCGTTATGCCGAAGTCCGCGATTATCGCTTCCAGCAGCTGCTTTTCGGGAAGGCTGGAATTGAAGACAAGCGAGGTCTTGGTCCTTTCGTCCAGCTGGTTCAGTATGGCCCTGCACAGGGTGGTCTTACCCGCGCCTATTTCACCGGTGACCTCTATGAACCCTTTTCTCTGGTTGATGCCGTAGAGCAGGTGGTTCAGCGCTTCTTTGTGGGTGTGGCTCAGATACAGAAAATTAGGATCGCTGGTAACGTTGAAAGGGTTCTCCTTCAAGCCGTAGAATTCAAGATACATCCGGTCGTTTACCTCCTTCTATTCATATAGTATACGGTAAAAAATGGGGGTGACAAGTGAAATTTGATTTAAGGCTTGAAATTGAACGCGCGCTGTTGTATATTTATCTCAATCATGATGTGGGATGGCATAGATCAAAGAAAATTCCCGAGAGTGAATTACAAGTGCCGCATACGTGTCTCCAGGGACGGGAAGGAAGAGGTCATCGATACCTTCACGGAGAACATCGGCGCCGGGGGCATCTGTGTCATTCTGGACAGAGATTTCGGATTGTTCGAGGAAGTCGCGCTTGAGATCTTCCTGGAAGACGGAGACCGGCCCATACTGTGCAAGGGCGCGATCGTGTGGGTGGTGAAAAGACACCCCGCGGTCAAGACCGAGACGGTGATGTATGACACGGGGGTGGAGTTCCTCGACATCGCTGATGCGGACAGGGACAGGGTCGACCATCTCGTACAGGATATATTGAGCGCGGAGACTTGACAAAAAGAAATCGCGTGATATACTTATGGTGAAATAATGCTTTTATTAATGTAATGTAAGGAGGTGAAAAGTAATCATGAAAACGTTGAAAACATTAGTAGTTTGTGTGATGGTTTTGGCAATGGTAGGTATGGCTACCCAGTGCTATGCTCAGGATCCTGCGAAGAAACTCGGTAGGGGGTTGGCGAACATACTTACCGGTTGGGTAGAGCTTCCTAAAAATATCTATGACACGAGTGTGGAGGAGAACGTTCTTTCCGGTCTCACGATGGGTCTGGCAAAGGGCGTAGGCATGACGATAGTCAGAACGGGTGCCGGTGTGTATGAAACGGTGACTTTCCCGTTCCCGATACCGGAAGATTATCAGCCGGTACTGGAGCCCGAGTTCGTTTTCAGCGAATAAGCTTCTATGGTGTTTGAATCGTCAAATAAAGAAGGGGAGCGATTAAAAGATCGCTCCCCTTCTTTTATGTAAACGGGAGGATCGATGTCAGAAAAGAGAAAGTACATGCGCTTTAACGTGCTGTTCGAAGCGATCTGCCGGCGGGGAGATTCAACGGAGAAGGTGAAGGTCAACAATTTCAGCCGGGAAGGCCTGGGGGTCTTGTGCCAGGAAGCCCTGGGTCAGGGGGAAGAGGTTGAGGTAGAGTTTATGATACCGGGCGATAACGTGCCCGTACTGGTCGAAGGCAAGGTAGCCTGGACCAGCCCTTTCGCGTCCAATAGTCTGGAACGCAAAAGTGGAGTAAAGCTGAAAAATATCAGTAATTCCGACAGGAGCAGGGTCCTGGAGTATATTTACCATAACTGGATAATACCCGCGAGTGGCGACGCGACAACGAGCTGATCATAGAAGACGGAGGAAAGATGAGCGCTAACGAGGAACAGAAAGATAAACAGAAGCCTGAGGAAGAGGTAAAAGAAGAGGCCGCCCCGGCGGAAGCCGAAACGCAGCCGGCCGAAGAAAAGCCCGCTGAAGAAGAGAGACCGGCCGAAGAAAAACCTGTTGAAGAGAAACCGGCCGAAGAAGAAAAAGCGGCCGAGGAGAAACCGGCGGAAGAGGCGCCCGCGGAAGCCGAGGCAAAAAAAGAGCCAAAAGAAGAAGCACTTACCGCGGAGGCTAAGGAAGAAGCGCCTCCCGCCGCCGAAAAAGCGGCCGAGGAAAAAGACGAGGAGCCGAAGAAAGGCCCTTCCAGGCAGCCCAAGGAGACCAAACCTCCCAAACCGACCGAATGCGCTGCCTGCGCGAAAGCTCTGGAAAAAAAGCTCTGGTATTACCGCAACGGCGCTTTTTACTGCACCAAAAAGTGTTTCAAGCGGAAAATGGAAGAAGACCGTAAGAAGCAGGAAGAAGAGCGAAAGAAGGCCGAAGAAGAACAGGCCAAGGCCGCAGAAGCGCAAGCCCAGGAATAAAAATGAAGGCTTATTATTCCTGACAGAGCGCTCTCCACAACAGCATGCCTGAAAATATCCCTGCAAGCATTTGCCTGCCAGGCGAGAAGACAATGCCATTGAAAATTTGCGGACAAATGTTATAATAAATCTGCGATGAGCGGCGACTGCATTTTCTGTAAGATCGCGAACAAAGAGATCCCGGCGGACATAGTCTACGAGGACGAGACGATGATCGCTTTCAAGGACATAAACCCGCAGGCGCCCGTCCACCTCGTGTTCATCCCGAAGAAACACGTGGAAACGATGAACGATCTGGGGGACGAGGACGCGGGTCTTCTGGAAAAAATATTCCGGAAGATAAAGGCGGTCGCAAAAGATAACGGCATAGCCGACGGCGGGTACAGGACTGTCATCAATTGCAACAGGGACGCCGGTCAGGAGGTATTCCACATCCACGTCCATCTTTTGGGCGGGAGGAAATTTTCCTGGCCGCCGGGGTAAAGACAGAAGACAGAAAACAGAGAACAGATTATAGTATCTTTGAACATCAAACACCTATATATCTGAGTTCTGACTTCTGTCATCTGACATCTATCTTTTGAAAAACGGAGGAGAAATGGCTGAAAGAAAAGAACGCAGAAGATTTCCGCGCATCAAAGATAAAGACATTTCGATAAAACTGTCAGGGGACGGTTTCAACACCATTACCCAGAGCCTTGATGTCAGCGCTTCCGGCATTTACTGCAAGGTCGACAGGCCCATTCCCCTGATGACGAGGGTGCAGGTGGTCCTTTCCCTGCCCGGACGGGGAGGCTCGTCGTCTTCGACGATGAAAATAGACGGCGTTGTCGTAAGAGAGCACCCGGTGCTCAAAGACGGGGACGTCCAGCATTACGATGTCGCCATATTCTTTGATTCTCTTATGCCCAAAGAGAGAAATAAGCTTGTCCAGTATATCAGTAAAAAATCGGGATAGATCCCAAGCCCCAATGGTTATCACCAAATATCTTTCAGTCGAGACCAAAGGTCACACGGATGTTATAGACGTAACGGCCGAATGCCAGGGTGTCGTGGACTCTTCCGGTCTGGGTAACGGGGTTCTCACTGTGTTCAACCCGGGGTCTACGGGAGGACTTACCACCATAGAGTATGAACCGAACCTGGTGAAGGACCTCAGGGATTCCCTGGAGATAGTGGCCCCGACCGACAAGGTCTACGCCCACAGCCGTACATGGCATGACGATAACGGTTCATCGCATGTTCGCTCATCTCTCATGGGCCCGTCGATAACCGTGCCTTTCGTGGAAGGGGAACTCACCCTGGGTACGTGGCAGCAGATCGTTTTCTGTGATTTTGACACCCGTTCCCGCAGGCGTGAACTGGTGGTCCAACTGGTGGGGGAATAACTGACGCTCATGGGCGTTCTTGCAAGGCCGAAACCCGTAAAGCTCGTTGTAAGCCTGATCTTCAGGGAAGCGGAGAAGCTCGAACTCGCCGAGAAAGAACTCAGGGATATTTACGGCCCCACGGAAAAGGTTGAAAAAACCCTTCCCTTCGATTACACTGATTACTATTATGAGGAGTTCGGCCGGCCGCTTTCAAGGAAGCTTCTCTCCTTCAGGGAGCTTTTGAGCGCCGGGGACGTCTCGGGCACAAAGCTGCGAACGAACGATATAGAGGACCAGTACAGGACTGACGGCAAAAGGACCGTCAACATCGATCCCGGGTACGTGACCGAGGCAAAGCTGGTCCTTTTGACGACAAAGGATTACACGCACCGCGTA
The DNA here is from genome assembly GCA_964409365.1 of uncultured Planctomycetia bacterium. Classification (GTDB taxonomy): domain Bacteria; phylum Omnitrophota; class Gorgyraeia; order Tantalellales; family Tantalellaceae; genus CAYPCX01. The sequence continues at coordinate 13,517 of CAYPCX010000018.1, read as the reverse complement.
CATATCGGCAGCGGGATATTCGCCGAATCCACGCTGTTTTACCGGGACGGCACGTTCCGTCCCTGGAGATGGACATATCCGGATTACGCCTCGCCGGAAGTGGTATCATATTTCAATGAGGTGAGAGAGACGTATGTAGGGCAGTTGAAAGCGTGATATTATCATGACTATTGTCAAAAAGAAACATGTGCTGGTCATAGTATTTTCATCCTTGATAATCTCGGTGGTCTTTCTGTCCACGCTTGTCGGGTACAGTATCTACCTTCAATGGAAAGAGGACAGCTTCGCTCTGCGGTACAGGGACGCTATATACAGGCTGACGGCGCAGATATTCCGGAATAACATAGCGGTCGGTAACGTGACCGTAAAGATAGGCGAAGACCGGCCGTTCAAGGGTATGCCCATGATGGAGGGAAGCCTCAAGAACAATTCTTCCAAGACGGTCACCTCGATACTCATTGAAGTGTCTTTCTCAAGACCCGATGGCACCGTGGTCTACAAAGATTCGTTCTACCCTTTGGGTGCGTACAAATACACTCACCCCGCTTTGCTTACGGGTATGGAGAATACCAGGAACGTCCTGCTGCCGGGAGAGGGCATTTCGTTCAGGCATCTGATGAGGAACTGTCCGCGGGAGGTGGTATCACAGCTTTCCACGAGATCGAAATTCGCGAAAAGCGGTTCGGAAGACAAGCTCAGGTTCGAGTATTCCATTAACGGCATGAGAGTGTTATGAAAAAGTTGATAGCTATAGTGTTCTTGTCGGCGATAGCCGTGGTCCTTTTGATCGTCCTCGCTTTCTACTATATAGACTTCAGCGGGCATAAAAGGTTCGATTATGAAGTGTTGGTCGGCGGTAAACATTATGGTTCCTGGAGGGTCGACAAATACGTTACAGAAGATAAGGTAATATACAAGGCCGCGGCGACCTGCCCTAATTCGCTGGGATACCCGACAACGAGCGAAAAGCTGTTCCTTAAGAAAAGGACCATGACGCCTTTGAAGTACGTAGAGGAGGCAAAGGGCGTCAAGGGCGGGACGCGACTCATACTTCTCCAGCAGGAAGGGGAGAGAACGGATTACCTGTTCCTGGAGCATCCGAGGTTCCTTTCCCTCAAGGGATTCGAGACCGGCAGCAAGACCATGGTGTTCTCGCCCTACGACGTGATGCTCTTCATGCCGATAATGCAGAAGTACAACTATTGGAAAAAGGGTTCCCAGTTCTCCGAAGTGATGATACCCGTAGGCGAGCCGGTCCCGCCCATGCGGGATAAGATCGAGGTCAGGTTCCTTAGGGATGAATATGTGCCCATTATGGGGAAACGGGTCGAGGCGGAACGCTTTCTGGTGCGCGCTAAAGGGATACCCGACGTAAAGCTGGCCCTTGCCAAGTATTCACACAGGATACTGACCATGGAGGTACGCAAGATAGATATGAGTTTTGTTTTGACGGGGTTTGCGGAAGCCCCGGGCAAGAGGATACAGCCGGTATTGTCCAGGCTCGTTTCTTTTTTCCTGCCGGCGGGAGCCGGTAAAATGGACATCCCGGGAATGGAGGATGCGGAGAGTTTCCTGGACTCGGATGCCCCGGGCGTCCCGGAGACAGAAAAGAAAGAAATATTTTTCGATAGCAACAACATGATCTTATCGGGACGGCTTTGGATACCCGAAGGGAAAGCCCCTTTTCCCGCGGTACTTGTTGTCCCGAAGGACGGCCCGATGACGAGGGGCGAAGAGATGCTTTTGCAGACCCTTGGTGAATTCCTGTCATCGTCCGGTTTTGTCGTGATGGGGTTTGACGACCCCGGCCTGGGTAGAAGCCAGGGTAATGTTTCGAACGTCGACGACGCGGAACGCGTACGTAACATAAGGTCGGCGGTCGGATATCTTGAGGCGTATCCTGCCGTACGGAAAGATTCCATCACCATTATCGGGCACAAGGAAGGCGGCTACCTTGCCCTCGAAGCGGCCAAAGATCTTCCCGATCTGAGCGCGTGTGTCATACTGGGGGTCCCCGCCGGGTCCCTGGCCGCTAAGTCGCTGCACAAGGGCGCGGCTGAAAGCATCCAGGAGATATTGCGGGAGAGGGAACTGGGCCCTTTTGACGAGGGTTTTATGAGATACGTCACTAGTGAGGTAGAAGGCCATATTGAAGAGGTGTCGGGGGGCGAAGGGGACTTCAAGTTTTTTCTGGGGGTAAGGACCCCGCTTGAGGAGTACCGGCAGGTTCTGGCCAGGCGTCCTTACGAGGCGATGATGTCTTTCGGCAAGCCTCTTCTTTTGATCCTGGGCAAGAATGACATATTTTACAGCCAGGAAGCGGTCGACGGCTTACGGTCACTGAAGGGCAGGGATACGAACATAAAAATAGCCGTATTCAGGAACCTTTCCCCTTATATGGGGACCATGGTAGGTTCGGATGGCTCCTGGGACTTCAAACCCGACGGCGGCATACTTGATCTTATACGGGGCTGGATAGAGGAAAACACCCCTGGAAATCCCGTAAAATAATATACATGATTAGTTGACTTTTACTGTTTCTTATGTTATATTTCAGGAAACCGAAAGGGGGTTGAAAAATGAGAAAAAGTTGGGCACTAATAATCGTTGCCATATTAGTAATATCCTTTGCGATGTCTGGATTTGCAGCTGATATGCCCGCAACAAAAGCGACCAAGACGACCACTGTGACCAAGACCAGGGCAGCTGCTACGACGACTAAAGTGATCCCGGCGACGAAGCCTTCGACTTATCCCCCTGGTCCTATACAGAAAGCCGAGAGAGGTTTTACGAACTTAGTCTTCGGCTGGACCGAGATCCCGAAAAGGATCGTGGATAAGACGAAAGAGTACAACAACCCGATCAAAGGGTTCGTGCTCGGGACGTTCCAGGGTACCTGCAAAGCTTTCGCGCGAACAGCTTCCGGGGCATCGGAACTGGCCACCTTCCCGATAGGAAGGTACGATAAACCGCAGGTGATGCCCGATATGCCGGCTGCAAAGTAAGTCAATACTGGTATTTATGGAGATCTGGAAACGAGCGGTTCTTTGAAACCGCTCGTTTTTTCATATTAGGCGGCGAGAAAGCTAAGTTATTCTTGACGCGCCTCTTATGATATGTTATACTTCTCGCCAACAGGGGAGAAAATGAAGCTTAAATTACCTGAGCGAAGACGGTTTATAAGGATAGAGACACCTCTGAAACTGACGGTGACCACCGCCGAAGGGGCCGATGAGGTAGTGACCAAGAACGTTTCACCCGTAGGTCTCAGGTTTGAAATAGGCAAAAAACTGAAAGAAACCGCGAAACTGGACCTATCCCTGCATCTTCCCATTTCCGATAAGCCCATACGCCTTGTTGGAAAGATCATCTGGCAGGAAAAGACAAGTCTGGAGGACAACGCCCCTTACGATGTCGGCGTAGAGATCACCGAGGTCGAAGACAGGCAGAAGAACACTTTTTTAAAGTATCTTTGTGATTTGCTTTACAATGCTGCCTACCAGTTCCGGACATAACCATCTCAGGAGGTGTATCTTGAATCCCATTCGTCTTATATCACTTGTCGTTCTGTGCCTGTTCCTGGCCGGTTGCGCCGAGATAGGCGTTTCGAACACGGATAATGTTATGACGGTCCCGGTGGGGGGCGGCGGTCTCCGAGAAGGCATGAGGGCTTCAGAGGTCGTGGCCCAGTACGGGGAACCCGACATGAAGAGGACGGTCAGGTCCGACGAATGGGGAGGCACCCGCGAGGAATGGTACTACAGGGCCAGGTATGATACGATCATCCCGGCGAACATGGGGTATTTCTCGCAGGACCTTTATCTTTATTTCGACGGGGACAACCTTACGAAGATCAGCAAGAGGCCTGTCGGGACGGAGGAAGACGAAGAGATCAAAAATGCCGAAAAAAGCGCTAAATGACGTCGTCATTTCCAGGGCGATAATTGAAAGCTTCTCAAAAAAACTTGTTGATAATCTCAGGACGGATGTCGCGATAGTCGGCGCCGGTCCCGCGGGCCTTACCGCCGCTTATTATCTCGCGAAAGACGGTATAAAAGCGGCCGTGTTCGAACGGAAGCTCAGCATAGGCGGCGGCATGTGGGGCGGCGGTATCATGTTCAACGAGATCGTCGTCCAGGACAAGGGCAGGAAGATCCTGAGCGAGTTCGGCGTATCTTCGAAAAAATACCGCGACAATTACTATACCGCCGATTCCATACAGGCGGTATCCACTATCTGTTCAAAAGCCACGTTAGCCGGGGTCAGGGTCTTCAATCTTCTTGAGGTAGAGGACCTGATGATAAAGAACGAGGTGGTCAAAGGTCTCGTGATAAACTGGTCGGCGGTAAGCCTGGCGAACCTTCATGTCGACCCCATAACGGTCGAATCGCGGTTCGTGGTGGATGCGACCGGGCACCACTGCGAGGTTTCACGCCTGCTTGAGAGAAAGGCGAAAATACGGCTCGCGACCGAGACCGGGGGAGTGGTCGGGGAACAGCCCATGTGGGCCGAGGTCGGCGAGAGTTCCATGAACGTCAATACCAGGGAGATATTCCCGAACGTGTATGTGGCCGGTATGGCCGCTAACGCGGTATTCGGGAGCCCCCGCATGGGGCCGATATTCGGCGGCATGCTGGTATCCGGAAAAAGGGTAGCGCAGCTCATTAAGGCAAGACTGGGCTGAGGGGCCCACCTCTGCCATTCGGGAGGAAAGGGTAATGTTACGCATATTGTGTAAATCGAAGATAAATAACGCTTTTATGACCGCCAAAGAGGCGCGATACTCGGGCAGCATCGGCATCGACAAGGCGGTACTCGAGGCGGCTGATATATTTCCCGGGGAAAGGGTCCAGGTCCTCAATATGAACAACGGCGAACGGTTCGAGACCTATGCGATAGAAGAGGCGCCGGGTTCCGGCAAGATGATCTTCTACGGGCCTGCCGTGAGGAAGGGCGAGGTGGGGGATGAACTGGTCATATTGTCGTTCTGCCTCCTGGAGACGAAAGAAAGCCACAACTTTAAGGTGAAACAAATAACTCTGGGGAAGAACAATCAGCTGAAGAGCAAGTAAGATGGATACTTTGGAACTTAAGACATATCCGGACCCTTGCCTGCGGATAAAAACGAAACCCGTTAGCGAGTTCAATAAGGATATCAGGGACATAACTAAAAGCATGTCCGATCTGATGTACGTAAGCCAGGGTATCGGGCTGGCCGCCACTCAGGTGGGCCTGGGGTTAAGAGTTCTGGTGATCGACGTCGGCGAAGGCCGGAAGACCTTCATCAACCCGCAAGTTCTTGAAAGATCACGGAAAAAATCGCGTCTGGAAGAAGGGTGTCTCAGTCTGCCGGGCGTTACGGTCAGTGTATTGCGTCCCGCGGAAGTGAAGGTAAGGGCACAGGACGAGAACGGAGAGTATTTCATGGCGAAATATGACGGCATTACGGCGACGGCCCTTCAGCACGAGATGGATCACCTGGATGGACGGCTTTTGATAGACTACCTCGACCCGGTAAGGAAATTTTTCGCCAAAAGAAAACTTACCCGCATCAAGAACCTGGGCGGCGGCGGGAAATCATGTCAGGTGGTATGCCATGCTTGAAAAGAACATCAGCGAGACGCTGAAGACCGCGTTAAAGGAAAAGGACCAGGTCAAGGTGTCCGTCCTCAGGATGCTTATCAGCGACATAAAGAACAGGAAGATCGCCGACAAGACGCAGGACAAAGAACTTGACGACGAAAAGGTGATAGCGGTTATAAAGAAAATGGTCCGCCGGTATAAAGAGGCCATCGAGAAATTCACCGAAGGCGGCCGGGAAGACCTTGTCAGCAAGGAAGCCGAAGAGCTCAAGGTGCTGGAGACTTACCTTCCCGAAGAGATGTCCGAGGAAGAGCTGGCAAAGATCATCGACGAGGCGATCGCCGCGACGGGCGCGGCTTCGCCGGGCGATATGGGCAAGGTCATGAGCGCCGTCATGGGCAAGGTCCAGGGACGCGCTGACGGAAAGGTCATCAGCGCGCTCGTGAAAGAAAAGCTCTCCGGCGTTTGAAGACGGTATAAACGATCCCAATATTAGTGACTATAGGACTATTTGTCATATTACTCGCATTTTCCGCTTTTTTCTCGGGTTCCGAGACCGCGTTTTTGTCTCTCGGCAAGATAAGATTCAAACAGATAGAGAGCATGCAAAAAGGGTCCGCCCGGCGGGTGGTCGGGCTTCTTGCCAACCCGCACAGGCTTCTTATCACCATCCTTGTCGGGAATACCCTTGTCAATATCGCCGCCAGTTCCATCCTGGCGGAGATCTTTTACTGCAACATGGGTGAAAAAGGTATAGGGATCTCGATAATCGCGATGACCGCTATACTGCTTGTTTTCGGCGAGGTCACGCCGAAAATGTTCGCTATCGCCCACTCCATGGAGTTCTCCTTTTTCGCAGCTCTGCCTTTGAAGTTCTTTGAGGCGCTTTTGGCCCCCGTAAGGGTAACGCTCAGCAATATCGCCTATTTCATCGTAAGAAACCTTGGTTTGAAAGTGAAATCCGAAAAACCGGGTATAACCGAGCAGGAAATACGGTCGCTTTTCTCTATCGGCAAGAAGAAGGGGATCGTTAAGGAAAAGGAAAAGGACATGATCGAGGGGATCCTTGAATTCAAGGACCTTAACGCTGCCGACGTAATGACCCCCAGGATCGACATAGTGGCGCTTGACCTCACGGAAAACAAGTCTCGGATCGTGCGCCTGATAAAGGAAGAACAGTATTCGCGCTATCCCGTGTACGTGCATACCCTCGATAATATTGTGGGGATAGTGCATTCAAAGGAGTTTCTCCTCAACCCTTCGGGTGAGATCAGGGATCTGGTGAAAAAACCCTATTTCGTGCCCGAAAGCATGAAAATTGACGATCTTCTTCAGGAACTCCAGAAACGTCACATTCACATGGCCATTGTGACCGATGAATACGGCGTTACTTCCGGGGTCGTGACGCTGGAGGATATACTGGAGGAGATCGTCGGCGAAATAAGGGACGAATTCGACTTCGAGGCCCCGAAGATAAGGAAGATCGACCAGAAGACCTACGAGGTCAGCGGGTTGGCGCATATAGACGAGGTCAACGAAAGAATAGGGCTCTCGATCGAGACTGAAGAGGTCGACACGATAGGCGGCTACGTTATCCTGCTCATGGGCAGGATACCCCGTTCGGGAAGCAGTATCAAGATAAACGAAGCCGTTATAACCGTAAAGGACGTTTCAAAGAACAGGATAACCACTTTGAAAATAGAGCTGCCATGATACCGTTGTACACTATAGCCATACTTGGCGGGATATTGATACAGGCTTTTTTCATGGGTACGGAGATGGCCTTTACCAGTCTCAGCCGGATAAAGCTTAGAGGTCTGGTGGAGGAGGGAGACGCTAACGCCCGGAAACTCGAGTCCTTTGTAGAGAAGCAGGGCAAGTTCCTCGGGACGACTCTTGTGGGCACCAATCTGGCCATGGTCATGACTTCCGCGCTGTCTACGAGAGTGTTCGCGGAATATGTCGGGTCGGAACTGGCACCGCTTCTGGTGACGGTGGTAATGGTCCCGGTAACGCTTGTCTTCGCCGAGATCATACCGAAGATGATAGCCCGGCAGTTCCCGACGGAGATGGCCCTCAAGACCGTCAGGTCCCTGGACGGCTTCTACAAGGCTTTCAATCCTCTTATAATCTCGGTCAATTTTATAGCCAGGACACTTCTCAGGCCTTTTGGGAGGCATGCCGAGCCCTGGGAATCGACTTTCACCAAGAGCGACCTGAAAAAGATGCTGCATCTGGGGCACGAGACGGGCGAAGTAGAGGCGGACGAGGTGGAGCTCATACACAAGGTCCTGGATTTCGGCGCCAAGAAGGTAGAAGGGATCATGGTGCCTCTTTTCAGGGTGGCGTCCATCAACGCAGGTGATCCCGTGGATAACCTTAAAGAACTTGTGTCTGTCACGGGGTTTTCCAGGATACCGGTATATACGGGGAACAAGAACGAGATCACCGGCATAGTGAACATTTATGACATATTATATGCCGAAGACAAGGACGTGACAGCCGGCCTGAAGGATTTTGTCCGCGAGCCTGTTCATGTTAAAACGGACGACGGCCTGGATATCGCTCTTACGCGGCTGCGCCACAGAAAGCAGCCGATGGGCATCGTTGTGGACCAGGAGGAGAACGCGGTGGGCATAGTCACGATCGAGGACATACTTGAGGAAATAGTCGGAGAAATAGAGGACAGGGGATAGATGACATGAATCTTGTATTCGTTATTCCGGTAATACTCATAATAGTCGTTTCCGCTTTTATAGTGAAGATAGCGGCGGTCGCTCTGAACCTGACGGGCCTTGACGAGAAAAAGGCGTTCTTCCAGGCCGTCTCGGCGTTCACCGGGACGGGCTTTACCACGAAGGACGCGGAGCTTGTGGTTGGCGACGATATCAGACGGAAAATAATAGTCTTCCTCATGATAATGGGAAGCGCGGGGTTCATTTCCGTTATCACCACCCTGATGCTTTCTTTCCTGAAGGGCGGGGTGACGCCTGTGTTGATAAACATATCCCTCATCCTCCTGGCGATACTTCTCATCATAAGGATATCGTTCAACAAAGCGATAACCAGGAAGCTGACCAAAAAGATACAGGAAAGGCTCATGAAAAGCCCGACCTTCACGAAACGGCCGGTGGAGGAGATCCTCAGGCTCGCTGAAGGGTACGGGGTCGCCGAGGTCACCATGACGGAGCATTGTGTCGATATAGGCAAGACCCTCGGCAGGTCTTCGTTTCGCCAGAGGGACATACTGATACTGGCCATTGAAAGAGGGACGGGTGTTGTGGCCGCGCCGGGCGCCTCGGACAGGATCGAGATCAACGACACGCTCATATGCTACGGCAAGCTTGGCAATATCGCCGAAATAGGGAAAAAAACCGTGAAAAGTTGAAATCGCGGCTGTTTTATGCTAAATTTTATCTGAAAATCAGAACAGTCCGCGGAGGAATAGATGAAAAGAATAATTTCTGTAACTGCGATATTCGTGATAATAGCTTTTCTGGCCGGTTGCGGAGAGACAGTCAACGGCATGGTCAAAGATACCAAACGCATAGGGTCAGGGGTCAAAAAGGTCTTCATACGGGAGTAGCATTATCATAGATGGGCCGGGAATTCTCGCTAACGACCAGGCAATAACAGTTAAGGGACTTCCGTGCTCGAACAGTTTTTGCCCTGCCACGCTTTCAACAGCAAAAAAACTGCGCCGGAATTCCCTTACCTGTTATCCCATATCCGTTAGATTACATAACCAGGCAGCATGGATAAAATAAGGATTGCCGAAAAAGCGCTTCCTGATCTGATGCGGGCGCTTGAGAACTGCGACCTGTGCGTGCGCAAATGCGGGGTGAACCGCCTGAACGGCGAGAAGGGGTTTTGCGCCTCAGGACCGGAACCTGTCGTGTACAGCTGTGATCCTCACCACGGCGAGGAACCGCCGATCTCCGGCAGTAGCGGGTCCGGTACTATATTTTTCTCAAGATGCGGCATGGAATGCGTATACTGCCAGAATTTCCGGTTCAGCCAGGCCGACGTAGGCAGGGAAGTTAGCGCCGAGGAGCTGGCCCGCATGATGCTTGAACTTCAGGACGCGGGATGCCACAATATCAATCTCGTGAGCCCCACGCATATCGTCCCCGCAATAGTCGAATCCCTGAAATACGCCTGCGCGGACGGCCTGGAGATGCCGGTGGTGTACAATACCGGGGGGTATGACTCTTTTCACGTTATCCGGGCGCTTGAGGGCCTGATCGACGTGTATCTGCCGGACATGAAGTACGCTTCGGATGATATGGCCGTGAAATATTCTTCCGCCCCGGGCTATGTCGAGAATAACCGAAGGATAGTGAAGGAGATGTACAGGCAGGTGGGAAGCCTGAAGATAGCGGGAGGCGCGGCGCTCAAGGGGCTAATAGTACGCCTTTTGGTCCTCCCGAACGGTATATCCGGCACCGAAGATACGCTCGCATTTTTAGCGGAGGAAATAGGCCCTGAAGTGTTCCTGAGCGTTATGAGCCAGTATTATCCGGCTTACAAGGCCGGCGAATACAGGGAACTATCACGCAGGGTAAGAAAAGAAGAGTTCCGCGCGGTCGTCAGCAGGATGCATGAATTAGGGCTTGAGAACGGCTGGGTCCAGTCCCTGAGCGGGGGGTTCGACGAAGACCTGGCCGGAGAGAACCTCCCGCCGACATTTTAAACATTCACAAATATACATCGAAATACCGGGCATGGGTGTCCCGTGCTCGAACAGTTTTTGCCCTGCCACACTTTCAACAGCAAAAGAACTGCGCCGGAACCCCCATACCGGTATTACTTGCCTGTTCGGTGGGGCAATATCCATAGCAATACCGGGCACGGGCGTTCCGTGCTCGAACAGTTTTTGCCCTGCCACACTTTCAACAGCAAAAGAACTGCGCC
>CAYPCX010000018.1:0-2920 GCA_964409365.1 uncultured Planctomycetia bacterium | reverse complement strand
GGAACCCCCATACCCGGTATTGCTGTGCCTGTTCCGTGGTCCGAATTTGCTGTTTTTTCGGGCGGATTTTTCCTTGACTAAGCAGGTCGATTCATAGATAATAAATTTAGATACGTATCCCGTATCGGAACAAAGGCGTTCCTGCTCAAGAGGGAACGTCTTTTTTTTAAATGGTGCTGTGGCTCATGTTCGCAGCGTGCCAAAAGGACCGTGATCATGCACAAGATAGTAAGAAAAGAACAGCTGAACAGTGAGATATGCCTTGTAGAGTTCGAGGCTCTTGACCTTGCGAAGGCGGCAAGACCCGGCCAGTTCGTGATACTGCGCCTGGACGAGACAGGCGAACGTTTCCCGCTCACGATATATGATTTTGACAGGGAAAAAGGGACCCTGACGGTGGTATGCCAGGCCATAGGCGTGAGCACTAAAAAACTCTGCGCCATGAAAGAGGGGGGATCTATCCTAGATGTTGCAGGTCCCCTTGGCCATGCCACGGAAACAAAAAATATCGGTAAGGTCATATGTATCGGCGGGGGTGTCGGCACGGCCGAGGCTTACCCCATCGCCAAGGCGATGGCCAAAGACGGCAATGACGTCACTGTGGTGATCGGGGCCAGGACAAAAGATCTCGTTATCTGCGAGAATGAGATACGCCGGTTTTGCGACAAGGTCCATATCACGACAGACGATGGGTCCTACGGCAGGAAAGGCTTTGTTACCGATGTCCTTCGTGAGCTCATGGATGAGGGCTCGTATGATCTGGTCTTTGCCATAGGTCCCGTAGTTATGATGAAAGCGGTTTCCGACATGACAAGACCCTCCGGCCTGAAGACGCGGGTGTCCCTTAATTCTATCATGATAGACGGGACGGGCATGTGCGGCGGCTGCAGGGTGCACTACAAGGGAGATTCCCATTTTACCTGCGTTGACGGGCCCGAATTTGACGGCCATCTGGTCGATTTCGACGACCTCATGCACCGCCAGGCGAGGTTCAAGGACAAGGAAGGCCTTGCTCTTGAAAAGTACGAAGAGAACTGCCGGATCGGGCTAAAAGGCAAAAGTAGAGGCAAGAGATGAGAGAGCAGGACCCGAAAGAACGCGTCAAGAATTTCAAAGAAGTGCCGTACGGTTACAACGAAGAAGAGGCTGTAAAGGAGGCCGCGCGCTGTCTGCAATGCCCGGATCCTCCCTGCGTAACGGGTTGTCCCGCCGAGATAGACATACCCGCCTTTATCAAAGCTATCGCGGAGAAGCGTTTCAGGGATGCCATAGCCATCATCAAGGAGACGAATACTCTCCCGGCCGTTTGCGGGCGCGTATGTCCCCAGGAAGACCAGTGCGAGGTCAAATGCGTCCTGATGAAGACGGGCAAGCCTATCGATATAGGTACCCTGGAGCGGTTCGCGGCCGACTGGGAGGACCGGAACGTTCCCGAAGATGAAAGGGTCCACCCCACAGAGGAAAAGAAGGAAGAAAAGGTCGCGGTGATAGGTTCAGGGCCTGCCGGCCTGACGTGCGCCGCCGATCTTGCCAAGATGGGCTACAAGGTCACCATATTCGAAGGCCTGCACAAACCGGGCGGGGTCCTGACTTACGGCATACCCGAATTTCGTCTTCCCAAGGATATGGTCATGGAAGAAGTGGATGAGATCGAAAAGCTCGGAGTTGAACTGAAGCTCAATTACCTGATAGGACGGATAAAGACGATCGAGGACCTCAGGGAAGACGGTTACAAGGCGTTCTTTATCGCGACCGGGGCGGGCCTGCCGTACTTTCTCGGGATAGAAGGGGAGAGCCTTAACGGTGTCTATTCCGCCAACGAATTCCTTACGAGAGTGAACCTGATGAAAGCATACAAATTCCCCGAATACGATACACCGGTGAACGTCGGAGAAAAGGTCGTTGTCATAGGTGGCGGGAACGTCGCTATGGATTCGGCAAGGTGCGCGGTCAGGCTCGGGGCCGAGAAGGTGCACATAGTTTACAGGCGCACGGAAAAAGAAATGCCAGCGAGGATCGAGGAGATACACCACGCGAAACAGGAAGGGATAGAATTTCACCTCCTTACGAGCCCGTTGAAAGTAATAGGCGACGAGAGCGGCACGGTGAAGGTCCTCAGGTGCCAGGAGAACGAACTGGGCGAACCTGACGACAGTGGAAGAAGGAGGCCGGTGCCTATACCGGGGGCTGAATTCGATATGGAGATCGACACACTGATCGTCGCGATCGGCAACGGGCCGAATCCACTCCTGCTCAAAACGATCGACGATCTGAAGCTCGGAAGAAAAGGCAACATCGAAGTAGATGATAACGGACAAACCAACATCGATGATATTTTTGCTGGCGGTGACATAGCAACGGGATCCGCCACGGTCATCGCGGCAATGGGTGCGGGAAAACATGCCGCGAGAGCGATCGATAAATACCTCAAAGACCTGCCCAAATAACCCCTGCAAGTCTGTTAAGATATCGTTAAGATTGTGATGAAAATCACAAACGCCACGGTTTCTTAAAAAAAATCTAAATATATAACCTCTTTATTTGCAAACATATATCAGCGCCAACAGCCTAAAATTAACTCAATCTTAATAATTTTTATGATTTTGTTGGATATGGTTATATATATGATATACTTGAAGTGAAGTTAAGCACATCAAAACTAAGAATATTTTAGGGTTTTTATATATAACGATAAAGGCAAACCTTGCGAAAGCAGGGGACGCAAAGCTTAAGAGCCTAAGGTCACGTTGGCTAAGGCAGTCAGTTGCCGTGTAGGATGTTTTATATTTGAAGCCCATGGCAATGACTTTAGCCGTGGGTTTTTTATTTGTTGCTTGTTTTGGTCTGAGAGATGGGGGTGCTGAAATGGGCCCAGGGAATCAGATGAAGATCATTGTGATAGCGCTTCTTTTGACATTCA
>CAYPCX010000017.1:0-35708 GCA_964409365.1 uncultured Planctomycetia bacterium | reverse complement strand
TCGGCGCCGGTGTGGTCTCCGAGATAGTGGCATAAGAGGCGGATAAGATGGCGAAAAAAACGAAACAACCACAAAAAATAAGATTGCGCCTTAAGTCGTTCGACCACAAGCTTCTTGACGTGTCGATGGAGGAGATAGTCGAAACAGTGAAAAAGACCGGTGCATCGGTCGTCGGGCCGGTGCCGATACCGACAAAACGGGAGGTCTTTACCGTTTTGAGGTCGCCTCACGTCGACAAAAAGTCAAGAGAGCAGTTCGAACTAAAGACGCATAAACGGATGCTTGATATCCTCGATCCGACAACAAAGACGATAGACGCCTTGAGAAAGCTGGACCTGCCGGCCGGCGTGGATGTCGAGATAAAGTAGATCGTATAGCGCAAGCAGCGGTATACGAGCTACGCAATGCAAGATACGGAGAAAAAAATGGTTTCTGGTCTTTTGGGTAAAAAAATCGGTATGACTCAGATATTCGACAAGGACGGATTGCGGGTTCCCGTGACCGTTCTTGAGGCCGGTCCCTGTGTGGTGCAGGAGGTGAAGCTCGCGGAGAAACATGGCTACAATGCCGTAAAGCTGGGGTATGACGATACAAAGGAACAGCGTCTTTCGAAGCCCCAGAGGGAGCATCTGAAAGCCAATGGCCTGAAACCGAAGAAGTTCGTCAGGGAGATAAGGTGCGATGATGATCCCGGCGTAAAGACCGGCGACGAGGTGACCAACAAGATCTTCCAGAAGGGGGATTTTCTGGATGTTACCGGCACCTCAAAAGGAAAGGGGTTCCAGGGAGGGATGAAGCGTTGCGGCTGGGCCGGCGGTGTGGAATCACACGGTTCGATGTCCCACCGCGCCCCGGGATCGATCGGTGCCAGTTCTTTTCCTTCACGCGTCACCAAAGGGCACGGGATGCCCGGACAAATGGGCAACGAGAGGGTAACCGTCCAGAACGTTGAGGTCGTTGATATAGACTTCGAGAACAACACTGTTATTGTAAAAGGTGCCGTCCCGGGCGCCAACGGCAATTATGTCATCATGAAGTATGCTGTCAAGAAGCCGCTGGCGGAGCGGGAGGTCGTAGAAAAGGAAGAGCCAGAGGAGCAGGAACCTCAGGGAGAGGCCCAGGCGCGGGAAGAGGCCGGACAGACTGAGGAGCCGCAAGAACAGGCTCGGAAAGAAAGCAAAGAAGGAAATAAAGAATAAAAATGGCGGACTCTATAACTAAATTACCGGTACATGACCTCAACGGAAAGGTCGTGGACAATATGCAGCTTGACGAGAAGCTGTTCGACGGCCGTGTCAATAAGACCCTTTTATACGAGGTCATAAAGAATTACGAAGCGAACATGCGCAAAGGCACGGCCTCGACCAAGACGAGAGCCGAGGTCTCGGGCGGCGGTACGAAGCCATGGAGGCAGAAGGGAACCGGCCGCGCGAGGGTCGGATCGTCCAGAAACCCTGTTTGGCGTCACGGCGGCACGACCTTTGGCCCTAAACCCAGGGATTACAGCTATTCCGTGCCCAGGAAGGCGCTGAGAGTGGCCCTTCTTTCCAGCTTGAACGCGAGGCTCATCGAGAAAATGATAAAGCCGATAGTAAAGATAGAGCTCAAGCAGACCAAGACGAAAGAATTCAGGGCGATACTTGACAATTTGAAGATAGAAGGCAAGGCGCTCGTTGTCGTCGATGCCGCGAACGATGACCTGAAGCGTTCTTCCCGCAACCTGAAGAATGTAAGCCTCAAGGAAGGCCGCAACATCAACGCGAGGGACGTGCTGCTGAACGATTGTCTGGTGATAGAAAAGGAAGCCTTTGAGAAACTTGCCGAGAGGTTAAGATGAAGACGCCGCATGACGTTATAAAAAATATGATACGGACCGAAAAGGGGACGGAGCTCCTGACCCAGAACAAATATCTTTTCAAGGTGGAGAAGACCGCCAACAAGATAGAGGTAAAGAGGGCTGTCGAGGATGTATACAAGGTTAAGGTCGACAGTGTGCACATCATGAACGTCAAGGGCAAGAAGAGGAGGGTCAGGTTCCGCGAGGGGACGACATCGTCCTGGAAGAAGGCGGTAGTGACCCTGGAACCCGGCAGCAGAATAGAGGTAACATAAGATGGGCGTAAAAAAACACAAAGCAATGACCCCCGGACGCAGGTGGGGGAACGTGCTCGAGTTCGAAGAGATAACGAAGGCCAGCCCCGAGAAGTCTCTCACAAGGCCTTTGCGCAAGAGCGGCGGCCGCAACAACCTGGGCAGGAAGACCGTGGGTTCCATGGGCGGCGGGCACAAGAGGCGTTACCGTGTTATCGATTTCATGTATTCGAAAAAAGGCCTTACGGGCCTCGTCGAAGCGGTAGAATACGATCCCAATCGATCCGCGCGCATAGCGCTGGTCCGTTACGAGGACGGCGAGAGATTATATACCATAGCTCCGCTGGGCCTGAGGGTAGGGTCCACCGTCCAATGCGGTTCCGGATCGAAGATAGAAGTGGGGAATTCCATGCCGCTTAAGGACATACCTCTCGGTTCAGAGGTGTTCTGCGTCGAGCTCGATCCCGGCCGCGGGGCTAAGATCGCCAGGTCCGCGGGGAACAGCGCCATGCTTGACGCGAAGGACGGCAAGAACATACATCTCAGGATGCCGAGCGGCGAGGTGAGGCTGGTCAGCGAGGAAGCGTACGCCACCATAGGCAAGGTGGGGAATATCGACCATGAGAACGTGTCTTACGGGAAGGCCGGCAGGATGCGTTATCTGGGCCGCAGGCCGAGATCCAGGGGGGTGGCAAAGAACCCGGTAGACCATCCCATGGGAGGCGGCGAGGGCAAATCCAGCGGCGGGCGCCATCCTACGACGCCCTGGGGTAAGATCACGAGAGGGCTGAAGACCAGGAAGAAAGCAAAGGCTTCAGACCGCAGGATAGTGAAACGCCGAAAGACCGGTAAAAGAGGGAAAAGCGGAGGATAAAAGATATGTCAAGGTCAGTCAAAAAGGGGCCTTTCGTAGATGAAAGCTTGAAGAAAAAAGTGCACAGGATGCTCGATACCGGCACGAAGAAGCCGATAAAGACCTGGTCGAGAAGGTCGGTAGTCCTGCCCGAGTTCGTCGGGTTGACGATCTCGGTACACAATGGGAAGACTTTTTACCCGGTGTTCATAACGGAGAACATGGTCGGCCATAAGCTCGGCGAATTCGCCCCCACCCGCATATTCAAGGGGCACGGAGCGGCGACAAAGACATCGATGGAGAAGACGTAAAAGAGAGAGGCAAGATGTTGGCTAAAGCGGAAGCAAAATACGTGAGGATATCGTCCCGGAAAGTGAGGCTGGTGACCGAACTGATAAAGGGCAAGACCGTGGAAGAGGCCGTTTTCATGATGGACAGCCTCAACAAACGGGCCTGTCGCCCGCTCAAGAAGGTCATCAATTCGGCGTTCGCCAACCTGAACTACAACAAGCAGGAAAAGTTCCTTTCCAAGGACATCGTGGTATCAACGGTAAAGGCGGATGAAGGCCCGATGCTTGTCCGCTACAGGGCGGCAACAATGGGGAGGGCCACTCCTGTGAGGCACAGGACATCCCATATTTACGTGGAGCTTGACAAGGCCCCGCAGGCCGCAGCAAAGAAAGCAAAAGCAAAAGCAAAAGGAGAATAATCGGTATGGGACAGAAAGTCCACCCCACAAGCTTCAGGATAGGCGTCATAAAGGACTGGAACAGCCGCTGGTACGCGCCAAAGGATGAGTTCCACAAAAAGCTGCTCCAGGACGCGAGGATCAGGAAAGCGATCGAAAAGGATATGTCCATGGCGTCGATATCCCGCGTGGAGATCGAGCGCGCGACAAAACGCGTCAGGGTCATTATCTACGCCGGCCGGCCGGGCATGATCATAGGCCGCAAGGGAGCCCAGATAGAAAAGATAAAGGAAGAGTTACAGGACATCATCGGCGAGGAGAACAAGCTGTTAATAGACATAAAAGAAGTGGACAAACCGGCCCTGGACGCGAAGATAGTAGCCGACAGTATAGCTTTTCAGCTGGAGAAAAGGGTGGCCTTCAGGCGCGCTATGAAAAAAGCCATGCAGACGCTGAGAGACGCCGGTGGAGAAGGCATAAAGGTAAAGTGCAAGGGACGCCTCGCCGGCGCGGAAATAGCCAGGACAGAGGGTTATAAGTGGGGCAAGGTCCCGCTCCAGACGATAAGGGCCGATATAGATTACGGGTTTTCCGAGGCCAGGACCGCTTACGGGATCATAGGCGTTAAGGTCTGGATCTACAAAGGGGAGAAGTTCGGCAAGCATATGGAAACAAAACAGGACAAGGAAACGGAAGAGTAGGTCAATATGGCTTTGATGCCCAAAAGAGTAAAGTTCAGAAAACAGCAGAGAGGGCGCCGTAAGGGAGCGAGCTCTTCAGCCAGCACATTGAATTTTGGAGAATTCGGCCTGAAGGCGCTGGAAAGCGCCTGGGTCTCGGACCGGCAAATAGAAGCGGCCAGGGTGGCGCTGATGAGGCATACCGGCCGCGCCGGAAAGCTCTGGATACGGGTGTTCCCCGACAAACCCATCACCAAGATAGCGGCGGAGACGCGAATGGGCAAAGGTAAAGGTTCCCCGGTGGGATGGGTCTCCGTGGTCAGGAAAGGGCGCATAATGTTCGAGATGGAGGGCGTTCCTCTCGATATGGCCAAGGAAGCTTTCCGGCTGTCGGCCCATAAGCTGCCTATAAAGACGAAATTCGTATCAAGGGGAGGAAGGACTTGAAGGCAAGCGAGATAAGGAACATGACGGAAGCCGAGATCGAGCAGAAGCTCATTACGATGAAGGAACAGCTTTTCAAGATGAGACAAGAGATCACTACCGGCCGGGTGGAAAGACCACACAGGTTCGGCCAGTTGCGGCGTGACATAGCCAGGTGTTACACCATTTTAAAGGAGAAGAAGGGTGATGGGAAATAAGCCTGTAAAGAGGACCATAATAGGGACCGTTATCAAAGACCAGATGGACAAGACCGTGGTGGTGCAGTGGGAGATACACAAGATACATCCGTTGTACAAGAAGTCCGTAAGGCAGCACAAAAAAGTCAAGGCACACGACGCCAAGAACGAGACGGCGTTGGGTGACCTCGTGAAAATAGAAGAGACGCGTCCCATTTCCAAGGACAAGAATTGGAGGGTCATCGAGGTCCTGGAAAAAGCGCAGAAGGAAGGCGAGCAGCAATGATCATGATGAGAAGCATTCTGGACGTGGCGGACAATACCGGGGCGAAAAAGGCGTCGATGATAGGTGTCATAGGACGGTCTGGAAAGAGGACCGCCCAGATCGGGGATATCATTACCTGTAACATAAAGGAGTCGACACCTACGGCCGAGGTCAAGAAAGGCGAAGTCGTCAAGGGAGTGGTGGTAAGGACCGCCTATCCCATCCAGAGAGAGGACGGGACCATACTCAAGTTCGACCATAACGCGGTGGTCATAATAGACAAGGACGGCAACCCAAGGGGCACCCGTGTGTTCGGGCCCGTGGCGCGCGAACTGCGCAAGAAGAATTTCATGAAGATAATATCATTGGCCCCCGAGGTAATATAAAAGGATAAAGGAAAAAGGGTAGAATATGTTACACGTGAAGAAGAACGATACCGTAAAAGTCCTCGCCGGGAAGGACAGGGGCAAGGCGGGCAAGGTCCTGAAAGTGTTCCCCAAGAAGAACAGGGCCATCGTCCAGGGCGTGAACTTTGTGAAGAAGCACGCGAGGAAGACCCGCCAGGACGATAAGGGCGGCATCATACAGATGGAGGCGCCCATAAACGTTTCAAACCTGGCGGTCGTTTGCAAGGGATGCAGCCGCCAGACGCGTGTGGGTTTTGACATATTGAGTGACGGCAGTAAGGTCCGTTACTGCAAGAAATGCAAGGAAGTGTTGTAAAAATGATCAGACTCAAGGACGAATACGAGAACAGGATAATACCCGCGTTGATGGAAAGATTCGGGTTCAAGAACAAGATGGAAGTCCCGCGTCTCGAGAAGATAGTGATCAATGTAGGGATCGGCGAAATGGCCCATCAGAAGGACCTCATAGAGCCCATAAGGAACGAGCTTGCCACGATAAGCGGACAGAGGCCCGCTTTGACCAGGGCTAAAAAGTCCATCTCGAACTTCAAGATAAGGGATGGGTCCCCGGT
This sequence comes from uncultured Planctomycetia bacterium, assembly GCA_964409365.1. GTDB lineage: Bacteria > Omnitrophota > Gorgyraeia > Tantalellales > Tantalellaceae > CAYPCX01. The sequence continues at coordinate 29,532 of CAYPCX010000017.1, read as the reverse complement.
AGGGTACAAGGTCACGCTGCGCGGGAAAAGAATGTACGAGTTCCTGGACCGGCTTATAAACTTTGTCATACCCAGGATCAGGGACTTCAGGGGCGTGCCTAAGGGCTCATTCGACCAGCACGGGAATTACACTCTCGGCATAAAGGAGCAAGTGATATTCCCGGAACTGGAACTGGACAAGATACCGATGACGCACGGCATGGACGTCTGTTTCGTGACGACGGCCGACAATAAGGATGAGGCCTATGCCCTTCTGGAAAGCTTTGGCATGCCGTTCGCGAAGAAATAAAGGAGAAGGTATTTTATGGCGAAGAAGGGTCTTATAGAGAAATCCAGGAAACAACCGAAATTCAGCACCAGGGTCATCACAAGATGCCAGATATGCGGCAGGAAGAAGGGATACATGAAAAGGTTCCGGCTGTGCCGCATATGTTTTCGGGAACTGGCCTCACGCGGTGATATACCGGGAGTGAGAAAAGCAAGCTGGTAGTCTAGTTATGAGTTATGAGTTGTTAGTTATGAGTTGTGAGTTGGAACTAAGAACTCAAGCGAGCGTACCAATAACTGCTAAGGAGCAATAAATGAGTGTTACGGATTTGATAGCTGACCAGATCACGGTCATAAGGAATGCCATCAGGAGCGGGAAAAAGGACGTGATAATCAAGAGATCCGGCATGCTGGAAGGCATACTAAAGATACTGAAAGACGAGGATTTTATCGAGAATTACAAGGTCATCGAGGACAACAAACAGGGGCAGATCAAAGTATATCTTAAGTATCTTGATGACGGCACCCCTGTTCTCGAGAACCTGCAGCGCGTGTCCACTCCGGGCCGGCGTCGCTACATATCTTCCGGTGATGTGCATTCGGTCATGGGGGGGGTCGGATTGGCGATCTATTCCACGAGCAAGGGACTTATGACGGACAAGGACGCGAGACAGCAGGGCATCGGTGGAGAGCTGGTCTGTAAGGTGTGGTAGCGTAATGACGAATGAAAAATCAAAATGACGAACAGGTGAAGGAATGTCAAGAGTAGGCAGAAGACCCATAGAGATCCCGTCAGGCTTAAAGGTGTCTGTAGAGGGAAGGACGGTAAAGGTAGAAGGTAAAGGGAAGGCCCTGGAACACATCATCCCGGACAGGTTCACGGCCGATGTGAAGGATAACCGGATCATGATCACGAGGCCTACTGATTCCAGGACGCACCAGGCGCTTCATGGAACCACCCGGAGTGTTATACAGAACATGATAACGGGCCTGACGACCGGTTTTGAAAAGAAGCTGCAGATACAGGGGGTCGGTTATAAGGCACAGATGAAGGGAAAGAACCTCATGCTGGAATTGGGGTTTTCGCACAGTGTTACCTTCACGCCTCCAGGGGACATAACTATCGAGACCCCGAGCGCGACCGAGATAATAGTAAAGGGTATAGATAAGCAAAAAGTCGGGGAAGTGGCAGCGGAGATAAGAGACCATTACCCGCCTGAACCTTACAAGGGTAAAGGTATCAGGTATGACGGCGAGTACGTGAGGCAGAAACAGGGTAAGAGCATAGCTTAGAGTGGATTCCTGACCCGGACGGGTTTTACCGTCCGGGTCAGTAAGGAGAAGAATATGGCAATGGATAAACTAACGAGAAGAAGCAGGAGAAAAAGATCGATAAGGAAGAGGATCTCCGGGAGCCCGGCGAAGCCCAGGATGTGCGTGCACAAGAGCAACCGCAATATCAACGTCCAGATAATAGACGACATAGAGGGTAAGACGCTGTGTTCGGTCTCTACCTTGTCCGACGTTCTTAAGAGCAAGTTGAAGAGTTCCTGCAGGAAGAAAGTGGAATGCGGCACGGCTCTCGGCGAGGAAGTAGCTAAGGCCGCTTCCTCCAAAGGGATCAGGAAGGTCGTTTTTGACCGTGGGGGATATCGTTATCACGGCGTGGTCAAAGCCATCGCTGAGGCGGCAAGAAAGAACGGGTTGGAGTTTTAAGGAGGACGGATGGCTGAAAAAGATAAAAAAGGGAAAGTCGAACCAAAGGAAGAAAAAGCCAAAAAAAAGGACAGCGAAGCGCCGGTGCAAGGAACCGCCGCTCAACCCGCTGCCGGGGAGAGCGTCGCGGTAGCGCCCGAAGAGGAGGCCATAGAACGCGTCGTCAAGATAAACAGGGTGTCGAAGGTGGTCAAAGGCGGTAAGAATTTTTCCTTCAGTGCGCTGGTCGTGGCGGGCAACGCGAGGGGTGAGGTAGGCATAGGCTTTGGGAAATCCAACGAGGTGGCAGAGGCCATAAAGAAGGGTTCCGCCAATGCCAGGAAGAACTTTTTCAAGGTCAAGATGCAGGGCAAGACCATACCGCACGAGATCATAGGCAGGTTCAAGGCGACAAGGGTGCTCCTTAAACCCGCCGGTCCCGGCACCGGGGTCATAGCGGGCGGTGCCGTAAGGGCGATGTGCGACGCGGCGGGGATCAGGGATATACTTACCAAAAGCCTAGGGTCGAGGAACGCCATTAACGTCGTAAAAGCCACCATGGACGGGTTTCGCAGGTTAAGGGTCAACAGGAGAGGATAATTCAGGTCTCAGGTATCAGGTCTCAGGTGTCAGGTGTCAGGATAAAAAGGGAAAAGGGAAAAACATGGTTTTAAAAATACAGGATATAGGCAAGCCGCGGGGAGTAAAAAGAAGCAGAAAGCGCAAGGGACGCGGCATAGGTTCTGGCCGCGGGAAAACGAGCGGGCGCGGGCACAAAGGCGCGGGACAAAGATCAGGAGGAGGCACATATAACCCCGGGTTTGAAGGTGGACAGATGCCCCTGGTCAGGCGTCTTCCCAAAAGAGGTTTTACGAACAAATTCAAGATAGAATGGAGCGTCATCAATATAGGCAGACTGGAAAGCGCTCCTTCCGTCGAGAATGGCGTGGTCGTGGATAAGGATTTCCTCCTGGCGAACAGGATACTCAGGAAAAAGAGGCAACCGTACAAGATCCTCGGAAAAGGCAAACTGAGCAAAGCCATAACCGTTAAGGCGGATTCGTTCTCGGAGACCGCGAAAAAAGCGATAGAGGGCGCCGGCGGCAAGGCGGAAGTAGTATCAACACTGAAAGGGTAGAGGAAAAGCGATGCTTGAATCATTCGCGAATCTATTCAGGATACCTGATCTGAAAAAAAAGATATTATTTACTGCCGGGCTCATAGCGGTATACCGTATCGGCGCTTACATCCCGACACCGGGTATCGACGGCGCGAAACTGGCGCAGTTCTTTGACAACATAGCGAGGACACAGGGCGGCACGCTTTTCGGGATGATGAACATGTTCTCCGGAGGCGCCATGCGCCGCCTGACGATATTCGCGCTCGGGATCATGCCGTACATATCGGCGTCGATCATACTGCAGCTTTTGACCACGGTAGTCCCGGCGCTCGAGCGTTTGGCGAGGCAGGGAGAAGAAGGCCGCAAGAAGATAACCCAGTATACGCGTTACGGCACCGTGATCCTTTCCGTGATACAGGCGTTCTTCATAGCCCTCTGGCTGGAGAACCCAGCGAGGTTCCAGGGCCTGCAGATCGTCCAGTATCCCGGTTGGTGGTTCCGCATATTGACCGTGATAACGCTTACTACGGGCACGGCTTTCATAATGTGGCTCGGCGAACAGATCCAGGAAAAAGGCATAGGCAACGGTATATCGCTGATAATCACCGCGGGTATCATTTCGAGGCTTCCCGCCGCCGTTTTCCAGCTGATATCGCTGGTGAGGCCCGGCACGCGGGGCGAGGCGCAGATAGACCCGTTCAAGCTCGTATTCCTGGCGTTCATGTTCGTGGCGGTGATAGTAGCTGTGGTCATAATCACGCAGGGGCAGAGGAAGATACCCATACAGTACGCTAAGAGGGTGGTCGGCAGGCGGATATACGGCGGCCAGAGCACTTACATACCGCTCAGGGTCAACCAGAGCGGCGTTATCCCGATAATCTTCGCCCAGTCCATTATACTGTTCCCGGCGACGATAGCGGGGCTTGTACCGCACAGGGCGATACAGGGCGTGGCAAGCTCCTTGATGATGGGCAGGCCCTTGTATTACGTGGTCTATTCGCTTTTGATACTGTTCTTTTGCTATTTTTACGCGGCCATAACCTTTAACCCTATAGATATGGCCAATAACATGAAACGCTACGGCGGGTTCGTACCGGGCATAAGGCCGGGTAAACAGACCGCCGAGTATCTTGATTTCATAATGACGCGCATAACGCTGCCGGGTGCTGTATTCCTGACGATCATAGCGGTGTTGCCCAGTATCATCAACAGCCAGCTGGGCATACCGTACCTGGTAGCCAGCTTCTTCGGCGGTACGGGGCTCCTGATCGTCGTGGGTGTCATGCTCGATACCATGAGACAGATAGAGTCGCATATGCTCATGAGGCATTACGAGGGTTTTATGAAGAAGGGCAGGGTAAGGGGACGTTTGGGATGAACCGGCGCCGCCGAATAGATCTGGTCCTTCTGGGGCCGCCCGGGGCGGGCAAGGGCACTCAGGCCGGTTTATTAATAAAGGCTTATGATCTTTTACATGTATCGACGGGCGATATGCTGCGCGAAGCGGTCAAGGAAGGCACGGAGACAGGGAAGGAAGCGGAAAAGTACATGAACGCCGGGGAACTCGTTCCCGATGAAATAGTTACCCGCGCCGTCATAGACCGTATAGCGAGGCCCGATGCTGAAAAAGGCGTCATACTCGACGGGTATCCCCGCACGAAAGCCCAGGCGGAGTCGCTTGACAGTGCTATGAAGGATGAAGGACGCAAGCTCGACATGGTGCTTTATTTCAGGACCTCCGAGGAAGTCGCGGTACAACGGCTTTCCGGGAGGCGGGTTTGCCCCAAATGCGGTATGAACTATCATGTAACCAACATCCCCCCGAAAAAAGAGGGGATATGCGATACATGCGGGGTCGCGCTTTACCAGCGCGACGACGACAAGCCGGAGACCGTACGGAACCGTCTCAAGGTATACGAAGAGAAGACAGCGGACCTCATAGGTTATTACAGGGATAAAGGGCTGCTTCGGGAGGTCAACGGCGATATTTCCGCGGAGGAACTTTTCCGCGAGATAGATGCTCTTTTCAGGAAAGAGGGTCTGGTTAATGACGATCCTGACAAATGAAGCCGAGATCCGGAAGATCCGGGAAGCGGGAAAGATAATAAGGGAGCTTTTCGCTTACGCGGAGGCGATCGTCCGTGAAGGCGTGTCCACTAAGGACCTGGACAGGGAACTGGAGAGCCTGGTAGAAAAAAGCGGAGCAGAGCCCGCTTTCAAGGGTTACAAGGGCTACCCGGCGACCATATGCGCTTCGGTGAACGAGGTCGTCGTCCATGGCATACCTTCCGAGGAGATCGTCCTGAAGGAAGGCGATATAGTAGGCATCGACGTCGGGGTCAAAAAGAACGGATATTTCGCGGACGGGGCGAGGACCTTTACCGTCGGCAAGGTGGATGAAGAAGCCGGACGCCTTATCAGGGTGACGAGAGAATGCCTGGCGGAAGGCATAAAGGAAGCCGTTGCGGGCAACAGGGTGTCGGATATCTCGAATGCCATACAGAACGTTGCCTGGAGGGAAGGATACCAGGAGGTCCGTGCTTTTGTGGGCCACGGGATAGGAAAACAACTCCACGAACCTCCCGAGGTGCCGAACTGGGGAGAGAAGGGGAAAGGACCGCTTCTCAAAGAGGGCCTGGTGCTGGCGATAGAGCCCATGATAAACATAGGTACCCGCAGGATAAGGGTCTTGAAGGACGGGTGGACGGCCGTTACGGAGGACGGAAGGTTGTCGGCCCATTTTGAGGATACGATTATAGTCGGAAAAAGGAGAGCGGAGATAATAACATGAGTCCGAAAGAAGAACCTATTGTAGCTACCGGCGAGATCGTCGAGACACTGCCGAACGCCATGTTCAAGGTGAAACTTGAGAACGGACATGTCGTGCTGGCGCACGTCTCCGGAAAGATGAGGATGTATTTCATAAGGATCGTTCCCGGTGACCAGGTCACGGTGGAGCTCTCACCGTACGACCTTACGAGGGGAAGGATCATAAAAAGAGAGAAATGATAATGAAGGTAAGACCAAGTGTCCGCAAGATGTGCCCGAAATGCAAGATAGTAAGACGCAAAGGCGTAGTGCGGGTGATCTGCACGGACCCCAAACATAAGCAGAGGCAAGGATAATCAGTCGATATCGATAGTCGTTAGTCGATAGCGGCCAGGAGGAGTAAAGATGCCAAGGATATTAGGTATAGACATACCGAAGGAAAAACGGATAGAGATAGCTTTGACCTACCTGTACGGTGTAGGCAGGGCCAGGTCTAACGAGATACTGCACGAAGCCGGTATCTCTCCCGACAAAAGGGCCAAGGACCTGGACGATCAGGAAGTTACAACTATAACCCGCATAATCCAGACCAAGTATCAGGTGGAAGGCGACCTGAGGAGGTACTACACGGGTAACATAAAGAGGTTGATGAGCATAGGCACTTACAGGGGGCTTCGTCATAAAAAGAACCTTCCGGTAAGAGGACAGCGCACAAGGACGAACGCAAGGACGCGGAAGGGTCCGAAAAAGACCATAGGCGTGATCAAGGATAAGACAGCCAGAAAGGCCACGACCGCCGCCGAGTAGAAAAAGGCGGTCCCGGCTGTCCAATGACAAGGAGTGTAAACTGTGCAGAAGAAAGCTAAGGTCAAGAAAAGGAAAAAGATAGCAAGGAAAACGACCAGTGGAAAGATATTCGTCCATTCCACTTTCAACAACACCATAGTGACCGTGACCGATACCGCGGGCGAGATCCTTTGCTGGAGTTCGCCCGGCACGGTGGGTTTCAAGGGGTCGAGAAAATCCACGCCGTTCGCCGCGAGCGTCGCGGCCAAGGACGCGGTAAAAAAGGCGAGGACCCACGGTCTTAGAGACGTTTCGATATTCGTGAGGGGGCCCGGGTCCGGCAAGGAGAGCGCGGTAAGGAGCATCAGGTCCGAGGGCATGAACGTATCCACCATTACCGACCTGACGCCCACGCCTCATAACGGGTGCAGACAAAAAAAGAGAAGAAGAGTATAAAACAAGGAGACAATATAGATGGCTAAAAATCTGGGACCATCATGCAGGCTGTGCCGCAGAGAGAACGAGAAGTTGTTCCTTAAAGGCACCAAGTGCACAACGGACAAGTGCGCCTTCATGAGAAGAGGTTACGCGCCCGGCATGCACGGACAGAGGATGAGAAGAAAGGCTTCCGATTATGCGATACAGCTGCGCGAAAAACAGAAGGCCAAGAGGATATACGGGCTTCTGGAGAGGCAGTTCAAGAACTACTTCAAGAAAGCCGAAAGGTCCAAAGGTGTTACGGGCGAGGTGCTCCTGCAGCTTCTGGAGCGGCGCATCGACAACGTGGTGTTCAGGGCGTGTTTTGCCGAGTCGCGCGCCAAGGCCCGCCAGGTGGTCAAACACAATTTTGTGCGGATCAACGGGCGCAAGGTCAACATACCGTCCTACCTGATAAAGGTGGGGGACGAGATAAAGATAAAAGGGTCCGACCAGCAGCTCAAGGCGTTCAGGGAGACCGCGAAGGTGCTCGAAGAACGCGGAGTCCCCGAGTGGATGGAGGTTTCCGCGGAAAACCTTGCCGTGAAGATCACGAAACTGCCAACCAAGAAGGATATCGGCATGGTCATAGAAGAGAACCTTATCGTAGAGCTTTATTCGAAATAGTTATAACGGGGGGTAGAAGGAATGGGAATGAAACTGAAGAATTTTGAATTACCTAAAAAGGTTGTCTTTGACGAGTCAAGCTATTCTCCTGAGTATGGCAAGGTGTTGGCGGAACCGTTCGAGAAGGGGTACGGTGTGACCGTCGGGAATTCGCTCCGCAGGGTGCTCCTTTCATCCATAGAAGGGACGGCCGTTACACAGGTCAAGATCGACGGTGTGCTCCATGAGTTCGATACCATACCCGGCGTGTACGAGGACGTTCCCCAGATCATCATGAACATAAAGGGCCTGGTGCTCAGGTCTCATTTCAAGACCCCCAAGCCGATGTTCATCAGCGTAAAGAAGAAGGGAAAGGTGACCGCCAAGAACATCAAGACCGACGAAACGGTCGAGATAATCAACCCGGACCACCATATCGCGACCCTCACCGAGGACACCAAGCTGGAGATCGAGTTGAAAGTGGAGCGCGGCCGCGGGTATGCCCCGTCGGAAAGGAACAAGACGGACAAGGACGCGGTAGGGGTCATACCCGTAGATTCGCTTTTTTCCCCCGTGAAAAGGGTCAACATCGACGTTGCGAACACGAGGATCGGCCATATTACCGACTATGACAAGCTCATACTGGAGATATTCACTAACGGTAGCATGGAACCCAAGGACTGCCTTCTCTATGCGTCGAACATCCTTCAGAGACACCTGGACGTCTTCCTGAGCATCGGGAAGCTGCCCGAGGAAATAGAGGAGGAAGAGGAGGAATCCAAGGAGAAGAGGGACATGAAGAAGAAGCTGTCAAAGCCCATCTCCGAGCTGGAACTTTCCGTCAGGAGTTCCAACTGCCTGGCCGAGGCCAATATCCGGACCATCGGCGACCTTGTGAAGAAAAAAGAGGCCGAAATGCTGAAGTACAAGAACTTCGGCAAAAAATCACTTACCGAGATAAACAACGTACTTTCTTCTATGGGGCTGCATCTCGGCATGGAGATCGAGGAAGAAGAACCCGAAGAATAAGAGGAAGGGACATAGATGAGACATCGAAAAAAAACAGGCAGGCTCGCGAGGCGCACAAGCTGGCGTAAGGCCACTTTGAAGAGCATGGCGGGCGACCTTATCACATACCAGAGGATAGAGACCACTATGGCCAAAGCCAGGGCGCTCCGGGGTTTCGCGGAGCCGCTTATCACGCTGGCCAAGAAGTCTCCCGGGTCCGTAACGGCCAGGAGACAGGCTTACCGTAAGCTCTGTGACCGCGCTGCGGTGAAGAGCCTCTTCGATGATCTGGCGCCGCTTTACAAGGACGTGAACGGAGGGTATACCCGGATACTGCCTTTAGGCAACAGGAAAGGCGACGGGGCCCAGATGGTCGTCATGGAGCTGACCAAGAGGACCATATCCGACGACGACCTTCTCGGGGTCACTAAGAAAGCGAGAGCCAAGGCCAAAAGGAAGAAAAAAGAGGCCGAGAGACCTAAAGAGGCGGCGAAAGGACATGCCGCTCCGGAAGTGGACATAGAGAAGCAGGAGGAGCGGGCTGTAGAGGACGTTAAGAAGGAACAGGCCAAAACAGAGCAGAAAAAGGTCGCAAAAAGAGGCTTTTTCAAAAGGTTCCAGAGAAAATCCATGGGATAGTCTTCAGAAGACAGAAGTCAGAAGACAGAAGACAGATGATCCTGTGCAGAATGAAACGGTTTGAATATAACAGGCTCAAATTCGCTGAAATGCTTATTACACGCGAGTTATGAGCCTGTTTTTTATTGTGCATATGTAGTATAATATCCACAGTATATTTTTAGCTGTTAATCTCTGTCTTCTGTTATCTGTTCTCTGTCCTCTGTCTTCTGTATACAGTTGGCACCAGATATTATTTGAGGTATTTATCTATGACGTCCGATCTCACCCCCATGATGAGGCAGTATCTCCAGATCAAGGGAGAACTCAAGGACACTATCCTTTTCTTCCGGCTCGGAGATTTCTATGAGATGTTCTTCGATGACGCCAGGGAAGCGACGCGTATACTGCATATCACTCTTACATCCAGGGAAGCCGGCAAGGGTAACAAGGTGCCCATGTGCGGTGTTCCGCACCATGCCGCGAAGAACTACATAGCCCGTCTTGTGAAGCACGGCAGGAAAGTCGCTATCTGCGAACAGGTCGAGGAGCCCGGCCCCGGGAAGAAGCTCGTCAGGCGTGAAGTGACAAAGATAATAACACCGGGCACCTTCATGGCCGATGAGCTCCTGGGCGGCGCGATAAACAATTATATACTTTCCCTCAATGTTCGCGAGGGCAATTTCGGCCTGGCTTATGCCGATATTTCAACGGGAGAGTTCCGCGTTACCGAGACAGGCAGCAGGGAAGATCTTTTTTCGGAGCTCTACAAGATATCTCCGGCGGAGTGTCTCGTCCCCGAGAGCTTTTCCAGGGAGAAGGGTTTCGGGGATCTCAGGGACGTTAACCTCGGCGTACTGACCGTGGATGAAGACTGGATGTTCGACTACGACCTCTCGCTCAAGGAGATCAAGAACCATTTTTCGGTGGACACCCTCGAAGGTTTCGGGTGCGAGGAAATGTCCCTGGCGGTCGGGGCCGCGGGAGCACTGCTAAGGTACCTTAAGAACACGCAGAAGAACCACCTGAGCAATATAGGCACTATCTCGGCCTATCATGCCAGTCAGTTCATGACGATGGACAGGAATTCGCACCGTAATCTTGAGCTCATCCAGAATATCGAGGATCTTACGTCGAACGGTACGCTTTTCGGAGTTCTAGACCTTACCAGGACCCCCATGGGGAAGAGGCGGCTGAAGAACTGGATACTGAACCCGCTTCTCAATACGAAAGAGATAAAGATGCGTTTGGACGTCGTGCAGTATTTCTTCGACAACGGCACGACGCGTCTTAACGTGCGCGAGGTCCTGGGCGAAGTGTATGATATCGAGCGCTTGTCCAACAGGATAAGCCTGGAGACGGCGAACGCCAGGGACATGATAGCCCTGGCGTCCTCCCTTGAGAACGTGGGGGCCCTGAAGGAGGTTCTCAAGGGTACGCTTGTGCCGAAACTGAAGGACATCACGCGAGGTCTGGGGGATTTCAGTGACGTCATAAAGTCGATAAGGGATTCTATAGCCGATGAGCCGCCTGTAGCCGTCAGGGACGGCGGCATAATAAAGAAAGGATATGATGCCGGCATAGACGAGCTCCGGGACCTGATCTCGGGCGGCAGGGACTGGCTGGCAGAGCTCCAGGAAAGAGAGATAAAAAGGACGGGTATCGGTTCGCTGAAGGTAGGGTACAACAAGGTCTTCGGTTATTTTATAGAGGTCACAAAGGCGAACCTGGGAGCCGTCCCGGAGGATTATATACGCAAGCAGACCCTGGTGAACGCGGAGAGGTTCATAACCCAGGAACTTAAGGATTACGAGACGAAGATCATAGGCGCGGAAGAACGGGTAAAAAATAAGGAATATGAGGTGTTCTGCGCCCTCAGAAAGGAAGTAGGAGCAGAGATCGAGCGTTTGAAAAAGGCCGCTAGCGGTGTCGCGGACCTTGACGCGCTGTCCGACCTGGCGGAAGTGGCCGTCAAGAACCATTACACGCGCCCTCAAGTGGACGACGGGGACTCGCTGCGCGTAGTCGAGGGCCGCCACCCGGTACTTGAAAAGATATTAAAGGATAAGGAATTCGTCCCCAATGACGTGACAATGGATACGCGGGATCACAGGATATTCGTGATCACCGGTTCTAACATGGCCGGAAAGTCCACGTACATAAGGCAGATAGCGCTTATTACCATAATGGCGCAGGTGGGAAGCTTCGTCCCCGCGAAGTCGGCTAAAATAGGAGTGGTCGACAGGATATTCACGCGCGTGGGCGCGTCGGACCGCCTGTACCGCGGAATGAGCACCTTCATGGTAGAGATGCTCGAGACGGCCAATATCCTGAATAATGCCACGGGGCGCAGCCTCATCATACTCGACGAGATCGGGAGGGGTACCAGCACGTTCGACGGCGTTTCAATAGCGTGGGCGGCCGTTGAATTTCTATGGAGCAAACGCCCCGGGGCGAAGGCGCTCTTCGCGACCCATTTTCACGAACTTACCGAGCTTTCCGAGATCATGAGGGGGATAAAGAACTATCATCTCGCGGTCCAGGAGTGGGGAGATGAAGTGGCTTTTCTCTACAAAGTGGAAGAGGGAAGCTGTGACGAGAGCTTCGGCATACATGTGGCGAAACTCGCCGGCATGCCGCAGGAGGTGGTCGCAAGGGCGCGCGATATACTGAACAACCTCCAGAAGGATTCGCTGATGGGGAACATCCGCTCGCGTTTTTCTGAAAAGGACGGCGGAAAAGAGAAACAACTCGATTTTTTCGGCGGGTACTCCGCGGGGCCGCCCCCGGTCGTCAAGAAGCTGAAGGACCTGGACGTCGACAACCTGACACCGTTGGAAGCGCTGAAAAGGTTAGCAGAGCTGAAAGACAAAGTGAGCGAAAACTGAGGTTTGGAGTGGTTATGAGTGATGCGAAGATACATGTATTAAGGGATGATGTGGTGGGGAAGATCGCCGCGGGTGAGGTGGTGGAACGGCCCGCTTCGGTCGTGAAAGAGCTCGTCGAGAACTCGATCGACGCCGGCGCGGACAGCATAGAGATAGAAGTGCAATCCGCGGGCCAGGCACTGATAAGGGTGGCCGATAACGGCGAAGGCATGTCACAGGATGACGCGAAGGCCGCCTGCCTGCGTCACTCCACGAGCAAAATACGGGACATTACCGATCTTGACCGGCTGAACACTCTGGGTTTCAGGGGGGAAGCGCTTTCGAGCATCGCCGCGGTATCGCAGATGGACCTGACCAGCCGTACGGGAACGGAGGAAGCGGGGATATATGTTTACCTGGAAAGCGGCGAGATACTGAAAATGCGTCCCGCGGGAAGGTCTAAGGGCACGACGGTCGAGGTGAGGAACCTTTTTTACAACGTGCCCGCGAGAAGGAAATTCCTGAAAAGGGAATCCACCGAACTGGCCGAAATAGCGAATATTGTCAGCCGCTTTATCGTGTCTTATCCCAGTATAGAGTTCAAGCTTACACACGGGGACAGGATGCTAATGCATGCCGCGAAGAACATGACCGGCATTGAAAGGATAAGGAGCGTGTTCGGGGCCGATGTAGCGGACCACATGACTGAATTCAGTTCTTCCTCCGGGAAATACGGCGCTTCCGGCTTTATGAGCCGCCCGTCGGCTACCAGAAAGGACAAGCGCGCGCAGATGTTCTTTGTCAACGGCAGGTTCGTCAGGAACAAACATCTCAGCGACGCGGTGTACGAGGCGTACAGGAGCCTTCTGGAGAGGCACCGCCATCCCGCGGTGATACTCTTCTTGAACGTGGACCCTTCCGAAGTCGACGTCAATGTGCATCCTACGAAACTCCTGGTGAAATTCGATGATGAACCGGCTATGAAGGCGGCCGTCACGGGGGCGATAAGGGACAGTTTCGGTGAGATCGAAGCGACGCCGTCCGGGGCCATGGCCGCTGTGGTCCCTCCGGCAATGGTGGAAGAAGAGGAAGGGGAAAGCCCCGGAAGAGAGGTTATACCGGAAACAACGGGCGTGCAGACCGAATTCGGTTATGCGATAGATAAAAAAGTGCCTTCGGCCGAAAGGTCGGTAGCGAACGCATGGCTCAGCCTGAGCGAGATGGCTTCTCCCGAGGCGAAAAGGGAGGATATATACCAGATAGGCGGCTGTTATATCGTCCGGATCGGCGAGGAAAAGATAACCGTTACGGACCAGCATGCCGCTCACGAAAGGGTGCTCTTCGAATATTTCTCGAAGGCCGCGGGAGAAAGCTCCGTGGAGGCTCAGAACCTGCTTTTCCCGGCCCGCCTGGACCTTTCCGCGGGAGAGTCCCTGGTCATGGAAAAAGTGATAGATAAGTTCGCGGGACTGGGTTTTCAGATAGAGCCGTTCGGCGAGAGGTCTTATGTCGTCCAGGCGATCCCCGCCATGCTCAGGTATAGCGATATCAAGAAGGTAGTGTATGACATACTCGTTGATCTCTCGTCGTGCGATCTTAATAAAGCGGACATAAACGAGGAGCTGATAAAGCTCACTTCCTGCCGGGCTGCCATAAAGGCGGGCGATCCGCTGAACAGGGAAGAGATGGTGTCGCTCCTTGAGCAGCTGAAAAAATGTTCACTCCCTTTTACCTGCCCTCACGGGAGGCCGACGACGCTGGATATCACGGTGGATGAGTTAGAGAAGAGATTCCGAAGGAAGTGATGGATAAGGGCAAGGCGAAGAAAATATACGACATTCTCGACAAAGAGTACCCCGGGGTCACGACGGCACTGGAGCATAAAGACGCCCTCCAGCTCCTGGTCTCGACCATACTCTCGGCGCAGTGCACTGATGAGCGGGTCAATAAAGTGACAAAGGCCCTCTTCAAAAGATACAGGACGGTAAAGGATTATGCCGGGGCCAAACAGGCGGAGTTCGAGAAAGAGATAAGATCGACCGGGTTCTACAAGAACAAAGCAAAAAATATAATCGGCGCGGCAAAAATGATCGGCAATGAATACGCCGGGAAAGTGCCCGCAAAGATGGAAGAGCTCGTTAAACTGCCCGGCGTCGCGCGTAAGACGGCTAATATAGTCCTTTTTCATTCGTTCGGCAAGAATGAAGGGATCGCCGTAGATACGCATGTCAGGAGAGTGAGCGGGAGGATGGGGCTTACTGAAAACACGGATCCCGTAAAGATAGAACAGGACCTCATGCTGCTCTTCGACAGGAAAAAATGGGGGAACGTTTCTAATCTCCTCATAGCCCACGGGCGAAAGACATGCGACGCGAGAAAACCGCTCTGTGCGGAGTGTGTTGTTCGGAAACTGTGTCCTTCGGCCAAGGAGTTTTTGCGGTGACGATAAGACGGGGACGGACCTTGGGAAGCACGTGTAGGGGGAAAGGACCGTCCTCTTATTTTTGCGTTATAACCGTAATTATAACTCTTTTACTTATAGGGATTTGCGCTCCCGGTGATGCCGGAGGCAAAGAATATCTGGTGCGCAACGTGGTCGACGGGGATACAGTGGAGCTTGCGAACGGGAAGAAAGTGCGCTATACCGGTATCGATACCCCCGAGACCATGAAACGCATCGGGCGTGACTGGCTGTTCGATCCCGAGGCATTCGGTGTCGAGGCTAAAGAGTTCAACAGGTCTATGGTGTTCAAAAAGAAAGTCACCCTCGAATTCGATGTCACAAAAAAGGACAAATACGACAGGTGGCTGGCTTACGTGTACGTGGACGGCAAGATGGCCAATGAAGAGCTCATCAGGCAGGGTCTGGCGACGGTCTATACCTTTCCGCCGAACGTAAGACACCTGGACCTTCTCCTGGAAGCCCAGGAAGACGCGCGGAAGAAAAAGAGAGGATTATGGGGAGCGCTAAAATCCATATCTCCGGGTGAAGCGCGCAATAGTATCGGCCGGTTCCGGGTCGTTACGGGAGAGGTCTTTGACGTAGGGATCTCACCTCACAAGATCTTTCTGAACATGGGTTCCGACCGTTCAAAAGACCTCACTGCCGTTATATTCACGCGGAACATACCTCTATTCAGAAAAAAAAGGATAGACCCTTACAGTCATTACAGGGCCAGGCGCGTGGAAGTCGTCGGAAAGATCGAGGACCAGGGCGGCCCTGTCATGATAATCGACAACCCCTCCCAGATCCGCATAATAGAACCATGATACACATCGGGTGTGTACACTCCCGATGTGTAAATTAGGCTGATTTTGGTCAAATTTTACCCCTTGTCTTATTCTTAATTATATGCTATTTTAACTTATCAAAAATTGAATTACTTATGCGCTAAAACAGGAGCACGATATGGAGCTTTCCGAAAAAATGAGGACTGTAAAGCCCTCCGCGACGCTTGCTATAACGTCCAAAGCAAAATCCATGATCCGTGATGGTCAGGATGTGATCGTTCTTGCCGCCGGTGAGCCGGATTTCGACACCCCCGGGGTCGTAAAAGAAGCCGCGATAAAGGCCATCAAGGACGGATTTACTAAATATACACCCGCGAGCGGTACGAAGTCCCTTAAAGAGGCCATCTTACGGAAATTAAAGGAGGACAACGGATTAGAGTACGAATTAGAGGAAATAGTGATATCCAACGGGGCGAAACATTCGCTTTACAATGTGCTCCAGGTCATCTGTAACCCGGGTGATGAGGTCATCGTGATCCATCCGTACTGGGTAAGTTATCCCGAGATGGTCAAGCTGGCCGGTGCCGAGCCCAAACTGCTTACGACCGACCGCGATAAAGGATTCAAGGTAAGCCCCAAAGAGATCAGGGAAGCTATTACGGATAACACGCGTGCTATTATAATCAACAGCCCGTCGAACCCGGCGGGTGTCGTCTATGATGAAAAAGAGCTCAGGGAGATAGCGGCTGCCTGCGTCACCGAGGATATCTTGATCATAAGCGATGAGATCTATGAGAAAATAATCTTCGACGGGAAGAAGCATTTTTCCATAGCCGCGGTTTCCGAGGAAGTGCGAGACCATACCGTAGTGGTGAACGGTGTTTCCAAGAGCCATTCGATGACGGGCTGGAGAATAGGGTATATCGCCTGCGACAGAGGGATAACCGGCGCGGTATCGACGCTGCAGAGCCATTCTACGTCAAATCCGTGCTCGATAAGCCAGGCAGCGGCGGAGTGCGCGCTGACCGCGGACCTGGAGAAAGAGATAGATAACAACAGGAAAGAGTTCCAGCGGCGCAGGGACGTTCTCGTGGAACTTTTTTCGGGGGATGCGAAAATAAAGCCCTTCAAGCCGGAAGGGGCGTTCTATATGTTCGCGGACATTTCAGGTTGCGGGATGGATTCCCTGACCTTTTCGAAGAGACTTCTTGAGGAAAAAAAGGTCGCCGTGATACCGGGCGGCCCCTTCGGGGACGACCGGTTCATACGCATCAGTTTCGCGACGGACCTTGAGGCGATCACCGAAGGGGTCAAACGCATAAAGGATTGGGTGAGATGAGACAGACCATAGCGGAAAAGATATTATCGGAACATTCAGGCAAAAGGGCCAGGGCGGGCGATATCGTCATCGCCAACGTGGATTTCTGTTTCGGGCAGGACGGTACCAGCGGCATCATTATCGACAGTTTCAGGAAGCTCGGCGTGGAAAACGTGTTCGATAAGGACAGGTTCAGCATCGTGATAGATCACTCGGCGCCCAGCCCCAACATCGGGGTTTCCGCAATACACGCGAAGATAAGGAAGTTCTCGCAAGAGCAGGACGTGCGGCTCTTTGATATCGGCCAGGGAGTATGCCACCAGATCATACCCGAATCAGGCTACGTCACCTGCGGAGACCTTGTCCTTGGCGCCGATTCGCATACCTGCACTTACGGGGCGATAAACGCGCTGTCCACCGGCGTGGGATCCACCGATGTGGCGATAGCGCTGGCAGGCGGCAAGAACTGGTTCAAGGTCCCGGAGACGATAAAGGTCGTCGCTGACGGCGAACTGCCTAAAGGGGTCTATTCAAAGGATGTCATTCTCTATATTATCGGCAATATCGGGGCGGACGGCGCCTCGTACCGGTCGGTCGAGTTTTACGGGGACGTCATAGACGACTTCAGTGTGGACGCGCGTTTCACGATATCGAACATGGCGGTAGAGATGGGCGCCAAGTGCGGGCTCATGGCGGCGGACAAAAAGACGCTCGCATGGCTCAAGAAACACGCTCTCAGGGAACCCCGGCCCGTCGAGGCCGATGAGGACGCGAAATACGCGGAGACACTGGAATACGACATGTCCGAACTTGTTCCCCAGATAGCGTGTCCTCATACCGTGGATAACGTGCATGGTATTGACGAGATGCTGGGGACCCCGATAGACGAAGTGTCCATAGGTACCTGTACGAACGGCAGGCTTGAGGACCTCGAGATCGCGGCCAGGATACTTAAAGGCAGAAAAGTGGCCCACGGCCTTAAACTTATCGTAACACCCGCTTCAAAGAGGATATATCTCGACGCGCTCAAGAAGGGATACATAGAGATCTTTGTCGAGGCGGGGGCGGTCGTGAACAATCCCGGTTGCGGACCGTGCGTAGGGACGCACCAGGGAGTTCTGGCGGACGGTGAGAACGCGCTTTCCACGGCGAACAGGAACTTCAAGGGGCGCATGGGAAACCCGAACGCGAACATATATCTGGCAAGCCCCGCTACGGCGGCGGCGACCGCCCTGGAGGGGGAAATATCCGATCCAAGGGAACATTCAAGGAGGCTGTCGTAGCAGAAGACAGAAGACAGAGGACAGAGAACAGAAGACAGATCTGACATCTGTTATCTGATTTCTGTTTTCTAAAGAGGAGGATTAACGTGTCTAATTATGCGCACCGCCTGAAGATATCGAACGACATCAATACCGATTACATCATATCCGGCAGATACAAGTTCAAGATACAGGACGAGAAGGAACTCGCGAAGCATATCTTTGAGGACGTGGAAGAAGATTTCCACAAGAGGATAAAGCCGGGAGATTTTCTTGTGGCGGGAGAGAATTTCGGTTGCGGTTCTTCGCGTGAGCAGGCTCCCATTGCCCTGAAGGCCAGCGGATTGCGCGCGGTGGTCGCGAAAAGCTACGCGAGGATATTCTACCGGAACGCGTTCAATATAGGCCTTTGTCTGGTCGAGTGCGAAACGAACTATATCGACGACATGGATGAGCTGGATCTGGACCTGGAACAGAACATCCTGAAGAATCTCTCGAAAGGCGTGAACATCGAGATAAAACCGATACCCAGGATCATGAGAAAGTTCCTTGATATGGGCGGCGTGATAGAGTACTTCAAGGAGCACGGGGGGTTTGACGATATAGTATGACAGGTGACAGGTGTCAGGTGTCAGGTGTCGGGCGGGGAGTGGAAATGCTCGATCTCGGCGTGATCGATTATGCGGAAGCCTTTCGGGTCCAGGAAGATATCCTGAAGAAAAGGATAAACGGCCAGGCCCCCGATACGCTGATAGTGCTCGAACATCATCCCGTGGTCACGCGCGGCCGGCTTTCGGATGATAACGACGTCCTTGACAGGGAATATTTCGCCGATAAAGGCATACCGGTCATACGGACCGGGCGGGGCGGCAAGATAACTTATCATGCGCCCGGTCAGCTCGTGCTTTACCCGATTGTGGACCTTTCTGAGAAGAAAAAGGATGTATCCTTCTATATCGATTTTCTGGAAAAGACCGTAGCCGGGACGCTGAGAGGAATGGGTGTCGCCGCGGGGAGGAACGTCCGAAGGCGAGGGGTATGGGCCGGCGGCAGAAAAATAGCTTTTATCGGTATTGCGCTGAAAAAATGGGTGACGTACCACGGCGTAGCGGTGAATATCGGTAACGATCTGGAACCGTTCGGCAAGATAGACCCGTGCGGCGAAGGTGATATTGAGGCCACGTCGGTAGAAGAGATGCTGGGGCGCAAGATCGACATGTCCATGGCCAGGAAGGCCTTCGCGAGGCGGTTCGCGGAAGATCTGAGAAAAGAGTATGGAACTTATGAAGATAAGGCTGAATGACCTGCTCGAGGGCGCTAAAGAGGCGACCATAACGGCATGGCACGTGGATGAGCGCGGCAGGGTATCGAAGGATCAGGACATGGTCGAGGTGGCGACGGACAAGGCCACCTTTGACGTGCCCTCGCCCTGCGACGGTGTTGTGGCTAAGATATTCAAAAGAGAAGGCGAGACAGTAAAAACTGACGAGGCGATAGCAGAAATAACAGATGACAGAAAACAGAAGACAGAGGACAGATGACAGAAAACAGAAGACAGGGAACAGTGACAAGTAACAAGGATAAAGTGACAAGTATCAAGTGTTGAGTTGTGAGTTGTTAGTTATGAGTTGTACGACTAAAAACTAAGAACTAAAAACTAACATCTGACTTCTGTTTTCTGATTTCTGACTTCTGACAACTGACATCTGTCTTCTGAATGCAGCTAAATAAAGGGGCAAGACATGGAAGAATCTAACAGGATGAAAAGATTGGGGCTCTACCTTTTCAGCATCATAGATGAACTGAAAAAGGAGGCAAAAGAACGAGGGCTTGACCTGATAGACCTCGGCATGGGGAACCCCGACCAGCCGACGGCAAAGCACATCGTGGACGAGCTTTGCAAAAAGGCCAGGGACCCGAAGAACCACAGGTATTCCCGGTATATAGACGATTCGGAAGTGCTGTTGAGGAAATCCATCGCGCAATGGTACAGGCGGAAATTCAACGTGAAACTGGACCCGGAAACGGAGGTATTGCCCCTTATAGGTTCCAAGGAAGGGATAGCGCATATCTCGCTCGCTTTTCTCAACAACGACGATATAGCGCTTGTCCCCACCCCGGCTTACCCGGTCCACTTCAATGGAGTGCTGATAGCGGGGGGCATCTTGCACAATATCCCCATAAGCGAGGATAAGCATTACCTCCCGGACTTTGATGAAATACCGCAAAGCATCGCGAAAAAAGCGAAACTGATGTTCCTGAGCTATCCGCATAATCCGACAGCGGCCGTTGCCACAAAACCTTTTTTGAAAAAAGCCGTTTCGTTCGCGAAGAAGCACAGGATAATAATGATACACGACCTGGCTTATTCCGATATCGTCTTTGACGGGTATGTGGCCCCCAGCATCCTTCAGTTGTCCGGGGCAAGGGATGTGTGCGTGGAGTTCCACTCCCTGAGCAAATCGTACAATATGGCAGGGTGGCGCATGGGGTTCGCCGTGGGAAACGCCGGGATATTGAAATCCCTGAGCAAGACCAAGGGATATATAGATTTCGGTCTTTTCAAGCCGA
The DNA here is from genome assembly GCA_964409365.1 of uncultured Planctomycetia bacterium. Taxonomy (GTDB): domain Bacteria; phylum Omnitrophota; class Gorgyraeia; order Tantalellales; family Tantalellaceae; genus CAYPCX01. Next base: position 8,937 of record CAYPCX010000017.1, on the reverse strand, counting down.
TCCAGTACGCCGCTATAAAGGCGCTTACGGGCCCGCAGAAATGCGTGCGCGATACCGTTAAGACCTACAAGAAAAGGCGCGACGCGATGGTGAAGGCGCTGAAAAAAATAGGTTGGGACGTACCTAAACCGAAGGCGACTTTTTACCTCTGGGCCAGGATACCCGATAAATACAGCGCCCTTACTTCCATGGAATTCGCGGCCCTCTTGATCAGGGAGGTCGGCGTTGTAGTGGCTCCCGGCACCGGTTTCGGGGAATACGGGGAAGGTTACATCCGTTTCGCCCTGGTCGAAGAAGAGGACAGACTGCTCGAGGCCGCCAAGAGGATCAAAAAGGTCCTGGAAATGGAAGCATGAGAAAGAAGATATTGATATTTTACATCTCGAGATATTCGGGTCATTTCCATGCCGCCATGGCCATAGAAGAGGGCCTGCGGGAACTGCGCAGGGACATCGATATAGTCAAGATCAACGCTCTTGATTACACCAATCCTGTGCTGGGCAAGATCATAAACAAGACCTATATCGAGATAATCAAAAAGAAGCCGCAGTTCTGGGGGCATATTTACGATAACCCCAAAGTGCTTAAAAAAACGAAAAAGGCCCGGGAAGCGCTCCACAGGTTCAACATGTCCAAGATAAAGCGCCTGCTTGACGAAGTGTCCCCCGATGTGATCTATTGCACCCAGGCGTTCCCGTGCGGCATGGTGGCCGATTACAAGAGGTCATGCGGGAAAAAGGTGCCGCTCATAGGCGTACTGACGGACCATGCCCCGCATTCCTACTGGCTGTACGATGAGGTGGACCATTACGTGGTGCCGTCATCCGAGACGGCCGGCGTTCTTGAGGCAAAAGGCATCCCGGCCCATAGGATAAAGGTATACGGGATCCCCGTTGACCCGAGGTTCCGCGTCGCGCATGACAAAAAAAAGATAATGGACAAACTCGACTTGACGGAGGACGATCCTACCGTTCTCGTCATGGGGGGGAGCCAGGGCCTCGGCGTCATGGAAGATGTGGTCAGATCGTTCATGAAGGATACCATGCACAGCTACCAGCTTCTGGTTGTGGCCGGGTCCAACAGGAAGCTTTATAACAGGCTCGGGAGACTGAGCCGGAAGGGCGAGAACGGACATATAAAGATATTACCGTTCGTTGAGAATATCGATGAGCTGATGGAGGCATCGGACCTCATAGTGACGAAAGCGGGAGGGATGACCACGGCGGAGGCTTTGGTCAAGAACCTTCCCATACTCGTCGTAAAACCGATACCGGGACATGAGAGGATGAATACGGATTTTCTCGTGGGGAGGGGCGCGGCGATAGAGGTAAGCGACCATCACGGGATATATGACGAGACGAACAGATTGTTCGATTCTGAGGGGACGCTGGAGAGCATGAGACGGGCGGTAGAGAAGATCTCGAAACCCGACAGCGCGATAGACACGGCGAAACTGGCGTTTGAGGGGAACTGATGTTATACGTACTTTATGTCATGGGTTTCAGTCTGGCGAAGGTGCTGCCGATCGGCGCATGTTATGTCATAGCGGATCTGGGAGCACGGCTTTATTATATTTTTGCCGGAAAGGACAGGGCGGCCCTGAAAGCGAATCTCAAGGTCGTATTGGGCGATGAGGTCGATGACGCTACTCTTAACCGGCATGTCTGGGAGGTTTTCAGGAACTTCGCGAAGTATCTTGCCGATTTTTTCAAGTTCCCGAGGCTTGACAAAGATTATATAACCCGGCTCGTTAAATGTGACAAGCTCAACTTTCTGGATGAGTGTATTTCTGAGGGTAAAGGTGCAGTGATCGTTTCGGCCCACCTGGGGAACTGGGAGCTGGGCGGGGCGGTAGTATCGGCACTCAAGTACCCGTTACAAGCCATAGTACTGGAACACAATAACGAGCAGATAACCGAATTTTTCGAAAGGCAGCGGGCTATAAACGAGATGTCCACTATAAAGATAGGGACGCACCCCAGCATGGAGCAGATGAAGAAATGTCTGAACGTGCTTAAGCAGAACGAACTTCTTGTTGTTGTCGGGGACAAGGATTATACCAATAACGGCTTGTACGTGGATTTTTTCGAGAAAAAAGCGCTGATGCCGAAGGGCCCGGCTATTTTTTCCCTGAGGACGGGGGCGCCCATAATCGTTATCGTATTGACACGGGAAAAGAACGACAAATTCACTCTCCACATAGAGAGACCTATCAAGTATAAGCCGACAGGAGAGTTCGAAAAGGACGTCAGGACCCTCATGGGCAAATATATCGAACAGATGGAAAAATACATCAGGGATTACCCCGGCCAGTGGTACGCCTTCAGGAAGATATGGAATCACGAACAGATAACACTATAGCCATAATACCGTCCTACAACGAGGCCAGGACGATAGGCGATATCGTCCGCAGTATCGTCGATATGGGCATGAGCGTCCTGGTGATAGACGACGGATCTTACGACAACACGGAGAGAGTGGCCCTCGACGGGGGAGCGATGGTGATTCGTCACAGGAAGAACCTCGGCAAGGGCAAGTCGGTCCGGCAGGGGATAAATTATGTCATGAAAAAGATGAAATATGACTGGATAATCATCATGGACGGCGACGGCCAGCACCACACGGAAGACATACCCGTTCTTATGAGCGCGACCCGTTCCGGCGACGTGGATTTCGTTATCGGCAACCGCATGCACCAGACCCACAGCATGCCGTCGCTGCGGTACTGGACCAACAGGTTCACCTCCTGGGTGTTGTCGGCGATGTGCGGTTACCGCATACCTGACTCGCAGTGCGGTTTTCGTCTCGTCAGGACGTCCATGCTTAAGGACATGAAACTTACCACCGAGAAATACGATATAGAATCCGAGATGATCATACAGGCGGCGGAGAACCACCAGAAAATAAAGTCCATCCCCATACGCACCATATACGGGGAAGAGACCTCCGAGATAAACCCGATACGCGACACTGTAAAATTCTTTACGCTCGTTTCCAAGTACCATTTCACAAAAAATGGAAGACGCGGAAAAAAGAAAACGGATGGTTGAAGCCCAGCTTGTCCCCAGAGGGATAAGCGACCCGAGGGTAGTACGGGCGTTCTTGGATGTTCCGAGGCACCATTTCGTACCTGCCCCGTACGCCGCGTCCTCATACGCGGACAATCCGCTGCCCATCGGCGCGGGGCAGACCATATCGCAGCCCTACATGGTGGCCATCATGACGGAGCGCCTGCGTCTTAAGGGCGATGAAAAAGTCCTCGAGATCGGTACGGGCAGCGGGTACCAGGCGGCCATATTGGCTGAGATGTGCGTTCAGGTGTGTACGGTGGAAAGGGAGAGGTCTTTGCTCGATCGTGCGAAGAAGACGCTTGAAAAAGAAGGGTATAAGAACATAGCCTACAAGTGCGGCGACGGCACTAAGGGGTGGGAAGAAGAGGCGCCGTTCGACGGTATAATAGTGACGGCGGCAGCCCCGCATGTACCGGAACCGTTAAAGGAACAATTGGCCGACGGCGGACGCCTCGTTATCCCGGTCGGCCCCAGGTTCAGCCAGATGCTCATGGTGATAACCAGGCACGGCATGGAGTTTGCCCAGGAAAATATCTGCGGCTGCGTGTTCGTGCCGCTGGTGGGTGAACACGGCTGGACCGATTAGGAAGGGATGATATGGTAGAGCAAATAGCTGATTCTCTTGTGGCTTTCAACAAGGAGCTGGCGGTAGTGGTGCTGGCGGCGCTCCCGATATCTGAGCTCAGGGGGGCGATACCGCTGGGCCTCGCCGTGGGATTCACGCCCGTAAAGACGTACCTCCTGGCTTTTGCCGGTAATCTTATCCCGATCGTGCCCCTTCTTTTCCTGTTCCAGCCGGTGTCCGAAAAACTGCGGCATATAAAGGTGTTCGAAAGGTTCTTTGACTGGCTGTCCGAAAGGACAAGGAGAAAGGCCACGCTCGTCGAGAAGTTCGAAGCGCTCGGTCTTATACTGTTCGTGGCTATACCTTTGCCGGTGACGGGCGCCTGGACCGGTTGCGTGGCCGCGACGCTTTTCAAGATAAGGTTCAGGTACGCTTTGCTCGCTATCATAGCCGGTGTCACTATCGCCGGCTTCATAGTGATGGGCCTCAGCCTGGCGGGGAAGGAATTATTGCTCGCATATAAGGGATAAATATTTGACTTTACCCTTTGGCTGTATTATAGTTTGTAAAAAAGGAGAATATCATGCTCGCATACGCATTGATCATATTGGGATTTTTCGTAAGGCTTATCCCGCACGTGCCGAATACCGCTCCCGTCGCGGCGATAGCGATTTTCGCTGGAGCTTACCTGGATAAGCGGCTTGTCCCCTGGGTGCCCCTTGTCATAATGATGGCCAGCGACCTGATCATCGGGCTTCATGATGTCGTTCTTTACACCTGGGGAGCTTTTATACTTATAGGTTTCATGGGGATGTGGCTGAAAGGGAGAAAGACGCCCGCTAACATATTCTTCGCTACCGTGGGTTCAGCCCTCGTGTTCTTCATGATCTCGAATTTCGGCGTTTGGCTGACATGGTATCCGCATACCTGGCGGGGTCTTACCGATTGCTACATCAAGGCTCTTCCGTTCCTTAGAAATACCCTTGCCGGGAATTTGCTGTTCGCTTTTCTGCTCTTTGGTTCATATGAGCTGGCCCGGAGGATGGTGGAGAACGCCAGGTTCCGGAAAGTTCTTTTCGCAGAATAGATTAGTTGATGGGGAGCAGCTAACAGGAAACAGGTGACAGGCCGGGGAAAATGGCATGTTTTTTTATCAAGGGTCGGCATCCTGTTCCCTGTGACCTGTTCCCTGGTTGCTAAAATCACACCGGCGGCTGCAAGGCCTTAATAGGGAAGTCCGTGAGAGTCGGACACGGTCCCGCCGCTGTAACCCCGCCCTTTTCCTGTTGGGAAGGGGGAGAACCTTTTTGGCGGTAAAGCCACTGCCCCGCCCTTTGTTATTAATCAATGATAATCACAAAGGGCGGGGCGGGAAGGCGGCCGAAAAAGGCGGGGGAGTCAGAAGACCTGCCTGGTGTGTTACCTGTCCACAAAGCTCGCGGAAGCTGACTGGATCGATACAGGGTTTTAAAAACGGTAAACCCCTGGCAATTTCTTCAACATTGCCGGGGGTTTTTTATTGTCGATATTTGATATGCTTCTCGCGGATGCCGGCAGGAAGGGGGAAAGCATCCCGTGCTCAAACAGTTTTTGCAAGGCCGCATCACCAACAGCAAAAAAACTGCGCGCGGGACGCTTCCCCCCTTTATCCAGCTCCCGCTCAAAACATATCAAGTATCAATAGTAAGAAACGGAGAGAACGTTGAAGAAGTTGATATCAGTGTTGATAGTAGTGAATTTATGTGCGTGCGCGTTCGCTGACCAGGCTGCGGACAAGAAGGTGGACCTGGGCCAGATCGTAGTAACGCCTTCGGGGTTCGAGGAAAAGGCGATAAATTATCCCGGCAACGTGTCGGTGATAACCGAAAAAGACATCCGGGAATCGAACGCCAAGTTCGTTTACGAGCTTCTCAGGCAAGAGACGGGGATGTATGTTACAGATTATACCCACTCCGGTAAGACCGTGACCGTCGATATGCGCGGTTTCGGTGATACGGCCAGCCGGAATGTCCTGGTCATGGTCGATGGGAGAAGGGTGAACGAGATAGACATATCCGGCACCGACTGGTCGCAGATACCCCTCGAGAACGTTGAAAGGATCGAGATAGTAAGAGGAGCGGGATCCGTCCTGTACGGGGACAACGCGGCAGCCGGCGTTATCAATATCATCACGAGGCGCGGGAAAGAAGGGCATCACGCGAGGGGCGGCACCGAGTTCGGGAGTTACCGTTACCGGAATTATTACGCCAGTATCTACGGCGCTGAAAAATTCGCTTCTTATAATTTCTTTTTCAAACAGGCGTCGACAGATGGCTACCGTCTTAACGGGGACCTAGACGCCTATGACTTTTCCGGCGCTATGACCATACACCCGGCTGAATATCTTGACGTGGATATATCAGGCGGGTACCACAAGGACTGGTACGGCCTGTCTGCGGGCTTGCAGAGGTGGGAGATCGATCAGATAGGGTACAGGGGGTCTACGACCCCGAACGACCGTTCAGAAACGGAGACGACGTATCTTAAGGTCACCCCGACCCTGCGTTTCAGCACGGATCCCATGGAACACGAGCTCACGGTCGACGCATGGGGCAGGAAAAAAAGAATGGATATGACCAACTGGGCTGAGTTACCACTGTGGGGGATCCCCTGGTATCCGTCGTGGAACGCATCCCAGATCGACAGTGTCGGGGGAAGCTTAAAATATACCAATGTCTTTTACTGGGACGACCTGACGAATACGCTGACGGCCGGGGTGGATCTTTTCTCCGCCGAAAACCGCCTTCACACCAATACCCCGCAGTGGGGGACGTATAACTACCTTACGATAGCAAAGCGAACGGTCGGCATTTACGGCAATGACAAAGTAGAACTTTTTGACAGGGTGATCGTCAACGGGGGAGTCCGCCAGGAGTGGGCGAAATATATGTTCGATCAGTCCGAGAACGCCGCCAGGTACGAGACGAAAAGTCCCGACCAGGAGGCCTTTGATGTGGGTGTCGAGATAAAATATTCTGAAAAAGGAGGCATATACGGACGTTTCAACAGGAGCTTCCGCTTCCCCGCGACGGACGAGTTCTACTCGAGGTGGACCGGTTTGAACACCACGCTGAAGCACCAGAAAGCGGACACATGGGAAGTGGGCGCCAAGGACAGGAACTGGAAGTACCTGATGCCTTTCGTGAACTTTTTCTGGATGGATTCCAAAGACGAGATATTTTACGATCCTACCATCGGGGGTTTTGGGGACAACAGTAACTATGGCAAGATCAAAAGGTTCGGCATTGAGACGGGGACCGTGACGGAACCGGTCGAATGGTTTGACGCCTACTGCAATTATACCTACCTGGACGCGAAGTTCGACGGCGGCGACTTTGCCGGCAACCGGGTGCCGATGGTACCCAGGCACAAGATCGCCTGGGGTGTCAACATCGATGTCCTCGGGTGTCTGATGATCAACTTCAATTCCGCGTGGGTCTCGGACCAGTTCTCGATAAACGACCAGCTCAATGTGCGGCCCGTGCTGAAGGACCACTTCGTGTGCAACGGGAAAATAACCGCCAGATACAAATGTGTAAAGGCCTTTTTTGGGATAAACAACATTTTTGACGAGAGGTATGCGGAGATAGCCGTCTCCAACGTGGCCGGTACGGTAACGGACCTGCACCCGGCCCCGGAACGGAACTACGTCTTCGGAGTTTCGGTGGAAATGTAGCCGATGGGGGCGATTCATTGTCCACAGTCGACAGTCCACAGTTGAAAAGAATTATACTGTGGACTATGGACCGTGGACTATATACACAAATGTGTTATAATACGCGATATGTTCACGGACCCGATATTCAGGATAGCTGTTACGATATCGCTGCTGGCGCACGTGGCCGTCATAGCGCCGATGCGTTATTTTTACGTTGAGAAAGAGAAACAGGACATAAAGGTCGTGGATCTAAACTATATTGTCATAGAAAGGCCTCTTCTCTCCAGCGGAGAAGAGGTGTATACAAGAGAAAAAGAGACGGCGAGAAAAGAAGAGAAGGATGCCTCGGACCGGGACGTTGTTACCGGGTTAAGCCCCGAGATGGTCCCGGTCATCCTGGAAAAGGAAAAAAGGGCCGACCCTGCTGCGGAAGAAAAGCGGCAGGCCTATCTGAAGTACTACAACCTGATACGTGAAAAGATCCGCGCCGAGATCCATTCGGCGGGGGGCAGCGAGGAGGGGACGGTGACCGTCGCATTCACACTGGCCCCCGACGGACGGCTTGTGGGATTCGAAAAAACGCCCTCCGGAGGGTCTCCGGCCCTCAGGCAGAGGGTTGCCCGGGGTATAAGGAAAGCCCAGCCATTTCCGCCGTTCCCGGGCGAATTAGGCCGGAAACCCGTCATTTTCAGTCTTACCGTGCGGTTCAGCGAATAACCCCAAAATTTCTTGACAAATCCTCTATCCTGACATATACTTTAGTTAGAGAATAGTTCAAAAATTGAAATATTTAGATTTTTGATTATTCAAAAACTGAAGGGGGTGGACATGGCGGAAAAGGGCGTAATTGATTTTGGCGCGGAAGCGGCCAGGATGCTGCCGCTGATACTCAGGGAGGCTATGAGCCACCAGGAGGTCATATTCTCGAAAGAGGGTATGAATATTTCCTATGTACTTATCCTGGAGGTCCTGGAAGAGAAGGGGCCTACCAACATGACGGACCTTACCAATATAGTGGGTTTTACCATGAGCGCCGGGACCGCGATAGTGGACAAGATGATAGGCCTTGAACTGGCGAAAAGGGAAAGGTCGCGGGAAGACAGAAGGGTGGTCCTTGTGGAAATACTCGCTAAAGGCAGGAGCTTGGTGGAACAGGTAAGAAAGATGCGGCGCGATGCCGCCAACCAGATGTTCTCGGTGCTTACGGATGAGGAAAAGAATGAGTACCTGAGGCTTTTAAGAAAGGTCTGCGAGGGGATCAGGGCAAGACAATGAAGATCTTCATGAAGGTATTAATATTGATATCTGTTCTTATGCTCCTGTCGGGAGAGGTGTTGTTCTCCGCGGAAAAAAGGGACAAAGATGCGAAGGCCGCTTCCGATGATCTGGTCGCATATATGCCGGAGACCATGCGCATAATGGCGCTTGATGAATGCGTCAGGTTCGCCGTGTATAACAGTTTTGAGGTGCAGCTGGCCAAACTGGACCTTTTGATCGCCGAGACGGACAAGATGTATGCCGAGGCCGTCTTCGACACCTTTCTTTTAGGTAATGCCTATTATATAGAGGACAACAGACCGGCCGTTTCCGTATTCGCCCCCCAC
>CAYPCX010000016.1:0-35742 GCA_964409365.1 uncultured Planctomycetia bacterium | reverse complement strand
CGCACGGCTCATACCCGTGTTGTCGACGGTTCGAGTCCGTCCCCCGCTACCAAAATTCGGGCCTTCGGCCGACGTAATAGGTAAACGTCGCCTTCGGCCCCTCCGCCTTCGGCGTCGGGCTAATATCGCCGAATTTTGTTAAAGGGGAACCGGTTGGTTCCCCTTTAATGTATCCCCTCCTTCATCGGTGTTTATTTTTAATACCGTACTGGAAGCATTTAGGTATTTATATTATAATAATATGTTATGGTAAGCAAAGAGTTAAGGGCCAGGCTGCTTGAAAGCCAACGGTCCGAGATCACCGAGTACCATATTTACAGGAAGCTCGCCTCGGTCACCGGGGATCCGGGGAACAGGAACGTCCTTGAACGTATCTCCGACGGTGAGAAAGATCACTATGAGTACTGGAAAAGGTTCACCGGTGAGGACGTAGCTCCCTCACGCATGAAAGTCGCGTTATATTATTTTCTTGCCCGTTTTCTCGGCCTGAGTTTCAGCTTAAAGCTCATGGAAAATGGTGAAGGAGCGGCGCAGGTATCTTACGACAGGCTCAGGTCTCTTGACGCGGGAGTGGAAAAGGTCATAGCGGATGAGGAGGGGCACGAGAAAGAATTACTCGCTCTTATCGACGAAGAAAAGCTCAAATACGCCGGTTCGATGGTCCTCGGCCTGAATGACGCGCTTGTCGAGCTTCTGGGCGCGCTTTCCGGGTTCACTCTAGCCCTTCGTAACACAAGGCTGATAGCCGTAGTCGGGCTTATTACCGGCATAGCCGCGGCGATGTCCATGGCAGGTTCCGAGTATCTTTCGTCCAAGGAGAAAGGGGAAAAGAACCCGCTGAAGGCCAGTACATATACGGGGCTGGCTTATATAGGGACCGTTATCGTTCTGATCGCCCCGTATTTTGTTTTCGGGAGTCCCTTTGCGGCTCTTGGCGCGGCCGTTACCTTCGCCGTTATCATCATCTTTATGTTCACGTTCTACATTTCCGTCGCCAAGGATATGGTGTTCGGCGCCAAGTTCAGGGAGATGGTGTCCATAAGCCTGGGTGTGGCCGCGTTGAGCTTCCTGATCGGGATGGTCGTGAGGAAATATTTCAATATAGATATTTAAAGGAGAGACATGAAGAAGGCGTTGTTCTTGACCGTTTGCGTTTTACTGCTGAGTGCCGCGCTTGCGCAGGGACAGTACATGGGAAGGATAGGGGGTAATGAGACCTATGTCCCGAAACCGAGACTATTGGAGCCCATTGTCGATGAGGTGGACCTCGCGGGAAAAAAGTCCCTTTTGTTCAGGTGGAGCCCCCACGAAGGCAGGAGTTTCGGCAGGAGCTATTACGATTTCCGTCTTTATAAGGGATACCAGATGCTGGAAGGAACGCGGGTGCTCAAAAGGCGCGTGCCGCCCAAGGAGTACCAGACCGCCGTGGAAGCGGGCAAATTCGAGAAAGGCCAGGCCTATACCTGGTCCCTGAGGCAGGTGTACCGCGGCACGGGTAAAAGTGACAGAAGTGTAAGCTCTTTCAAGGTGATAAAAAAATAGTAAAGGAGAAAGCATGGATAATTTTCGTTCGCCCGATGATCTTTTCAGGGAGAATACCGAAAAGATCAAGCAGATCAAAAAGGACTATTCCAAGTACGTGCCTGTCGTGCTGGCCGTGATAATAGTCATCTTCGCGTTCCAGGGGATGATCTATTCCATAGGGCCTGACGAAGTAGGCGTAGTGCAGAGGTTCGGCAAGTACGTGCGTACTACCGACCCCGGGCTTCACGTGAAGCTGCCCTTCGGTATCGAGAAGGTCACTCCGGTCAAGGTGAAGAAGATATTCAAGGAGGAATTCGGGTTCAGGACCGCGCGCCCCGGTATAAGGAGCGTATATGCCACGAAACAGTACCTGGACGAGTCTATAATGCTTACCGGTGACCTTAACATACTGGACGTGCGGTGGATAGTCCAGTTCAGGGTCAGCGACCCTGTAAAACTCCTGTTCAAGACCAGGGACCCGGTGAAGAACGTCAGGGCGCTTTCCGAAGTAGTGATGCGGCGTCTTTGCGGTGATTACACCGTAGATGAGGTCCTTACGACCAAGAGGCAGGAGATAGCGATCCAGGCCCAGCAGCAGCTGCAGGACCTTCTCGACAAGTACAACACCGGCATACAGGTCGTTACGGTAAAGCTCCTCGATGTCAACCCTCCTGATGTGGTCAAACCGGCCTTCAACGAGGTCAACGAAGCCAAGCAGGAACGCGAGCGCATGATCAACGAGGCATGGGAGGCGTACAACAAGGCGATACCGAGAGCGAGGGGTGAGGCGAGAAGGACCATAAGACAGGCCGAAGGCTACAAGCTCGACAAGATCAACCGCGCCAAGGGTGACGCCGAAAGGTTCCTTATAACCTGGCAGGAATACAAGAAAGCGCCCGATATAACGAAGAAAAGACTTTATCTGGAGACAATGGCCGAGGTCCTGCCCAAAGCGGATAAAAAATTCGTGATGGACCCGGAACAGCCTTCGATATTGCCTTTATTGAAACTTAATGAACAAGGAGAAGCCCGATGATCAAGAAAGCCATTAATACATTCGTCATTATCTTCATCATCATCAGCCTGCTGGTCCTGACGGGGGCCATCTATATAGTTTCCGAGATCAACCAGGTGGTGATAACGCAGTTCGGCAGACCCATAGGCGATCCTGTTACTCTGGCCGGGCTGCACCTGAAACTGCCGATCATACAGCAGGCGCACTATTTCGATAAAAGGCTGCTGGAGTGGGACGGCGACCCGAACCAGATCCCCACGAGGGACAAGAAATATATCTGGGTCGACACCACGGCCAGGTGGCTCATAGCCGACGCTTTGAAATTCCTGCAGTCCGTCGGCAGCGAAAGAGGGGCTCAAGCCAGGTTGGACGATATAATCAACTCCGCCACCAGGGACGTTATCACCAACCATCTTCTCGTCGAGGCGATAAGAGATACTAACCGAATACTTGATCTCGCGATGGAAGGGGAAGGCATAACGCTCGCGGAGGAGGCTCTCGAGAAAATAACGGTCGGGAGGGAACAACTTGAACAAGAGATACTCGACCGCGCCAGAGAGCTCGCCCCGAGGTACGGTATCGAACTCGTGGACGTCAGGATAAAGAGGATAAATTACGTGGAAGAGGTCAGGCAAAAGGTATACGACCGGATGATATCGGAAAGAAAACGGGCCGCCGAGCAGTACCGTTCCGAAGGTAGAGGAAAGAGCGCCGAGATCAAGGGCCAGATGGAGAAGGAACTAAAACAGATAACGTCCGAGGCTTACATGACAGCCCAGGGCATCAGGGGCGAAGCGGACGCGGAGGCGATCGGGATATATGCCGAATCGTATAACAACGACCCCGGGTTCTATTCGTACCTCAAGACGCTTGATACTTACAGGGATACCGTTGACGCGAATACGACGGTGATACTTACCACGGACGGCGATTATTATAAATACCTGAAGAAAATGGACTAAAGGTGAGAAAGAAAAAGACAAAAGAGGCCTATCGGGAGGAAGTACGCAAGGCTTACGACAAACTGAGAAAAGCCTACCGCCAGCTGTGGGATTCGCACGTGGAAATGATATTCCGCCTGGCGCTCATGGCTGAGTGCCGTGACCCCGAAACGGGTACGCACATTGTGCGGATCTCCGAATACAGCGCGGTGATAGCGGAAGGTTTCGGCCTGCCGAGAAAAGAAGTAGAGATCATACGGTATTCGAGCCCGATGCACGATATCGGAAAGATAATGCTCCCGGATTCCATCCTGAGGAAGAAGGGAGATCTCAATCCTGCCCAGCTGAAGCTGATGAGGGAACATCCTTTGGCCGGCGCGGATATCTTCAGGAACGCGAGATCCCCGATCATGCGCGCCTGCGGGGTTATAGCGCTCACTCACCATGAGCGTTTTGACGGCTCCGGTTATCCGAAAGGACTGAAGGGCAAAAAGATACCGCTTTACGGAAGGATCGTCGGCCTGGCCGATGTTTTCGACGCCCTCATCTCGAAGCGTTCCTACAAAAAAGCTTATACATTCGACAAGTCGGTATCGATGATCATGGAAAGGGCCGGTACGCATTTCGACCCCGAAGTCGTCATGGCTTTTGTCCGCAACCGGGGCAAGATACGCAAGGTCTGGCAAGCCAACAAGGACATAGAGGAATTTTTGAAAAATGCGGAGGTTTTGAGGACGCATCTGACGTAGATAAAAGGAGGAAAAAATGGCTAGAGTGCTTAAACTGAAGAAAGTTCCGAGATCGCAGGTCAAGACCTTCAAGATAAAAAACAGGAGAGGTTTCGCCGCGATCTGCAGGAACAACCTGACCGAAGGCAGGTCGACCGCGCAGGCGATCGACAGGATGAATAAGGCCCTGAAGCGTAAGGGCTTTACGATAGGATAGACAAGTCCGCGTTCCATGCTGATCCCGATAATAGTCTTTCTTATCGTGGTCGTCGCGCACGAGGTCGCGCACGGCTACGTGGCTTACCGTCTTGGCGATACGACCGCGAAGGACGCGGGCCGGCTTACGCTGAACCCGATCGCGCACCTGGACCCGGTGGGGACGGTCATCCTGCCCGCCGCTCTTATCCTTATGCGCTCGCCAATAGTGTTTGGCTGGGCCAAACCGGTCCCGGTGAACCCCTATAATTTCAAGGACCCCAGGAAAGGTATGCTGCTTACCAGTCTGGCCGGTCCGGGAGCCAACCTGGCGCTTGCGGTCCTGTTCGCGGCGCTTTTCAAACTCAGGCTGTTCGCGCCTCATTCGGCGCCATGGACGTTCCTTCTCACCGGGGTCATCATCAGTCTCGTTCTGGGCGTGTTCAACATGATACCTGTGCCGCCGCTGGACGGGGCCAACATAATTTTTTCACTACTGCCGGTCCATATCGTGAAGCGTCTGGCATGGCTTGAACAGTACGGCTTTATCGTCCTTATAGCCCTTTTATATCTCGGGCTTCTGAACAGGGTCATATTGCCGCTCGTAGGTTTTTTGACTAAGGTTCTTATAGGGTGAAAGGAAGCGATCATGCAGCCCATTCATGTACATGTTATAGGATTGGCGGCCGGAATATGCACTACGATATCGTTCGCGCCGCAGATAATCAAGATACTCAAGACGAGGCACGCGCGGGACATTTCGCTTCTCATGTTCGTCGTTCTCTCTACCGGCATATTTCTGTGGCTGGTCTACGGGATATTGCTGGGGGCGTTGCCGGTCATACTGGCTAACGGCATGTCGCTTATCTTATGCGTTTTAATAATCGTCCTGAGGTTGAAATTCAAGGGCGGGGCGTCATGAAGATCCTGGTCACGGGGGCGACCGGCTTCATAGGCAGGCGTCTTGTGGAGGCCCTTTTTGAGGACGGGCATACAATGGTCTGCCAGATGAGAGATTCCAGTGATACCTCTCTTCTGGAAAAGATCGGTGTGCGTCTGGTGAACTTCGACCTGAAAGATGCCGGCGCTACGGCAAAAGCGATCGGAGAGGAAAAACCTGACGTCGTTTTTCACAGCGCGGCTCTGGTATGGGATGACGATCTGGCGAGGCTCATGGATGCGAACGCGACAGGCACGCGCAACCTCTGTGAGGCCTGCTACGGACACGGAGTGGAAAAGCTCATATACCTCAGCACGATAGCCGTTATAAGCGGGAATCCGGAGGTGCCGCTTACGGACGAGCTGCCTTACAAGACGAGCAACAATTACGGCCGGTCCAAAGCAGAAGCCGAACGCATAGTGATGGATTACAGGAGCAAAGGTCTCAAAGCGGCTGTTATAAGGCCGTGCATAGTCTATGGGGAGGATGAACCGCACGCGCTGGACCGTATATTCAAAGCGATATGTCACCGCCGGGTTCCCGTGCTCGATATACCCGAGATGGATGGCCGCTTCAACCTGGTGTATGTGGGAAATGTCGTGAAGATACTTAAACTCGCTCTTGAAAAGGACGAGGCGCTCGAGGGGACGTTCATCGTGACCGACATCGATATCATAACTTTCAGGCGTTTCCTGGAGATCGTGTATGATGAGTTCGGTGTGGGACCGCCGCCTGTCGTTCCCGGCTGGCTGTCCAGGATGATGATGGTGATCCCGCCGTTCAGGAGGAAGGTGAACGATTTTCTCAAAGAAAGACTGTACGACACCTCAAGAGCGGTAGAGATGCTCGGATATGATCCGGAAATTTCCACCGAAGAAGGGCTGAGAAGAACGGTCAGATACTGGAAGAGGAAGAGCCATGTCTAAGATCACGGCACATATACTCGGTACGACGGCCGGCGTGCCCACGAAGGAGAGAGGGCACACGGCCATATATCTGAGCCATTATGACAGGGAAGAGTTCTCTTGTCTTTTTGATTGCGGGGAGAACACGCAGAGGCAGCTGACCATCGCTGGCCTGAACATAATGAAAATAGACGATTGTTTTATCACCCACTGGCACGGTGACCACTGCCTCGGGCTCCCGGGGCTGGTCGATACGATGGGGTTCGAGGACAGGCAGCGCCCCCTGACCGTGTATGCGCCCGAAGCCGGGAGGATAAAGAAAAGCCTGGACTCAAGCTATTCAATGAGATCTTTCAAAGTGCTGCGGCGTGAAGTCCCCAAAAGAGGGAACCGCATAGTGACGCTTTTGGAGAAGGACAGGTTCCGTATAGTTTCAGTGCCCGTCGACCACAATATCCCCGCGGTGGCGTATGCGCTCGTGGAAAAGGACAGGCGGACAATAGACCTGGAAAAGGCCGGGAGACTGGGACTTCCCGAACAGGACGAGATCTACGCCCGGATAAAGAAAAACGGCGAAGTCGAATTGAACGGCAGGAGAATAAAGCTTGAGGACATATCTGCCGTGGAGAACGGCAAAAAGGTCGTGTTCTCGGGCGATACCGGAATATGCCAGGGGCTCAGGAAACTTGCCCGCGGAGCGGACCTTCTGATCCAGGATTGCACGTATTTCAGCGAAGAAGACGCCAAGGGATCTTATAAGCACGCTTCGCTCAATGAGGTCATCAGGATGGTCGAGGAGGAAGGGATCAAGCGGACCGTCCTGACGCACATAAGCAGAAAATACCAGGATATGGACCACCTGAGGTCATTGGTAGAACCGTATGGGACGGTCGAGGTCGCGGAGGATTTTGCGATCTATGAGGTATAAAAAAGGGGAGCGGTGCCTCCCTTTTTTGTGTAATTCTTTAAGCTTGTCGGCTATTGCGATAGAGGCCCACTCCCGATAAAAGTATGCCACAGGATCACGATAATGACAAATTGATCAGAAGACAGAAGTCAGATGTCAGAAGGCAGATTATCTGTCCTCTGTTCTCTGCCCTCTGTCCTCTGTTTTCTGGCACATGGTGAGCAAATGAAGGTATTACTGCATATATGTTGCGGGGTTTGTGCCACAGCTGTTGCGGAACAGCTTATGATACAAGGACATGCGATAACAGGCTATTTTTATAATCCTAATATTCATCCGGTCGACGAGTATAAGAGAAGGATGGAAGCCGCCCGTGAGGTCGCGGCAGAGATCGGTTTTGAACTGGTAGAGGGCCCTTATGACAGGGAAAGATGGTTCGAACTTGTGAAAGGGAAGGAATACGAACCCGAGGGAGGCGCGCGTTGCGAGACATGCTTCCGGATGCGCCTTGAAAAGACGCATGAATATATGAAGAAGAAGATGTTCGATGCCTTTACCACGACGCTGACCGTCAGTCCGCACAAGGATGTTACACTGGTCAACGCCATAGGCAGGGATATAGGCGGGGAAAAGTTCATCTCTGCCGATTTCAAGAAAAAAGGCGGTTTTGCCAGGGCCATGGAAGCGGCAAAGGAAATGGGGCTGTACAGGCAGCGTTACTGCGGATGTGTTTACAGCGAGGAAGAGATGCATAGGAGAGAAACAAAGCAAAAATCTGAGAAGTAACCAGTTAACAGTAACCGGTAACCCGTAACCAGAGTAAGGATATTCTGGTTTCTGGGAACTGGTTTCTGGTTACTCAAGACATATGGGGTTTTCCGTGCGGACTAAGAAGAAACAGCTATCCGATCCTGCGTTCTTGAAACGGGTGAAGGACACCATAAAACAGTACGGCATGATCGCGAAAGGCGACAGGGTCCTCGTTGCCGTATCCGGCGGGCCGGATTCGGTGTGTCTTTTGAAAGCGCTTCATGACCTCGCGCGGAAGCTTGATATAGAACTTGTCGTGGCGAACATGGACCACTGCTTGAGGGGGAAAGAGTCCGAAAAGGATTCTATGTTCGTCAGGGAACTCGCGGAGGATATGGCTCTTCCGTTCGTCCATAAAAAGATCAACGTGAAGTCTGCCGGTAAGAAGGGGGCCTCGGTCGAAGAAAAGGCCCGCGAGAAACGCTATGAGTTTTTCAAGGAGGGCGCCGTTGCCGAAAGATGCGGTGTCATAGCGACGGGCCACAGCATGGATGACCAGGCCGAGACGGTCCTTATGAGGGTCATCTACGGGTCGTCGCTGTCCGGGCTGGCGGGTATCCATCCGGTCAGGTTCGAGAAGGGACTTAAGATCATACGCCCGCTGATACGGGTGAGCCGGCGAGAGATACTGGGGTTTCTCGGCAAAAGCGCTCCGGGATATGTCGAGGACAGCTCCAACCGCGACATGAGATTCCTTCGCAATAGCGTGAGGGAGGAAGTCCTGCCTTTTCTTGAAAAATATAATCCCAGGCTCAAAAGATCGCTGGCCAACCTTTCGGATGCCCTGAGAGAGGACCTTGCTTTTCTCGAAGCGGAAAAAGAAAGAACGATGAAAAAACACGTCCGGGAAAAGCAGGCCCGGGTGGATATACGGGACCTTATACTCCAGCCGAAAGCCGTCAGGAGAGAGGTCTTCAAGGAACTGTTCGCTCGCTCGGGCGGCAACGTCAAAAAGCTGACGTACAGGCACTGGATGGACATGGACCACTTCCTGCGCGCCGCCGTGAAGAACAGGTCCCTCGATCTTCCGGGGAACGTCAGTGTGACGAAACGGGATGGGGAGCTTTTTTTCCGCAAAAGGGCGGCTTGAAATGAATCTCCATTGAATTTGACCCGGCCCGTTTAGTATGATAAAATAACTGCGAAATAATATTATTAATTAACATAAGTTACGATCAATGAGCAACCATAGCAAAATACCCAAAAAAGGCAAAAGGCGGCCTTCCGCCAAAGAACCCCCGAAGAACGGCAAGAGCCTTCTGGTGTGGATACTCGTGATCGTGGGTCTTTTTTACATCTTCCAGTGGGTGTTCTCTTCAATGGAAGAGGTATCCCATCAGATGACGTACAAGGAGTTCTACGACACGGTCAGGACGAACAACGAGACCGGTTCCGTAGTGTCGGCGGTGATGATCAAAGACCGTGTTTCCGGGGCGCTGAGCGACGGCAAGAACTTCAGCGTGAACATCCCCGAAGAAGACCCCGAGCTGATCAAGCTTCTCAGGAACAATGTTCCGGATTTCGACGTCAAACCCCCGCAGACCTTCCTTTCGAACCTGTTCTATTCTCTCGGGCCGATGCTCCTGTTTATATTTTTCCTGTGGTTCTTCATATACCGCGGGGCCGCGGCGGGCGGAGGAAAGATGCTCTCCTTTGGCAAGTCCAGGGCGCGGCTCGCGACGAAAGACAAGATGAAAGTGACTTTTAACGACGTCGCCGGCATAGAAGAAGCGAAAGAAGAGCTTAAAGAAGTGATAGAGTTCCTGAAGGACCCGCGCAGGTTCCAGAAGCTCGGCGGTAAAATGCCCAAAGGGGTGCTTCTCATGGGACCTCCGGGAACAGGCAAGACGCTCCTGGCGAAAGCGGTAGCGGGCGAAGCCGGCGTTCCCTTTTTCAGTATTTCAGGGTCGGATTTCGTAGAAATGTTCGTAGGTGTCGGCGCCTCGCGCGTAAGGGACCTCTTCGAACAGGCCAAGAAGTCGGTGAAGATGAGCCAGAAGGGATGCATCATCTTCATGGACGAAATAGACGCTGTCGGGCGGCAAAGGTTCGCCGGGATAGGCGGCGGGCATGATGAACGCGAACAGACCCTGAACGCGCTTCTCGCGGAGATGGACGGTTTTGATACCGCGATAGGCGTTATCCTCATAGCGGCCACTAACAGGCCGGACGTCCTTGACCCGGCGCTTCTCAGGCCCGGCCGTTTCGACAGGCAGGTGGTCGTGGACCTGCCTGACATACACGGGAGGGACGCGATACTCAAGGTACATGCGAAGAACGTAAAGATGGAAGAGGGCGTGGACATTTTCAAGATAGCCCAGCAGACGGCCGGGTTCTCCGGCGCGGACCTTGCCAATATAATCAACGAAGCGGCGCTTTTGGGTGCGCGGAGGGGCAAGGCAGCCGTCGGAATGGACGAGCTGCAGGAGGCGATGGAAAGGGTCGTTGCCGGACCCCAGCGCAGGTCCAGAAAGATAAGCGAGGAAGAAAAGAAGATAATAGCGTATCATGAATCGGGGCACGCGCTTATGTCCTACCTTATTGACGGGGCCGACCCGCTCCATAAGGTCACGATAGTCTCGCGCGGCATGGCCCTGGGTTACACCATGCAGCTTCCCAGGCGCGACCGTTACCTTTACAGAAAAAGCCAGTTCATAGGAAAGATAGCCGGGATGCTCGGGGGGCGCGCCAGCGAAGATATCACCTTCAGTGAGATATCCACCGGGGCGCAGGACGATATCAAGAAGGCCACAGAGCTTGCGCGCGATATGGTAACGCAGTACGGGATGAGCGAACGTCTTGGGCACCTTACGGTCGGCAAGCGGCACGCCCAGATATTTCTCGGCAGGGATATCGCCGAAGAGAGGAACTACAGCGAGGATACCGCGAAGGTCATCGATGAAGAGGTAAAGAAAATAGTGGACTATTGCTATGAGCTTGCCAGGAACAAACTTCAGGAGAACAAGGATAAACTGGACATTCTGGCCGGCAAGCTGATGGAAAAAGAGACGATGGACGAGAAAGAGGTCAGGGATCTTCTCGGGTTCGACAAGCCGAAAACAGAGGACAGATGACAGACAGTACCGTTCTTGTTGAGAAGCGCACTCGCATCATGGGTGTGCTGAACTGTACACCCGATTCTTTCAGTGACGGCGGCATGTACAGTTCGGTCCCTGCCGCCGTTGAACGGGCTGTGCAGATGGCGGAAGAAGGGGCTGATATCATAGACATCGGCGGGGAGTCATCCCGGCCGGGTTCGGAACCGGTCCCGGCGAGAGAAGAGCTTGAAAGAGTGATGCCGGTAATACAGGCGCTAAAGGGAAAAATAGAGGTCCCCTTATCGATAGATACATATAAGAGCGAAGTGGCCCGTGAAGCGTTGGCCGGAGGCGTATCGATCGTGAACGACATTACCGCGCTCGGGGGTGACCCCGATATGGCGAGAACGATAGCCGAATTTAAAGCGGGTGTGGTCCTTATGCACATGAAGGGTGATCCGAGAACGATGCAGGATGAGCCTTATTATCACGATGTCGTCGCCGAGGTATATTCATTTCTTTCGGGAGCTGTGGACCTGGCCGTCTCGGAGGGCATAGACCCGGAAAAGATAGTGGTCGATCCCGGCATAGGGTTCGGAAAGACCGCGGAACACAACTTGACGATACTGCGCGAGCTCCGCCGGTTCCTGGAACTGGGCAAGCCTGTGCTTGTAGGTACTTCGCGAAAATCTTTTATCGGCGCTTTGACGGGCAAAGAGATCGCGGCAAGGTCGTTCGGGACAGCCGCGAGCGTCGCGGCGGCTGTAATGAACGGGGCCAGCATGGTCCGTGTTCATGACGTTGCCGCGGCGAGGGACATCGTAAGGGTGGCGGACGCGATAGCAGGAGAAAAGGAATGACGTTCTTGGTCGGATACTGGGAGATAATACTCGAGATGCTTATTCTCTGGGGAGTGTATTACATGATCTATATCCTCCTCAAGGGTACTTTGGCCGAACAGGTGCTCAAGGGCATTATCGTGATCACCCTGATAGTGATGGTGACAAGGGGCCTGAACCTCGTGATCATCAACTGGCTGCTCACGCGTCTTCTGGCGATATCGGTTATAGCTTTCCTGGTCATCTTTCAGCCGGAGATAAGGAGAGGTCTTGCCAGGATCGGTCGTTTCGGCATCTTTTCGGGAGAGCTTGAGACGCTCAGCGAGATAGCGAAAGCGGCGGTCGTTCTTTCAAAGAAAAGGATCGGCGCGCTCATCGCGGTGGAAAGGGAGATAGGGCTCAGGCGTTATGTCGAAAGCGGCGTCGAGCTCGACAGCCAGGTGACGAGCGAGCTAGTGAACACGATATTCGCTTCAAATACGCCCCTTCACGACGGGGGAATAATCATAGCGGGTAACCGCATAGAAGCGGCGGCCTGTCTTTTTCCGCTGACACAGAACCCCAACGTGCCTAAGACGATGGGAACAAGGCACCGGGCGGCGCTGGGGCTAAGCGAAGAGACGGACGCCATAATAGTCGTGATAAGCGAGGAGACCGGTGATATTTCACTGGCGGAAGGCGGGAGGATAACGACCGCCATAGATCCGAAGAACATAGTGAGCATCCTGGAGAAGACGTACGTACCGAACGCCAAGAAAATGGATTTTCCGGGGTTTATTGAAAGGATCATAGCAAGGTCCAAGGGTGTGGAATGAGATTAGGGGACGTTTTATTTAACAATTTCTGGCCAAAACTTATATCGCTGGTCCTGGCGGTCGCTACGTGGTTCTACATCTTCGACCTGGTAAGCAGCGATTCGTTCTCCCAGAAAAAGGAGACAGCGGAAGATATTTACGCGCGGTATAAGTTCACCGTGAAAGAGGTCCCGGTAAGTCCGGTCTTTTCCGGGAACTCGCCGACGGGTTATCACGTGGTGTTCGATAAAGTGAAAGTAGAACCTTCCGTGATAGCCATTTTCGGCCCGGAGGAGGTACTGAAAGAGGTTGACAACCTGAGCACCGACAGGATCAACCTCGGCGAGTATACCCGCAGCGTGAACCTGCGCCTCGGTGTCCGTTCGGACCTGAAATTCCTGCGCACGGACGATAAAGCCGTAGATGTATACCTTCCCGTTGAACCCGTTACCCGGGACAAGCCGGAATAATAAGCAAGAAAATGCCTAAACTGGGAGTCAACATAGATCACGTCGCCACCGTCAGAGAGGCGAGAAAGACCTTCGAGCCCGACCCTGTCGCCGCGGCGCTCGAGTGTGAGAAAGCCGGGTGCGACGGTATCGTCTGCCACCTGAGGAAAGACCGGCGGCATATTAACGACCGGGATCTGGACCTTTTGAAAGAGAAGGTCACCACGCATCTTAACATGGAGATGTCAGTCGACCCCGAGATCGTCGATATCGCCTGCCGCGTAAAACCCGACCAGGCGACGCTTGTTCCGGAAAAGCGCCAGGAGATCACCACCGAAGGCGGACTTGACGTGGTATCGAATTTTGACAGGGTAAGGGCCGTGGTCGAACGGCTTTCGAAAGAGGGTATAAGGGTTAGCCTGTTCATAGATCCTGAAGCTTCACAGGTGGAAGCTTCAAAAAGAACGGGTGTGGATATGGTGGAGTTCCATACCGGACGGTACGCTGAAGAGTTCAACACCGGAGGCGACCACGAAAAGGAGCTCGAGAACCTGAAGAAGATGACGGTCCTGGGTCTAAAGAACGGGCTTATCGTGTGCGCGGGTCACGGGCTCAATTATGCCAACGTGTCGCCCGTGGCGCGTATCGAGGACATGCACGAGCTGAACATAGGACATTCGATAATATCAAAAGCCGTATTCACGGGGTTGGGTAGGGCCGTGAGCGAGATGAAGGAATTGATGAAATGAGCGTTCAAGGAATAGGCATCGATGCCGTCGAGGTGGGGCGTTTCAGGAAAGCGGTGGAAGAACGGGGAGAGAAGTTCATAGAGAAGATATTTACGCGTAACGAGATCGAATACGCCGGGACGAAGAAAGCGTATTATATGCATATGGCAGGGAAGTTCGCGGCGAAAGAGGCCGTGAAAAAAGCCCTTCCCGACGGCGCGGAGATAGGCCTTAACTGGTCCGATATCGAGATACTTAACAGCGGTGACGGCAAGCCTTACGCCGTTCTTCATGGGCACGCCAAAAAGCTGATGGATAAGTACGGCCTTTCGCGTGTTTTTGTCAGTATTTCCCATACCGGGACAATCGCAACTTCCAACGCAATGGTGGTGAAAGATGGTTCGTGAACATATCGGAAAAATACCTGAAAGAAGGGCCGAATCCCATAAAGGGGACTACGGAAAAGTTCTCGTGGTAGCCGGGTCGGTCGGCATGACGGGAGCCGCGTATCTTTGTTCTCAAGGAGCCCTTAAGGCGGGTAGCGGCCTTATCACCTGCGCCGTGCCGGAATCTCTGAACACGATAATGGAGATAAAACTGACCGAAGTGATGACGCTTCCTCTTGAAGAGACGGCGACCCGTTCTTTGGGCCTTGAGGCAAAAGCGAAGATCATGGACTTTTCTGATAAATGCGACGTGGTGGCTCTCGGTCCCGGCATCGGCCGTGATACCGAGACCGGAGAACTGGTCAGGGAACTTCTCCGGGAAATAGAAAAACCGATCGTTCTGGACGCTGACGGGATAAACGCCCTTGAAGGCGGACTTGACCCGTTACGCGAAAGAAAGGCCAGGACGGTCATAACGCCTCATCCCGGAGAAATGGCGCGCCTGATGGGGAAGGACGTGGGCTCCATCCAGTCAAACAGGGAAGACATGGCCAAAGGCCTGGCCGAGGTGGCCGGCGTCGTGGTCTGCCTCAAGGGGCACAGGACGGTTGTCGCGAATCCCTTGGGCATGACCTTCGTCAATGAGACCGGCAACTCAGGTATGGCGACGGGCGGGGTCGGTGACGTTCTTACTGGTATGATCGCCTCCTTTATCGGGCAGGGTATAGACGATTACAGTTCCGCTGTCCTGGGCGTGCATCTTCACGGTCTTGCCGGCGACATAGCCGCGGAAAAGAAAGGCCCGTTCAGCATGGTCGCTTCTGACGTCCTGGACTTCCTTCCGGAAGCTTTCTCCAAAGCCGGTATTTAGCGCTTCGGTTCCGTGTATGGTAAAAAAAGAGCAGGTGTTGAATTTCAGGGGTTTAGCGTTATAATATAGTTGTAATATAGATATTGCATCTTACCGCTTGGGGGGAGTGGTAATGAGAAAAGTACCTTTGTGCAGGCAACTTAAGGCAATCCCGGCTCGGAACCGGGATTGCCTTTTTTTTATTTAGGGACGCTTTTGGAATAGGACAAAAAAAGGGCGTATAAAAAAATGATACAGGAAAATGAGATCGTAATGCTGATGCTGGGAATAGGGGTAATGGTTTTTGTGCTTTTGAACCGTTCCCGGTTAAAGAAGATCCCGTTTTCGGGGATCATTATCACGGCGTTTTATGTGGTCCTGGCCGGATGGGGTCTGACCGTTCTTGAAGGATTTTTCTGGGGGGACATCCTTAATTTCATAGAACATTTGTGCTATATCGCGAGCGCGGTTTTAATGCTGGCCTGGTGCTGGAAAGTGTTTGTCAAAACAGAGAGCGGAAAAAATGCTTAACACAATATCGACCATTGATCTTATCGCTTCCCTGTGCGCTTTGATGGCGCTTATGCTGCTCTCCAAGGGGTGGAAGAGGGGCTTAGCGGGTGTTATAAATTTCGCTCTTGCCGGCCTTATTTTATTGACCTTCTTCCATGATTTTACCAATCTCCTGCAATGGTCCGGGATTACCGATGTTGCAGAGATCGAGTATTATGTGGAAATATTGGTCCCGGTATTCTGGTTCCTGTTCTTCTATTCCTTTTTTCGGGAGTTGGCGACACAGGAACTAAAGGAGAGCGAGGAAAAGTATCGTTCACTTATTGAAAACATACCGGATGTTACATGGAGGTCTGACATAGAAGGCAATACCATATTTATCAGTTCCAATGTAGGGAAAACATATGGATATACACCGGAAGAAATCTATGAATCCGACAGCCGTCTCTGGTTCGGACAAATACACCCTGATGATATCGAAAGGGTTAAAGAGGCACACGCGAGGCTATTCAAAGAAAATAAAAAATATAACATCAAGTATCGGATCAAAAAAAAAGACGGAAAGTGGATATGGTTGCAAGATAGAGCGACAGGGATTCATAAGCAACAAGGCAGGATATATGCCG
This sequence comes from uncultured Planctomycetia bacterium, assembly GCA_964409365.1. Lineage (GTDB taxonomy): Bacteria > Omnitrophota > Gorgyraeia > Tantalellales > Tantalellaceae > CAYPCX01. The sequence continues at coordinate 19,554 of CAYPCX010000016.1, read as the reverse complement.
ATGGAGTGTTTACTGATATCACCGAGCGCAAGATGGCGGAAGAGGCCTTACAGAAGAGTGAGGAAAGACTGAGAAACTTCATGGATGCGACGACCGAAATGTTTCTTCTGCTGGATTCAAAACTTAATATCATTGAAGTTAATAAGGCGTTATTGGATGCCTGGGCGGCTAAGCCTGGTTTAACTAAAGAGAATATAATCGGAAGCAGTTTTTTAGAGATTGCACCTGAGTTTAAGGGGACGGACAGGCATAAGAAGTATTTGGAAGTTTTAAAAACAGGAAATTCGTTTTCTACAGAAGAAGTTGTTTCTCCTTCCCGATTTGGCAGCACACGACTTTTTGTAAAGGTTTTCAAAGTAGGTGACGGTCTCGGGATCATAGCTGAAGACATCACCGAAAGCAAAAAGGCGGAGGAGGATCTGAAGGAGTCTGAAGAGCGTTACCGGACCCTAATGGAGGGGGCCAGTGACGCGATATTTATAGCGGATACCGAGACCGGCATGCTCGTCGATGCCAATAAAAGGGCTGAGGAACTTATAGGCCGGTCTCTTGAGGAGATTTGCAAGATGCGTCACTTCGAGCTGCATCCGCCTGAGGAGAAGGAGCGTTACAGGGAGATCTTTGAGGAGCACAGTCTAAAAGGCGGCGGTTTTTCTCAGGACCTGGAGGTGGTGAACGGTAAAGGACGGCGCATTCCAGTGTCTATAAATGCCGGCATAGTCGAGGTCAGAGGCAAAAGATACATACAGGGGATATTCAGGGATATCACCGAACGCAAAAAGGCGGAGGAGGCGCTGAGAATGTCGGAGGCAAAATATCAGGATCTTTACGATAACGCACCCGATATGTTCGTTTCCGTGGACGCGAAGACGGCCAGGATCCTCAATTGCAACCAGACACTGGCGAGGGCAACCGGCTATACCAAGGATGAGCTTATCGGCAAACCTGTTTTCGATATGTATCATCCTGACTGCGTTGACGAAGTGAAGAAAGCCTTTAATGAATTTGTCGTTACGGGCGAGTTGAAAAATAGAGAGTTTCAAATAATAAAAAAGGACGGCACGAAGATAGACGTCAGTTTAAATGTTTCCTCTGTCCGCGGCGAGAACGGCGATATCCTGTACAGCAGGTCCGTTTGGCGCGATATTTCCGAGCGCAAGAAAATAGACCATATGAAGGATAACCTGGTCCGTGATACTTCCCATGCCCTTAAAAATCCTATCGCTATGACGGAAATGGCCCTGGACATGCTGGAGCGCAATATGGACCGCGGTGACATGGAAAGCGTCAAAACGACCGAGGAAATGATCCACAGGAACCTGGAAGGCCTGAGAGACAGCGTGGATAAGGTATTACGAGTATCCTCCATGGAAGGGGGCACGATAACGGAAAAGAGACCGTTGTCCCTGAAAACAATGGTTGACAGGGTAGAGCAGGATTTTGAGCACAAAATGAAAAAGAAGGGCCTGGAGTTCAGGAAAGATATCGCCGAAGGGGCCGACTTGATCGTCGCGGATGAAAGCGATATGATAAACCTGCTGAACAACCTTATTGATAATGCCCTGAAATTCACGGAAAAAGGGACCATATCCCTGAGAGCCAGGGCGGAAAAAGGAATGGCCGAAATAAGCGTGGAGGATACCGGCTCCGGGATAAATAAGGAGGATATCGGGAAGGTGTTCGATAAGTTCTTCAGAAAACGTCCCGATCTTACCGGCACGGGCCTGGGTCTTACAATATGCCGGGATGCGGTCTTAAGGCATAACGGGACCATCGATGTCTTCTCGGAGGGAGAAGGAAAAGGAACGAAAGTCACGGTGAAAATACCTTTAAAGGGGGGGAGAAATGAGCGCGCAAAGTGACAGGAAACAGGTCCTTATAGTAGAGGACAACAAGGATATGGGCAGGATCTATGAAGATATGTTCAGAGGGGAGGGACAATACCTGATAGAGATCCAGGATGACGCCAGGGTCGCGTTTAAGCGGCTTGAGGCCAAAGAATACGACCTGATCATCCTGGACATAATAATGGAGCCCATGGCCGGTGACATCTTTTATGCCTGTGTGAAGCAGGACACCAGGCTGCAGAAAATACCGGTCATAGTGGTCAGCGTCCTGCACCCGGATGACCTGGAATACATGAAAAAGGAGAACAGGATAGAGTTCCTGAGAAAGCCCATAAAAAAGGAGCAATTGTTCGATAAGATAGAGAAAATCCTCACCTGATGCTCCGGGTGAGCTCCGCCTAAGGTGTTGCATAATAATCCTTTTGTGATATACTTGTCCCATTACCGTGACAGAAGTTTCGAGCCGGCGTAGCTCAGGGGTCGCCGGCACTTTTGCTTTGCAGCAAAAGCACCGGCATAAATTCGACCGAACAATTTATGTTCGCTTTGCTCCATAAATTGTGGTCTCATTTCGCCGCTTGCGCTGATGACGGGTTTGGTGCGGCATAAATTCGACCGAACAATTTATATTCGCTTTGCTCTATAAATTGTGGTCTCATTTCGCCGCTTGCGCTGATGACGGGTTTGGTGCGGCATAAATTCGACCGAACAATTTATATTCGCTTTGCTCTATAAATTGTGGTCTCATTTCGCCACTTACAATGGTGACGGCTCTGAGGTGTGGCATAAATTCGACCGAACAATTTATGTTCACTTTGCTCTATAAATTGTGGTCTCATTTCGCCACTTACAATGGTGACGGCTCTGAGGTGTGGCATAAATTCGACCGAACAATTTATGTTCACTTTGCTCCATAAATTGTGGTCTCATTTAGAGCAGGGGTTTTGTTTGGGTCTTTGAGAACGGGGTGGCATAGTCCGGGAAAACATAAGTTTCGAGCCGGCGTAGCTCAGGGGTAGAGCAGGGGTTTTGTAAACCTCTGGTCGGGGGTTCAAATCCCTCCGCCGGCTCTCTGGTTTGTTTCCGACGGCTCTTAGTATAGGGATTTGAAGGGAGCCGCGACGAATAGGAGCGGCGACAACAAACGAAGAGGCGGGTGGCCGACCGGAGGAGCGCAGTTTCAACAGCAAGTCCGTTGGACGCAGCTGCTGAAACGATTGCGTGACGGAGGCGCCAAATCCCTCCGCCGGTTCCATGCTTTATTTTATGCGGTCGAATTTCGACTTTCGAATTTCAACCGTTTTCGTTCTTTACAAAACCCGTAGAATCTTTTAAAATACGCAAGAGTTTTGGGGAGGTAGCGAAGCGGCCAAACGCAGCAGACTGTAAATCTGTTGGCTTATGCCTTCGAAGGTTCGAATCCTTCCCTCCCCACCATCAAAAAAGCCTGTCAAGGCAGTGTCCTGGCAGGCTTTTTTGATGGTATGTATCCGCTTTCAGCGGATACATAGATATTTTTTCGTCGCGCTGAGGGAAAATATATTTTCCCTTATCTCTCCTCAGAAATATCTTTGGGGAGCTCAGGGCTCCTGCGCCCCTCGCTTGGCTCGGGGCTGGTTGTCCTTCCATCCCCACCAGTGAATTAAAAAGCCCGGCTAATATTACAGCCGGGCTTTTTGTTAATTCGGTTCTTCATAGGTGTTTTCTTGGTTTGACCACGCTCTTGTATTATTTACCCCCTAAATCTTTACAAATGATAGATCATCATATATAGTATTTATCTATAACGAGGTTATATAGGCGGGCAATGAAAAAACTCATTATTTTGATATGTGTGGTCCTGTTCTTATCGGGGAGCGTCGTTTTTTCATCCGCTCAGGAGGACAACACGATAGTGATAACCGGCCAGATCCAGCGTTATATGCGCTCGGGCGGGTTCTACGGGATCAACGGGGATGACGGCAATATCTATAGGCCCGAGAACCTTTCGCCGGGGTTTCAGGTAGAGAATCTCAGGGTAAAGGTCGAGGCGATACCTGTAGAGAAGAAATTCCTTTTTAGTTCGTGGTATATCCCGATACAGATCAAAAAGATAGAGAGGGGAGTTCCCCGTCAAACAGAAGGGGGATAATGGTGGATATACAAGAGATCAAGAAACAGAGCGCTTTTGATCTTTTCATGTTCGCGGTACTCGTTCTGGGATGGTATCCGTGCCTGATGATGTTCTTGTATGTAAGCAGCAAAAGGTTCTACACGCCGATAGACATACTGCTTTTCAATACGGCGTCTGGCGCCGGTTTTTCCGCAACGGTCTACTGGAAGGCTTTTTTAGATAATGCCCTGATATTGTTCTTCCCGTACATAGTGTATCTGATGGTCCGTTTGGTTCTTTCCGGGATAAACGCCCTTCAGGAAACGATGGCCGAAATGAAAGGTAAATGACACAACAGGGAGCCTTTGGTTCGTTTGACCCTTTTAGCGCATCAATGTATAATTGTATATACTGATTTAACGAAGGGATAGAATATGGGATGGGCGATCGGTCTTTTAGGCATATTCGTGGCCTGGATATGGGGAATGTACGTGGTGCGTAACTATGACAAAAAACTGAACGATCTTGCGCACCAGGGCAGGCAGGAAAGGAATCTGACCGACAGGATCGAGGCGCTTATGGCTAAAAGGGACAAAGAAAAAGGTCCCGGATTGAACGAGCAGGAAAAAAGACAGCTTGACAACATGATGGACGAAAGGCTCGTCTTGAGATGGAAGATCGAGTATCTCAGCGAAAGGAAAGAGTGATCTTCACCCGTGGAAAGCCCTTCTATGAACGATCCAGGCACACGCCCGAATGAACGGAAAAGCATCACCGTTGGCGAAACGCTCATCGCACTTGTGATATTTGCGGCGGGCATTTTGCTTTTTGTGACCGGGTTCCGGACATATTCCACGCCGTCTCAAGTGCTGATCGGCATGGCGGGTGCGGTCCTGCTTTTCAGTATACTCCCGTTGTATGTGGCCATATTTCTTGTGTACCACAAAAGACCCGAAGGCCAGAAAAAGAAGGAAAGGGAGGAGACCGTACGGGTCATCGTGTTTTTGCTGTGGGTGGCGTTCCTGTTCACTTTATTGCCCGCCTCTGTCATATTCGTTTACAATTTCACGAAACTGGTGGTGCTGGGAGGCATGGAACCCGGCGACTTTTTCGGTTCTTTCCCGCGGTATACTTATGAACCCGTTTTTGACTTTTATGTTAACATGTGCGAGAAAGGGGCGCACTTTATCTATAGGAGATAAGAATTTAAAGGGATAAAAGAAGGAGGAAGAAAATGAGAGGTATGATGAAGACTGTGACCTGCGTGGTGCTGGTGGTCTCACTGATGGTCGTCTTGACGGGCTGTGGGGTTTCCAAGAGCGAGCATGAAAAGCTCCAGGATAAATACTCCAAGGTCCAGAAAGAGATGGCGGGGTTCAACGAACAGGCCAAGAAGGTGCAGGAGGAGAACGTCTCTCTCAAGGGACAGATAACCGAACTGCAGGGACAGGTAAAGGACCTCACGGATAAAAATAAGGAGCTTGCCGCGAAATACCAGAAGCTTTTGAAGGAAAAAGAAGAGCTGGAAGCCGCGCAAGTCAAGCAGTAATAAAGCACCTGGATATACAGAACCTGTTTTGACAGAAAGGACACCATGCCGTCCCTCTCCGGGAAGAAGAAAAAGAGGGAAGAGTGGCGATTGGTCCAGCAGGAGTTGGAGGAAAACCCCTACCGGAAGTTCAACATCGCTTTCGCCCTGATGACCATCATCCCTTTTCTTGTGTTTTTCTATCTTCTTGTGACACGTCTATTTACACTTGATATCCTCGTCGGGGATATAGGGCTTATAATGTTCATATCGATCGTTATTTCCCTGTGCGGGCTCTTCGTGGGTTACGGTATAATACGGGAACTTTTTCGTAAGGTCGTCTTTTACGCCGCCCAGGCGAAAAGGAGTGATGAGCTGAAGTCAACGTTCGTTGCTACCGCTTCGCATGAGATGAAGAACCCGCTTTTCGTGATATCCGGCAATCTGCAGCTGGTCACGGACGGGGTGCTGGGCCAGGTCAACGAGAGACAGAGATCAAAAATAGAATTCTGCCTGGACGTCATAAAACGGATGCGAACCCTCGTGGATAACCTGCTGGTACATTACAAAATAGAAGCCGGCATGGTAGCGCTTGAGAAGAAGATGTGCGATATCGCCGAAATAGCCGAAAGGCAGATAAATGAACTCGAGGTGATGAGGAGCGAAAAGAACATCACCATCAACAAAGAGTTCGCGGGTGAGAGTATCACCGCGTTGGTCGATGAAGATAAGGTCACCCGCGTGATCAATAACCTGGTGAGTAACGCCATAAAATATACCGATGAAGAAGGGACCATCACGGTATCAGTGTGCCCTACGGACGGTTATGTGAAAATAGATGTTCAGAGTACCGGCGAGTCCATCCCTGAGGAGAAACTGGCGAAGATCTTTGACAAGTTCGAAAGACTTAACCAGATAAAAGAGGGCACCGGTCTCGGTCTTGCCATCACCAAGGACATAGTGGAGCTTCATGACGGCCATATCTGGGCCGAGTACAGGGAAGGCAGAGGGAACGCTTTTACGGTCGTTCTGCCGCGCGAATAGGATCCAGGATCTGTCCAGCCCCCGGGCATCGTTAAACTATCCGCTGTTAAAGGTTTTTCCTATAGAAAGGAAAAAAGGAACATGGTCACGAGGGAAGATAAGAAGAAAAGGAAAAAGATAATAACACGCGAGATCGTTTATTTCGCGGTGTATTTCGTCATTATTGTCATGATAAGCCTGCACAGCTCGACGAGCGTGACGCACGTCGCCGGTAAGGTGCAAACAAGGTTCTTCCCGGAGCTATTAGCTCTTCATCTTGTCGCCTGGCTGGGCATATACGGTATTGTCAGGGGCATCATGTGGGTCTTAAGGCATTGAAATAGATACCGGGAGGTGGAAGATGAGGAAATGGATATTGGTGATTTTTATGGCGCTGGCTGTCGGCATGCTGGGTACACAGGCCTTCGCTGATCAGAGGATACATGTATCCGTCAAGGTGTCAGGAGATTTTGGCAGTGAGATCGAGAACAACATCATCCGTGAGCTGCAAAAACTCGGCAACGTGGCGATCACCGACGAGAAACCGGAATATACCATATCAATAGTCTCTTCCCAGGTGAAATGGGAAGGGGGCGGGGCATCGACTATAGTCCCGATATCGGTCGTAGTCAGGGCAGCCGACGGCAGTATTGGGCACTGGCTTGTCATGGGCAACAGCCGGAACCTGTCAGAGGCATGCGAAAAGGTGGTAGCAACGATCAATAAGAATATTTTTGCCAACCGCAAAATAGCATAAAAAAGGGGAGAAATGAAAAAGCTGCTCTATGCTTTCATGATAAGTCTATTTGTCTGCATATCATGCCGCCCGTCCTTTGCGCGGGACATCGGCGAAGAGATCGAACGGGAGGACAATATTCCCGCTTATGAAGAAGCCGGACAGCCTTCGGATGACGAAGAATACATGACAAGTAGCGGCGAGATCGAAGAGGGCCTTGGCGGTGGGGAATACATGGAGGACAGCGGGGGGATAGAAGAGGACATGGACAGTGAAGATTACATGACCGAAAGCGGCGAAGTCCGGGAAAAGATGTAGGAAGTTCTGACAGATCATCACGTGTTTATGATTGACTTTGTCACAAAAGGTATATATTATTTGTTAAACCGTAAACTGAACGGGGCGAGCGTAGCACAGTGGTAGTGCAGTGGCCTTCCAAGCCACCTACGTGGGTTCGATTCCCATCGCTCGCTCCAAAATTTAGGGCTCATATTTTACAAATATGAGCTTTTTATTATGAGCCCTAAATTTTGAAGCTTCATAGGGGGAAACTGGCGTTTCCCCCTCTTGACGCTCACTTCTCGGCATGAAAACAGCATCACGTTCGCTGTCACCCCCTTCACATCAGTGTTATTTTCTGAATACTTATAGATCAAAGAAGAGGGGGGAATTATAGTCCCCCCTCTTCTTTGGAACAATACCCCCCTAAAGTTGATGGCCTTTCGGCCATTCCGATAATAGGCGGATGTAAGATCCCATAAATGAGACCACAACTTACGGGGCTAAATACAGCGAACGTAAGTTGAAAGGTCGAATTTATCCTAAGAACGAGGACGAGAGGGCCGAGTTCGAGGGGTCGCCGCTTTGTTTGAGGGTCTTCTTTGAAATAATATCCCCCTAAAGTTGTATCTAGGATTTGGGGAGCTCAGGGTTGGCCGCTCGTTCCTCTTTAATGTCTCCCCTCCTTCATAGGTATTTTTTAGTTCTATATGTTTATATACTAAAAGGAATTAGCGTGTTAATAAACCCCACTAAATAAAAACTTTTAATATCGTGTTAAGAAAAAAATAGCTATCCAGCTTTTTCTTGAACTAACAACAAAAGGATGTTATACTTATTATAGTTATCACTAGAAAAAGGCAAACCTGCGGTGACGCAGGGGCGCAAAGTCGTGGGGTCTAGTGTAAAAGTGTATTTTTAGACGGCCAGACTGCCTAAAGAATAGGCGGTCTGGTTTTTTTATATACACAAAAAGAGCAAAGACAATGGAAACAATAAAAACAAGGCACAAATACTGGATAAAGATCATAGCTATGGTAGTAGTGTGCCTGTTCACCGTCAATACGATCGCTTGGGCGTATCCTGATTCAAAAATCTCCCTAAACGGCGACGAATTACAAGTCCAATCGATCTTTAACCCTATTTTGAGCGAGATCGGAAACGAACATGAGACCCAGCTCAGGATGGAGACGGCCCTAATACTCGCCACGGCCTTGAGATACGAGGAGACTTACCAGGATATCAATATAACCATGGATGAGTGGTATGCCCTGATTCGTGAAAAAATGGAAAGGACAATGGAGGATTGGTATGACAAAAATAAGCCGCATAATTACAACCCGGATATAGAGAAAAGGAGGATATTGACCGTATTGCCGGGAATAAAGAAAGGGGATGGCGGGATAGAGATTGAAGTCGGATTTTTGGGAAGGGAAGAAGACGGGCCAAGGTTCAAGATTACCTCGGCGTGCAAGAATATCGCCGATATTGAGTTCGGGATCGGCAAAGAAGGGGAAGATCTTGTCAGGATAGATAGAATTCCAGCTGACGGGAAGATCGTGAAAAAAGGAAAATCCGTATTAAATGATAAAAAAACCGAAGAAATAAGAGGTCTTTTGGAAAACTGGAAAAGAAGACCGGAACCTTTGGAAGTGTTGAAATACACAGAAGAAGAGATAAAAAGGGGGGCCAAATCAGCTTTTGACCTGGATGAAGAATATATAGAGAAGATCAAAGGATCCATCACTTATGGTACGGAATTGGATAATATTTTGTTTTATGTGCGGCAAATTGTCGAACACATATTACAGGAATACCCGCAACACAAGATCCTGGTATTAGGGCGGGACGCGGAAGTATTTTATGACGCGTTCAAGGCCTTGTTTGCCTGGACCCCTAGAAAGAACGATGTAAGTCTGTTCCCTGGAAGCGAGGCGTTCTGGGAAAAATTTCAAGATTATCCTTTGGACGTCAAACAAGGGTTCATTGAATCCTTTGGCATAACGAGAGACGCGATTGAAAGCGGGCAAAAATTCCTGATGATAGATACCGGTTTATACGGAACGATCAGTGAGAATGTTCATCACACCGTATCGGAATTATATGGGTATACGATCGAGGACACGCAGAGGATGATCGTATCGAGGCTCGTCGGCACAGAGGACACTTCTTATGCAAAAGAACTTGTCAGGTTCGAGAGAGACGTAACCGGAGAAGATGCGGATATGATCAAGTTCCCCAAAACGGCCGCTTTGCTTAAAGACCTCCAGGAAGCAAAAACCGGCGGCGACGATCACCTGAGAAAAAAATATGGATACCTGTGGACCTTCAATTTTCTTCTGGCGATCGCCCTCCAGCTGCTACCCAATCATCATGATGTATACAGCGAACTGGAAGAGCAAGAGGACGGCAGTCTTGCCGCGGTTCCCGGGGGAAGGGGCGAAATACTTGATGATATAGACCGGGTGACAGGCATTAACCAGTCGATTGTGAATCCCGTCGCGGCGATGCTGATACAGAGAAGGGTTGTGGATTATTTTGCTTCCAGACGCCACCATTATCAGATTTATGGGGAAAATGCTCCCCGCGGTGAGTCCGACCGCATTCCATTGCGGCACTTTACGCCGAAGAGGCGCGTACGCCCGGCAAAGTCCCTGCTGGCGGTAGATAAGGGCGAAGGAGAACCAGGGCGTGTACCGGACCCAAGTGATTTTGCGAAAAAGATCGTAAATGAGGTAGGCATCGCTTCGGGTGCGAAGGTCTTAAGTCTGGGCGCCGGAAATTTTCAGGATGAGATGTTCTTTGCCGACAAAGGCTGCCGGGTTACTGCTGTAGAGAAAAAGCGCCGGGACATAAAAGAACGCCCGAACATCACGGCTAAATGGGATGACATGAGGGATGTTTTGAGGGGTTCTAAAGATGGTGAATTCGATGTGGTTTATGCACGGCTTAGTTTGCATTATTTTCAAAGAGAGGAACTGGAGCGGATCTTTGAACAAATATCGAGGGTGCTTGTCCCGGGAGGACGTTTGTGTTTTATGGTCAGGAGCAAAAAAGATTGGCAGTATTTGCAGACCATCGCGGAAGGGGAAAAAGAGGCCCCTGACACCTGGCTCACAGCTTATTGCGAATCCCTGGAAAAAGACAAGAGACACGAGAGACAATTCTTTGATGAAGAACGCGTCGAACGCTATCTTACGCTTGATAGTGTGGATTTGCTTCTGGATGAATGTTCCGAGGTTTCGGAAAAATTGTCGCTGACAAGCGACGCAACAAAAGGCCTGGACCGCCAGGAATTCGTTTTTCTGGAAGCCATCGCCACCAAACCTGCAAAACCCGATCATTATCCCGTCCCGGAAGAGAAAAAAAACCCGCGAAAGATCACCACGCTCGGCAAGTTGCTGGCTAACATGTTCGTGATGGGAGTTTTTATCGCGGTGTATTATTTCATCGCCTGTCCGGATGTTTGTCTGATAGGCCTGGGCATGGCGTCGCTTGCGGGTCTGCTGGACCTCTTTTTTATGCGTCTCCCCGGCTCGCGGTTCCCCTTCATAAGGCGTTTCAGCCGGATCCTTGGCATCAGGATGTTGGCCGAGAAGACGGACGAAAACCGTTTGATAGACATTTTTGATAATGACAGGTCCGAGTACCGGGTTGAATACACAGAGGACGTGGAATACGTGGAAGTGCGGGAAACGGATGACGGCGAAAAAGTATTATTCGTCAACAAAAAAGCCGTTTCCAGGTACCCGAAACCCCTGCAGTGGTATCTTTTTGGCGCGCATGAACTGGTGCACCTTAGGGGGTATGGTGAAATAACCGCTTATTCGGTGAAACCGGTGTCAATATTTTTGGGCACGTTGATCGCCCCGGTGTTTTTCCTCCCGCCCTATATTGGCGCTATAGCGGGGCTGGCAGCCGCGATATTTTTCACAAAGTTCATTACGGACGGGAAAAAACGGTATTTCGCACCGAAACTTGTTCTAAGCATATGGATGAATATTTTGTTCGTGGTAGCACCTCTGTATGTATTTTCGCCGGAGACTCTTGAACCTCTCGATTGGACTCCGCCCACCCAGGAGCAGACAGATCGAGTTAGGCGGGAGCGAACAGAGCCACCTGAACCGATGACACCTGAACAGCAGGAAGAAGCCGAGAGAAAAGCGCAGGAAGAGTTCGTGAGACGGGTCCATAGGAGCGGTCTTGTTGATGAAAAACGTCTCAGGATGATGGCGGATGCCTTCAGGTGGCTGCATGAAAGTATGGAGGAGGAAGATATCCTTGCTTCAGTTTACGGGAAGCCCAGCTCCGAAGTGACAGCCGATGAAAAAGTCAGCCTGTTCGGCCTGTGCCTGTTTACCATACTCCAGGAATCCGGGCTTCTGCAGTTTGAGAAGAACAGGCACAGCTCCGCTTCAGGTATCAGCCAGGTGCTAAAGGACACGCTGAACGAGTTGTGGAATAAGTACGAAACCAGGTATCAGATATTTTCCCGGCTTTTCGGTCCGGAGGAATGGGCTGATCCATGTGAGTTTGACAAGGATGAGTGGCGTAAAAGAGTGGGCTTTAACGGCACAAAAGATCCCAAGAAAATAGATGAAACACTAAGATTAAATATGGCTTTTGCCATTCTCTATTATGCCGACCGGGGACATCTCGCGGCAGAACTGTCCGAGACACAAAAGAGAGTGGAATCTTCCATAAAAGCGCAAAAGGAAAAGCTGGAAAAGCTAAAAAAGAAAGGCGCGGGCAAGCGTAATAAGATAAAAAGAATGGAGGGACTGCTGCAAAGTATCGAAAAGAATTTCGAAAAATATAAAGGTCTCAAGAACTGGGTATCAGAAAGGTGGGGAGTCACTTATCATACGGGGTTAAAGGGGAGAAATCTGAAAGCCTTGAACGAGGCGCTGAAGGGGGCGTGCCAGCTGGCCGAAAAAATGAAAAAACATGATAAATATTTTGAAAGTAACTACGGCCAGAAAACAGCGTTGTATTTATTGTCGGAGCATTTGAGCTCTTTGCTCTCGACGGGTGAGGAGATAGCTGCTCCTGTTCCGGAAGAAATGGAAATAACGGATAAGGAGATCGAGGTCCTGCTGGGCCGCCCGCTCAACCTGCAGCTGTTCCTGATAGAATGCATGATCTTCATGTCTTTGGTTTACTTGATCAGCGATGCCTTATGCCGGTGGGTGGTCAGGGAAGATGATCTGTCGGACGAAATACCATATTCTCCGGAACAGCCGGGCGATGGTGGCAAGAAACGTGGTTCCAGCGGTATGCCAAGAAGAAGTTTTCTTTTTTTATTAGCTGGCACGGTCCTGGGTGCTGGTCTGGCAAACAAAATAAGGCCTATGCCGCCGGTAGAAGCCGCCGGGCCGTCTCAGGAACAGCTTGTCCCGACGCTTTCGGAAAAAAACATACTCGCGATGGCTTACAAATACCGCTCGGTGAACCTCTACAACGAGATAGGGGATAAGACAAAGATCGTGGCACTTTTGGACTTTTTCCAGCACTGCGCGGCTATTAGCTTGATGAGGGGAGAGCCTGTAATATTGACAAAGTCTGTATTGGCGGTCCTGGTAGGCGCGGAGGGAATGGAGATAATACCGTGGCAGCACGTCGATAAGATCGTTTTTATCCCTGACCGTAAAAATAACAGGGCGCAGATGATCGTCAGGTGCACTTTTCCGGGGAGAAGGAAGAAGTGGCCTCATACGGTCGTGACCAAGAAAGGGAAAAAAGAAAAATTTTTGATCCCGGAGTGTTTCAGCCTTATGATCGGGAAATACCATGATGAGAAGGATCCTGACAGTATGAAAGGATACAGGGGTATGTATGCTGTGAGCGAAAAAGAGTACCTGGTGGCTAAGGACAAGGACGGGACGAGATTCGGAAAAATACGCAAGGTGTTAAAGGTGCCGGTGGTCGGAGAGCAGCATCTGCCTCTCAATTATGTGCTTCGGGATGACAAAGGTGTGATATATGCTAACGCATACCTGGGCAGGCTCAATCTGTGGTTTTATAAAAAAGAGCTTACCTGGACGCTTACAAAAAACCCGAGGGCTATTACCCTGGGCGAGGTTTGGATGGATGATCACCCCGCTTCTGAGGATGATAAGAAAAATTTACCCAAGGAATTCGAAGAAATAAAAGAAAAAGGAATAGTGAATATCGATCTTGCCTCGCTCAGGAAAGAGAAGGAAACCAAAACCGCCAAAAGACCGGATGAAAGGGAACCGGCAAAACCGCCGAAAGCACCTGTGCCAACACTCGCGGCCGGTGCGGCCATGTTCGGGCAGAGGCATGGTCCTTTATTTACCAAAGGTGTGGGATATTATTACGCCAGTGAGGTGCCGACAAGGGAAGTTGAGAAGACGCTCAGGCGGTGGTTCGCGCGCGGTGAAGAAGCGCGTGATTTTAAAAAAATCAGATGGGACCATGTTACTAAAGAAGGGATTCTCGTAAAACTGGAATCTGAAAAAGGTGAACTTTTAGGACTGTCAATAGCCCGCAAAATACCTTCTTTGCCTGGCGGAGCTTTCTCGCACCACCTTATGGAAATAACAAGGGAACATAGAGGGAAAGGCTTGAGAAGGGTCCTGATCGCGAAACAGGTCGAAGCAGCCTATGACAGGCTGCCTATGAACAGGAGGGACGATGATCCGGTGTTGATGCTGGAGGCTTCGGGGAGCCGAGTAGATAGCATAACAGAGGATAAAATCGTAGAAGTGATGGGGTATTTTGAGGGCCTGGGGTTCAAAAAATGTATTTTATCGGGCACGCAAGCTTCCCATGCAGCCCGGGAGGAGCAAAATCCCCAATTTTTGTTTTGCGCGGGCCGGATCAATGAGTTAATGGAGAGCGCGGGGCTGCCTCGTAAGAGGGCACATATTACCAGGACAGCGCAAAGAAGGGTGTCACGCCCGGCGCGTTCAGCCCCGGTGAGACCGGTTGTTGAAGAACAATCCGGACGCCGCATCGGACGACAAAAGGAACTCTTTCCGGACGATACCGATCAGGACACCAGTCATTTCAAGGCACTCAGGCTTAAAGGCGCAAAGGCTGATTTTACCCCACAGGACGCTGAGGATATGAAGAAAGACAAGGCGGAAGCCCGTGAAAAGGTCCCCGGCGTGAGGGGGCCTGAAGACAAGGAAGAGATGGACCTTTTCGATATGACGAAGGATGATCTGGGTAGGCTTGCCAAAGCTCTTTACCCAGGAGAATGTAACTCGGAGGGGAAAACGGGGGCACTTATCCACAAAGCTTTCTCGGCCCTGGAGAAGTGGGCGGAAGATGATTCAAGCATCGACCTCACCCGCGTGAAAAACAAAAATATCCTTGTCTCCCTCATCGGAAAAGACCGGTCCAAATATCTCTTCGAAGACTGCGCCGAGAACGATTTTGTTGGAATAAACAGCACTTTACTCGAAATAGCCAGGGACAATCCCAGGATAGCCCGTGTGTTGTTCGTTGTCGGCATAGCGCATGAACTGAGGCATGAAGCGGGCGGCGAGGTCGATGAAGCAAATATGTATTTTGAAGTATCCTTGATGCAAAGGCTTTTGGTCGAGGAAGGGATCGATATGGACAATGTTATAGCGGTCCTTGAACCCGTACTCGAGGGTCTTTTGTTCGTCGATCAGTTAATAGGGTATTATCTGGAGACATTGGCCCCGAAAGTCAGGAAAACTTATCAAAATGCGGCATCTTTTATCACTTCGAATACAGGGCTTTTGGACAGTTCAAAAAGACGCAGCGTGGAGTATTATCTTGACAGGTTATCCCTGTCCGTGGGGAAGGCTGCCGGCGGGGCGTCAAGCGCGATTATGGTTACAAAGGACGCCCTTAAGAAACTTGAAGTCACCCCGGACAATATTGTGGAGGAACTTGCGGATGTTTCGGCTAAGCTCATCGATATCGCCCGGGCCGGAAGGACCGGCGACCTGATGTTGTTTTCTGTGGTGAGGGATATCGTCAATATGGATGATGTCACGGGCGCTGATATCAAAGGCGTTTTGGCATCCTTGGTTCGCATTTCGCAGGTTACGGGCAGGGCTTCCACGGGCGCTATTGATGCCGCCGGCGAGATCGTTGACAAATTAAGGGTTTCTCCTAAACCTGTCAACATCAAGGATGTATTAGATAGTCTGGTCGAACCTTTCAAGGAGATCCGGCAGGCAAGGGGCGCGGAAGATCCGCAATTATTCGGTGCTCTCAGGAGCATTATGGTGCGACAAGAGGTGAATTCGGATAATTACAAGGGTGTTCTGGCTGAACTGGTCGATATCTGTGATGCGACCGGCGCGTCTTCCACGCATGCGTTGATTTCTGCCGGAGTGATCCTCCGGGAACAGGGGGTCACTCCGGATAACATCTGTAAGATATTGGATGGCCTTGTTGAATCGTTTGGAAAGATAGCGCGCTCAAGAGGGGTGGATGATCCCGAACTCTTTTCGCGTGTCTGGAATATCCTTAATAGGCCGGAAGTGACCGGTGGCAATGTGCAGGAAGTGCTGATCGCCCTGGTCGATATTTCCCAGGCGACGGGTACGGGCCTCGCCAGAGCGTTAAGAACGGCGGGTATTATTCTCCAAAAGGAGGAGGCAACCTCTGAAAATTTCGTGGAAAAGCTGGCAGGTCTCGTAGGACCATTCCGCGATATATCCGGCTCCGCGGGCGCGTCTTCCCAAAAAACATTTGAAGTTATCTCCAAGATCCTGGAAAGAGAGGAGTTCGGCAAGGAAAACGTCAGAGAAGCGTTAGGTGCCTTGGCCGGTATTTGCCGCGTTTCGGGCAGAGCGGCGCCGGACGCTTTACTGGTTGCCGGGCGGGCGCTTGAGGTCCATGAAACACGTGGATTTGGGGCAGGGCCGCAAGAGGGTCCTGTGGCGGTTTTAGAGGGTCTGGTGCCCCGGTTTGAGATGTTTTCCGGCAAGATCACGGAGGCTACCAGCGGCGTCTCCGAGCCGGTCTCGCTGCTCGTGAGCATCATTCTGTATGGAAATGTGTGTCGGGTTTTCTGGGTTGACGGCAAATTGGACGCTATTATCAACGATCAAATCGTACTTTTGGAAAGCGGTGGATATAAAGGGGTGCTGGAAAAGGCGCCCGGATTGGAAGCGATAAAAATACGTGAACAGGGCTTAGCGCGGAATAGGTCTAAATTATCCGCAAGAAGTCTCTTGGAGCACGGGCCGGCCCTTGATACGACAAGACCGGAAGGTTTGCCCGAGGAATCCGGTCATGTAAAACCGGAAACTGTCCGTGCGCTGGAAGAATTAAAAGAAAATGCGAAAATGCAGGGACAGCTGAAGTTCGTTAAGGCCATGGGGAGAAGCCTTGTGTTCGAGGATGAAGCCGGGGAGCGGCTTGTGATCAAGCTCCGCAAAAAGGGGGAAGCCGTAAGCGACCTTGAACATGAAGCGCGGATGCTCGAATGGGCCAGAGGAAGGTACCGGGCGGGAGAAGTTTCACAGCTGCCTCCGGAACCCGTCAGGATGGAAGGGGAAGGTTATTGTTTCAGTTTCGATCTTGACTGGCTTGAAAGGCCCGTAAGAAAGGATGTGCGTGAGGCCCTTGATAGAGCTGTCCGGGAAGCAAGGGAAAAGGTCATTTCGTTTGAGTTGGACAAAGATCACGTTGCTTTCGCTTACAAGATACCCGCGGATTCGCGGTACGACGGGTATATTACCGCTAATAAAAACGAGGGAGAGTTTAAAAAAGCCATACTTTCCGCCGCTTCCGACCTGGGAGCTTTGGCCAAAGAAGGGATGATCCACACCGCTTTGGTAGATATTTTCCACAATGTCGGGGGCGGAGGCAGGAGGTACATCTGGTCGGTAGAGTTGCATGACGTTCTGGAAAGACTGGGGACGGAGGGCGCGGGCAGGCTGACGGCCTGGAGGCTGGCGCTGGCGTTCCCCAACATCGGAGAAGACGGGGCAATAAGGGACTGGGCCGAGGTAAGGCCCGTGCAGGATGTTCTGGATAATATCGGGAAGTATTTGAGCGAAGAGGGCAAATTTTTCGTGGATCAGTTCGGTGATAAATCCTCGAATTTCGTCATGCTGCATTTTCTGGGAGAATACGCCCTGGCCATGGCGCTTTTCTACGGCGACTGGCTTATCGAAAACAAAAAGATGCCGGACTGGAAGGACGACGAGGCTTTGGCCGAAATGGAAGAGTTCATGAAGGACATCTATTTCACGATCGCCAGTTCCTATTCAGGCGCGGGTAGGCGGGAGATGGAAGAAGAGTTATCTTCTCTTGTGGACTGGCAACGCATGGCGAGACAAATGGCCTTTTATATGAGCACCGCATACATCCTTTACGTTGATGAGGAAAAGGGAGATGGCCGTGAAAAAGATTTCCCGGGGAAAATGTACGGCGAAAATGTGTCTGTAACTTTCGGGGACTACAGGCCCGGGACCTTTGATCTCAAGGTCGGTTTCAAGGGAGACGCTGCTGAGAACGAAAGAGTTCGGGACGCAGCCGCCCTGGGCCCCGTGAACGGTCCGTTGGTTACGCAGGAACTGATCACAGCCAACTATCATCTTTTCGGCGCGGTCGTCTCTATGCGTACCGGAGCCGATGCAGCCATGTCTGACCAGGGACCAAAGGAAAGGCCGGGGCCTGGAGATGCGAATGTCGCGGATCGTAAATTCAGGGCGCGGAAAAGAAGGGTAGAGAAAAGGATCACCAGAACGAATCTTCGAAGCGCAGGACTTTTAAACGGAAGGGACAGGGTAAAAGTGGATGGAAAGGAAAAGGATGTAAGCCTGAGGAAAGCGTTGGACCTGGCGAACACGAAGAGTAAAAAAACCCCGGTTGATGTCGTCGTAGACCTTTCTCTGATAAGTAAGAGCGAGAAAGAGCTGGCGGCGAACGCGACGACGTGGGCATATTTGATCCTGTTGTGCCGGGATTCCGAGAACGTGAGTTTTGTCTTCAAGAGCTGTCCCATGCTGGACGAGGAGGAAGACTCACCGGACCCGAGAACGGATAAATTCCTTGACCTGTTAAGGCAGGAAATAAGGGATAAGGCGATACTCTGTGAATGTGATGAAAAAGAGATCGATAAACTTATCGATGAGCGCGTCAGATATACCCGGAGCGAAAAAGAGGCGAAAGGTGAAGAGCCGGTTGAGATATTCGTAACATCTAAAAAATGGCTGAAATGGGCCAGGAAAAGCGGCATAGAACTTAAGACCAACCAGTATCCTGTGGCGATGGATGGAGCTGTAGCCGTTGAAGAAACCGGTGTTGCCCTCAGGAATTTCGAGGCCGCGCTGACCATAGGCCTTTCAAAAGCGGCGCTGGTCATAGCCAAGAGGAAAGATAAGGAAACGGGCAGGGACGAAGAGCTGCCGAAATTGAGAAAATACATGCAGCAAAAGCTTGATGAAATTTACAAGGTCGCTTTTGGTGAAGAGGTAAGGATAACGGAGAAGACCCTTGACGGCATGATACATCATGCTTCCGCGGTCAGGTTGAATCTGGCGATATCGCTTGCCCTTCCGCCGATCGTCAGGATGCCTGTTGACCGGCTGGAGGAGTTCCATGAACACATCCAGCGCGCATTAAGGGCAGCGTAATAGATATGATCAAACGGCCCGGGATACGGGCTGTGTCATCCTCCCCCCACGACGTGGTGACACAGCCCCCCGGGCCTTTTTTCAACCCCGGGGGTTTAACCCCCGGGGTTGTTTCGAGATTTTTTCAAAATTCCGCTTGACATAAAAATCTTTTTTGATACAATCTATATTCCGACATCTCGTATATAGAGAATATATTATAGCAACTTCCACACAAAAAGCTGGCGAAAGTCAAGCAAATGGGGAAGTTTAGTGTTTTTATATATATAGGTAATAATTATATTTGTTCGCCGTAATTCTCCGGCGCCCATGTAGCTCAGCCGGTAGAGCACATCCATGGTAAGGATGGGGTCGGCGGTTCGATTCCGCCCGTGGGCTCCAGCCTTTTAAAACCTGACCAAGGGAGGTTAGTGATGGCCAAGGCAAAATTTGAACGTACAAAACCGCATTTG
>CAYPCX010000015.1:0-37536 GCA_964409365.1 uncultured Planctomycetia bacterium | reverse complement strand
CGCCCTGACACTTTCCTCTGTCTTCTGTTTTCTGGCTTCTGTCCTCTGTTCTCTGACTTCTGACCTTTGTCTTCCAACCCCTGAAACCTGACATCAATCCTCATCCTCAAGATCATACGGGGTGGTTATCCCGTACTTTCTGCTGAGCCGGTCGATCTCTTCCCGCAGGAGGTTCTCATCCCCTCTTGCCATTGTTATCCGGCTTATAAGATAATATACCTTCATGAACGCCCATTCCCTGGCTATCTCTTCGGTGCCTTTTTCCGCGGCCTTTAAAGAAGCCTTGAAGATGAACTCTTTCGTGGCCCCTCCCACCTCGCCCAGAAGCTGCGCCGAAAAGACGTCTTCTTCGCCGTAACGGCCATACAGGACAAAAGGCTTTCCGCGGTAAAAGTCTGAAAGATATTTAGGGTATACTTCCGCGGGGTCAAGTCCGATCATCCTGTACCTGACGTTCAAAAGGACGGGATCCTTGATCTGGCCGTAAAGATCCCCGAACACGCCTTTTATATCATGGGTGGTCCCGGCTATGCGGCTCCAGGCCCTGTTCTGGTAAGATATGAAATCCAAGAGGTACCTGTTGACCCGCGCGCCGCCGCCGAAACTGAATATGGGGCGTACCATCCGGTTCGCCCTGGTTATCTCCTGGATTATCAGGCGGGAATCTACCACTCCCGTGGTCGGCCTGCCGTCCGTTATCAGCATTATGTATGAGGGATAGAACGCGACCGGCCTTTCGATAATGCCCAGCAGGGCGTTCCCGACGTCGGTCTGGCCGATCGCTTCCAGTTCCCGGATAAAAGGTTTCGCCTCGTCGATGTTCCTTGTCGTGGCGTACACCGGCTTCTCCCTGAAATTCACCAGGTCACCCCTGAAAGCTACCACGTTGAAGCGGTCACCTTTATTCAGTCCGCCAAGCGACTCAATCACCGCTTCCTTGATATAGAAAAGCTTCTCTTCCGTTATGCTTTTTGATGAATCTATCAGAAATATCATTTCTTTCGGGACCACTTCCAGCTGTCCCGGTTTTTCGGCGCTGATAAAGAGCTTGAAATACTTTTCCCCGGTGCCCGGGTCCGTGTATGTGTACAGCTTGAAATCCAGGAACCGGCTGATGTCCTCGTATTCCCCTTCCTGCTTTCTGCCTTCCAGTTCAGAGACTTCTTTTTCACCCGGCCGGAAAACCCCGGCCTCCCCCGGTCTCCAGGCATCCTTGACCGTTCCCGGCAGACCGATATCGGCCGGCTCCTCCCGCATAATATCCGTCTCCCTGTACCGCGCATCACCGGTGGAATATGCCACGGCGCTTTCAGAAGCCAGAACATCCGCCAGGGACCTTGTCTTCGGGGCCGCTTCCTCTCTGGTCTTCCGGGCTTCGGCCTCGACCGCGTTTCCGGCGTCAAATTCCTCTTTCTCAGGCAACATTTCTTCGAAAGCCTCTTCGCTTATCATCTCTTTTTTCGTCCCCACGGACACATCTTCCGGAAACCTTTCCTCCGATATCATCTCCTGCAGGGCCAGGCTGTCCACCAAAGCATCCTTGCGGGTCATCTTTATGGAAGGCACCTCGGGTCTTGCCTTCTCGAAAAGCTCCACGCTGGCGGTCTCCTCTTTCACCTCTCTAAGCCGGAATATACCGCGTGCCTCTCTCATGACCTGGAACATGCCCGGCATAATGATGAATTTTGACGACGCGAAAAAAAGGCTGTGCGCCGTCAGGGAGACGAACACGGAAATGATGACCGCTTTCTCAACTTTTTTCATCGTTTGCGGTTTTTACCCTGTCTTGGACTTTCTTGGACAGCGGGTCATCCGGGTATCTTTCGACCAGTTCCTTGAAGACCTCGGCGGACTTTTCCGGATTCCCCGCTTTCTCGAACGATAGGCCCGCTTTGTAAAGGGCTTCTGAACAAAGCTCCCGGTCCTCGTAAAGTATGGCTACCATCAGGTACTGCTTGGCCGCTTCCGCATAATCCGTTTTTTTAAAATAAAGGTTGCCCAGCTCGAAACGGGCAAGAGCGCCTGTTTTATTGTCGCTATGCCCTTTAAGAGCTTTCTCCAGGTTCTCGCGGGCTTTTTCATATTCCCCTTTTGCCGCCTGCACCCTGCCGAGCCCGAGATACGAGCGTTCCCTGTACAGAGGGCTTATTTCACCGTCCAGAGCCTTCCTGAAAAACTTCTCGGCGCGTTCATTATCGCCCATCTTCCTGTAATTGTCGGCGAACATGTAAGTGATATCACCGTCTGAACTCAAGTCGGGATATTCTTTCGTGAACGACGCCAGGACCAGAAGAGACTTGGTGGTGTCCCCTTTCTCCAGGTAGTGACCGGCTACCCATCTGTAGACCCCTTCCGGCAGCTTGTAGTCCCTGGCCTTGGTCATAAGCGTGAAATATGCCTTTGCCGCTTTATCCGGCTCACCCTTCTGGTAATAACAATATGCCATGGACTCGGCTCCCGTCGGGTAAAGCTCCCCCTTGGTGTCCCTAATAAGGCCGGAGTAGACCTCAATGGCTTTATCCCATTCCTGCTTTTTCTGGTAAGCGCGCCCCGTCCAGAAGTAAGCGGAATCCTTTAGCTTGGAATCGGGGAAATCCTCCATGAACCTTTTATAGGTCGATATCGCCTTATCATGATCTTCCCGTTCCATATAAAGGCGGCCCAGCTGGTACATGACGTTCTCTTTCAACGGGTCCTTGGAATACTTTGAAAGGAATCCATTGTAGAACTTTTCCGCTTCTTTCAAACGCCCGAGCTTCAGGCTTTCCTGGCCGGCCTTAAGAAGTACGGCCGGGCTTCTTTCATCGTCGGGGTATTCTTCCGCGAAGGCCGCGTAATATCTGAGCGCTTCCTCCTGGTCGCCCATATCGGAATAGAACCACCCCATATCATACAGGGCTTCTTTGTAATAATCCGTCCCCTTGTGACCCGCTAATATCGTCTTATAGGATCCCAGGGCCTCTTTTTCACGGCCCATCCCGGCAAGCGCCTTTGCTTTTATATACAACGCCTCATCCGCTGAATCTTTCGATTGCGCCATGTAGGCATCGGCTCTTTCGACACACTGATCGAGCTTTCCGAGTTTATAAAGCGTCCAGCTGCTGTTCAACGCCGATCTTATCCCGTATTTTTCATCCGGATATTTTTCATAAGCTTCCGTGAACACTTTTTGCGCTTCTTCGAAACGGTCTTCGTGAAAATAACTGTTCCCCAGGATGAAAAGCACCTGTGACCGCACCGTGCCGTTCTTCACGCGGGGTAGTACCTTTTCCGCCCAGGACGCGGTATCGGCATATTTCCCCTCTTTCGAAAGCGCCGATAAAAGGCCCACAGCGGCGTCCTCGAAAAGCCCGTAAGGGGATGACGGATCATCCACGACCTTCGAATAATAGGCGGCAGCTTTCGCGTGATCCCCCGCCCGGTAAAAAGCGTTACCCGCCCGGATATCCGCCTGGAATGCTACACTCCCCTTCCTGGTGCCGGCTGCCGCTTTTCCGTACGCTTCAGCTGCCTTATCGCCCTCACCGAGTTCCGTGTAAATATCGCCCAGGTTCATGTAAATAAAAGGCATGTACTCATTGTCCTGCGGACCCGAAGTAAGGTCCTCAAGTATATTTCGGGCGGTCGAATAGTCCCCCTGCTTGAAGTCGATACCCGCCAAGTAATATTTCGCCGGCACTGCCACCTCGGGTGACGTCCCTTCCCGGGCTAATCCTGAGAATATCTTTTCCGCCCGGGCATAATCCTCCTTCAGGTAATATGCCTGGGCCTCCCGGAGTTCCGCTTTAAGGGAAAGAGGGCTTTTGGGATATTTTTTTATAAAGGAGTCAAAAGATTTAAGAGCTTCGTCGTACTTTTTGTCCATAAAGAACGACTCGCTTATCCTGAAACGGGCCAGCTCCGCGTGTTCGCTTCGCGGGTATTTCTCGAGGAAGGCGGTGTATCCTTTTGCGGCCATCTCATACATGCCGCGCGAAAAGAGACCGTTGGCAAAATCGAACTCTTCCAGCTCGTCGTTCACGCCTTCACGCTGGCCGAAGGAGACCGTCCCCAGACATGCCGAGACGGCAAGGACAATGGACAGTACCAGCAGCTTCTTAACCTTCCCCGATACGTCCGGTGTCTTCATTCAGATTCTTCCTTCATCGTGGCGAACGACACGTTCCATATGTCCGCCCCGGCGCAGATATCGAGGACCTTTATCACATGCTTGTGGTAAGTGTCCCTGTCGGCCCTTATTATGACGGGCTGCCCCTTGTACAGCTCGGATATGCGCCCAAGCATGGCTTTCAGCTGGCCGTGGCTCAGGTCCCTCTGGTTGACCACGATGCTTCCGTCCTTGCGTATGTTCACGATGATCTCTCCCGGCGAGCGCTTCATCTCCGTGGCCTCGCTGGCCGTCGGAACGGTGATGTTTATCTCCGTCTCGAGCTGGTAGAATATGGAAGCGGACATGAAAAATATAAGCAGTAGGAATATTATGTCTATCAGCGGCGCCATCTGTATGGTGGGCCTGTCTGTCTTTATCGTCTTTACCCCGGTAAAATCCATACCGATCCTTATTACGTTATAAGATGGAACATGTCCGTGGATATGTTCTCAAGGCGCGAAGAGAGGTTCTGCACCTTTCCCCGGAAATACGCGTGAAATATCATGCAGGGGATCGCGATTATGAGGCCTGTCGCGGTGGTCACCATGGCTTTTGATATACCGCCGGCCAGAAGTATCGGTTTCACCGCCCCGGTCTGGAACGCTATGACGTTAAAGGCCTGTATCATGCCCAGCACCGTTCCCAACAGCCCTACCATCGGGGATATCACGGCCACGTCCGCCAGGTAGCTTAGTTTCTGCCAGAGATCATCCACGTTCCTCCGGCCCTCGTCCTGCATCGCTTCCTTGATTATGACCTTTTCCCTGCCCAGCCGGGCAAGCCCCGCCAGGAGTATATCAGAGAGGAGATTACTGTTGTCTTCGCAGGTCTTTTTGGCGTCCTCGAATTTCTTATCCTCGAGAAGTTTAAGCGTCCTGTCCAGGAAATCCAGGGGTATCATCCTGTCCGGTTTTATGGTCAGGAAATAGTATATTATCAGGCTAAGCCCCGCTATGGACAGTAAGGCCAGAACGAGCATTATCTCGCCGCCCGCCCTTATTATCTGCCATAACGTCATACCCGATTCGGCGGTTTCCGCGTCAGGTATATACTTGGCGACATCCTGGGCGTGAATAAAGTGCGGCATGACCGCGACGGCCGCGAAAAAGATAAAAAGAAAGGTCAACAGAATATTTTTCTTTCCGGACATGGTCCACCCCTTGTAATATAGATGTGATAATTCTATTTTTATCGATTATACCTTCAAAAAGACGTCGCTGCAAATAAAAGGTCCGATAGCGGTCAAAAAGCGGGATGCTACGCCTGCCCTGTCGCACTGCCGTGCAGGTACTTGATCAGGCGCTTTTTATCGTAAGTATGGATCTTCGTGAAATGTACGCCGGCGTGATAAAGATTGCCGACGTCCGGGTCCTTGCGGACCCACGCGACCCTGCCTTTGACGAATATAGGGATGTCGTCCCCGGGGAAGACCAGTTCCAGTTCCACGGATTCTCCCTTAGCCAGTTTTTCATGGCTGGTCACCCCCAGGCCGCTGCCGGATACGTTGTCCACCGTGATCATGGTGTAGGGACCATTCGCGCAGGACAGGCTGATCTTGGAACAGGTCCACTTGCCCAGAAAAACGGCATAACGGGTGTAACTCCTCTTATCTTTTATCACTCACAGCCCCCCATTTTCGCAGGAATATTATATCATCAAATATAATATTATGTAACGTCCGTGTCAAGTCAACCGTAAAATACGGCGCATTTCAGAAGACCATCAGCCCTCCCGCGTCATACAGCGCCAGACCCTCCGGGTAAACGGCCCGGACGCCATATTTCCGCAGGAAGTCCATTATAGCTGGCCCGTCCGGGTGGGAATACGGATCGCCGAGAAATATCAGTTCCCTCCCAGTTTTTCCCAAGCTTGTCCCGTTCGAAAAGGATTTTCTGACGGGGCCTGTCGCGCCCCCGATAAAACCGTACTTCTCGCCCGGAAGAAGCACGGACCCGGACGATACGGTCAGGACATCCAGCCCTCTTTCAGCCGCAGCCCCGGCTATGCCATCATCGGCGGTAATAATAGCTCTTTTACTTACCTCTATCACGGAACAGCGCGCATAGCCCTGTTCCACACAGGCCGTCTCCAGACCGCTCTCCCGCACTTTTCGGAGCACCCCGGGATCAGTATGGCGCGTGTTGTGGAATACGACCTTTCCCGCACGTGCCGCGTTATACCTTGCCGTCACAGGGTAGCGCCCTTCAGGGTCGCCTTCCCCTTTAACGAGTTCCAGGCCGTGTTCCTTCAAGGGCGCGAGATATTCCACAGTAAGCCCGGGAGCATGTATCAGCGTTTTTTCATCAAGCCGGAAAAAATATATATCAGGATGGCACGATATGGAATCGTATACTTTTCCCGGTATCCCCCCGAAAGGGATCAAAGTAAGACCGGGTAACTTTTCCTTCAGAGCGGATAAATATTCATCAGGTATCCGTTTATCATGCAGTATGAGCATGGCTAGTCCTGTGTTACAGAGGACAGAGAACAGATAACAGAAGACAGAGTATCATCGTTCGCTGCACTCACTAGTGTCAAAGTGTCAGGTCGCTGTAGATGCCAAGGATATATTAGATGTTGGATGTTAGATCTTTGATTGCAAAGAGCTAAGCGCATAGAGCAAAGCGTTACAGTTTTACGCTGTACGCTATGCCCTTTGCGCTATGCTTTTTCACTTGTTGCTTTATCCTTTATCCTTTTTCCTTGTGACTGGTGACTGGTGACTTGCGACTTGTGACTGGTTACTACACCCAATACATGACGCCCTTTCCCGGGCTTTCTGGCCGAAGGCCGGGTGAAAAGGACCGGCCAGGTATTCCTCTCCCGACAGCAACCCTTCGGAAGGATGAAGGCCGCAACGTATCACTTTTACGCCGTTCGACTCGAAAAAAAGAATAAGCCGTGCCGCACGGTCCACGGCTTCTTCTTCTCCGAGCGGATAGTAGCAACCCTTAAGCCACATATCGGCAAGTTCCGTCCCCTTTATCACTATCACGGGGTATATCCTCACCTGGGTGGCCCCGAGAGCCTTTATCCTTTTAGCCGTGTACAACTCCTCTTCAAAACCGCTTAACGGCAGCCCCAGCATCATCTGGTGCCCGAGTTCAAGGCCGTGTTCAAGTATTATCTTCGAAGCCCTTTCCGTGTCGCCGCCGGAATGGCCCCTGCCGGCGTGAGTGAGGACCTCCTCCGACATAGACTGGACACCGAGTTCCACGCAGGTAACACGATGTTCTTTAAGAAAAGATACTTTCTCCTTATCCACAAGATCGGGGCGTGTCGAGATCCTGACCCCGTGCACACAGCCCTTTTCCAGGAAGGGTCCCACCTGCCTGAGAAACTTTCCCTGGGCCTCGAAAGAAAGCCCCGTGAAACTCCCACCGAAAAACCCTACCTCTATACGCGCGCCGGATGACGGCATGGTGGCAAGATACTTTTCTATCTTCCCGGGCACATCACCCGGGCCGGGCATTTTCTCCCCGGTGATCTTCCTCTGATCGCAAAAGATACATTTGTGGGGACAGCCTTTGAGCGGGATGAAGAACGGAATGGTATAGTGTTTTTTCATG
Source organism: uncultured Planctomycetia bacterium (assembly GCA_964409365.1). Lineage (GTDB taxonomy): Bacteria > Omnitrophota > Gorgyraeia > Tantalellales > Tantalellaceae > CAYPCX01. The sequence continues at coordinate 29,817 of CAYPCX010000015.1, read as the reverse complement.
GGAACCAGGCCAAAAGTAACAAATAACAAGGAAAAAGGAACAAGTAACAAGGGACAAGTGACTGGTGACTGGTCACTGGTCACTCTTTACATACTCCAAAATATCCAGGCCGGCCTGCGCGAAGAGCTCCTTGAGCTTGATCATCGGGAGCCCGAGGATATTATAATAGGACCCTTCGATATCGTCGAACAACATCGACCCGATACCTTCCACGGAAAAACCGCCCGCCTTGTCATACGGGGCCATGTGATCGAAAAACCTTTCCGCTTCCTTTTCCGAAAGAGGAACGGTATACAAACTGCTTTTTTCGTAGCCCGAGGCTTTCCTGCCGGAAAAAGTATCGATAACGCAGACACCCGTGTATACTTCTACCTTGCTGCCCGAGTATTTTTCCAAGAGACTAAGGGCCGCTTCTTTGCTTTCAGGTTTGCCGATCACTTCCTTACCGTGGACAACGAGCGTATCGGCGCCTACTACGACCGCCTGTTCGAGATCCCCGGCCACGGCTTCGGCTTTCACTCTTGCGTTCATCTGCACTACCTGGGAAACCGGTGTATCTTTCGGATGCTTCTCTTCCACACCGCTGGCCAGTACTTTGTGGTCTATTGAACATTCCGACAGGATGCGTGATCGCCTTTCCGATGCCGACGCCAGTATGATCTCTTTCATTGCATGGCCTTTCTTTTATACGCTTAATGATAACCGGTTATTTTCGTCAAGGCTGAGCCGCCGCATGAAATCATGGAAACTTTCAGGGCTTTTGACGGCGCCGTACGCCTTCATGATCCCTCCCAGCTCCTTGAACGGGGACAGGTACCAGGTCATGTGCTTGTACATCCTGGGAAAAACCCGCCACTCGTCGAAATATTCGAGCGAAAGAGAAAAATGTTCGCTAATGACCTTTTTTATACGGTCAAATGAAGGCTGCCGGGACGCCCTTTTCCCATCGAGACGCCTGTATACTTCGTCGAATATCCAGGGCCTGCCCAGAGCGCCTCTTGCTATGGCGATGGCATCGCACCCGGTGGTCCTGAATACCTGTTCAACATCATCCGGCGTGAAGATATTGCCGCTGGCTATAACGGGTATACCCGTATTCTCTTTTATTTCCCTGGTTATATCATGTTTCGCCTTGCCCCGGTACATCTGGGCCTTCGTCCTTGCGTGTACGCATATCGCGCTGGCGCCTTCCGATTCCACGACCCTGGCCACCTCAAGATAATTCATATTATCCCTGTCCCAGCCGCTCCTCATCTTGACCATAACGGGTATCGAAAGGGCCCTGACAAGCATGCGCACGATCTTGCCTAATTTCACGGGATCCTTAAGAAGAGCCGCCCCCTTGCCCCCCTTGATTATCTTTTTTGCGGGGCACCCCGCGTTAAGGTCCAGTACCTCAAAACCCGTATCTTCACATATTTTCGCAGCACGCAATATCTTTTTCTCATCCTGCCCTACTATCTGCACGCCGAGAGGCCTGTCCTCGGGAATGGTCTCCATGAGCTTAAGGGTCTTACGGTTGTTATAAATGATGCCGTTCACGTCTATCATCTCGGTAAAAGCGAACCTGCATCCGAACTTCCTCGCGATCATCCGCGAGGGAATATCCGTGACACCCGACATCGGCGCCAGTATCACCCTGGCATTGATAATGTCAGCTATGGGGCCGTTTTTTCGCATATCGTATACCATTTATCGTATTTCGCATATTGTAACCAGTCACCAGTAACCAGTAACCAGTCACAAGTCGCAAGTCACCAGTCGCAAGGATAAAGTATAAAGGATAAAGCAACAAGTGAAAAAGCATAGCGCAAAGGGCATAGCGTACAGCGTAAAACTGTAACGCTTTGCTCTATGCGCTTAGCTCTTTGTAATCAAAGATCTAACATCCAACATCTAATATCCCCTTGGCACCTACAGCGCCCTGACACTCTGACACTAGTGAGCGTAGCGAGCGGTGATACTCTGCCACTTCCCTCTGTCTTCTCCCTCCACCTGACACTTGTCACTTTTTCCTTTTTCCTTATTACTCAATACTCGACACCTGAGACCTAAATTCCCAGCTCCTTCCCGTACTGGCGGGTTATTCTCTCTTCCAAGCTTTTTTTGATCCTCTTCCTGTCGACGGAAACCTTCCTGCTTTTCTTCTTCAAAAGATCCCGCGCGTCCATCAAGGCCGCGCCGTAAGCCCTGGCGTTGTTCCTCACGTAATTGTCGTTCGATGCAAGGATCACTTTACCTTTGCGTGAGAATTTCTTGACCGTATCTATTATTTTCCTGTCCCCGCCTCCCGTTGCGGAGAACACATGTGTTCCGCCATGAGGTATCTCCATCATATCCCTGGACCTGTGCGCGGTCTCTCCGTCAAAGACCACGCAAAAATCCTGTATATATCCGCTGGTTTTGGCGAACTCCTTACATATCGCCAGTATGGCCTTCCTGGCGGAATAAAGGCTTTTTTTCAGTTCTTTCCTGGTTCGGGGAATGGCGTTTATGGCATTATAACCATCCACCACTAAAACGGTCTTCATGGCAGGAATATCTTATCATACCGCGGCGGGAAGCCGCAAGCGGCTTTGCATCCTCTTATTCACTCGCTTATATGGCACATCAGCTCCCTTGTGGGTATCATGACCGGATAGGTCGGTTCACAGCTTATGATCATGCCGTTCTCCATCCTGGAAACATCGAACAGACACCCCGCTCTTTCCCCGGCCTCGAACTCGTCTTCTCCGTCATTGATCACGTGAATAACGGTCTCGAATGTCATAATTCCCTCCTGTTCCTTTACCCCGGGAGTGCGGTACTCTTCGCCTTTTAGCAAATGTGTGGGCTCACAGCTTAAAACAATACCGTTCTCGACCTCGGAGCTTATTATCAGATCACCCGCCCTTTCTCCCGCGTCAAACTCGTCTTCCCCGGCATTGATGATATGGAACACCGTCTCGTACCTGTTCATGATATCCTCCCTTCCTCTTCTTTGATCTCTTCAGCGTTAAACCTGAGCTTTATGCCGCTTTAAGCGCCGATACCTGAGACTCGTACCTCTTCTGGAGTTCCTGGATATCCAGGGGTTCCGCTTTCGGCCTGAATATGACTATCCTGCGGACTCTGTCGAGATCCGCAATAATGGGCGAAACCGGATCGCCTTTTCCGACAGCCAACTCTAATGCTATCAATAGCATTTCCATGATCTCTATATTGACCTGTTTATCCCAGGCTTCGCCGTTCTCCGCGTAAAACTGCTGCAGCTTCCCGGCATCCACGCCCGCGAGGAACGCCCTTTTATCATTTTCGATGTTTCCCAGCTTATTATTGTCAAAAGATCCTATCGTTTCCGTGGATCCCAGGATAATGATATTTGAAAAATCTCCGGCTTCGTCCAGTTCCGCTTCGATCCTGTCAGCCCAATTATCAAGAAGCTCGTCTTTTTTCTTCGAAACGATTTTAACATTGTCCATTCCCATGGACCTTAGATCGTCCCCGAGGGATTCGATCTGCTTAATAAGTCCGTCTATGGCATTGTGCTGTAAAGCGCCTTTCTGATATCCCGGAATCCAATCGGTCTCGAGACCCAGCACCAGGTCTCTGCCTTCCCTTTTAGCCTGGCGAGCAAGAACGATCGTTGCGCTAACTATACCGCGCGCCGCGTCTTCTTCATTGATCCTTTCGCTCTCTCGAACAGCATACCCTGTGTCCTCCAAGACGCAAACAATATCTGCCAGGTCCTGTCTCAGGTTATTTACACAGCTTTCCGCCTCTATTTCTTCACTGCTTGGCGCGGCTCCCGGGGCCCACTTATCGATCCTTATTCTCCGATAATGTTCTAAACTCCTCTGGTAGTCGTTTAACTCCTCTTGCAGAACAGGCACGACCTCCCTCAAACCTCCTACCGGATCTTTAATGAACTCCGTCATAAGGCCTTCATAAATGTCCCTGTTCAATATGCGGTCACCGGCCTTGCTTCTTCGCAATATCTCCTGCCCCCAGTAGAGAAGGACCATCTTATACTCGCCTCCAAAAGCATACTTTTTCTCGGCTACCTTGACAGCTTGCTTTATATCCTCAAGCGTAACCCCGGTAGATAGAATTCCCCTCCTCGAACCGGCATAGATGGCTTCTGCCAAAAGCTCGGGATCATTTTTCATTTTTTCTCTTACCTCGGAATTCGGGACAATCACCTCACCTGTCATTTCTTTCCCGCCCAACTTGACTGTACCGGTATCATCCACCTCTGCCATTTCCTCGGGCATTTCATTCCCGCCGGATAGAACATACGCCGTGTAAGCACCGTCTTCATCCAGGAAAAGAAGCAAGTTGTAAGGACACCCACTGTTCTTAAGCACGGCGATGTCTCTATCGACCTGCTTCGATAAGGAATCCATGTCCGGGCTTCTCAGTTCTTTCGCCTCGGCAAGCCAACCTCCAAGCAGGGCTTCCTCAACATTGTCTTTCACCACCATACCGCTCCTATCGACCAGACCGCTCTCGATGTTATCCCTCAAAGGGGCTCTGCCTTTTGTTATCTGGGCGTGAAAATGCAATATGCTCGCCGCGGCGCCGGGTGAGTTGAATATTGCCTCATACTCGGGCCCGAGGGCCTTTAAGAACAGTGCGACATCTTTTGTCCTGTTCGACAAGTCCTGCTTGACCGGGTCTTTTGCGATCAACATGATATGGTTGTCACCAAAAGGGTTGATATTCACGGCGACCATGTAATCACGTTCGTTCAACCGGGCGTTAAACAATATTTCTTCGTCCGGGAGGCCGCAGAAAATGCACGGTTTGTCATCCTTCGTCGGCCTGTGCGACTCATCAACGGCATATGGTTCGACATACCCGTGCGCCTTTTTCTTGTAAGACTCCCGCCAGGGCGCGAATGAAAGCTTTAACCTGACACCGTCTCTTATCCCGAGCTCGGGTATCGCGGACAAAGTGATGTCTTCCCTGTCAATAGAACGGTCACTTTTGATATACCCCTCCGCGAAAACCGGTTTGCCGTCAGGACGCAATGCCACTTCGATCTCCTGAAAGCGCTTTTCAACTATATCTTTTAAAGAACCGGGCAAGATGTTCTCATCTATCGTAAATGTGACACCTGGGCCGACCTCCGCCACCGGCGCATTTCCGGCATCGTACGTTAAAAAAACCTCCATATTATAAGATCCAAATAACTGCACCGAACGATCCGCATCGACAACCTGGCCTTTTAACGAGATCCGGATCGTGAACTGCCTGTCATCCGCCCTGCAAGGTATTGACACGATCCCTTCTCCGACCTGAATATTTGAAATATCTATCCCGCCTATCGCCGCACCGAGTTCGCTCTTCATGACCGATTCAAGATGTTCCGCAGGCAGGGGTTTCAACTGTTTCTGAGGATCCCCCAACAGGTACTCCCCTATGCAGAGAGCGGAATATATAAGGTTCGCGTCAAGCAGCACGGATTCCTTGAATTCCTGTCCCCCTTCGGAAAACATCCGCCCCTGGAAGACGCTTTGTCCCGAAAGAGCGTGACTTTCGGCTCCTCCCCGGAAAAACGGTACCGACAACTCGCAAGTCACGAACGCGCCCGCAAGAATAAGAACAGCGACCTTTAACACGGAACACTTCCTCATGACCTTCATTTTGACCTCCTTTATTAATGGAAACGTTTCCATATATAATTAAAAAAATTTTTATTTGATCTTCCTACACGAATCCCTCTCCTCGACCTTGGCTTCTACTTTAATACAACTGGATCGCTTCCACATGTCACGATCGAGTAAGAACCTTACAGCCGTTTCCGCCATATATGACACGGGCCGTGCCATCGTGGTTAGGTGGGGAAAAGTAAAATTGTCTATATCCATACCGTCGAATCCCATAACGGACATATCCCGGGGACACTCTAAGCCCCCTTCTCTCATCGCCCTCAGCGCCCCATAAGCCATTTCATCATCAAGACAGAAAACTGCCGTTGGCTTTTTCTTTTTCTTTATAAGTTCGCGCGTCCTCTCGAATCCCGATCCTTCCAGCGCATCGCCTTTTAAAATAAGATCCTCATTCAATTTCAGGCCATTATCTTTCATCGCTTTCCGGTAACCCTTATAGCGCTTTTCAATGTCTTCCCTGAATCCTCTGATCACAGCGATGTTCTCATGGCCCAGATCGATCAAAAAAGATGTGCCGTCATACCCGCCTTTAAAATCATCGAGTACGACCGACCGGATATTTTTGCCTACGACCTCTTTGCCCAGGACCACGACAGGCACGTCCAACTTCTTTATATCTTTTTCTTCGATGAAAAAATCCTGGCAATACGGCGATAAAATGAGCCCGCCAAGCTTCAAGGACCGGCTCTCGCGCATCACATCCCTGAACTTGCTTTTTTCTCTAAGAAACAATACCCTCAACTTGTATTCGCTTTCGGACAAAGCGTCCATTATCCCGGAAATGATCTTTATGTAAAAATCATTGTAAAAATAAGAACCGAACATAGCTGGTATCATAAGTCCGATATCCGTTGACTTTCCGGTCACCAGCGCCTGCGCGCCCACATCTTTTGCATAGCCGTATTTTTTCGCCACGGCCAATATCTTTTTCCTCGTTTCTTCCTTGACCAAAAAGGGGTCTTCCCGCAAGGCTCTTGATACAGTCCCTACCCCGAATCCGCTCTTCTCAGCTATTTCCTTGATCGTGATACCCATGTCGATCCTTTCTTTGTGGAAACGTTTCCATAATTATGATAGCATAACCCCGAACCCGCATTCAACCGGAATCCTTCTTCCTTTTTAATTCTTAACATTGGCGAGGGGTGTTCCGCGCGCAGTTTTTTTGCTGTTGAAAACGCGCGAGGCAAAAACTGTTTGAGCACGGAACACCCCTGCCAATCACTTAACTTCCACATCCCTGCCCTTTTTGGCTTCCTCTTTGGACCTGGGAATATCAACAGTAAGTATCCCGTCCTTATAGGATGCGTCCACTCCATCGGCTTTCGTCCCGGAAGGAAGTATTACCGTCCTCTGGAACTTACCGAAAGACCTCTCAAGACGGTATAGTTGTCCTTTTCGTCCTTCTTTTCCGACCTTTTCTCGCCTGAAATGGACAGTTTATCATCCTCCACCCGGACATGGATAACCTTCTTGTCCATCCCGGGGATCTCGGCTTTTACCACTATCTTGTCGTCCTTCTCGCACACGTCCAGAGCCGGGAACTTCCTTCCCCATTCGAAAGCCGCGAACGGTTCAACAAACAACACCTCAACAAGATCCTTCATCGTTCTCACCTCCCTCATCGGTATTGATATATTTACATATATCTATATATAAGGCCAAAAAAAATTTGCTATGCTTCCTTTTCCTTTTTCCCTTCTTCTCTTATTATACGTATATGCATCCTCTGGATGACCTCCCCAAAAGCGCCTCTTACGATCTCCTTTCTTATGTGATAATAGATGTTCTTACCGTCCTTGCGGGTCTCCACCAGGTCACAGTTCTTCAATATCTGCAGGTGATGGGACACGGTGGGCTGTGAAATATCAAACTCCTGACATATATCCGTGACGTTCATCTCTTCCTCGCCCAGAAGTTCCAGTATGTCCTGCCTCGTTTTATCGGCAAGCGCCTTGAATATCTTTACAAGATCATATCCCTCCATCACATCCCCCTGCTTGACAAAACTAAAGTGTCATAGTGTCATCGTTCACTTCGCTCACTAGTGTCAAAGTGTCATGGTTGTCTCTGACACTTTGTCACTTACCTTATCTTCACCCTTACAATAAGGTCCCCTTTATGTTTACAGCACGGGCACTTGTTACCCTGTCCGCGCAGCCGCATCCTCTGGCCGCTTTTGGTTCCCTTCGGTATCTTCAGGCTGATATTTTTCCCGCTTGAAAGCTTGAATTTAGCCTCTCCCCCTTTTTCCGCCAGGTTCTTCGGAATAGGAAGTTCCGCTTCCACGTCCGTATCTACTTCCTGGGAAGCGCCCGTGAAACCGGACCGGGGACCGGCTCCCGTCGTATAATAATACGTGTAGCCCCCTTTTCCTCCGCGGCCTCCCGCGCCGGAGAGCACGTCACCGAAGAGGTCGTCGAACACCGAGCCGGAGGAGAACCCGCCCGAGAACTGGTTTAAAAAATCCGAAAAATCAAAACCCTGCGCCGAGGAGAAATCACCTGTATACGCCCCCATCCTGCGGAGGTTGTCGTATTCTTTCCGGCGTTTGGCGTCCCCGAGCGCGTAATAGGCCTCGGAGATCTTCTTGAACTCTTCCTCGGCTTTCTTGTCCCCGGGGTTCTTGTCGGGGTGATATTTGAGGGCAAGCTTGCGGTAGGCTTTTTTTATCTCCGCCTCGCTCGCGTCCTCTTTTACACCCAGTATGGAATAATAGTCGTCACGGGCCATCGTTCTCTCCTGTTATTCTCTAACTTTGAACTCGAACGCTTTTTTCTTATCATCATAGTCAAACGAGACCCTCGAACCGTCCGAGATCTTTCCTTCCAGTATTTCCAGCGCCATTTTGTCCTGCACCTCTTTCTGGATCAGCCGCTTCAGGGGCCGCGCCCCGTAGTCGGGGTCATATCCGCGTTTCGCGAGTTCCTTCATGGCTTTTTCGGTGACATCGAGCTCGATCGTCTTCCGGGCCAGCTTTTCCCTTATATCGGCCAGTTCAAGCCCTACTATCTTCTCCATGTCATCTTCCGTCAGGTAATTGAAGACCACCGTCTCGTCTATCCTGTTGAGGAATTCCGGCCTGAAATGCTTCTTGAGCTCCGCCGGGACCTGCCTTTCTATATCGAGACGGGAGTTGGTCTTGTCGGCGAAGAGCTGCCCCCCTATGTTCGAGGTCATGATCACTATCGTGTTCTTGAAATTCACGACATGGCCCTGGTTGTCCGTAAGGCGCCCGTCGTCCAGTATCTGCAAAAGTATATTGAAAACGTCATGATGCGCCTTCTCTATCTCGTCAAGGAGCACTACACAGTACGGCCTGCGCCTGACCTTTTCGGTCAGCTGGCCTCCTTCCTCGTACCCTACATACCCGGGAGGAGCCCCGATAAGGCGCGAAACAGCATGTTTTTCCATGTACTCCGACATGTCTATCCTTACCATCGCCTCAGGATCGTTGAACAGGAACCAGGCAAGGGTCTTGGCCATGTGCGTCTTCCCTACCCCCGTGGGGCCGAGAAAAAGGAACGAACCGATGGGCCTCATCGGGTCGCCCATACCGCTCCTTGAACGCCGCACCGCGTTCGATATTTTCTCCACGGCTTCATCCTGGCCGACGATGCGCTCCTTCAGGATGTCCTCCATATGGATCAGCTTTTCCACTTCCGATTCCATCAATTTCGAAACGGGTACGCCTGTCCACTGGGAGACGATCTCGGCTATGTCCTCGTCGTCCACTTCCTCCTTGAGCATCTTGTTGTCTTTCTGCACCTTATCCAGTTCCTTGGTCTCTTTTTCCAGCTCTTTCTGCAGGTTTCCCAGAATGCCGTACCGTATCTCGGAGACCTTAGCGAGATTCCCTTCTTTCTCCGCGTTCATCTCCCGTATCCTGGTCTCATCTATCTTCTCCTTTATCTCGCTGATCCTGCCTATAGCGCTTTTTTCCTTTTCCCAGTGTTTCTTCATCTCTTCTAATTTTCCGCGGAGGTCTTTAAGTTCGTCGTCTACCGCTTTGATCTTCTCTTTCCCCGCGGCGCTCGCCTTCTCTTTTTTGAGCGCCTGCCGCTCGATCTCGAGCTGCATGATCTTCCTCTGTATCTGGTCGATCTCGGTGGGAACACTGTCTATCTCTATGCGCAGTTTCGACGCCGCTTCGTCGATAAGATCGATGGCTTTATCCGGGAGGAATCTCCCGGTAATATACCTGTCCGAGAGCATGGCCGCCGCCATTATCGCCGGATCGGATATCCTGACGCCGTGGTGCACTTCGTACTTTTCCTTGAGCCCCCTCAGGATAGCTACGGTATTCTCTACGGAAGGCTCCCCTATGAAGATCTGCTGGAACCGCCTTTCCAGGGCCTTGTCCTTTTCTATATATTTCCTGTACTCGTCCAGCGTGGTAGCCCCTATACACCTGAGCTCTCCCCGTGCCAGGGCGGGTTTAAGCATGTTGGAAGCGTCTACCGCCCCTTCGGCTCCGCCGGCACCCACCAGGGTATGGAGCTCGTCTATGAAAAGGATGATCTCTCCCTCCTTTTCCTTTACCTCCTTGAGTACCGCTTTTATCCTGTCCTCGAACTCGCCGCGGAACTTGGTGCCGGCGACCAGCGCGCCCAAATCAAGAGCTATTACCCTCTTGTCCTTAAGCCTGTTCGGGACGTCCCCGGACGATATCCTGCGCGCCAACCCCTCCACGACCGCGGTCTTGCCCGTGCCCGGGTCGCCGATCAGGACCGGGTTGTTCTTTGTCCTCCGTGAAAGAACATGTATAAGACGGCGTATCTCTTCGTCCCTTCCTATGACAGGGTCAAGTCTCCCGAGGTTCGCCAGTTCCACAAGGTCTCTCCCGTACTTTTCCAGCGCCTGGAACTTGCCTTCGGGGTTCTCATCGGTCACCCTGTGCCCTCCTCGCACGTCCTGCAGCGCGCGGAGCAGGCTGTCACGCGTCACCTGGTGCTTTCCTAAAAGCCCGGCCAGGGCGTCTCCTTTCTCGTCGGACATCGCAAGAAGAAGATGCTCCACGCTTATGTATTCGTCCTTGAGCTTTTTCATCTCCTTTTCGGCATCTGCGAGCACTTTGTTCAACCGGTTAGACATAAAAGGCTGGGCTATACCTCCGCTTACCGTAGGCCTTTTGGAAAGCACTTCCCCTACCTCTGATCGGAGCTTTCCGGTATCCACCCCTACCTTTCTGAGAACGGCGGTGCATATACCCTGGTCATCGCCCAGAAGCGTGTATAGAAGATGCTCGACGTCCACCTCCTGCTGTCCTCTTTCGACGGCCTCGTTTATGGCTCCCCTTAAAGCTTCCTGTGTCTTTACCGTGAATTTTTCAGGGTTGATCATCTTTCATCCCTCCCACATAGACGTATTTACATATTTACATCTATCTATATATTACCTGAAAAATGAGTGAAAGTCAAGGCTGGATCTTACATTTTGGGGTAGTTTTACCCCCCGGGGTTGAACCCCAGGGGGGTAATAATGTTAGTTACTCTTTACGCCAAAAAGGTTTGCGCTCTGCCGCGTTCTCCGGTACTCCTGCCGAAACATTCGACTATGAACTCTTTGACAAGAGCGTCTTCGATCAGGGGTATACTTTCCGGCTCAGGCATATCCGCTTTCGTAATGGTCGCCATGACCACTTCTTCCCAGAGAAGGGGTTTTTTCCTCAGGCGCTTGAAGATGATCTTTCTTGGCCCTTTTGAGACCTTGAAGTCGGCTCTCATGCGCGCATAATTCTCCGATAAAGCGGCGTCAGCCACGGCTCCGCCGATCGAAGGGGTATCGACAGGATCTGTTTCCATCCAGATCCTCTCGGTGATATCGCAATCGATGATTATATCGGCGTCATCTACGTTTTTAACTATGACAAAATTTATCGTTTGCCTTGTTCTCAATCCGTTCTCGATCTTTTTCCTGAGGGACTCCAGCATATGCCCGGCCTGCCCTGAAGAATCGGTCACCTTGTCGATATAGACATTGACCTCTCTGGCATCGCCAAGTTTTTCATAAAGGTTCTCTTTGTTACGGCGGCATTCACCCTCCTGCGGGAGAACGAACATCATCGCCACAAAGACCAGCAAAACCATTGCCGCTGCTTTTTTCACATCTACCTCCTCTTTTTTTCCGACACCTGCGCCCTGAATTACCGTCCCATATTCCTTGGCTCAAGCTCCATCACACCTTCTTGTCCGTCAATCGTTATCGGTTGCGCCGCTCGAAATGTCGATCGTTTATCGGTTACGTTTTTTAACGACCTACGCGACCCTTCCAACGTTTCCATAAACGCGACCGTTCAACGAACAACGCAACCATCGACTCTTCGCGCTATGCGACCTGAAACCCGAGACCTGTTATGCCTCAAGCTCCTGCTGTCTGAGCAGGACCTCTTTGCTTATATAATCCGTGATCTTACGGTATTCAAGCTGTCCGACCAGCCTTGCTTTGCCTTCTTCCTCCAGAACCGGGATATAATCTACATTTTTTGTCTTGAAAACATCCATGGTCGGTTTCAGATCCTGATCGGCATATACTGCAACACTTGCTTCACGCACTATGTCCCCGGCCACTATCAGCTGGTCCATCTGCTCCTCATAGAACGTTTCCCTTATCTCCCCCAGAGAGATAACTCCCAGAAAATCGCCGTTCATTCCTATCACCGGGAAAGTATACGCGTCACTTTTTTTCATTATATCTATTATTTCGTGAAGATTGTTGTTTTCCTTGATGATAAAAAAATCGGTCTCCATCACGTCTTTCACCTTGTAGAACTCGACTATGTCCTCTTCGGTCACGTCTCTGTTGATCTCGTCCGCTTTTTTTATGCCGAGTTTGATCATCGGCGGAGCGACCAGCTGAAGCAGGAACGTAGTGGCGGTTATGATATTGATTATGAGAAGTCCTGCCGCCTTGGGCCCTTCTCCCAAATAGCTGAGCATGTTGAACGCCGCTATGGCAAGGCCTACCGCCACCCCCGCCTGGTCAAAGAGACAAAAACCCAAATACTTGGTCACGGTCTTCCTGGCCCTGGAAAGCTTTCCTCCTATATAAGCCCCGAGCACCTTGCCCACGCTCCTGCTGATGATATATCCCAGGGCAAGGACAAGCACTCCTCCCTTTACCAGTATTCTCGCGTCCAGCTGGGCACCGACCAAAACGAAGAAAAGTATATATATCGGCGGGCTGAATCGTTTTATGAGATCGAACATCTCGTGATCGTCCGAAGCCTGCAGGTTGGACGCTACTGCGCCCAACACCATGGAAGCAAGTATCGGGTCCACTTTTAGATAATTGGAGATCCCGACAACGAGAATGATCGTTCCGAAAGAGAACGGCAATATTCTTTCCTTGTCCCTTATCTTCGCGATGATCCTGTGCAGGACGAACGCCGATACGACTCCTATCGTAACGGAAATGGTTATCTCGAAAAGCGGTATGGCCACGGCGTTCATGAGGGATATGCTCTCATGGACGATAAAAGACCTGGCGAACGCACTGGCAAAACCGTAAATAATAAGCGCGAGCCCGTCGTCCAGGGCCACAATGGAAAGAGCTGTCATCGTCACGGGGCCGCGTGCCTTATATTCCCTCATCACGGCGTAAGTCGCGGCTGGGGCGGTGGCCGATGACAGAGCTCCCAGTATAAGTCCCAGGTATACCTTCCCGGTGAGCATGACAGTCGCCATGAACACCAGGAAAAAGGTCAGAAAGACCTCCACGAAAAGTATGGTGTATATCGAACGGCTGTATCTTTTGAACCTGTCGAAATGCAGCTCCGCCCCTATCATGAACCCTATGACACCGAGTGCCAGGCTGATGATCGGCCCGAAAGAATCCATGATAGGCCCGCTCAGTATGCCGTGAAAAGACTGTCCCAAAAATAACCCGACTATGATATACCCCATCATCTGGGGCAGGTTAAACCTCTGGAATATCCTCCCCGCAAGGGTACCCAGGAGCATTATTATTCCTATTACCAAGAGTACGTTCATGTCAAGTATCAAGTGTTGAGTTGTGAGTTGTTAGTTATGAGTTATGAGTTGTACGACTAAGAACTAAAAACTAAAAACTAACAACTAATATCTAACATTGAGTACTATTTCTTCTTCTTCGACCTGGCCTTTTTCCTCTTCTCGTTTAACTTCGCGAATTTATCAGAATATTCCTGCAGTTTTTTATCGACCAGATTATTTATGGTGCCGGCGGGGTATTTCCCTTTCTTGTCCCTTGCGCCGGCCTTTTTCCCGGTAAGTATTTCGATGCCTTCATCCACGGTCGATACCGACCAGATGTGGAACTTGCCGCTTTTAACGGCATCGATGACCTCTTCCTTCAGGGCTAAATGGGTCACGTTGGATTCGGGAATGATGACACCCTGTTCACCGGTAAGCCCCTTCACCTTGCACACGTGATAGAAGCTCTCGACCTTTTCATTGACACCGCCGATGGCTTGTATCTTCCCGTGCTGGTTCATGGAACCGGTGACGGCGATCGATTGCTTTATAGGCACGTCCGCGAGCGACGACAGGAGGCAATACGCTTCCGTACTGGAAGCTGAATCCCCTTCCACGCCTTCGTAAGACTGTTCAAAACATATACTGGCATTGAGGCTCAGGGGCCTTTCCTGGGCGAACTTCTCCCCCAGGTAACCGCTCAGTATCATAACCCCTTTCGAATGGATATTGCCGCCCATCTTGACCTGACGTTCGATATCGACCACCCCCGCCTTGCCCATGTAGGTCTTGGCGGTGATACGGGACGGCTTGCCGAACATATACTCGCCTATATCCAGGACGGCGAGACCGTTGACCTGGCCCACTGCTTTTCCGTCCGTATCGATCATCAATATTTCCCTGTCGATGAACTCCACTATCTTTTCCTCGATCAGGTTCGAACGGTATATCTTCTCGTGGATGGCTTTCTCGACATGGGGAGCGTCGACATACTCGGCATGGTCTTTCCCCGCCCAGTAATCCGCTTCCCTCAGTATATCGGCGATATACATGAAAAGCGCGCTGAGCTTCTTCTGGTCCTGCGTCAGCCTCGACCCGTATTCTACCACACGGGCCACGGCGTTCCTGTCGAAATGTCTCAGACCTTCTTCCTCGCATCTTACCTTTATAAAAGCGGCGTACTTTTTTATCTTTTCCTCGTCACGGTCCATTTCCACGTCGAAATCCGCTTTTATCTTGAACATCTTCTTGAAATCCACGTCGAACTTGTACAGAAGCTGGTAAAGCCACGGGGAGCCGACCATTATTATTTTTATATCACAGGGTATGGGCTTCGGTTTCAGGCTTGTCGTGCTTATAAGACGGAATTGTTCGTTTATATCCTCGACCTTTATCTCCTTATTGCGTACCACCCGCTTGATCGCGTCCCACGCCATGAAACTGCTGAGAACGTCCATTGCCTGCAATATCAGGTACCCCCCGTTCGCCTTGTGCAGTGCGCCGGGCGCTATCATCGTATAATCGGTGCTCATCGAACCGAACTGAGAAACGTATTCGATCCTCCCCAACAGGTTGTAATAGCTGGGATTCGGTTCCCTGATAACGGGCGCGCCTTTGGAGTTCCTGTTGTCGATGAGCAGGTTCACCTTGTACTTGAGAAATATGTTCTTTCTCGGCGCTCCCCTTATACCGAAAACGAGCGTCTGGGGCTCCTCTTCTTCTTCCTTAAAACTCTCAAGATTCTCGATTATATCTTCCTGAACATGGTTCAGGTACTCAACGGTGTCCTCGAACTCCCTGTACTTGAACCTCAGTTCGTCGATTATGTGCTTGACGGCAAAGAGCGCGATCTCTTTCTCAAGCTCTTTGATGCCCATCTTTGCCGCTTTTTCCATGGAGCGGACCTCGCTCAGCACCTGTTCTATCTTTATGTGGAGCTCGTGCTTCTTGCTTTCTATCGCTTCCTTCTGGTCAGGCGAAAGATTCTCGTGTTCTTCGGAGGTCATGGGTTGGTCGCCGCTGCGCGGGACGAGTATCACACCCGTAGCCGACTGCTTAAGGACGAACCCTTCATCGTACGCCTTTTTCTCTATATCTTCGAGGGCGCTGTCCCTCCTGTGCTTGTACTCCTTCAATATCTCGTGTTTGCGCTTCTCGTAATCTTCGCTTTCGAAGGCCTTGGGGATCTCTATTTTCAGCTCGTTGATAAGTTCTTCCATGTCCTTCTTGAACATGATGCCCCTGCCGGCTGGAAGCCTGATGGCTACCGGCTCATCCTCCTGGATGAAATTGTACACGTATATCCAGTCGTCCGGCGGTTTCTGCCCGGCGGCGATCTCGTTGACCGCCTTGTTCACTTGTGTATTGCGCCCTGTGCCCGCGGCCCCGCAGACAAAGATGTTGAACCCGTCGGATTTGACGTTCAGGCCGAAATCGATGGCACTCACCCCTCTTTCCTGATGGATGGGTTCGTGCTCGAACACGAAATCCTCGGTGGTCTTGAACGGGAACATGGAAGGATCGCAAACATTCCTGAGTTCTTCAGGCTTCAGTTTCTTAACGGCCATCTTTCCCTCCTTAAAGCTTCATGAAAAAATCGATAAAGGGGTCATTGAACGACCTGGACATCTTCCTGTAGCGGTAACCGACCATGGTCAAAAAGACACCCGCGAAGATCAGAAGGATCGCTACTATCATCGAGAGAAGTGGCGGATACATGGCGATCATTATACCGCTTATTATAAGTAGTATACCTAATATCATGACTGTTGTCCTCCTTCGTTGGATTTTCTTAACCGGTCAAAAAATGAAAAACACTAAGCCATACGGGTGTCGAAAATATAGCTATAAGATGCGTGTAAAATATCACGCTGCTGTAAAACCTGTTATCGGCGTCGCAGTACCCGCCTATAACGACCAGCGAAACGGCCGTCGGCATCACCGACTGCAGGAACAAAAAGAATTTGAGGTCAAAATCCATAGGAATGCGCCAAAGCGCCAAGAGAACAAGCGCCGGGAAAAGAAGCAGCTTGATAACTATACCGGCCGCGAGCGGCATTTTGTCCTGGGGGATATAAGCGCGGTACCTGTGAAGATAAGCGCCCAGAGTGATCATGGCTATGGGAAAAGCGGCCTGCCCCAGCTGGTTTAACGGGTCTGCCACCAGTTTCGGCAGGCTACCTTTTCCCATGACAGCGACCCATAACAGGGAGAAAAGCGTTGCCACGACCGGAGGAGTGAACAGGACCCCTATACGGAACTTGCTCTTAAGGGTTCCCGTCAGGAAAAGCGGCACTAAAGACCACATCAGCAGGTTGAACCCCATCACAAAAAGGAAAAGATATATAAGCAGTTTATCCGCCACGGCCCCGGCAAAAGAGAAAAGTATCAGGTTCATGGGCAGGTACCCGCAGTTCTGGAAAGCGCAGCCGGTCATGAACTCCTTGCCGGAGGAAAAACCTTTGAACAGCCTTAATACGCCCGCCGCTATGGCCATCCCTGTGGCGGAAAACAGCACCGCGCTGAGAGGCAGTACCCACCAGTCCCCGTATTCCGCAAAACTGAAATGCTTTATTGTCTTGGTAATGATGAGCGCCGGGAATATGACCCTTACCAGGACCTGGCTGAGCGTATCGACGAACTTGTCGCCCACTATTTTCCTGTGCGACATCACATAACCGATCAGCATCAGCATGAACAGCTTTATGATCGCTGTGGATATCGATAAGAAAGTGTACTGGAGTTCCATGATCTTAGGATAAATACATGTTTCAGAAATCAGAAAACAGATGTCAGAAAACAGAAGTCAGATACCAAGATCCTGTCCTCTGTCCTCTGTCTTCTGTTATCTGTCTTCTGTCCTCTATCTTACACTCCCGGCTTGCCTAACAGTTTGAACATCTTGTTTTTATACGCGTCCACTCCCGGCTGGTCGAAGGGGTTCACCCCCTGCAGGTACGCCGAGAGAGCCACGGCTTTCTCAAAAAAATAAAAAAGCCGGCCGAGACAATACGCCGACCTCTCGGAGAGGAGCACCGTGAAATTAGGGACGCCTCCTTCAAAATGAGCCTCACAAGTGGCCTCGTAGGCCTTCTTGTTCACGTAGTCGAGCTGTTTGCCGGCTAAATAGTTCAGACCGTCCAGGTCCTCTTCGTCACGCGGTATCTCACACGTTCCGTCTTCCTTTTCTATGACAAGAAAGGTCTCCAGAAGGTTCCTCTCACCCTGCTGCATGAGCTGCCCCATCGAGTGGAGATCGGTCGTAAAATCACAGGACGCCGGGTAGATGCTGCGCGCTGCCTTTCCTTCACTTTCGCCGAAAAGCTGCTTCCACCACTCGCCTATATAGTGCAGCCGGGAATCGAAATTGGAAAAGACCTCTATCCTTTTCCCTTTACGGTAAAGTATATTGCGGGCCGCCGCATACCTGTAGCTCGGGTTCTCGTCGAGATCGCAGGAAAGCGTGCGCGCGCGTTCTTCCTTCGCCCCGGCGATAAGTTCCCGTACGTTCACTCCGGCACATGCCGCCGGGAGCAGTCCCACCGGTGTAAGAACCGAGAACCTGCCGCCTACATCGGCAGGTATCACAAAGCTCTTGAACCCTTTTTTGTCCGCCATGGCCTTGAGCGCCCCTTTAGCTTTGTCTGTCGTGCAGACCACCCTGTCGGCGAACCCTGAAGACCCGTATTTTTCCTTAAGGAACTCTTCCACCAGCCTGAAAGCGATCGCGGGTTCCGTGGTCGTCCCCGACTTGGATATGACGTTCACGCTGATATCCGAACCCTTGAGTTTCTCGAGAAGAGGACAAATATAGTCCCCTGAAAGGTTGTTCCCCGCGAAAAAGACCTTTTTGTTGATCGTTTCCGGCACAAGGGCCTCTATGACGGCTCTTGCCCCCAGATACGACCCGCCTATGCCGATAAATATAACAGCGTCGGAATTCCCGGTAAGCTTTCCGGCAGTCCTTTCGATATCCGAAAGGAGGGCATCGTCCATATCCTTCGGAAGGTCCATCCAGCCCAGGAACTCATTCCCCTCGCCGCTCCTCTTTTCCAGGAAAGAATGGGCCCTTTCAACCTCGGTCATTATATCCGCCAGGTCGCTGTCCGCGACAAACCCTTTCAGAAAACGCATATCCAGCTTGAGACCTTTATCCATCTCTCCTCCTTATTAGGTTTCAGGTTTCTGGTCTCAGGTTTCAGGCCTTTGGAAAAAGACTTGTCTCCTTCCTCCACCTGACACCTGACACCTGACACCTGATACCTGAAACCTGTTCAATCCCCGTTACCCAATTTCCTGAACATGTTATAATAACCTGATATCTTGGCGCGAAAATGCAGGGGCTTGGTCATGTCAGAGTTGGTCACCTTCACCCTGTTGAGCTCGAAGACGTCGCGGTTAAGTCTGTCGTTCCCCCGGTTCGTGCTGCAGGCCCCTTTATACCCGGATTCCCTGACTACGTCTTTCACTTTTTCATTGAAAGCGCCGGTCGGATAGCAGAAATACAACGCCTCCGCGCCAGTCTTGCGCTTTATGTCCTCCCTGCATCCGTCTATCTCATACCGGAGCCGTCGCTCATCTTTGATGGAAGGCAGGTAAACATTGTTACGCGTGTGCCCTCCGAATTCTATGCCGTTGGCCATCATCAGCCGAACCTGGTCCCAGTTCATATACCCTTCACGGTTCCCCACATAAGAGGTTATAATAAATATCACCGCCGGCATCCTGTATTTCGCCAGGACAGGAAAAGCGTTCAGATAATTATCCTCGAACCCGTCGTCAAACGTCACGACCACCGTCTTCGGCAGGAATGTCTTACCCTCTTTGATGCTGTCGATCAGCGCCCCCAGGGAGATCACCTTATAACCTTCCTTACGCAGGAAGGCCATCTGTCTCGAGAAGTTTTCCGGGGCGACGTGCAGCGTACTCGTCCTGTCATCGCTGACAGAGTGGTACATAAGGATAGGCACCACCCTCCTCGGCCACATATAAATGAAGTAAAAAGAGGCGAAAAAAAGCGCCGCGGCCAAAAAGACGCAAATTACGGCCTTCCAGGCTTTTGGGATGGATCTGTCATTAAAAACGTTATGCTTCATTTTGGATACCGGTCAACGTAGATGGCAAACGACCCCTCGTTAAGCCGGCCTGAAAAGAGCTTAAAGAGGGGCCGCCACAAAACATGTCGATGGATCGAACTCTCAGGAGACGACTATGGCGGTGACGGGACACTGGTCCGCGCCGCTTTTGGCGTCTTCTATCTTGTCCTCGGGTATGTCATCTGCTATCGCTACTGCCTTATCTCCCTGCATCTGGTATATATCGGGGGCTACCTGCGCGCACAAACCGCATCCGATACAGGCATCATGATCCACTACAGCTTTCATTTAAGACACCTCTCTTTCTATTTTTAAGCAATTCTATCAGAATCTAACTGTGGGGTCAAGCATTCAGGTCACAGGTGGAGGGAGAAGACATGTCTTTATCCAACGACCTGAAACCTGAGACCTGATTATACGTCCCAAACGGACCAGCTTCCCCCTCCTATCAGCATGAGAGGCAAGCACGCCGCTATGACCAGCAGGTTATATTCCACCCCGCCGTTCTGGACAAAAGAACCGTACGCGAGGTTTATCTTCCATATGTTGACAAGGGTAACAAGGACTATCGCGGCGGCGGCGGCCCTGGAGAGGATGCCGAAGATAAGGAATATCCCTCCTATGAACTCTATACACGCCCAGATAAGGGCGACCAGGTACGGGCTGGTAAAACCCAGCCCTTCGACCATCTTGGCCGTCCCGTCGATGCCTATCCCTCCGAACATGCCGAACATCTTCTGCGCGCCCTGGACGAAGAATATGGCGCCTATCGCCAGTCTTAACACGAACATGGAGAGATTCGTTAGTGTGTCCCTTTCCACGGAAACCCCTTTTGTTGTTTTATTATCATATTTTACCTTATAACTCGGAAAAAGGTTAATAAAAATCCGTTTTTTGGTGTCTAAATATACGGAGGCCTAAATGATACTGGATTGCGTCTATTCGGGCATTAATATTCTTATACCTTCTATCTGTCCCGTCTGCGGAAGACATCCAGCCGTCCATCCTCACCCGGTATGCCGCTCCTGCGCGGGAGCATTGCAAAGTCCGGCTTCGGGCATCAGGACCACGGCGGTCAATCTCCGGGCCGTATGGTCGTGCTGTTGGTACCATGGAAAATCCGCGGAATGCGTCAGGCTGTTGAAATACGGCGGCAAAAGGAAGATGATGAATGTTTTCAACGAAATGATCGGCTCTTTTTTAGCCGGAAAACCGGACCTCGACGCGGCCGAACTTATAATCCCCGTACCCGTTCACTGGAGCCGGCTGCACGGCCGGGGCTATAACCAGGCACTTTTGATAGCGCGCTCGGTCTCCGAAACCGCCTCCATACCCATCTCCCGCAACGGGCTTATAAAGATAAGGAACACGCCCCCTCAGGCCGGTATAACAAAAAAACGCAGGATCAGAAATCTTAAGGATTCTTTCCTCGCCCCTGACCGACTTTCACTGGTCGGTAAGTCAGTCCTCCTGGTCGATGATGTCATAACTACCGGCGCTACTATGGAGACATGTGCGGCGGAGCTGCTCAAAGCGGGAGTACGTGAAGTTCTCGGGTTCACTATAGCAAAGACACCGTTGTCCCAGAGAACAGAGAACAGAAAACAGAGAACAGAAGACAGAAAATGGAAAAAGAGGATATAATGACAGGTAAAATTAAAAACATTAAGGACCTTGAAGTTTATTTATCCGCACATAGACTCGCTTTAACAATACTTGAACTAACGAAGAGCTTTCCAAAGGAAGAATCATATTCCCTGACAAATCAAATCAGAAGATCTTCAAGATCAGTTGCTGTTAATATTAGAGAAGGCTACGCAAAGAAAAGATACAAACAGGTGTTCATCAGGCATCTTAATGACGCTTTAGGTTCCAGCGAAGAAACCAGAGGCTGGTTGGATTTCTGCCTTGATTGCAGATATATAAACGAGGGAAACTATGACAAATTGGATAAAAAATATGACGAAGTGAATGCTATGCTTTATTCATTACTTAAGAACTGGCAGGATTATTCTGACTTCTGACTTCTGTTTTCTGTCTTCTGAAAAGTTCTGACTATCCCTTTTTGTTTATGAAATATATCCCGAGAAGGACGAAGAGGACGTTACTGAACCAGGCGGCGACAAAAGGCGGGAGGGTGCCCCCTTTCCCGAGGGCAAGGCTTAACGCCATCACCGGCAGATAGAGCATCGCCACTGTTATGCCCCTGGCCATCCCTATAAGGGCGTTGCCCCGTCCCGTCTCAATGCAGAACGGCACACCCATCAGTATGGTCACCATAGCCGTGAACGGGAATGCCAGCTTGTAATTGAACTCTACCAGGAGGCGCCTCACGGTAGTGGGGGAACTGGCGCGGAATATCTTAAGGTATTTCCTGAGCTGCCTCAGGCTCATATATCTGGGGTCCCACTGGGTGTTGATAAAATCCTTCGGCGTTTCTTTTATCCCGATCACTTTCTTTTTGTATATCACGGGTTCGCCATCGAAATCACCTTCGGGATCAACCCGGAAAACGATGACGTCCAGCCCCATCCATGTCTTGTCGCTCTGCCATTTCATTTCCCTCGCGCTGATCTTCTTCGTTATTACGTGTTCTTTGTCCTGCCTGTGGACTATCACGTTGTTCAGGACCTTCTTCGCGGGATTATAGGACCTGGCAAATATGATCTGTCCGCCCTTGCCGTAGATCGCCAGGTTCCTTATCGTGACACCGCCTTCGGCCGCCTGTTCAAGCTCCTCCATCCTCACCCTGTTAGCTTTCTCCATGGTCGTGGGAACGAACCTGTCGTTCACGATAAAAGCCAGAAGGCACAGCGCGAAGGTCACCATGAGGACCGGTCGCAGGAGTTTCCACAGGCTGAGACCGCTGGCCACGACCGCGGTAACCTCGTGGTTCTTGCTCAGCGAGTTGAACACGTAAACCGCGCTCAAGAGGCACGCGAACGGTATCATGTTCACGAACGCGAAAGGCGCGAAATAAAAATAGAAGGCGAGTATACTCGAGAGGGGGATATTGTTCTTGAAAATATCGTCAAGGAAACCCAGCACGTCCCCTATTATCCCGAGCACCATGAGCAGCGTTATGCAGAGGATGAACGCGCCGATATAGCTCCAAGTGACATATCTCTCCAGTATCCTCATCTTCCCGACACCCTGTAAAAAAGAAAAATGCCCAGGGCCGACAACAAGATGTTGGCCGACCATACGCCCGCCCAGGGAGGTACGATAGCCCGTATCGCGAAAGCTATACCGCTCAGCATTATAC
Source organism: uncultured Planctomycetia bacterium (assembly GCA_964409365.1). Taxonomy (GTDB): domain Bacteria; phylum Omnitrophota; class Gorgyraeia; order Tantalellales; family Tantalellaceae; genus CAYPCX01. The sequence goes on along the minus strand of CAYPCX010000015.1, from coordinate 6,854 downwards.
CCCAGTATATCAGGAACAGGACCATCGCCAACCCGAACCCGATGAACTTCTCGCGGCGGTGCGTCGTTATCGCCAGGGGCACGCCTACAAGCACGAACACGAGGTTGGAAAAAGCGAGGGCCAGTTTCTTGTGGAGCTCTATACGCAGGGGGATCACGTTTATCTCGTCCTTCTTGAGTTCCCTTATATCCGCCAGAAGCTCCTTTATGCTTTTCTCCCTCGCCTTCTTCTGGATATTGCGCACGTCCACCGCGTCCTCGAGGTTCAGGGTCATGAAATATTCTTTGAACGAAAGCTTATAGAACTCGTCCGGGCTTTCCGGGGTGATCTCGTCCGCCGTACCGTCGGTAAGCTTCAGTTTGACGCTGTTCTCTTTCGGCAGCGGTATCACTTCGCCGTTCTTGGCCACGATCGTACGCGTGGGCTTGTCTTCCTGCGGCTGGTATATGCGTATATCCTCGAGCTTGTTGCCCCTGACGCTGTGAATAAAGATGATGTAGTCCTGAAATCCCTTGACGAACACCCCCGGCTCCAGCATGGCTGTGGGATGTTTTAACCCCACCGTTTTTACCAGTTTTCTTGCAGCGAACTCTGATTGCGGGAGCACCTTGTCGTTAAGGGGGACGTTCAGGAGGCTTATTATGAAAGCGCAGACGATGACAGGAAAGACCACTTTGTATATGCTTATCCCGCTCGTCCTGAGAGCGGTCACTTCGTTGTCGCTTGAAAGTCTTCCGAAACCCAGAAGCACAGCCGCCAGGACCGAGATAGGTATGGTAAAGATGAGAACATAGGGCAGGAAAAAAAGGAATATCTTGACGACGTGGATGAGCTCCACGCCTTTGTTCACCACCATATCCGCGGTCTGGATGATGTTCCCGGCCGCCAGTATGACGGTAGAGATAAAAAGCGCGGCCAGAAAAGGGCCGCCTAGCTCTTTAAGGAGATATCTGGTTACTATTCTCATGCCTTGCCGCTTCCGCCGGTCAGATAGCCAGGAGTTTTGTCAAATTGTACATCTCGGTCTGGAACTCCTTGTCCCTGCCCCTGTCAAAACACGCTTTTTCGTAGGGAACGAGCTGGAGCTTGTTCCCTTTAATACCTACCATCATTCCGGAATGTCCCGCAAGGAGAGCGGCCACGGCGTGAGCTCCCATAAGGGACGCGAGTATCCTGTCGGGCGCGTTGGGGGCGCCTCCTCTCTGGATATGTCCGAGAGTAAGGCCTCTTACCGAGTACCCTGTTTTTTCCTGTATCTCTCGCGATATGTGATGGGCGCTGCCTACGCCTTCCGAGACCATAATGATCCAGCTGAGTTTTCCTCGTTTTTCGCCGGCCTTTATCTCTTCATAGATCTTGTCCATGTTTACTTCTTTTCCGGGATACAGTATCTCTTCCGCGCCTCCCGCCAGGCCCGTGGTAATGGCGAGAAAAGGTTCTTTCCTGCCCATTACCTCTATCACGTATATCCGCTCCATGCTGGAGACGGTATCCCGGATCTTATCGACAGCGTCTATGACCGTATCGATAGCGGTGTGAGCTCCGACGGTGAAATCGGTATGTCCCACATCGTTGTCGATAGTGCCCGGCACGCCTATAGTGGTCACGCCCCATGTCTTTTCCAGTTCAAGCGCGCCCTGGAACGAACCGTTCCCCCCGATTATGACAAGGCCGTCTATTTTGTTCTTCTTGAGAGTGTTCACGGCCTTCTCCTGACCCTCCTGGGTCAGGAATTCCTTGCTCCTGGCCGTTTTCAGCATGGTCCCGCCATGCGAGAGTATATTGCTGACGCTGCGGGAGTTCATTTCTATCACTTCACCCTTGATAAGGCCCTCGTATCCTCTCAGGATACCCCTTACTTCGAGCCCTTCGAACACGGCCTTTCGAACGACACTTCTTATCGCGGCGTTCATCCCCGGGGCGTCCCCGCCCGAGGTCAGCACCCCTACACGTTTCATCTTTTTAGCCATGGTATCCCCAATCTCCTACTCCTTAATACTCGATACTCGATACTCGATATTCGATACTCCAATCAGTACCTGTAATGACCCGGCTTATAAGGGCCCTCAACGGGAAACCCTATGTACTCGGCCTGCTTTCCTGTCATTTTCGTCAGTTTCACGCCTATCTTACCGAGATGCAGCCTGGCTACTTCTTCATCGAGATGTTTTGGGAGGACGTACACTTTCTTCTCGTACTTATCTTTGTTCTTCCACAGGTCTATCTGTGCCAGGACCTGGTTCGAAAAAGAGTTGGACATGACGAACGACGGGTGGCCCGTCGCGCATCCCAGGTTGACCAGCCTGCCCTCGGCCAGGAGGTACATTTCCCTTCCATCCGGGAAAACGTATTTGTCCACCTGGGGTTTGATGTTCACTTTTTTTATCCCCGGATAACCCTCAAGAGCGGACACCTGTATCTCATTGTCGAAATGGCCGATATTGCAAACGATGGCCTGGTCTTTCATCTTCTCCATGTGCTCTATCCTGATCACGTCCCTGTTGCCGGTAGCCGTCACATATATGTCCCCCTCCCCCAGCGTATCTTCCACGATGGCCACTTCATAACCGGCCATCGCGGCTTGCAGCGCGCATATCGGGTCTATTTCCGTCACTATCACGCGCGCGCCGAACCCTCGCAGGGACTGCGCGGAGCCTTTCCCGACGTCACCATACCCGCACACGACCGCCACCTTGCCCGCGATCATGACGTCCATGGCCCTTTTAAGGCCGTCACCGAGAGATTCCCTGCAGCCGTAAAGATTGTCGAACTTGGACTTTGTCACGGAATCGTTCACGTTTATGGCCGGCACCAGCAGCTCTCCGCTCTTCATCATGCGGTAAAGACGGTTGACCCCGGTGGTCGTCTCTTCCGAGACACCTTTCCATTCCCCGGCCATCGCGGTCCATTTACCGGGGTTCTTTTTCAGCGACGTCTTGAGCGCCTTGAAGAGTTCCTCTTCATCCTCGCCGTCCGGTTTTTTCTCCAGCACGGACGCGTCTTTTTCCGCAGCCACGCCCAGGTGCATCATGAGCGTCGCGTCACCGCCGTCATCCACGACGAGGTTGGGTCCCTTCCCCCCGGGAAAAGTAAGCGCCTGTTCGGTACACCACCAGTATTCCTGCAGCGTTTCGCCCTTCCACGCGAATACCGGCACCCCGGCCTTCACGATGGCCGCCGCCGCCTGGTCCTGGGTCGAAAAGATGTTGCAGCTTGCCCACCTGAGGTCCGCGCCGAGCGCGGCGAACGTCTCAATAAGCACCGCCGTCTGGATCGTCATATGCAGCGACCCCATTATGCGTACACCGGCAAGCGGTTTTTCGACCGCGTATTTTTTCCTCAGAGCCATAAGCCCCGGCATCTCGTGTTCCGCGATCTCGATCTCTTTTCTTCCGAGATCCGCAAGACCCGGATCTTTGATCTTATGGTCTTTTGATAAGATCGGCATGGTCCTCCCTTATTTTGCCTTTTTCTTCAGCGTGTCCGCCATGTCTATCTCTTCCCAGGTAAACCCCTCTCCCATCCTGCCGAAATGTCCGTAAGCGGCGGTCTGCTTGTATATCGGGCGCCTCAGCATGAGCTTTTCCATTATACCGCCCGGCGTAAGGTCGAAAACCTCCCTTACCAGCTTCACTATCTTCTCTTCCTGTATCCTGCCCGTGCCGAAAGTGTTAACCATAACGCTGACGGGTTCCGGTATGCCTATCGCGTACGCGAACTGCACCTCGCATTTTTTGGCTATACCGGAGGCCACTATGTTCTTGGCCACGTAACGAGCCATGTAGGAAGCCGATCGGTCCACTTTCGTCGGGTCCTTGCCGCTGAAACACCCGCCGCCGTGGCTCCCCACGCCGCCGTACGTATCGACGATGATCTTCCTGCCGGTGACACCGGTATCGGCCTGGGGCCCGCCTACTTCGAACCTGCCGGTCGGGTTCACGAAAATCTGCGTTTTACTGTCTATAAGATGGGCCGGTATGACCTCTTTGATGACCAGTTCTCTCATGTCCTTGTGTATATCCTTCATCTGGACCTTATGGTCATGATGCGCGCTCACTACGACCGCCGCCACTCTTTTGGGAGTGCCGTCATGATACTCAACGGTCACCTGGCTTTTGCCGTCCGGGCGCAGGTAGTTCACCAGGCGCTCTTTCCTGATCTTGGCGAGCATCTTCGTTAACCCGTGGGCCAGGATGATCGGCATGGGCATAAGCTCCGGTGTCTCGTCCGACGCGTAACCGAACATCATACCCTGGTCTCCCGCCCCGCCGGTATCGACGCCGAGCGCTATATCCGGGGACTGCCCCTGGATCGAGGTAATGACCCCGCACGTCTCAAAATCAAACCCGTAATGGGGGTTGGTATAGCCGATATCCTTGATCATTTTCCGTATTACCTTGGGTATCTCGATATAACAGGAAGTGGTTATCTCGCCCGCCACCATCGCCATTCCCGTCGTGACCATCGTCTCACAGGCGACTCTGCCGGAGGGGTCCTCTTTGTATATCGCATCCAGTATAGCGTCCGAGATCTGGTCGCAGACCTTGTCGGGGTGGCCTTCGGTAACGCTTTCTGATGTGAACAGATACTTGCTCTTGTCTTTCCTCATCGATATACCTTTCTTTTTACAGTTCTTTTTTTCGGTATTCTATGTCGGCCTTCTCAAGCGATTTCTTGTCGCCGATATCGTACCATCCTTCCGAAAAAACGTACCCGTAGACCTCGTCCTGTTCCACCACCCACCTGACAAAATTGCCCGGCGCGTCCTTGACCAGGTCTGTTTCCATGTAGGAGTCGAACATGGACCGTTTACCCTTCGGCAGATAATAGATGCCCGTCGAAGCAAGGGTGCTCTTCGGCGATCGCGGTTTCTCCTCGAAATCGCTTATCTTCTGGTTCGGGTCAAGGGCGACTATACCATATCTCTGGGCAAGCTTGCGGTCTTTGACGTCGTAAAGCGCCACGCTAAAACGGTCCTTTTCCCTGGCAAAATTGACGAAATCCTCGATCGCGAACTCGAAAAGGTTATCCCCGGCCATGATAAGAACGTCGTCAGCGGGAGTCTCTTTTTTAAGGACAAGATCGATATCGCCGATCGCGCCAAGGCGGTCATCGTTGGTCCTTGTCAGGTCATTTATCACCTTCAGCTCCACGGAAAAGCTTCTGTCCCTGACCCATTTGACGATCATATCGTAAAACTTGTCGTTCGTCACAATGTATATCTCGTCGCAGGAGGGCACTTTCTCCAGCTTCCTCAGGAGCCTTTCAAGGATGCTCTGCCCGGCGACTTTCACGAGAGGCTTCGGGCGGTCAAGCGTCAACGGATACAGCCTGGTCCCGTAACCTGCCGCCAATATGAGTCCCTTCATCTTCTTCCTTTCTGTCCTCTGTTCTCTGTCTTCTGTTACTAATCCATCAGTTCCGCGGCCATATCCGGCACAAGTTCGCGGAGTTTGCCCTTGGCATACTCCCGGACGTCCTTGCCGGTATTGAAAGTGAACGCCTTTTCGGCTATCTTTTGCGCATCGGAATAATTGACGGAACGGACTATCTTCTTGACCTCCGGTACGGCTATGGGCGAGGTGCTGAACTCGTCCAGCCCCATACCCAGAAGTATCATCGTAAGGGCCACGTCACCGGCCATTTCACCGCACATGCCGACCGGTATGCCTTCTTTATGCCCATTGTCGATCACGTTCTTGATAAGCGATAGTACCGCCGGATGCGTGGGCTCGTAAAGATAGGCTATCTTCTCGTTGACCCTGTCGACAGCGAGAGAATACTGTATAAGGTCATTGGTCCCTATGCTGAAAAAATCGACTTCCTTCGCCAGTATGTGGCTGGTTATGGCCGCCGACGGGACCTCTATCATGGCCCCCACGGGTATATCCTCGTTGAACGGCACTCCTTGCGTCCTCAGCTCGTCCTTGACCTCTTCCAGTAAGGCGTTCGCCTTGCGCATCTCGGCAACACCCGAGATCATGGGATACATGAGCTTGAGTTTCCCGTACGCGGACGCTCTCAGGATGGCCCTGAGCTGTGATTTGAATATGTCGGGCCTTGCCAGGCAGAACCTTATCGCCCGCCAGCCGAGGAACGGGTTCATCTCTTTGGGCACGTCGAGCTGGGAAAGGAACTTGTCCCCCCCGAGATCAAGGGTCCTGACTATCACGTAATTGGGTTTTATGCGTATCGCGACCGACTTGTACGCGTTGAACTGTTCTTCCTCGCTGGGAAGGTCGCGCCTGTTCATATAAAAATATTCCGTCCTGTAGAGCCCGATGCCTTCCGCGCCGTGTGAGATAACGCTGGCGACGTCTTCCGGCAGTTCTATGTTCCCCGCCACGACGACCTTTTTCCCGTCAAGGGTCTCGCTGGGCAGGAACCTCAGTTCGACAAGCTCCCTTTCAAGATGCTCGTATTTCTTTTTTTCCTTCTCGTATTTTTCAAGGAATCTCTTGTTCGGGTTGACTATTATCACCCCGTGGATCCCGTCGAGTATGATCTGGTCGCCGTTCTTGATAATGTCCGTCACCGACTCAAGGCCGACCACGGCGGGGATCTCCAGCGATTTGGCCATGATAGCCGTGTGTGAGGTCCTTCCCCCGATATCGGTCGCGAACCCGAGAACGCGGCCCTTGTGCATCATAGCCGTGTCGGAAGGCGAAAGGTCGTACGCTATCACTATCGACTTCTCCTTGAGCCCTTCCATACTTTTCTCTTCCTCTTCCCCGAGGAGATTGCGCAGTATCCTCTTGCCCACGTCGGTTATATCGCTGATCCTGTCCCGCAGATATTCGTCTTTTGCTTCGGAAAGGACGCTTATATACCTGTTCAGGACTTCCGTGAAAACG
>CAYPCX010000014.1:0-37795 GCA_964409365.1 uncultured Planctomycetia bacterium | reverse complement strand
AAGAGCCCGCCAAGGACAAGGATAAAATAGCAAAACTAGCGCACAAATCGTGGTGGAATTGAGGGAAATTTTAACGCTAAGCGAATTTCACGGAATTGTCACAATATCTTCATGGCGAATTCACTTATAAGAGGTATGATTTAGTTGTAAAATAACAAAGATAACGATCTATTTACTGGTGGATGACAATGATAAATAAGACCTTTAGGAAGAGGAAGTGAGAAATGGCTAAGGAAAGAGTCCTGATTGTTGAAGATGACAAAAATATATCCAAACTTATAAAATATAATTTGGAGAAAGAAGGGTTTCATTGTACGACGTCTTTTAACGGGGAAGATGCGTTAAGGGTCGTGGATAAAGATCCTTTCGATCTTATCATACTTGATATCATGCTTCCCGGCATAGACGGTCTTGAGGTTTGCAGGCAGGTCAAACAAAAAAAGATACTTGCAAATATGCCTATAGTCATGCTTACAGCCAAGGGCGAAGAAGTGGACAGAGTTGTCGGTTTTGAGCTGGGCGCGGATGATTATATTGTTAAACCGTTCAGCCCAAGGGAGCTGATCTTACGCATAAGGGCGATATTAAAGAGGCTGAAGCCTGTAGAGTCCGAGAAGGACCAGCTCGTATCTGGCAAACTTACAATAGATATGCCGCGGCACAAAGTGACCGTGGACAAAAAAGAAGTAGAACTTACTTCAATGGAGTTTAAACTGCTGGTTATACTGATGCAGAGAAAAGGCCGTGTACAATCGAGAGAAAAACTTCTGGAAGACGTATGGGATATCGCCTCTGATGTTACAACCCGCACGGTGGATACGCATGTTAAGCGGTTAAGGGAAAAACTGGGCAAAACAGGAGACCTCATAGAAACGGTGAGAGGTGTTGGGTACCGTTTTAGTGAAAAGGAATAAGTTTGAGAATAAATATCCATTATAAAATAACTATTATTTTCTGCCTGATACTTGCCGTTATTTTGATCGGGGTTTTTGCGTATCTTAATACAACCCTTAAAGATTATGTTTTTTCCAGAATAGAGACAGCCCTGACAAAAGAGGTTATGTTGGCGAAACTTTTTCTGGAAAAAGACTTCCCCGGATATCCACGTTTAAAAGAAGTAGACGATATAGCCGATAGGGCGGGCGAAAAGCTTGAAACAAGGGTGACGATAATAGGGCTTGACGGTACGGTTTTGGGAGATTCGGATCTTAACGGAGAAGAGCTGGAAGCCGTAGAAAACCATCTCGGCCGTCCAGAGGTGCAGGAGGCCCTTAAATCAGGGATCGGCCAAAGCAAGCGTTTCAGTACCACCGTCCGGAAGAATATGCTTTATATAGCGGCGGTTTTCGGAAAAGACGGACCCCAGGGTGTTGTGAGGTTGTCTTTGCCTCTATCGGATGTGGACATGGTATCCGCAAAGCTGAAAAGGATTCTGTTATACGCGTTGTTAATAGCCTTTCTTGTATCTGTACTGGTAAGTTTTTTCGCGTCATTCTTTATTTCGAAGCCTATCAAAGATATTTCAACTGCCGCGGCAGATATAGCTAAAGGGAACTTTACTAAAAAAATATCCATCCGGACAGATGACGAGATAGGGGATCTTGCCGCTACTTTTAACTATATGGCGGAAGAAATACGTTCAAAAATAGACCAGATCACCGGCAACAAGGCCAGGCTGGAAGCGGTCTTTTCAAGCATGTTTGACGGTCTCATAGTTGTTGATCCAAAAGGCACCATATTGCTCATGAACAAAGCCCTCCGGGACATGTTCATGGTAAATAAGGATCCTGTTGGCAGGAAACCCCTGGAAGTTATCCGTAATATTGAAGTGCAGGAAGCCGTGGACAGACTTTTAAACACAAAAAGCGGTATGGAGTCGAGGGAAATATCTGTTTTAATGCCAGTGAAGAAAACACTAATGATACATGGGACGCCCATAATACGGGATGGGAAGATAGAGGGGGCCGTGCTTGTCTTTCATGATATAACCGAGATAAGACGCCTTGAAAATATTCGAAAAGATTTTGTGGCTAATGTTTCACACGAACTCAGGACCCCGGCTTCCAGCATAAAAGGCTTCGCGGAAACTCTGGCCACAGGTGCTTTGGAAGATAAAGAGCACGCCAAAGACTTTGTGAAAATAATCGAAACCAACGCTGACAGGCTCGTAAGGCTTATAGATGATCTCCTGGATTTGTCCAAAATAGAAACAGGGAAGATCAAACTAAACCTCAAGTCATGTTCCCTGCGCATGATCGCCAATAAAGTAATAAAGGACCTGGAGACCGCGGCCGGGGAAAAGTCCATAAAGGTAGAGAACAACATGGATAGAGATATCAGGGACATAATGGTCGATGAGTCGATGGTCACGCAGGTGTTTTATAACCTGATAGATAACGCAATAAAATATACGGAAAATGGCGGGTCTATCGAGCTTATCGCGAAGGAACAGGCAGGTTCTGTTTCAGTCAGCGTATCCGACAATGGTATAGGTATATCTGAAAGGGATATGCCCAGAATTTTTGAACGTTTCTACTGTGTCGATAAAACGCGTTCCCGTCAGGCTGGGGGAACTGGTCTCGGACTCTCGATAATCAGGCATATAGTCGAAGAACACGGCGGACAGGTTTCTGTTGAGAGTGTACTCGGCCAGGGTTCCACCTTCACATTCACACTTCCCAGATCGTAATTCTATCATCTTTCCCAATTTTTTACCCTTTTCAGGGTGAAATACGCCTATTTTTAATTCACCCATAGTTCACTTTTCCGTAAAAAATCCTTCACATTGAAAATGTACAATTTAAGCGAAACTTGAGAAGGACGATCAGTAAAGGAGGAGGAAAATGGGAATATTTAATGTTTGCAGAGTGGAAGATTTTCATTTGTGGTATAACGCCGCGAAACATGTATTTTTTGCCTCAGGCGTTATTCTGATATTTTTGGTTATAGGGATAGGTTATCTGAGATATTACAAGAAAATGTCCGAGGATCTGATCGGCATGATTAAATCCAGCAGCATAGGAGGGGAAGGAGGTGACAACTGGCCGAGTTTACAGTTAGAGATGTTCAACTGTGACAGTTCCGATGAGTTCACGTATGCGGATTTTGAAAGAAGATGTACACAAATAGAATCGAAGCAAGGGGAACTTTGTGAACAAAAATAAAGAAATAGAAAAATGTCAAAAAGGAGGAAAGAGAGAAATGAAGAAGAAAATTGTGATCATGATACTGTTGTTTTTTTCGATTATTGGGTTCTGCTCTGAAAGTGCGCGGGCCAGCGAGATGGATATTCTGGTTAATAAGCTTGTGGAAAAAGGCGTCCTTACTCCATATGAAGGACAAATATTAATGGCGCAGGCGAAAGAGGAAGCCGCCAAAGAACTGGCGGAAGGCAAAGCTATAACCGCGCCTGAATGGACCCAGAAAATAAAGATAAAGGGCGATGTAAGATTCAGGACCCAGACCGACTGGGGCAAGGGCTTGGGCCCTGCGCATGAAAGAATAAGGGAAAGAGTAAGGGCCAGGCTGGGGGTAGAAGGGAAAGTCAATGAGCAGGTGTCTGCCGGTATTCTGGCTGTAACCGGTAATGATGACCCAAGGTCCACAAACCAGACACTGGATGATAATTTCGAGACATATGATTTTCGCCTGGACCAGTATTACATTCACTGGACACCGGAACTTACCGAAGGAGTTGGCACAGGAGATCTTTGGTTGGGTAAATTTAAAAATCCATTAGTTAAATCAGAGCTCCTTTGGGATGGGGATATCTGTCCGGGAGGTATAGCGGCGCAATATATGTCTCCTAATTTCAACTTTGGAGAAGTACCGACAAATCTCTATGCTAACGGCGCAATGCTCTGGTTGGACGAGATAGGTACTTCACAGAGAGATCCCTTAATGTGGGTTATTCAGGGTGGCCTCAAGATGGACATAATAAAAGACTGGGATGCGTCGTTGAATTTAGGGACAGCGTATTACGGGTTGGCTAACGTCCAGGGGAACCAGAGTTACGGATATAACTATTCGGCAGGCACCAACACTCTCTGGGGGGGAGCTCTCGGTAATACTTACAGGTACGACTTTCACATGCTGGATCTCATCTTCAATTATGACAGCAAGAAACTATTTGATTTTGAAATAGGGCATGGGCTTTACGGTGATTTTATCTGGAATACCGGAGCACCAAAGAATCAGGTCGCCTGGCAGCTGGGCTGTTATCTTGGCACCAAAAAACCCAAAAAGCCGGGAGATTGGAAACTCTGGGGGGAATACAGGTATATCGAACGTGATGCAGTGCCTGACTTTATGCCGGATTCCGATTTTTACGGATTTACTCCCCAGGGCAGGCCACGAGCCGGCGGTACGGGCGGTCAGGGCATAAATTGCGGGATTGACTATGCGATATTCAAGAACACGGTCCTTTCCGCGGAGTACTACTGGATGGAACCTATAAGCATCAATACTGGGCTTACGAACGACTATGATGAACCGTATCAGCTTCTACAGCTTGACATAAAGACGAAATTTTAAGTTCACATAAAGTTCACATAACTGTAACTGGTAAGAAACATGATTTAAGTAAAATTATAATAAAAGGAGATGACCAATGAAAAAGTATATGCGATTAATACTGGTAGCAGCATTGGCCCTTTTTCTGTGCAGAGAGGGACATGCCAGGAATATGGTCCAGATTAAAGGATCGGACACGCTGATAAATCTTGTTCAGCGGTTGAGTGAGGTGTATATGGACGAGAACCCCGGGAAATATATCTCAGTTACGGGAGGCGGGTCCGGTACGGGAATAGCGGCTCTCCTGAACGGTAAATGCGATATAGCCAATGCGTCACGGTTAATGAAGCCGAAAGAGGTTACCATGGCAATTGACGCGGGTATAACACCGAAAAGGGTAGTGGTAGCCATAGACGGCCTGAGCGTCATCGTTAATAAGGACAATCCGGTCACTCAGCTTACCGTTCCCCAGATAGGAGCTATTTTCAGAGGGGAGATCACTAACTGGAAAGAAGTCGGTGGCGATAACAAACCTATCACTCTATACGGAAGGCAGTCGAATTCCGGTACATTCGATTTTATGGTCGAAATGGTGCTTAAAGGAGACCATTCTCCGCGCATGAGAAGGATGAACGGGAACGCCCAGATAGTGGAAGCCGTTAAGTCCGATGAAACAGGTATCGGTTACGTGGGGGTAGGATACGCGAAGACCGCTGAAGGTGTGACCATATTAAAAGCCGCGTTGAACGCGGGGGCGCCATATGGAAGCCCGCTTAATATCGAAGATGTGAAGACCGGCAGATATCCGATAACAAGACCTCTCAACCAGTATATCAATGGCAGTCCTAAAGGTGAAGTTCTGGATTTTATCAAATTCGAACTGAGTCCCGAGGGGCAGAAAATAGTGGAAGAAGAAGGTTTCTTCCCGGTTTCTGTATCGCAGGAATATGTCAATTTTAACAAAGAGGCTGTAGGACATTAACCAGCAGAAGGAAAGGAGGCCGGGATGATAAAAAACTTTAAAGAAAAAATGATCCACGGCCTCCTTTTTTTAAACGGCTTTCTGGTAGTAGTTGTTCTTATCGGCATATTCGCGCTTCTGGTCTTTACCGCGATCCCGGCTTTCAGGGAGGTCAGCTTAAAAGAGTTCTTTACGAGCCCCAATTGGAATCCCACTTCGTATGTTAAACCTTCCTACGGTATTGTTTCCATGATCGTAAGCACATTCATGGTGACAGTAGGAGCGCTTGTTATTGCCGTACCGTTGGGGATAGGGACTGCCGCGTATCTTTCGGATGTGGCAAGCGCAAAAGTAAGAGAAATAGCAAAACCGGTAATAGAAATATTGGCCGGAATACCTTCGGTTGTTATAGGGTTTTTAGGTATAGTGCTTGTAGGACCGATCATTGCCAAGGTGTTTGGTGTTCCTAATGGGCTCAATGCTTTAAACGGGTCTGTTCTTCTGGCCATAATGGCATTGCCTACGATCATAAGCATATCGGAAGACGCTTTGAACAGCGTACCGAAGTCTTTCACTGAGGCTTCCCTCGCTTTGGGGGCCAGCCATTGGCAGACTGTCATCAAAGTCAAGATACCGGCGGCGATGTCGGGTATTTTTGCCGCATGCATGCTGGGTATGGGAAGAGCCGTAGGCGAAACCATGACGGTCCTCATGGCTACCGGGTGTGCTCCGGCAATGCCGAGGAGTTTTCTGGATTCGGTCAGGACCATGACATCCACAATAGCCATTGAGCTTGGAGAGGTCCCATATTACACGACGCATTATTACGCTCTTTTCGGAGTGGGTCTTGTGCTTTTTGTGATCACTTTTCTGGTGAACATGGCCTCGGACATGGTGCTTCATAAATATCAGGTTAAGGCGCGATGAACAGGAAAAATATATCAGAAAAAATAGGATTCACCATATTAAGACTATGTATCACAGCCGTGTTACTGGTTCTTTTGGTTATATTGTACGACATAATAAGCAAAGGGATAGGCAGTATAAACTGGGCATTTCTGACACAGCCGCCCAGAAAAGGGATGACAGAAGGAGGTATATTCCCGGCTATAGTCGGGACTTTTCTGGTTACCGTAATAACAGCGTTCCTTGCTGTACCGCTGGGTATGGGATGCGCTATTTATCTTAACGAGTACGCGAATGACAGTAAAACTACGAGGCTTATCAGGATGTCCATAAGAAACCTGTCGGGGGTACCGTCAATAGTGTACGGTCTTTTTGGGGTGGTGCTTTTTGTCCAGCTCATGCACCTGGGAACGTGTATTTTAGCCGCGGGACTGACACTGGGGCTTATGACACTTCCCTGGACAATTACCGCGAGTGAGGAAGCGCTTAAGAATGTGCCCCAATCTTACAGGGATGGCGCCCTGGCGCTGGGGGCTACGAAGTGGAAGGCCATACGGACAAATGTATTACCATACGCGGTGCCGGGAATGCTTACGGGAACCATTCTGGGTTTAGCGCGCGCGGCCGGGGAAACAGCCCCGATCCTTTTTACGGGCGCGGCCTTTTTCCTGCCGTTCCTGCCAAGGTCGGTTTTTGACCAGTTCATGGCGCTTCCATACCACCTGTATATAATGGCGACACAGCATCACGCGATATCCCAAGTCAGGCCCATCGCGTACGCAACGGCGTTCGTTCTTATAGCCCTTATCTTTTTAATGAATCTGTTTGCGGTAGTATTAAGATACCATCTGAGAAAGATGAAAAAGGAATAAACATGAAAGATGTAAAAATAAAAGCCGAGAATTTCAATTTTTATTACGGCGACCATAAAGCTTTGACTGACGTATCAGTTGATATTCATAAAAACAAAGTATTGGGTATCATCGGACCGTCCGGTTGCGGGAAATCGACTTTTCTCCGGAGTCTTAACAGGATGAACGATGTGATAACCGGGGCGAGATATGAAGGAACTGTTCTTCTTGATGGTCAGAACATATTTGACCCGGGGGTAGATGTAGTTGAAATAAGACGCAAAGTCGGGATGGTGTTCCAGAAATCCAATCCTTTCCCGAAGACTATTTTCGAAAATGTAGCCTATGGCCTTAAGATCAATGGCAAAAAGGACAAAGATTTCATCGCGGAAAGAGTCGAAAAAAGTCTTAGAGATGCAGCACTTTGGAATGAGGTGAATAGCCGTTTGGATAAAAGCGCCTTTGATCTTTCCGGAGGACAACAGCAACGGTTATGCATTGCGAGAGCTTTGGCTGTTGAGCCGGAAGTTATCCTGATGGATGAGCCGGCGTCAGCTCTTGATCCGACCGCGACCGCCAAGATAGAAGAGCTTATACAGGAGCTTAAGGAGAAATACACTATAGTCATAGTCACACACAACATGCAACAGGCGGCCAGGATTTCTGATTACACCGCTTTTTTTATGATGGGGGAACTGGTAGAATATGATGTTACAGGCAAGATGTTTACCAGTCCTTCTAAGAAGATAACGGAGGAATATATTACCGGAAGGTTCGGATGATCTATTGTGACTTTTAAAAAGGTGGGTGAAAAATGGTAGAAAGACATTTTGACGAGGAACTGACAACGTTGAAGACAGACCTGATAAAGATGGATTCTCTTGTAGAGGAGGCCATTTTTAAATCGGTGGAAGCCATAAAGAACAGGGATAAACAAATGGCACAGGAAGTCATTGACGGAGACAGCCGGATAGACGAGATGGAAAATATTATAGAGGAAAACGCGATCGGGCTACTGGCGCTCCGACAGCCGATGGCGGTTGACCTCCGTTTTATCACAACAGGCATGAAAATAAACGCCGAGCTTGAAAGAATGGCGGATCTGGCCGTAAACATAGCCCAGCGTGCTCTGGAAATAGCTGACAAACCTCTGCTTAAACCGATGATAGATATCCCCAGGCTATCGGAATTGGCCATAAAAATGGTGAAAGGGGCGATCGACGCGTTTGTAAATAAAGACGAGAAACTGGCAAAAGAGATAATACTTACGGACCCGCAAGCCAACGCACTGAAAAATGCGGTACAGGAAGAGCTTGTGAATGATTATATGGTCAAAGACGGCTCAACAGCTACAAGGGCGGTACCGCTTCTTTTAGCCACTCGGCATCTGGAAAGGATATGCGACCACGCTACAAATATTGCCGAAGATGTTATATATATGGTTCAGGCGAGAGTCGTCAAGCACCGAAAACTTGAGAACGGAAAAGAAAGATAATTACTTAATTCCGGAAAATCGTGGTGAAATCGTGGTGAAAAGGCCGATTTGAGCACGAAATACGATAGTCCCGGCACCTCCACCATTTTCAAACAAAGGCGGATTAGAATAAATTTTATCCGCCTTTTTTGTTTGAAAATGTCTGCAATGCTTTCAGCATTGTGGAGCATTAGGGACGTTTGCTGAATTGATCGGAGAGGTGTTCCTGAAATAATCCCAGACGTGTCCCAGAAATTAATCGGAGACCTGTCCCCCTGAAACCTGACACTTTGATACTTCCGCTGCGCTTAGTTTTCGGGGGTCAAAAACTCCACTTCCGGCGCTACGTTTTGCGCGCGGGCTAAGGCCTCGATCTCGGCAAGTCTCCGGGGTGTGACAGTTTGAGAACCTTCCATGGAGGCCGTTGAAGCCCCGAAAAGGTTTCCGGTATGCACGGCTTCTTCAAATGATCTTCCGTTGGAAAGGGCGTAAACAACCCCCGCTTTAAGTGAATCCCCGGCGGCTGTGTGACATGCCAGTTCTATCCTGATGCCTTTTTCCTTAATGATCCTGTCCCGCATAACGAGTATGAGCCCCGCTTTATCCATTGAAACAAGAACTCCCAGGAGATTATATTTGCTTCTCAACTTTATTGCGTACGCTTTGATAGCTTCTTCGGTTATCGTATTTTTATCCAGAGGTCCCCTTTCTGCCAGGCCGCTCCAGGCCAGGATCTGTAAAAATTCTTCCACGTTCGGTTTGATTATATCCTGAGGCGAGTCTCTATGGATATCCAAGATCGACATGGCCTCTTCGCGGCCGGACACGTGCTTGAAATCGATCAGGAATTCCACCCTGTCATGATATTTCTTCTTCACCCGTTCTACGAGCGTTGCGTAATAGGCAAGATCCCTGTTATATCTTACAGGCCCTCCTGCCGAAAGGAGCATCCAGATGCTATCTGATCCTCCTTTAAACATCCGATCAAGCACGCGCAGGGCTTCCCGATTGATCCTTTCCACTGTTTCTTTCGAGAGTTCATCCAGCCATCCGTACATTACGGGAAGGGGATCGCCGTCGATCATGTTTATGACCGCTACCTGTTGATCGCAGGCGGCACGGATCAGAGTGGGGATTATGCTGCCCGTTAAAAAATTTCTTTCCCAGACATCGGTGATCTCCGCTCCTTCTTTTCCTGCCAGTGCCACGAGCGCGATATTTTCATTGAAATCACTGAATACTTTTGATACGTTGATCTGATCTCCGCCCGAATGTATGTGGCATTCTGCCGGCTCGAGAGCGCCGTCCGGCCCGGTTTCCCATTCGATCGTAACATCAAGGGGGCCGGCGTGATTTACCCCGAGCACCTTAGTGTCCGGTAAAGATGCGGTCTTTCCCGCATTCTCGTATTTTTTCTTACCTTCGCGGGTTCTTACAGCATTTATAACATCATGGGCGATCTCCCGGTTTATGCGCCTCTTTTCAGCATCGGGCAGCTGATCATAATGGTGCACTATGGCTTCTTTTAAAGAGGGCCCCGTAAGCCTGCTTATGCCGAGACCCTTTGTCAATACGTCTTTAATGTCCACGATGAAAAACTCCTTTCCGCAAGAAAATCGGCCACTATATTCTACCCTCTTTGGGAGCTGCAGTATATAGTTTTTTCCCGTTTTGGTTAACATAATAAAAGTCGGATTTTGGGACGGGTTAGCCAAAAACCCGGTCTATTTCGGTCTATTATAGGAATTATATTGTTTTTTAAGCATGTGGTATGGTAAACTAATAATCCTTAATTTATGAATATACTGCGGAATAGTCGAAAAAAGGAGTGCGCTCAAAATGGAGAAAAAAATTCTCTTTGTCTCTGATTTTGACAAGACACTTTCCAAAGGGGATGTAGGGTATATACTAAGCGCGAAATTGGGAATATCCGCTGAGCGATTCGACCGGAAGATCGAAGAGATACAACGCAGGAATATCGTACAACTCGGCGGTGAGCTGGCGCATTTGATAAGTCGGGATCCTGATTATGCCGGGAAAGTAAGTAAAGACCTTCTTTATGAGGTGGGGAAAGAGATCGAGCTGAAAAAAGGAGTTCCGGAACTCATGAAGATCCTGGCTGAAGGGATCGACAACTGCCGTTTCAGCACATATATAGTATCCGCGGCGCCTAAAGAGTGTGTCGAGAAAGCAGTGGAACACATCTTACCTGTTGAGAACATCTACTGCACGACTTTCATTTATAAAAACGGCATCGTCCAGGATGTTGAAAGGACCAATGCCGGTCACGCGAAAGTATCCACTCTCGATATGTTAAAGCAAAAAGAGAATGTCACCCGGTACGCCATAATCTACGTGGGAGATGGTTCAAGCGATGTCCATGTGATGCTGCACGTCAGGTCCTACAATGGTTATACGATAACCGTTTCCCCGGCGCCTTATATGGGGCACATCTGTCGAAGAAGCGTGATATCCGATAATGCCCTTGCTATCTTAGTGCCTATCCTTGTAGACCTGTTAAAATACGACGAAGGAAAAGTCCGGAAATTCTTTGAGGATAAGGGGCATACGGTATTGGAATGGAATAGGGCCGACACGGAGTGGTTAGATATAGCTTAATAAGAACGAGATAGTTATTTGAATTTTGCCTTTTGAGGCTGGGGGATGTTAGACGTGAATGAAGATTTGGAGGTGTTAAACGTGGCCACGAACAAGTATCCTATATGCAAGCGGTATAAGGGGAATCCTGTCTTGACAGGCAAAGATTTCCCCGTTGACGCCGATATCAAAAATGTTTTTAATTCCGGCATCGTGAAATACAATGATATCTATATGATGGTTTGCCGGGTGGAGAATTCCGCTTTGTTCGACCATTTTTGGATCGCGGAAAGCGCGGACGGTTATCATTTTAAACCGCGGCCGGAACCGGTGGACATGCCCCATGATGATCCGGAGTTCAAGGAGTATACCTCCGGTATGTATTATGATCCGCGCGTGACAAAGATCGGGGACGCGTACTATATAGTCCATGCCGCGCACTCAGGCCACACCTGCCGGCTGAGCCTGGTGAAGACAGAGGACTTTAATAAATTCCAGTGGATGGGGTTCATTTCCGAAACGGATAACCGCAACGGGGTGCTTTTCCCGGAGAAGATAGGCGGACTGTACGCGCGCCTTGACCGGCCCAATACCGGAGCCGATACCGGGGATATCTGGGTGTCTTATTCTCCGGATCTGATCTTTTGGGGAAAAAGTAAGTGCGTGTTCAGGAACTGGGAGGGGATCCGCTGGGCCTGGACAAAGATCGGGCCGGGGGCCGCCCCCATTAGAACACCCGAGGGATGGTTGACTATTTTCCACGGAGTGCGCAGCCAGTGCAAATCGCATTTTGTTTATCAATTAGGCGTGTGTCTTTTGGACCTGGAGGACCCGTCAAAAGTAAAGGCCATGTCTGAAGACGCGATCTTGATCCCCGAGGAGCAATACGAACTCGTGGGGCAGACCCCCAGCGTGGTGTTCACCTGCGGGGCTGTGGTGGAAGATAACGGCGAGGTCAAGATCTATTACGGCGGGGCTGATACGGTCCAATGCGTGGCTACCACAAGCTTGGAGCGGCTTATCGACGCATGTTATAATCGTTAAGGTCAATTCATAAAAAGGAAAAAGGAGGAAAAACGGTGCAAGAAGCTAATGTTGATAATGGGAAGAAAACCTGGCGCGATCATCTGCCGATCCCCACGAAGATGTTCTATAGTCTCGGCACGGCGCTTGATATGTGGGGCATCTGGTTGTACGCGGCCGTCGCTTTTGCGGTCTTTAATATGTATCTGGGGGTTCCACCGTGGCTGGTGGGTCTGGCCCTTACATTGATACGGGTCTTCGATGCCATCGTTGATCCTCTGGTGGGGTGGCTGTCCGATAATTTGCGTACCAGGTGGGGCCGCCGCCGTCCTTTTATTCTTATAGCCGGTATCGCGAGTGGACTGGGCCTGCCGATACTGTTCCTGGTGTCGCCGGGCTGGGTGGATATAAAGATCTTCGGCGTATCCGCGGTGTTCTGGTACATGATATTAACCAATATGATCTATATTCCCATAATCAGCTCTTTTACCGTACCTTACTACAGTTTGAGCGCGGAGATGTCGCCTGATTATGAAGAGCGCACCTCCATCATGGCCTATCGCAGCGTGGCCCAGAAGATCGCGGAACTGGGAAATTTTTACGCCCTCAGGTTCACCAATCTGGCATGGTTCCTTATCCCGGGAACCGGACAGAAGAATACCCTGCTGGGCCTCCAGGTGTACACGTCGATACTTGGTGTTGTGATGGCTATTTTCGCCATAACCATTTTCTTGAAGGTAAAGGAACGTTATTATGAGAAAGTGGTGGTGAACGTTAAAGAGAGGATCTCGGTCCTGAGCGGTTTCGGCGAGACCCTCAGGAACAGATCGTTCCGACAGATGATCATCATGGGCGGAGCTTTCACCCTGTGCACCAGCATGGTGGGCTCGCTTGGTTATTATTGCACTGTCTTTTATGTGGCCGGCGGCGACAAGATCATAGGGGATAACTGGCAGTTCTGGATGGGCGTGGCTTTTATGGTAGGCGGTCTTATAGGGGTTCCGCTGCACGCTGCTCTGTCGCACCGTATCGGTAAGCGGGAGGCCGCGGTGGTAGCCTGCCTCATAGGCATATGCGGCTACGGCGGTTCGTGGTTCCTTTATACGCCGGAGATCATCTGGCTTCAGACGGTCGCCTCGTGCCTGATGGGGATGTGCGCGGCTTCCCTCTGGATGCTTCACAGTTCCATCGGCGCCGATATCATCGACGACGACGAGATCAATACGTACGAAAGAAGGGAAGGTTCTTTCACCGCCTGCGCTTCGTATATCCTGAAGCTGGGGAATTCGTTCGGGTATTATGTTTCCGGCCTTATCCTGACATGGGTGGGTTTTACCTGGAAACTCAAGGTGCAGGCGCCTGAGACCATACTCGGGATCCGGGCGAGTCTCGCTTCCTTGCCGATCGTGGGCCTTATTGTCGCGATCATTTTTGTCATGCGCGTGCCGCTTACGAAAGAAAAGGTCAATGAGATCCGGAAGAAGCTCGAAGAGCGTAGAGGCAAGGTGTAATGTAGATACTGCCGGGTTCGGATGTAAAAAAAGGCGACTGTTTGTCAGTCGCCTTTTTTTGTTCACTCGCAGTGCGGGCTTCCATGCCCGCGCATAAGATGGTAAAATATCAGACAGATGTTCCTATAATAAGGGAAGGTGAAAAATGTCGGCTAAAAAAACAAGAACAGCAAAAAAGAAAAAGGTGAAAAGCAAGATAGATGCAGGGGATCTCTTGAGTGAATTACAGGCGAGGTTCGATGCTGTCGAGGGTAAACTTGATGCGTTATTATCAAAATCAGCGGTCCTGACCCGCATGATAAGTACGGAACGCGACCCGGATTTTAAAACCCATGCTACTGTGACGAAAAAATTCCCCATACCGCAAGACGACAAACCAAGAGAAAGGAAAATGTACAAAGTTGTTTGCGCACAGTGTAAAAAGGATTGCGAAGTGCCTTTTATGCCCAAGGCGGGTCGTCCGGTTTACTGTAAGACGTGTTATTCTAACCGCAGGAGCGGGAGCAGCCCCAGGAATATTCCGGACAGGGAAGAGATCGTGGCGGAGATAGCCAAAACGCTGAAGATAGATATAACCGAACCATCCAAAACCAAAGCGGTTAGAACTAAAAAGGCCGGATCTAAGGTTTCTAAGACTAAAAAGGCCGGATCTAAAGTTTCTAAAGCCAAAAAAGCGAAGACCAAAAAACCAAAGACTAAAAAACCCAAAACCAGGAAATAACTTAGGAGCGAGAAGGAGGAAGGACATGGCGAGCCCGATCGACGGCGTAAAGAATTTTTCCGCTCCAATGTTCGTTGTTTTCGTCCTGTCAAAGGTGCTTGTCGGGATAGGCATCGGGGCGCTCCTGGCCGTGTATCTTGCCCCTTACGGCTGGCCGATACTTGTCGTGGGTGTGGCCGCCTCCGCGATCTGACCGGGCCTTGCTGTTAAGAACGCCTAGGACGGCGGGAAGTAGCATGGAGACCAGCGGGATCCCGCCGCCCCCTCCAAGCGGTATACAACTTAAAAACCCCCGCACAAAAAAAGTTGTAAACACAACCCTCTCATTATTTTGTACCCAACTAGTTTACAACTATAAAATCATATGGTATACTAAAGTTGTAAACTATAGGGAGAGGCATATGGACGTAAAGGACCTTATATTGAAGACGATGGAAAAAAAAGGCGAAGTGAGGGCTTCCGAGATAGTCAAGGCCACCGGTTTTTCCCGTGTGTATGTGAACCGTTTTTTCAGGCAGCTCAGGGAAGAAGGGGTCCTTACCCTGGTGGGCAAGGCGAACGCCGCCCGGTATGTCCCGGCCACTGAGGAGATGGTCTCGAGGGTGAAGAAGGAAATAAAAAAACTGTATCGCATATTAAAAAATGACGCCCTTAATGAAGATGAAGTGCTGGCCAATATTAAAAAAAAGACAGGAATATTCGAAGGTCTGCGGGACAATGTGTCGGATATCCTGGGATACGCGTTCACGGAGATGCTGAACAACGCGATAGAACACTCCCGTTCCGCGAGGATAGAATTGCGGGTGGAGCGGAAAAGCACCAATGTCATGTTCGAGGTAAGGGACAGGGGGGTAGGGATCTTTAATAATATAATGAAGAAAAAAGACCTTGGCAGTGAACTGGAGGCCATACAGGACCTTTTAAAAGGAAAAGAGACGACAGAACCGGCCGCTCACAGCGGAGAGGGTATTTTTTTCACTTCCAGGGTCGGTGATATCCTTACCATACAAAGTTCTAAAGAAAAACTTGTTTTTGATAACCTGGTAAACGATATTTTTCTGAAGAACGTCAACAAAAGAACAAAAGGGACAAGAGTGCTTTTTTCCGTTAGTCTGGGTTCAAAAAAGAGACTGAGCGAGATATTCGAAAAATATACCGATGATTCCTTTCAGTTCAGCAAAACGGAAGTCATTATAAAGCTATACAAGAAAGACGCTGACTATGTATCCCGTTCACAGGCGCGCCGGTTATTGAGCGGGCTAGAGAAATTCAAGACCATTGTCCTGGATTTCAAAGGGATAGATACCATAGGCCAGGGTTTTGCTGATGAGATATTCCGCGTATGGAAGAAAACTCATCCGGGCAAAAGTATAATAGTGAAAAATGCCGGCAAGAACGCGATCTTCATGATAAAAAGGGCGGGAGCATGAAAAGATGCGCGAAGTGCAATAGGACCTACGATGATTCGTGGAGGGTGTGTCTTTACTGCGAGACGGGCCTTGAGGCTGTAGACGAAGCCGTCCTGGCGAAGGAAGGCTACGGGTGGGAACAGTTCCCGGGAAACAGGTTTACAATAGTCGTTTTTACCGTCTTCATGATGCTCTTCGCGCCTGTAATGATCTTCATCCTTTATCTTACATATTTCAAGTCGCTGGGCATCGAACAGACAAGGTACGAGAGCCGGCAGTTGAGAGAATCCGTGACGTTCGAGGAAAAACAAACGCCGGGAAGGGGCAAATAGGCCAAATGACGACAAGGGAACAGAGAGACCGGTTGTTGTTCGACAGGATCGCCGCGAGTTACGCGCGGAAAGACTCCATGGCCTCTTTGTCGTTCGTTCGAGGGAGCCAGCTTAGATCCGCCGTCAAACCGCTCCTTGATGAACGGGCGGATCTGGGGACGATAGTGGATATCGGATGCGGGATCGGCGCTCCGGCCAGGTATCTTGACGGTCATTACCAGCGGTATATCGGTATAGATCATTCCGAAGAAATGATCAAACAGGCGGTGATGTTCAACCGGGATAATCCCAGGGCCGAATTCATGGCTAAGAACATTAAATCTACCGGTCTTCCGCGGAATGTGGCGGATGTGGTCCTTTCGATCGGGGCTTTGCATCACATGGCCGAGCTTGAGGAGGTCATGGGATCACTGGTCAGCCTCGCGAAACCGGGCGCTTCTCTGGTAGCGATCGAACCGCAGAACAAGAACCCCCTGTTGCAACTGATACGGTGGATAGGCGGTCTTGTGGTCCAGTCGTATTCGAAAGAACAGATCTTTTTTTCAGAGGAAGACCTGAAAGATCTTTTTACGGCTTCGGGCTGCACCGATATTTCGGTCGAATTCCAGGGATATTTGTCCACCCCCTTCGCGCAGATCGTGATGCATCCCCAGGCCGTGATCCTGCCTCTCAGCCGTATGGCGGTCGCGGCTGATGGATGGCTTGATGAGAACCTGCCCGGGCCGCTGAAAAAACTCAGCTTTAATATCGTGGTGAGAGGCAGATTCCCGGAAAAAAGAAACTTGACCTGACATTTGGCCTATAATCTTATATAATACATTAAATGGAATCTCTGAAGAACAGATCTATCGGCATCTTCGATTCGGGGGTCGGCGGCCTTACGGTCGCGAAAAGCGTGCGGAAACTTCTTCCCCATGAGGACATAATCTATTTCGGGGATACGGCCAGGGTGCCTTACGGCAATAAGTCGAAGGCGACCAT
Source organism: uncultured Planctomycetia bacterium (assembly GCA_964409365.1). Lineage (GTDB taxonomy): Bacteria > Omnitrophota > Gorgyraeia > Tantalellales > Tantalellaceae > CAYPCX01. Next base: position 20,516 of record CAYPCX010000014.1, on the reverse strand, counting down.
TACCCGTTTTGCCCACCAGATAATGTTCTTTCTCATGGAGAAAAGGGTCAAGTTGGTGGTGGTTGCCTGTAACACGGCATCGAGCCTCAGTCTCGGATCGTTGAAGAGGCATTACCGGGTGCCTGTGACGGGCGTCATAGGACCCGGGGTGAGGGAAGCCGTCCGGCTGTCAAAGAACGGCAGGGTCGGCGTTATAGGCACCAGTTCCACCGTATCCAGCAAGGCGTACGACAGGGAACTCGCGAAGGCGAAAGGGTCATACCGTCTTTTCGGCAAAAGCTGTCCTCTTTTTGTCCCGCTGGTCGAGAACGGGTTCACGTCGGATCCGGTCACTTATAAGGTGGCTCGTAAATATCTGAAAGAGTTTAAGGCGAAACGTATCGATACGCTGATACTCGGCTGTACGCATTATCCGCTTTTAAAAGGGGTGATCGCCAAGGTCATGGGCAACGTGAGGCTGGTAGATTCGTCCCTGGCGGTCGCCAGGGAAGTCAAAGGAATGCTGGGGGATAAAGGTCTTGATGCCTGCCGTGGGAGAAGGCCCGGGACCATCCGTTGTTACGTGAGCGACGACGCGGAGGGGTTCCGGAAGACAGCGGGCATGTTCCTGAAGGAAAAAATAGACGTGAAAAAGGTAACTTTATGAGAATGCGGAAGATCAGCGCTTCCGAGATAGGACGGGCGGTCGAAAAGCTGTGCGTAAAGGCGAATACTGTCCTGCGCCCTGATGTCCTAAGCGCGTTGAAAAAGATGCATAAGCGGGAAAGGAATCCTCTCGCGAAGAGGATGCTGAAAGTTCTTCTTGATAACAGCGCTATAGCGGGCAAGGAAGAACTGGCCCTCTGTCAGGATACGGGGATGGTAGCGGTCTTCATCGAGATAGGCCAGGACGTCCGCGTGACCGGCGGGGATATGTCAGAGGCGGTCAACAAAGGCGTCGCCAGGGCGTACCGGAAAAGCTGTTTCAGGAGTTCGGTGGTCGATGATCCTGTCAGGCGCGAGAATACCGGTGACAACACCCCCGCGGTCATACATGCCGAAGTGGTCAAAGGCAGCAGAGTGGCGATCTCTGTTCTGCCCAAGGGGTTCGGCGCGGAGAATAAAAGCAGGATAGCGATGCTTAACCCGACCTGCCGGCCTGAGGAGATAGTCGATTTCTGCGTCGATACGGTCAGGATCGCCGGCCCGGACGCCTGTCCGCCGTACGTGCTCGGCATAGGGCTGGGAGGCACGGTAGAGCAGTGCGCTTACCTGGCCAAGAAGGCGCTCCTCCGTCCCATCGGCAGGGCCAGCAGGAAGAAGCATATCGCGAAACTGGAAAAAGACATAATGAAAAAAGCGAACGCGCTTGAAATAGGCATAATGGGCCTTGGGGGTAAGACTACGGTGATGGGCGTCAATGTGGAGGAAGCCCCTACTCACATAGCCGGGTGTCCGGTCGCGGTCAATATTTCGTGTCACGCTTTACGCGCCGCAAGTGCCCGGCTTTGACACCCTTACACGAGTAAGGAGAGAAGGTAGTGTCAAAGTGTCAAAGATAGCTGTGACACTGTGGCACTAGCGAGCGAAGCGAACGATGACACTTAACTAAGGACACGAATGATACAATGGGCAAGGTCAAATACGTAAAAACGCCGCTTGATAAGAAGACTATAGCCTCGTTAAGAGCGGGTGATGAGGTCTTACTTTCGGGTCAGGTCTATACCGCGAGAGACCAGGTGCATTTGAAGCTACGTGACATGATAAAGAACAGGAAGGCTCTGCCGGTAGACCTGAAAGGCATAGTGATATATTACTGCGGGCCCACGCCTCCGTGCAAAAGGGCGATCGGCTCGTGCGGGCCTACCACCTCGGGCAGGATGGACCCGTTCACACCGGATCTTCTACGCGCCGGGATGAAAGGCATGATAGGCAAGGGAAGGAGGTCCGCCCGGGTCAGGGACCAGATCAAACGCAGCCGCGCGGTATACTTCATCGCGCCGGGCGGAGCGGGCGCGTATCTGAGCGAAAAGGTCAAGGCCTGCGAGGTCGTGGCGTTCCGTGATCTGGGGCCGGAAGCCCTTTACAGGCTGACGGTAAAGGATTTTCCACTGATCGTGGGGATAGACTCGCGAGGCCTTGATATTTATGAAGGATTGCAAGGATGACAGTATGTTTCAGAAGACAGAGAACAGAAAACAGATAATTCTGTCTTCTGACTTCTGTTATCTGATATCTGTCTTCTAAGACGAAGGGACTACGAAGGAGAGATATGAGACAGGACGGAAGGCTGCCGAACGGCATGAGGAAGGTAAAGATAACCGGGGATTACATAAAATACGCCGAAGGTTCATGCCTTTTCGAAATAGGCAACACGAAGATCATCTGTACGGCGAGCGTCGAGGAAAGCGTGCCGATATTCCTTAAAGGGCAGGGAACCGGCTGGGTGACGTCAGAATACGGGATGCTGCCGCGTTCATGCAAGACCAGGGTGCCCAGGGAATCCACGAAAGGCAGAAAGGGAGGCAGGACCCAGGAGATCCAGAGGCTGATCGGCCGGGCCCTGAGGAGCGTGACCGATCTCGTCGCTCTCGGGGAAAGGACCATATGGATCGATTGCGACGTTATCCAGGCGGACGGGGGAACGCGCTGCGCGAGCATCACCGGCAGTTTCGTCGCTTTATGTCTGGCCCTTGATCACATGAAAAAAAAGAGAATGATCGAAAAGATACCCGTTAATCACTTCCTGGCGGCTGTCAGTGTCGGCATGATCGGGGACCAGGCCTGTCTTGACCTTTCATACGAGGAAGACTCAAGAGCGGACGTGGACATGAACGTCGTCATGACCGATTCCGGCAAGTTCGTGGAGATACAAGGCACGGCCGAGGGTGAGCCGTTCGGCCGTACGAAGATGGACGAGATGCTTAAACTGGCCAATAAAGGCATAGACCGTCTCATCTCGGAGCAGAAGGCGGCATTGAAAGGAGTGGTATCATGATCAACATACTTGTTGCTACTCATAACCATAAGAAACGCGGCGAACTGAGGACGCTTTTAAAAAAGTTCGGTACAGTCAAGGTCCTCGACCTGGACGACCTTGAGGTGGCCCCTCCGATAATAGTCGAGGACGGGAAGACGTTCCGCCAGAACGCCGTAAAAAAGGCCGTTACCATATCCAGGTTCTTCGAAGGGCTCGTCCTCGCGGACGATTCCGGCATAGAAGTGGACGCTCTTCATGGGAAGCCCGGGGTGAGGTCCGCGAGGTTCGCCAGAAAGAACGCCACTGATTCCGAGAACAACAAGAAACTCCTCAAATTGCTCGAAAAGGTCCCGGAAAAGAACAGAAAGGCGCGTTTTGTCTGCAACATAGCCCTCGCGAGGGAAGGGGAACTCCTGGGCAATTTCGAAGGCACGGTAAAAGGGAAGATACTTTTTAAGTCCCGCGGAAGTAACGGGTTCGGTTATGATCCTTTATTCGTGCCGAACGGGTATGAAAAAACTTTCGCCGAGATGGCCGCGGGTTACAAGAACCGCATAAGCCACAGGTCGCTGGCGCTGAAAAAACTGGAAAAGGCCATCGGAAAATTCATCAAGGATTCCTGAACGGGTTCAGGTACTCGAACTCCCACTTCTGGTCGGCCAGGGTGCCCTTGAGATGGGCCCTGCTTATCCTCTTACCGAAGCTGATAATGGCGTTCCTTATAGACTCCTGCCATTCCTCGTCGGCATCGGGGGATGGTTCCATCAGCTCGTTCTGGAAAGAAAAGTTCAGGTTCCCGTCAAAGTCCATATAGCCTTCCCCCGTGATCGAAAGGTCTTTTCCTTCAAATATGAGGTTATCGGTGATAATCCGGCGGTTCTTTATCTCGAAGTCAGCCGCGGCGTAATCTATCGAGACCTCCCGCATTCCGGGGATGTTATTTTGGATCTTGGCGAATATATCGCCCAGGAGGGGAGTGAGTATGGGCATCGGGCCGAGGTCGGCGTCCGTTATTTCCAGTTCGCTGGTGCCCTGATATGAACCTGGATCGCGGGCGTATCCCTTCAGCAGAAGATCGACTTTAAGGGAACCCGTGACCCTTTCCTCTTCCGGCGTGAGGTCGAATATGAGGTCCCCGTAGTCCGCGTTGCTGACGGCTAACGTAAGGATGAACGGCAGGTCCTTTTCCAGCAGGTCCATCACAAGGTCGCCCGCCAGGGTCCCGTTATAAAATATGCCGTTTATGAAAGGGGCTTTCAGCTTGCCTTCTTTGATGGCCAGTTTGCCGTTTATCTCGTCAATGAACATATTGTCCATGCGTATGTTCCGTCCCGCCAGCGTGATGTTGATGTCACAATCGGCCAGCGAAGGGCTTGCCGCCGTTAGATTAACAACGGACCTGACCGTGCCGGAGACAGGGTGGTTCCGCGAGAATTCCCCGATCCCGCCGGGGAGGGTCACGAGGCTTTTAAGGTCGGCCTCGGCCGTACCGTTGAATGAATAATCCCTGTCGTCGGAACGGAAGTTGTTTATTTCGCCCCTGAAATCGAACCTCAGCGTGTGGAACATGCCTTCGAACTTATCGACGTTAAGAGTGGTATTTTCCTTTGCGATGGTCGTCTCAAGACCAAGGTTGTCCGAACGCAGGTTGATGTCATATCCCGCAAGCTGACCGGTCAGTTTGTTGAAGGTCAGGTAGTATCCTGTGCCGTTATGTTTCGCGAATATCTTACCCGCGGGGATGGACAGGCGGTCTACATCAAGCGTCCCGAAGATCCCGTTAAGCCTGAGTTTCCTGAGGGCAAGTTCAGCTTCGATGATGAAGACGGAACGGATAAGCGCGGGGTCAAAGGCTTTTTCGAGGCTGATCGCCCGGGCGGATTCGGTACGCAGCGTGGCGTTACAAAGGGAATCGTCCGCGTGCAATCCTTCTATGACAGTGGTGGTCCTGAGTTGTTTTCGCTTTATAAGCGCAAAAGCATCGACAGTGGAGGTCACACTGCCTATGTCCGCCAGGGTGCTCTCCGTGGTCTCGTCACCGGACCTTATGGTGACCCTGTCCAGCACGATCGTCTGGAAAGGAATGAACCTGACCGAACCTATATCGACCTGGTAACCGGTCCTCTCGGAGAGTTCCCTGGCGATCAGGCTGCGGGCCTCTTCATAGAGCCGGTCCTCGTAGATCATGTAAACCGCCGCCAGCGCGATCGCGGCCAAAAGGACGAGTAGGAATACGATTTTCAGGAATTTGAACATGACGGAGTAAGTATAACATAGGGTATTGTGCTGTGCAAGTTGCGGAAAGGGGGTATAGTAAAGATAAAAGTGGCACGCCCGGCAGGAATCGAACCTGCGACCTACGGCTTAGAAGGCCGTTGCTCTATCCAACTGAGCTACGGGCGCGCTATGAAAAAGATACGATCATTCCATATCGGTGCTTCGCATAAATTCGGCTATCAGACTTACATTCGCTTTACTCCGTAAGTCTGGGCCTCATTTAGCTACGGGCGCACCGTAACCAAAGGAATAGACTGATACATCAAAAAATGGTGCGGATGGAGGGATCTAACATCCTCCTCCCTATCGACCCCGACATACGCAATGCCGGAGTGAGTTTTGAATGCAAGATTCCATCTTAGCATTCAAAACGAACGGAGGTATGAACAAATTTTTCAACACGTCTCCGTTCGATAAAATTTGCCAATCATTTTCGGCAAATTCACTTGCTGAAAATGGTGCGGATGGAGGGATTTGAACCCCCACGGTAAAACCACTGGCTCCTAAGGCCAGCGCGTCTGCCAATTCCGCCACATCCGCTGCACTATAAAAATTTGGTCGGGAAGGCGGGATTCGAACCCGCGACCCCCTGCTCCCAAAGCAGGTACGCTAGCCAGACTGCGCTACTTCCCGAATCTAATATCCTTCCAATAAAGGAAGGGGAACAGGCTCGGCAGCTCCCTTCAAATCTCCCCACGCATCCTATAAAAAAGATGGGGTGAGCGATGGGATTTGAACCCACGACAGCCTGAGCCACAGTCAGGCGCTCTACCAGCTGAGCTACGCCCACCACCAGATATCACAATAAGTTACCTTATTCTATTTGCTAATTCAAGCTAAGTCAATAGAAAATACCCCGCGTCTAATGCGGGTTTGTACATTGCGGGTTTGGTGGTGTATAATATGCGCATGACCATCACGGATAACAGGGAGCTGGTCCGCGAGATCGAGAAGGTTCTCACCCGGAAAATGCCCGTAAGGCTCGGTGTGAACAAGAAAAACGAGCTTGTGAGACTGTTCTACGAGATATGCCGGGCTAATGATGACGCTCCTTCCGATGTGATGGAACAGGCCGGGGTCGAAAGGCTTGCCGAAGACGGCAAAGGGGAACTTTTTCACCGGGTCAAAAGTTCCCTTTTAGCGCTGCGTTATCCCACTATGGGCCCCCATGACGATCCGCACATCATGCCTGTGGCTATCGATACCGCTTTTGAAGAATGCCCGGTGTGGGATTTCGAACTTTCTTCGCGCAGGATATTCATCGAAAAAAGTATTTCCGGCGACAAATGGACAAAGAACTTTTTGAGAAATTTCCCGGAAGCCGAAATAAGAGAGATAAATGACCTCAAAGACGGTCTTCGGGATCTGCCGGCAAAAGACCCTGTCCTGAAATATAATACCAGACGGGAGAACATCTTCCTGGTAAGGAACAAATCCTCTTTTATCAAGATCTGTCCATGTACCAAAGGTTATAAAAGGTGCGGGTATTGGATACTTAACCTGGGTTTCGGATGCCCGATAGACTGTTCATACTGTTACCTCCAGATATACAGCAACACTCCCGGCATCGTCCTGCCGGCGAACATAGAAGAATATTATACTCATATACTTGAGTTCGATGCGGGGCTTTCCTCGAGGACGAGGATAGGTACCGGCGAATTCACCGATTCTCTTGCCCTGGACAGTTACACCGGGTATTCTTCCTGTCTCATACCTTTTTTCGGCAGGGCGAAGAACCTGGTGCTGGAATTAAAGACCAAAATAGGCGATCTTGACAACGTTTTGAAGGAAGAGCCGAACGATAACGTGGTCATATCCTGGTCGGTCAATACTCCGAAGATAGCCGGAGAGTACGAGAAGGGGGGCGCGGCTATGCCGGAAAGGCTGAAAGCCGCGGAGGAAGCGGCCCGGAGAGGATACAAGGTGGGTTTCCATTTTGATCCCGTTGTTTCCTATCCCGGATGGGAAGCGGATTATAAAGAAACGGTGGATGATATGTTCTCGAGAGAGATCCTGAAAAAAAATACCGCGTGGGTGAGTATCGGCACCCTGCGTTTCGTCCCGGCCTTCAAACAGGTCGTGGAACGGAGGTTCGGCGGGAACCTGATGTTCTACCAGGCCGAGTTCTTCATGGATACCGACGGCAAACTGAGGTATCCCAGAAGGTTCAGGATAGATATGTATAATAAAATGGTAAAATGGATAAACGCTCATGACATTTCGGGCTGGATATATCTTTGCATGGAGCCCGAAGAGGTGTGGAAAGAGACGCCTCTTAAGCAGTGGGAATACGCAGGGAGGTAGGCATGGTTCATCTGAAGATCACCGCGGTGCTTGTCGCTGTTCTTTTGCTCGTTCCGGTTTTTTGCGGTGCCGAGGAAGAGATAAAGCTGCCCGCCCCGAAACACAGGGGTACGCTCTCCGTCGAGCAGGCGATATATGACCGAAGGTCCGTAAGGCGTTTCGCTAAGGTGCCGATTTCCCTTGAGGATGTGTCACAGATCTTATGGGCTGCCGGCGGTTCCACTGTCGACGGCATGACCGGACCGACGCGCGCGTATCCTTCGGCCGGGGCCGTATACCCGCTTGAGATATATCTTGTGGCGGGCAACGTGACGGGGCTTTCGCCGGGTATCTACCTTTATGATTGGAAAAAGAACATGTTGATCTTGATGAAGAAAGGCGATCTTCGCGCGCAGCTGGCAAAAGCAGCGCTCAGCCAGGGCATGATACGCGAGGCGCCGGTGACGATAGTAGTGACGGCCGTGCACGCCAAGACCGCCAGGAGGTACGGTGAGCGCGGAGCGGTAAGATACGTATCGATGGACGCGGGACACCTCGGGCAGAACGTGCATCTCCAGGCGGAGAGCCTGGGGCTGGGCACGGTCATGGTCGGGGCTTTCATCGACAACGAAGTGCTCAAGGTGCTCGGCGTCAAAGACGAGCTTCCCGTTTATATGATGCCCGTAGGTAAACCATGATGATACTCGACACTCAATACTCGATACTTACTAAAATATGATAGACCTACACGGTATAGACGGCAGGATAAGCGAGATCACCAGGGAGGTGGATTTTTATTCATACCTCACTCCCCTGAACCAGGAAGAGGAAAGACGAAAATTCTTCGAGAACCTGGCAATGGGCAAATCCTATGATCCCGTTTTCCGGTACAAGGACTCGGAGTATTTTTTCCAGGAGAAGTGGCTGCGCGAGGTGCGGGAGTCTCTTGACGAAAAGGACGACGCGCAACGTCTGTTCGTGAAGAAAGTGGGTTTTCTGGCCGCCCAGCTGGAGCTCCTCGGATGCGGGGACGGCAGGTTTACCGATATCGCCCTGGGGCTGTACGGGGCCCCGGACCGGGAATGCCTGGACCTCGCCGGAAAGATCCTCGCCGAAAGCAAGGATGAGGGCTACGTGTTCCCCGAAGAGACCGTGACCCCCAGGGAGATGGCTTTCTTGCTGAAAAAGAAACTCGAGGAAAAGAACATCGACTGGAAAGTGGCTTTAAGCGGCAAGATAGTCCCCAAGTTGACGGTATCCGCCAAAGACAAGACTATATACATCAATTCGGGTATCAATTATACGCGTGAAGAAGTGGGAAGGCTTCTGGTGCACGAGGTCGAAGTGCACGTGTATAGGGGCGTCAACGGGAACGAGCAGCCGTTCAAGATATTCCGTGACGGTCTGGCAGGGTATGACGAGACGGAAGAAGGCCTGGCGATAGTCGCCGAAAAACTCTCGGGATGCCTGGAGAGCGATACCCGTCAGATCAAGCTTTACGCCGGGAGGGCGGTCGCCGTCGACCATTGCCTTAACGGTTCCTTCAGTGAAGCGTTCATGAAATTGAGGGAATATTTCCCGGATTACCTCACGTACCGTCTGGTGGAGAGATGCAAAAGGGGACTTGTCGACACTTCCGGGAGAGGGGCCTTCACAAAAGATTTTCATTATATCAGCGGTTTGCAGAAGGTCTCTAAATATGTTGAAGATGACGGTGATTTAAGTATAATTTATGTGGGCAAGATCGGTATCGGGGATATCGATATCGTGAGGAACCTCCTGGACAGGGGAGTGTTGAAACCGCCGAAGTATTTGCCCGGCTTTATGTCTCATGGAAAGAATAGTTGACTATTTACGCGACAAATACGGTAATTGGGGATGGATGGGCCAGCGCGCCCATGACGGCGCCGGCATAGACCGCGTCCTGCCGCTCGATTTTATGATCAGCTGCGACTACGGCGCAGAAATACCGTATTATTTCCGCGAAGAGGATGTTTTTTCCGTGGAGAAGCGACTGGGACTGAGGAAGGACTGGTCGAACGAGGATCTCGGTTCGAGTTTCAAAGGGGCTCTCGGACGCGAGATACTCGAACGCTGGAAAAGCTATAAAAAAGGGGTGAACCTCATATGTTACCGCTCCATAAAGAAACTGGAAGGTGACCGGCCGGAGTTGCCGAAGGGGTTCAGGTTGTACGCCATGCCGGAACGGCTGAAAAGGCATTTTGACAATAAGGTGCTTCTTTTCAAGACGCTGCCGAAACTGCTTTTACCCCACATACCCGGCAGGATCGTCAGGCTCGGCAAGGTCACTTTTAAAGGTCTGAGAGGGGAATTATCGCTCCCGTTCGTCGTCCAATTCCCGTACGGGTCCAGCGGGCTCTATACTTTCGTCATACAGGAGGAAAGACAGTACAGGTCTTTAAGGCGGCGTTACCCCGAGCAGACAGTAGTTGTCCGCAGGTATATCGACGGTTTCGCGCTTAACGTGAACGGTATCATCGTCTCCACGGCGGACGGTCCCGGGACGCATTGTGTTTTCCCGTCCGTCCAGATCACCGGCAGGCGGGAGTGCAGCAATTTTCCTTCTGCTTTCTGCGGGAACGATTACGCGGCGGCTTGCGACGTCGATCCTTACGTGATCAGGCAGGTGAAAAGGATCATTACCGTTGTGGGGGAGTGGATGGCCCGGTCGGGGTTCCGCGGCATTTTCGGGATGGACCTCCTGGTGGAGAAAGGGGTGGTATATCCGGTGGAGATCAACCCCAGGTTCCAGAACTCGACCTCGCTTCATACCGTGTTGAGTTCCGCCACGCAGCCGCAGAGAGATATGCTTTTTCTCGCTCATGTGGCGGAGTTCCTCCAGAAAAGCGACGGGATCATGGAAAGATTCCTCAAGGCCTTCCGGTTCGAAGAATTGATGCAGCCTCTGAAAGGCGCGCAGATAATACTACATAACCGCATGCGCAAGAGTGTCGTGACAGGAAGCCCCGCTGCCGGGGTCTACCGGCCCGATGAGGGGCGTTTGAGGCTGGTCAGAAAAGGGGCGACCTTGAACCTGTGCAGGAACAGGCGGGATATCCTTGTGACCTGCGGTGTACCCAGGCCCGATATGGTCATAGAGCCTAACGCGGTCGTCTGCAAGATCCAGTCGCCGGGAAGGGTGCTGGACAGTTCGGACAACAGGAGCCTGGATCCGGGAATGAAAAGAATAGTCTCACGTGTCTACGAGAAACTGGGCCTTCGCGATACCGCGGAGGTCGAGGCGGCAAGGAGCCTGTGAAACATGATAGAGCGGGATCCAAAATATTATGTGACGGGTTTTACCGGTGATGACCCCTACAAGGCGCCGTTCTACCTGAGGTCGCTTGTCTTTGACGGCGAGAGAGGCGATATTAATACCCGTCTTGTCGACACGTTCAACGACAGGATAAAAAGAGAGGGGACCTTCGCGGACAACAGCCTGAAAGTTGATAAAAAAGCGCCGGAGAAAGTGCCTTCAAGGATAGTGGTCATCAACGCGTCGCATGACGACCTGCCGACCTCTTATGAAACGGCGAGGATATTTGAGGACTTCTGCAGGGAAAAGGGGCACCATATCCCAGCTAAAGTGGTGAATACGCGCGAAGAACTGATGGGGGAAGCGGGCAAAGCTCCCGCCGAGACACTGATAGTGAGCCAGTGCGTGAGCAGGAAGGTATATGACGTCGGACTGGCTGAAGATCTTGAGCGAATGGGGGCCGTGGTCGTGCCGGGCAGGACAACGGCGCCCGGGAGCGTCTTTTCGGACAAGGACAGCACGTATCTTTTGCTTTCGGACAAAGGGAAAGACTGGAGCAAGGTAGCCAGGTACCGCAAGATACAGGTCGAGGGTAAAAGCGTGGAAGGGGTCGTTGACGATATATTCCTCGCGGTGGACGAACTCCAGAATGAGATAGGCCAGTCGACCTTTTTTGTGAAGCCGCATGAAGGCGGCGGCGGCCTGGGCGGTTTTCGCATAACGAGATCCGGCGATGGATACATCATCCCGGATCTTTCCAAGGTGTCCGGGGACCTTTCGGAGATACATCCCACTTTCATAGATTTCGATGTCAACAACGAAGCCAGACTGCGCGAGCTCCTCTGGATATATCGTCTTTTCGATTCGGATGAAAAGATGTCCAGGAACTATCTCAAGGTGGACCTGCCGATCATCGGTGTTGACGAACCCGAGGCGATGAAGATACTTAAGGATTACATTACAGCCAGCGCGGAGAAAAGAGAACGCAAGATGGCCGGTATGGTAATGAGTCATGCCGATGCACGCGCGCGTCTTATCGAGGCGGTCGCGATCTTCGAGAAGAAGTTCGACAGGCGTTATATCCCGCTTGTCAACGAGCACATAGATTTCGGCCTATGGGGACTCAGGGCGCATTACCGTCTTTCCCGCGACGGCGTGACGCTGGAAACCATATACCACAGGGTTTTCCAGCTCGGTTTCACCGAAGAGGGGCTTGGTTACATGGGTTCGGACAACATATCGAATAAGCAGACCGGTGAGCTGGAGATAACGCGGCTGGGCCCCCTCAACGAGGTCATGGTCGAGGCTATAGGGGGCGAGGAGGAACTTTTCAAAACGCTCCTCAAAGGCGCGGAGGCGCTCGTCTCCCTTTCGGGACTTGTCCCGGCAAAGGAGAGAGGACGCGTTCCCTTGCGCCTTCAGCTTGACCTTGCCACGCTGTCCCAGCGCATAGGCGAAGGTAACGCCGACACCGCCCGCGGCCTGTGCCTGGCATCACGCTGGTCCGAGTTTGTACACAACGCGAGAGAGTGGCTGGATGACAGCTTTGCATATTATTCATGGAAAAAAGGTGGTTTGTAGTCCACGGTCAATAGTCGACAGTCCACAGTCTGCGGACAATGATCCGTGGACCGAGGACTATAAGCTGTGGACCATTAAATAAGGGTTGATATGAATTCCATATGGATCGTGATATTTTCGATGGCCGTCTTCTTCCTGGCGTACAGATTCTACGGTAAATTCATAGCCAAAAAGATCTTCAAGGCCGATCCCGCGAATCCCGTTCCCAGCGAAGAACTGAGAGACGACATAGATTATGTGCCCACCAGTAAAGAAGTGCTTTTCGGGCATCATTTCGCTTCTATCGCCGGTACGGGGCCGATAGTAGGGCCGGCCATAGCCATTATCTGGGGGTGGGTACCGGCGCTTGCCTGGATCATCCTTGGGTCGATCTTCGCCGGAGCGGTGCACGATTACGCTTCGCTTATCATGTCGATAAGGAAAAGAGGCGAAACGATAGGCAAGTTGTCCAGTGAGGTCATAAATCCCAGGGTGAGGACGCTTTTTCTTACTATGATACTTTTCGCCCTGTGGATAGTGGTGGCGATCTTCGGCATGGTCATAGCGATCATCTTCCAGATGTTCCCGCAGTCTGTACTGCCGGTATGGATACAGATACCCATAGCCATGATCGTGGGGTGGCTGGCGTACAGGAAAAAATACAATATTACCGTTCTGTCAGTTATAGCCGTGGCGCTCATGTACATATCGATATTTATCGGTGTCCATTTCCCGCTGGTGATGCCCCCGATCGGGGGGTTGAACCCCATGAGCATATGGATCGTGATACTTTTCGCCTATGCCTTTATCGCTTCGGTCCTGCCCGTGTGGACGCTCCTTCAGCCGCGCGATTATGTTAACTCGCACCAGCTTATTATCGGTATAACATTGATGGTGCTTGGTGTTTTTTTCGCGCGTCCCGTGATGGTCGCGCCCGTGATACAGGTAGCCCCCCAGGGCGCGCCTCCCATATTGCCGTTTTTGTTCATCACGATAGCCTGCGGCGCCATTTCGGGATTCCATTCCCTGGTAAGTTCCGGTACCAGTTCAAAACAGCTTAGAAATGAAGAGGACGCGAAATTCATCAGCTACGGGGGAATGCTTACGGAAGGTTTTCTGGGTGTTCTGGTGATCGTCGCTGTAGGGGCGGGGATCGGCATGTACGTGAAAGGGGACGGCGGCCAGATCCTGCGGGGCGTCGCCGCGTGGGAATACCATTATGCCAGCTGGGAGGTCGCTCAGGGGCTTACCGCGAAAGTGACGGCTTTTGTTAACGGATCTGCCAATATGCTGGGCGCGCTTGGCATACCGCTTAAGTATGGCCAGGCGATCATCGGCGTGCTCATAGCTTCCTTCGCGGGGACAACGCTGGATACCGCTACGCGTATCCAGCGTTACGTCGTGACCGAACTGGCTACCGATTTCAGAATAAAGCCGCTGCAGGGACGTTACCCCGCCACGGCCTTCGCGGTACTGGCGGCCGCGGCCCTGGCCTTTTCCAAAGGAGGGGGGCAGGGGGCACTCCTTTTGTGGCCGCTTTTCGGTACCAGCAACCAGATGCTGGCGGCCCTGGTGCTGCTTGTCGCCACGGTATACCTTATCAGGAAAGGTTACAGGTGCTGGCCGACCGTCGTACCCATGCTGTTCATGATACTGACTTCGAGCTGGGCCTGGGTCGTAAGTCTGCAGTATTTTTTTATCACGAGTTCATATTACCGCTTTGTGATAGCGGCCATATTGCTGGTCCTCGAGGTATGGATGATCTTCGAAGCGATCATATGCGTCAGATCTATACATCGGGTGTATAATACACCCGGTGTGTAATTTTGGTCGAACTTATGCGTAGCACCGACATGTAGTGAGCGTATCTTTTCCGTAGCGCGCCTGTAGCTAAGTGAGACCACAACTTATGGAGCGTAGTGGACATAAGTTGCAAGGTCGAACTTATGCGTAGCACCGACATGTAGTGAGCGTATCTTTTCCGTAGCGCGCCTGTAGCTCAATCGGATAGAGCAACTGGCTTCGAACCAGTAGGTTGGGTGTTCGAGTCACCCCGGGCGCGCCATATCTTCTTCTTGTCGAACCATGTTGACAGGACTCGAAGGGAGCCGCTGAGCCTTTAATAAACGGAGCTGCGAGCTGGTGAGCAGCGATAACTGCCGAAGAGGCGGGTGGCCGACCGGAGTCCCGCTATCTTTTTAGCAAGCGGTGGCGCAGCTAAAAAGATGCGTAGCGGGACGGAGGCGCCGAGTTACCCCGGGCGCGCCATATCTCCTCTTACAACCCCGGGGGTCGAACCCCCGGGGTTGATTTTTAGCTGGTTTCGTGATATAAAAAAGCTCATAATATATTAAAAGCAGTGTAACGCAAAGAGGTGTAAGATGGCGAATGAGACGGTTTTTAAACGATACAAAGGCAACCCTATAATAACCGCTAAGGCGGTTCCGCGCGCGAACAGCATACATAACAGCGCTATAGTGCCTTTTGAAAAAGGGTACGCGGGGGTTTTCAGGGTTGACGAAATAGACCTGAGTTTTACTTTGCATGTGGGCCGGAGCAGGGACGGCATCCGCTGGGAGATAGACCCCGACGTCATCAGGATGGAGAACGAAGACCCCTACCTTACGATAAAACACAGGACGTATGACCCCCGGGTCACGAAAATAGACGACATTTATTACGTTACTTGGTGTCTGGATTCGCCGCAGGGGCCCGTGATAGGATTGGCCCTGACGAAGGACTTCCGGACGTTCAGGCAGATGGAGAACCTGACCCTGCCCGCCAACCGCAATTGCGTCATTTTTCCGAGAAAGATCGGCGGTAAATATGCGATGCTCTCAAGGCCGAGCGACCGCGGACATACGCCGTTCGGCGACATGTTCTATTCCACCAGCCCGGATATCGTGCACTGGGGTAACCACAGGTTCGTGTTCGGCACGGTGCCGAGCAGTTGGCAGTCTACGAAGATCGGGCCGGGGCCGGTACCCATCGAGACGGAAGAGGGATGGCTCTTGATCTATCATGGTGTGTGGACAAGCTGCAATGGATATCTGTATTATGTCGGCGGCGCTCTGCTAGACCTCGAAAGGCCCTGGAACGTCCTCTACCGCACGCGCGATTATCTTATGGCCCCCACAGAGCCGTATGAGAGGGTCGGTGACGTACCTAACGTGGTCTTTGCAAGCTCGGCCCTGGTGGAGAACGGCGTGCTGCGCTTATACTACGGATGCGCCGATACGTGTATATCCATGGCCGAGGCGAAGGTCGGGGACGTTATCGATTTCATCAAGACCCACAGCTATTGAACCATATATATAAATACTCTTGAAATTGATTTATGGCCTATGTTATAATACGGCCTAAAATCAGTGCCCGCATAGCTTCCGCCTTCGCCGAATTATTTTGTGTTACTGGGCTTCGGCGGACAGGACGCTATGCGGAATAAAAGTTGATCAGTGCCCGCATAGCTTCCGCCTTCGCCGAATTATTTTGTGTTACTGGGCTTCGGCGGACAGGACGCTATGCGGAATAAAAGTTGATCAGTGCCCGCATAGCTCAGTTGGTAGAGCAACTGACTCTTAATCAGTGGGTCCAAGGTTCGAGCCCTTGTGCGGGTACCATCTTTTTGGAGAGCGGGTGTAGCTCAGTTGGTAGAGCATCACGTTGCCAACGTGATCGTCGTCGGTTCGAGTCCGATCACCCGCTCCATTTTTCGTGATTTTTAATTCCCTATTTCTTAAGGAGAGTCGTGAAAATAATGGATCTTCTCAACAAAGACGCAGTATCAGTAACTCTAAGATCAAGGACCAAAGAGGATATGCTTTCGGAACTGGTGGACCTCCTGGTGGGGTCCGGGTGCGTAAGAAAGACCGAAAAGGACGAAATACTGGGCAAGCTGAAGGAAAGAGAAGTGCTGGGGTCCACCGGTATCGGCAAAGGCGTGGCTATACCTCACGCCAAGTGCACCAAGGTGAAAAAGATGGCGGCCGCTTTCGGCGTATCGAAAGAAGGCATCGATTTCAAGTCCCTGGACGGAGAACCCACGCACATTTTCTTTCTGCTGATAGCTCCCGGGGAGACCCCGGGACCGCATTTAAAGGCATTAGCCAAGATATCGCGCCTTCTGGACGATAAGTTCGTCCGTGACAGACTGCGAACGGCGGGAAGCGCGCAGGATGTCGTGAAAATTATCAAAGAAGAAGAACAAAAGAGAATGCAGTGACAAAAGAGCGAGGCCGACCATGAAAAGGCTTAAGTGGTTATATCCCGGGATGCTGGTCAAACGGTGGATATTCCTCGCTGTGTTCGGTATTCTCATGATCTCGATGGGCTTCGTTATAGTCATCTCGGAGCGCAGCAACGAGAATAAAGCGATAGCCGGGATCATCATCATCCTGGGTATCCTGTGCGTGATAGTGGCCGTAAAAAGGATCCTGCAGTCTTTCATGACCGTGCTTGTGCCCACCCGTATGGAAGACAGGCTCGTCGAAAGGATATACGCGAAGCGTATCCTCGAAAAAGGCCCCAAGATAGTCGTTATAGGCGGAGGCACCGGTCTTTCCACGATGCTCGCGGGCCTGAAACAGAAAACGAGCAATATCACCGCCATAGTTACCGTTGCGGATGAAGGCGGCTCTTCCGGGAGGCTTCGCGAGGAGTTCGGGGTGCTTCCCCCGGGCGATATCAGGAACTGCCTGGTGGCGCTCGCGGATTCGGAAGACCTTCTCGGAGCGCTTTTCCAGTTCCGCTTCAAAGAAGGGAAAGGCCTGGAAGGTCATAATTTCGGGAATCTTTTTATCACCGCGCTTTCGAGGATCACGGGTGATTTCGCCAAGGCCATCAGGGAGTCGAGCAAAGTCCTCGCTATAAAGGGCAATGTGTATCCCGCGACGCTGGAGAAGGTCAGGCTCGTGGTGAAGAGAGAGGATGGCAGAGAAGTGGTCGGCGAGGACAATATCCGTCAGGAAGCAGGCAGTCCCGTCGAGAGACTCTATCTTATGCCGGGTAACTGCGAAGCCACGAAAGAATCGGCCGAAGCGATAAGACAGGCGGACGCGATAATACTGGGCCCCGGAAGCCTGTATACAAGTGTTATGCCGAACCTGCTGATAGAGGGCATACAGAAGGAGATCGTGCGGTCAAAGGCCGTTAAAGTGTATATATGCAACGTAATGACCGAGGTGGGAGAGACCGACGACTATTCCGTCAGCGACCACGTGATGGCTATACTGAAACATACCCGTCCGCGGATAATGGATTACTGCGTGGCGAATGTATCCCGTATACCGAAATACCTGTACGAGAAATATAAACAAAAAGGACAGTTTGAGGTCACGCTTGACAAGAAGGACGAGGAGTGGCTCAAACGGGAAAAGATCACGCTGGTCAAGGCGCATGTGGCAAGCTTGAAGGAGTTCGTAAGGCATGATCCCATGAAACTGGTCAATGTGATCATGGACATCCTGGGGAAAAAATAGCGAAAGCGGGAGTATCCGGTGCAGACGGCAAAACTGGCTATGGCGTTCCACTGTTATCAGCCGGTGGATAATTTCGACAGGGAGGTGGAACGGGCTTACAGGAGCGCGTACCTGCCCCTGGTAAGTACGTTCGAAGAGTTCCCCGGGTTGAAAGCGTCTTTCCACTTCTCGGGGAACCTTCTGGAATGGTTCGAGGACAAACACCCGGAATACCTGGTAAGGTTAAGGGAACTCGCGCTCGACGGACAGATCGAGCTGATAGGCGGAGGCTGTTACGAACCGGTCATGGTGCTCATCCCGGAAAGGGACAGGATAGCCCAGCTGAGGATGAACGAGGAGATAATGGTCCGCATGTTCGGCGAAAGGCCGAGAGGCGTGTGGATGGCGGAAAAAGTTTGGGAACCGGAGCTTATTGGTACCCTGGCCGCCTCGGGAGTAGAATATACGATCATAGATGATTATCACCTGATGCAGGCCGGCGCGGAAGAAGAAGCTGTCTACGGTCCGTGCCTGACCCGGGAAGGGGACCGTTCGATGGTGCTTTTCCCGTCGCTTACGAGGTTCAGGTACACGATGCCTTTTCGCCAGCCCCGGGTCACGCTGGACCACATGAAGCGGGTGACCGAGAGGCGTTGCGGGGAAGTTTCCTGTTTCTTTTTCGCGGATGACGGCGAGAAATTCGGCCACTGGCCGCACACGTATTCCTGGGTATATAGAAAAGGGTGGCTGCGCAATTTCTTGGGCCTTTTGCGCGAGAGTTCAGGGTGGCTCCAGACGGCTACTTATTCGGAGATAATGGATACCGTAAAGCCGAAAGATATAGGCGAAGTGCCCGGGTCCAGTTATGCCGAGATGATGGAATGGTCGGGCGGCGATTTCAGGAACTTCATGAAAAAATATCCGGAAGCCGGCCGCATGCGCGGAAGGATGATATCGGTCAGCGATCAGTTGGGGGCCTTATTGCGGGAGAGGACCCGGGAAGGGATACTGTCCGAAAGGGTGGACGAGGCCAGAAGAGAGCTTTTCAAGGCGCAGGCCAGCTGTGCTTATTGGCACGGTACTTTCGGAGGGGTTTATATGCCTCATCTCAGAGAAGGCGTGTACAGCCACCTTATAAGGGCCCAGGAGATAATCGACGGGATAGGCCGCCCCGCTGACAGGGAGGACAGGGTCAGGGCGGTAGAGCGCGAACTGGAGCCCGGCGGAAGCGAGACGTTGATCAGTAACGGGTATGTGGACGTGTTCGTGAGGTCATGCGAAGGCGGGTCCGTGAGCGAAATAGATTGCAGGAAACCGGAAACGAACATCACGAACGTGATGTCGCGAGTGAGGGAGTCTTACCATAAAAAGCTCGGCAAAGGATGCGCCCAACGCGCCAAAAAAGCGAGAAGGGCCATAATGAGCGGGGACTTCGCGGACATACATGATGTCCTCGGAGCGGGAGAGAGGGGGCTGGACAAAATACTCTTCTATGATGACTACCGTCGCCGTTCGTTCCTGACCCATGTTATTACGGGAAAAGCGCCGTGGAACGGGATGCACAGGCACAGGATGAGCAACGACAGATTTCTCAAAGAAGCGTATTCTTCCACGATCTTTGACGAGGGCGGGGATATAGTACACGTTCTGCGAAAAAGGGACAAGGTATTCGTGGAAAGAGCGCGCGGGCTGGACCTTGAAGTGGTAAAGAAGGTCAGGGTCGGCCGCGGTCCCGCGGTGATCTTCAACCAGGGCGTTACAAAGCACACGGCGGCGGACATCCCGTTCAAATGCGCCCTTGAGTTCAACTTTTCGGTATGCGACGGAACCGTTCTGGCGGGTCCCATTCTGAAGAAGACCGACTCTTTCGAGCTCCGTGACAGGTATTCCGGGCTCAGGCTGGGTTTTGACCTTAACGGGGAATTCACGGTCTTTATGTATCCCGTTTATACCGTGAACGAGACCGAAGCGGGATTAAAAAAGACCTACCAGGGGGTTTCGGTACTGGTGGGCGACCAGATCGGTCCCGGGGCCGCGAATAAGCCGGCGAGCGATATGGAGATCGCTTTGGAGATAAGGTAAGATGCTGATAAGGAAAGAAATAGTAGTTGCCAACAGGACGGGCCTCCACGCAAGGCCCGCGGCTATATTCGTCCAGATAGCGAACAAGTTTGACAGTGATATAACCATAATCAAGGACGCACAGGAAGTGAACGGCAAGTCGATAATGGGTATATTGATGCTGGCGGCCGAAAAGGGGGCCAGGATAACCATAGTCGCCGACGGTGAAGACGCCGAACAGGCCGTGGAGGAACTGTCGGGAATATTGTTGTACGATATAGAACCGGAACAAAAATAGCGAACAGGACGCCGCGATGAAAGAGAAAAAGAGGACTCCCGCGAAAAAGCAGATACAGCTCAAGGGTATACCTGCCGCGCCGGGCATAGCCATAGGGAAGGCCCATGTCTTCGGGACGGAGAATGTAGTGCCGCCGGAAAGGACCATATCCACGCGTGAGATACCTGCCGAGATAGCCAGGTTTAAGGAAGTCCTCAAGCAGACGAAGAAAGAGATCCTCGCCATCGAGAAAAAGATATCGCGAGAAATGGGAGTAGAACACGGCAGGATCTTCAGCGCGCATCTTCTTGTTTTGGAGGACAGCGTGCTCGTCAAAGAGGTCATAGCAAGGCTCAAAAAAAGGAA
>CAYPCX010000013.1:0-47212 GCA_964409365.1 uncultured Planctomycetia bacterium | reverse complement strand
GTTTTTGGGTTCTTGTTGTAACTTATTTTTGGATATGGTGTTATAGGATTTATGTGTTTGTTATCTACACCTCTTTACACATCGGGTGTGTACACACCCGATGTGTAAATATGGTTATGTGGTTTTGAGGAACTCATGGATACAACACACGCTTTTCAGCTATTTTCATAACTTTTGACGCACGGTGGAATATTTGTTCCAGCTCTTCCGGTTTGGCACATAAAGGAAGGAAAAAATAGATGATGTTACCGAGGGGGCGCAAAAGCAGGCCATTCTCAAGCCCCAGTTTATAGACCTCGATGCCGATCCTCTCGTTCATGCCGAAAGGTTCTTTTGTGGCCCTATTTTTTACAAGTTCCATTGCCCCTACCACGCCTATGCTCCTTGTATCCCCAACAATAGAAAGATCGGACATCTCTTCAAGAAAAACTGCGAGCCTTTCATTGATCCGGCCCACCCTGTCCAGTGTGTTCTCTTTCTCAAAAAGATCTATGCTGGCGATCGCTGCCGCGCAGGCGATCGGGTTGGCTGTGTACGTATGTCCGTGGTAGAAGGTCTTCAGCTTTTCGTGGTCATCATAAAAAGCATTGAACACTTTGTCTGTCGTCAGTGTGGCGCCGATGGGAAGATACCCCGAGGTTATACCCTTTGACAGGCACATGAAGTCGGGTTCTATCCCCGCATGCTCGCATGCGAACATCTTCCCGGTCCTGCCGAAACCGGTAGCGACTTCATCCGCGATAAGGTGGACGTCATACTTACTGCAAAGCTCCCTTAATCCTTTCAAATATTCGACCGGATATACTATCATCCCTCCGGCTGCCATAAGTAACGGTTCGACCGTGACAGCGGCTATATCGCCTGAGTTTTCCTCGAGTATATCGTCTACGGCTTTCAGGCATTCCAGGGAACAGCTGCCCCCTTCCTTTCCCAACGGACAGCGATAACAGTACGGCGCAGGCGCCTTGAACGATCCAAAGAAAAGCGGCTTGAATTTTTTATTGAAAAGGTCCACGCCGCTTATGTTCATCGTCGCGACCGTGTCGCCGTGATACGCCATATCAAGCGAAAGGAACTTATTTCTATAGCCCTTGCCGATATTGTGCCAGTACTGAAGCGACATCTTCATGGCCACTTCCACGGCCGTCGACCCGTTATCGGAAAAGAATACCTTTGTGAGGCTTCCCGGGGTCATGCCTACGAGACGCTCCGCGAGCCCCACCGCCGGGGCGTGAGTAAAACCGGCAAAAAGGACATGTTCCAGTGAATCTATCTGCGTTTTAATGGCTTCTTTGATAACAGGATGATTATGTCCGTGGACGTTGCACCACCAGCTGGAAATGGTATCGTAATAAAAATTACCGTCATAGCCGAAGAGTTTCATGCCTTCGGCCCTGGCTATGGGTATCGGCGGAAGCTCCTCGCAATCCTTCATCTGCGTGTAGGGGTGCCAGATATATTTCAGGTCTTTCCGGATAAGTTCTTCTTTCATGCTAAGATCCGTTCTCCTATGGGAATGAAATCCTCATATAGCCCCGCCGCGTCCTCCCGGAAAGGAAGTTCGCCGAGTACTTTTACGCCGGAGAGTTTCGTTATTATCTGAAGGTTATCTTTAAGGACTACTTCGTTGCTCCCACCACCAAGATGATTGAACACTATTCCCGCTATTTTAAGCCCCCGCCTTTTCAACGCCTCCACGGTCAAAAGCGTCTGGTTTATAGCGCCCAGCCGGTTCCGGGCGACGACCAGAACGGGCAACGCCAGTTTTTCGGCGATATCGATCATCAGCTCTTTTTCGCTCACGGGAACAAGGGCGCCACCCGCGCCCTCGGCGATGACATAATCGAAATCCTGCGCAAGGCGCCTGAACGCACTCTCTATCCTGCCCGTATCGATGCTTTTCTCCTCCAGAGCAGCCGCCAGATGCGGCGAAGAAGGAAATTCAAATATATAAGGCGCCATCTCTTCCGTATATTTATCGAAAAACCCTTTATCCCCGTCCATGAACCTGATATGCGCCTCTATATCCTCCGAAACGCCCTTGCACCCCGTCTGGACCCATTTCTGTGTCACCACGTTCACTCCTCTTTCGGCGAGGAACCTCCCCAAAAGCCCCGTAACGACCGTCTTCCCTACGCCCGTATCCGTTCCCGTTACAAAAATACCCTTTACCATATTTTACCTCATCCTTTCCTGTCCGGGACAGTTTTACTGTCCCGGACAGGAAATTATATTACTGTCCCGAACGGGATCTCGGCCTTGCAGAAATAAACGTGGTGAGTGGCGATGATCCTGCCGAACTTTTCGATGTAGGTCTTCTCCAGTTCTTTAATGGAATTCTTGCCCAGAAAGGCATTCCCGACGATTCCTTCTCCCCTTGCACCGCTTAACTTGATGTCCTGTAAAAAATCCCATAAAGAATCAAAATTCGCGCCGAAATGCCCTTCCCACAGTATATATGTCCCGAAATACTTCTTTAGAATGTTTTCCAGTGCTTCCTTCGAGATGAAACCGCTGGAACTTAGCCTGACATCCTGGCCAAAATGGATCTTAAGCACCTCCTTCAGTTCCCTGAAGGTCTCGGGCCCGTACATCGAAAAACACAACGCCCCTCCCACGGCCAGGATCTCCGAGAATCTTCTCATGGCGCCCGTCGTATCCTCGAACCATTGGAAACTCGCGTTGGAAGCGATGAGGTCGGGTTTCTCGTCCATGGATATCTTTTCGCCGTCACTGACCTCAAAGCGTACGCCCGTCCCGTCCATTTTATTCCGGGCGACATCCACCATGTTCTCCGCGATATCGATCGCTGTTATTTCCGAACCGGGGTATTCATCGCGCAGCAGGCCCGTCAACACCCCCGGGCCGCATCCCACTTCGAGGATATGCGAAAATCTCTTTCCGCGAATGATATCCATCAGCTTAATGGCGCACTTCTTCTGTACCGCGGCATGGTCCTCATAACTGGCGGCATTACGGGAAAAGTTGCTGGCTATCCGTTTTTTGTCCATCAGAATTCACTTATATCACTTGTAAATTTTTCGAGTATATCCTTTGAATGGTCAAAGGTCAATGATATGCGCAGCCGTGACTGCCCCTGAGGGACCGTAGGAGGCCGTACCGGCGTGACCCAGTAACCCTTTTCTTTCAGGAATTCGCTCATCGTGACGGCCTTTTCATTATCGCCGGTAATAATGGGAACTATCTGCGAAGAGCCCCTTACCTCGAACCCTCTGTCTTTCAATTCCTGCCTGAAATACCCGGCATTCGCGATAAGGGCCTCTCTCCTGTGGGGTTCATTCCCGACCACCCTCAGCGCGGCGAGGTTGGCAGCTATGACCGCCGGAGGAAGGGCCGTCGAGTAGATAAAACTGCGGCAGGTGTTGACCAGATAATCACGTATTGCCAGAGATGCAGCTACGTACGCCCCGAAACTGCCGAGCGCCTTACTGAAAGTGCCCATGATGATATCCACTTCGCGGGACATCCCGGCCTCTTCGACCATCCCGCTTCCCTTCTCCCCGAATATGCCCGTGGCATGCGCCTCGTCGACCATTAGCATACAGTTATATTCTTTTTTCAGGCGGGTTATTTCTTTAACGGGAGACATATCCCCGTCCATGCTGAAAACGGTTTCCGTAACGATAAGGGCTTCCCTGTGGTTCTTTCTTTCGCGGCGCAGAAGTTCTTCGAGATGACCGGCGTCGTTATGCCTGAAACGGAAGAGTTTCGCGCCGGAAAGACGGATGCCGTCGACTATACTCGCGTGATTAAGTCTGTCGGAAAAAACACAATCGTTCTTTCCGAAAAGAGCGCTTATTATACCCACGTTCGCCTGATATCCCGAATTGAACACCAGGGCCGCCTGTTTTCCTTTAAAGGACGCTACTCTGTCTTCGAGCATATGATGCAGATCGGTGCTGCCCGTCATCAGCCGTGACGCCGAAGACCCGGCAGCCGTGGACAATGCTTCACGGTACGCATTGGCAAGCTCCGGATGCGCGGCCAGGCCAAGATAGTCGTTCGAGGAAAAATTGACGTATTCGCGCCCTTTTACCCTGATCTTGCCGCCGCCGGACGGCGATACCATCGTAAGACCTCGCAGGAGCCCCTCTTCTTTCCGTTCTTTGAGAAACCTCTCTATTCTTCGTTCCATGACCTTTGCACTTCCTCTATCAGGACCTTGTCGTCTTCCACCGGCCTGCCGGCCATGGTCAGGTATCCTCCCACCATCATCCCGTTGGCTCCGGCTTTATACATCAGGCCCTGATCGTCCCCGAGGACCCTTTCCCTTCCGGCGGCGACCTTTATGGCTTTATCCTTCAACATCAGCCGGAAAAGGGCTATCGTCCTCGCGGCATCAAATGCTGAAATAAGTTTTGTGTTCTCGAGAGGCGTCCCTTTCATCGGTATGAGAAAATTCAGCGGCACGGAGTCCACTTCGAGCTCCCTTAGCAGCGCCGCCATGTCCCTGCGGTCCTGCCAGGTCTCTCCCAGGCCGATTATCCCCCCCGAACATACTTCAAGCTCCATTTTCCTGGCCGTCTCTACCGTATTTATCCTTTCGGCATACTCGTGGGTCGAAACTATACTGGGGTAAAAGCGTTCTGATGTCTCGATATTGTGGTGGTAACGCGTAAGACCCGCGTCCTTGAGAATGGAAAAGGACTCCTTGTCTATCGCCCCTAAAGACGCGCAGGGCGTCACTCCCGCCTTTTCCCGCACGTCCCTGACAGCGCCGGCAACCACTTTTATCTCCTCCCTTGAAAGACGGTTCCCGCTCGTAACGATACCGAACCTCACAGCCCCGTTCGCCTTTGCTTCAAAAGCGGCGGAGACAATCTCTTTCCTGCTTTTAAGCGGATACCGTTCGATGTCCGAAAAATAATGCGCCGACTGGACGCAGAACTTGCAGTCTTCGCCGCAGGCCCCGCACTTGGCGTTGACGATGCCGCAGAGCTCCAGCTTCCTGCCTGTACCTTCACGGCGGGCTTTATCGGCTGCGCAAAGCAGCTCCTCGAAAGGCACAGAATCTATGTTCTCGACCAGGAACTTGTCCATATTGTAAACTAGTTTACCACTAATGGTTTACAATTTCAACCGGAGAGGCTTAATAGCTGTAACTTTTTTGGGTAAGAGAAGATGGGATCAACACATCAGGCGGAAATACTGCTCGATGAGCTTCTGGTTGCTTATCAGCGAGATCTCCGGGAGTCCTTCCCTGGGGAAGAATTTAGCGGCTTCTGCGTCATAGCCCGGCGCGAGATCATTCTCGTTATCGGCCTCGAATTCCATGCCTATGGTAAGCGTGGTGCCGTACAGGGGGGTCTCCTGCATGTGGATGCCTACCAGGCGGCCGGGGCTGCCTTCCAGGCCCGTCTCTTCCTTGAGCTCCCTCGCGGCCGCTTCGGGAAGAGTCTCGTTGACCTCTATGAACCCTCCGGGAAGCGCCCAGTGGCCCTTGCACGGTTCTACGCCTCTTTTGATAAGGAGGAGTTCTCCCTTGCCGTTCAAAACGAGACAGTTGATGACCGGAAGCGGGTTGCGGAAATTTATCCACCCGCACTTTCTGCATATCTGCCTGTCGCGGTCCTCGATGAAATCCCATTCAAGCGGATCCGCGCACATGGGACAATATTTATAATCTTCCATTTACTTTCAGTCTTTCCTGAAAATAGCGCCGGTGGAAGCCGACGTCACCTGTTTCGCGTAGCGGTAAAGGTACCCTTCCTTTATCTTGTAGTCGGGTTTTTTCCATTTCTCGATACGTTTCTTCATTTCCGCGTCTTCCACGAGAAGCTCGAGTTTCTTGTTCGGGATATCAACGCGTATCTTATCCCCCTCCTTGACCATCGCGATAGGCCCGCCTTCCTGGGCCTCCGGGGAGATGTGTCCTATAGCCGCTCCGCGTGTCCCGCCGGAAAAACGCCCGTCGGTGATGAGAGCGACGTCCTTATCGAGTCCCGCCCCGGCAATGGCCGAGGTCGGCCCGAGCATCTCACGCATACCGGGGCCTCCCTTCGGCCCTTCATAACGTACGACCACCACGTCGCCTTTTTTGATCTTGCCGCCCATTATGGCCTTCATGGCATCATCTTCGGAATCGAAGACACGCGCCGGACCTTCGTGCGTAAGCATGCTCTTATCGACGGCCGCCTTCTTCACAACGGACCCGTCAGGGGCCAGGTTCCCGAAAAGAATGCTTAGGCCCCCGTCCTTAGAATAAGCCGCGTCGACCGGCCGGATGACCTCCGGATCGAGGTTCTTAACGCCGCGAAGGTTTTCCGCAACGGTAAGACCCGAGGCGGTAATGCTGTCGCCATGGATAAGGCCTTCGGCCATCAGCTCGGTCATTACCACGGGAACTCCGCCCGCCCTGTCGAGGTCTTCCATGTGGTATTTACCCGCGGGTGATATACGGCACAGGTTCGGCGTCCGCTCGCTCACCTTGTTAAAAGCGTCAAGGTGCAGCTCTATGCCGGCTTCGTTAGCGATCGCCGGCAGGTGCAGCACCGTGTTCGTGGAACTTCCCAGGGCCATCTCAACGGACATGGCGTTCTCAAAAGCTTTAACCGTCGCGATATCCCTGGGCTTTATATCTTTGGCAACGAGCTCCATTATCTTCATCCCCGCCGTTTTGGCCAGGCGTGACCGTTTAGCCATGACCGCGGGGATCGTACCGTTGCCCGGCAAGCTCAGGCCGAGCGCCTCGCTGAGACAGTTCATCGAATTCGCCGTAAACATCCCCGCGCATGAACCCGATCCGGGGCATGCTTCGTTCTCGAGCAGTCTCATCATCTCTTCCGTTATCTTGTCGGACGCACGGGCGCCTACGCCCTCGAACACGGTTATCAGGTCGATCGCGTCCTTGCTGACGCATCCGGCCATCATAGGCCCTCCGCTCACGAGGATCGCTGGCACGTTCAGTCTCAGCATGGCCATCATCATGCCGGGAACGATCTTATCACAGTCGCATATACAGACCAGGCCGTCGACCGGGTACGCCGTTCCCATTATCTCTATGGAATCGGCTATCAGCTCCCTGGAGGGCAGCGAATACTTCATCCCCTTGTGCCCCATGGCGATCCCGTCGCACACGCCTATGGTATTGAACTCCATAGGGGTGCCGCCTGCCATCCTGACACCGGCCTTGACCGCTTCGCCCAGGTCCCGGAGATGGTGATGTCCCGGGATGACCTCACTGGCCGAATTCGCTATGCCTATGATGGGCCTTTTCAGTTCCTCGTCCGTAAAAGCCAGCGCCTTGAAAAGAGAGCGGTGAGGAGCCCTCTCCGGGCCTTTTTTCATCTGATCGGATCTCATTTCTCCTCCTCTAACTTACCTCAACCTTAACCTCGACCTTAACCTTAACCTTAACCTCACTTGTACGCTACACCCTTAAGCTCATCCACATACTGCTGCGCGGAATGTGAAGCCACTGCCCCGTCCCCGCAGGCGGTCACTACCTGGTGAAAGCGTTTCTTGCAGCAGTCACCGGCGGCGAAAATTCCCTCACGGGACGTTTTCTTGCCGTCATCCACGATCACACAGCCCTTTTCGTCACGCTCCACCACGTCCCCGAGAAAACCGGTGTTCGGACTCCACCCGACACAGACGAACACGCCGTCACACTCGATCCTTCCCTTCCGGCCCGTTTTCACGTTCTTTACGGTGGCGCCTCCCACCTTATCGTTACCGTTGATCTCTTCAACGACGGAATCCAATACAAGCTCTATTTTTTTGTTCCCGGCGGCCCTTTCCTGCAGGACCCTGGAGGCGCGCAGGCGGTCCTTGCGATGCACGAGCCGAACCCTTTTCCCGAACCGCGTAAGGAATATAGCCTCCTCCACGGCGGTATCGCCGCCGCCGACCACAATTATCTCCTTGTCTTTGAAGAACGCGCCGTCGCACGTGGCGCAATAAGACACGCCCTTGCCGGAAAACTCCTCTTCCCCGGGAATATCCAGTTTTTTTGGATAGGCGCCGCTGGCGATGATGACCGAAAGAGCCTCCCGTGTCCCGTTCTCGTCCTCGACCTGCCAGACGGACCAGCCGTCCTTTTCGGCGGCGGAGACGCTTTTGACCGTGCCCTGGCCGACCGCAAGGCCTAAAGACTCGGCCTGTTTCTTGAACACGCTTATCAGCTCGAAACCCGTTATTTTTTCTATGCCCGGGTAGTTCTCGATCGTCTCCGTCATCATCACCTGGCCCGTGATGGAAAAACTTTCGACCAAAAACGCGTTCATGCGCGCCCTGGCGGCGTAAATACCGGCCGTAAACCCCGCCGGCCCGCCACCGATTATGATCACGTCGTATATTCCTTCGGGTACTCTCTTTGCTTCAACCATATTTCCTGTTCCCTGTTAACTGTTAACTAACCTCGGTCTTCATAGGTGAATTATATACCCCGCCCTTACGGCGACGAAGCTGTCGTGAAAACGCCCCTTGAACATCCTCCTGGCCTTGTCCCCGGAGCAATGCGTAGGGCCGGCTTTCTTCACGCCGAGCGCTTTCAGGTCCGATATCAGCTGTCCTATCTTCTCCCTGTCCATGCTGCCTAGATGCATGCCCCCGAAGACCATATAAAACTCTTTTATGGAGAAATGTTTCTTGATATACCTCAGCATCTTGACGATCCCCGGGTGGGCGCATCCGGTGATCACCGATTCGCCTTTATCCCCCCGCACCACCAGGGCCTGCTCTACTATCGATTCCCCCTTGTGTTCGCCCTGTATCCCGCCGGTCACGTAGATGTTATCCGCGATCTCTTTGGGCTCCTTGACCAGTACCAGTTTGCCGCCCAGTTCCTTCACGCAGTTCTTGAACGTGTCGCTGAAAGAAGGACAGGCGTATATCTTCAGACCTTTCTTCTTTTTCAGGAGCTCCCACAACCCGCCCGTGTGGTCCCAGTGTTCGTGAGAGATCACGACCCCTTCGATATCCTTCGGGGACACCATCATGCGGCCCATGTTCTCGAGCAATGAGGTCGAGGCTTCGCCTGTATCAAAGAGTATCTTTCCCTCTACCAGGCACGAAAAGCCGGTGCCCGAAAGGAGCCCTCTCTTGGCCTTTTCATCGAACAACACTTTTACGTACATGTCCCCCCGTTATTCTCTTTCCCCGAAAATCTTCGTGCCTACCCTGACGATGTTGGCGCCTTCCTCGATAGCGACGCGGTAAGAGTTCGTCATGCCCATTGAAAGGTATTCCATCTCCACGCCTTCCAGGCCGGCCTCCTTTACCCTGTCGAAGGCTTTCCTCGTCTCTATAAAATAAGGCCTGGCGTGTTCCGGATCCCCTGAAAAAGGTCCCATTGTCATCAGGCCCTTGACCCTTATGTTGGTAAAATGAGCGATCCCGCGGACCACTTCAAGCGCTTTCTCGGGGAACACCCCGAACTTCTGGGGTTCCCTGCCGCTGTTGATCTCGACCAGCACCGGCATAACGGTACCGGTCGCCCCGCATCTTTTGTCGATCTCTTCCGCCAGATCGACAGAGTCCACGGTCTCTATCATGTCAAATATCTCGACGGCCTTTTTTACCTTGTTCTTCTGCAGGTGCCCTATAAAATGCCATTTGACCGCCCGCCCGATAACGGCGAAAGCCTCCGCGGCTTCCTGAACGTAGTTCTCCCCGATCATCTCTACGCCGCCTTCTATGGCCTCTCTTATCTGGCCGGGAGTCCTTGTCTTGGCGGCCGCTACCAGTCTGACGCCGGCGGGAAGCTCTTTAAGTATCTTTTCGGCGTTCAGCTTGATATTGTAAGGGCTCATTTCGTTCGGTCTTACTGCTTCCTCAGGACCTCTTTTATCTTTGTCATCAATTCGTTCAGGTCGATCGGCTTCCTGAGCGTCGCGTCGGCTTTCATGTAGTCTTCCTGCGGCACGGCCATGCCGGTAAGCATTATAACCGGTATTCTCTTCTCGCTTTTCTCCAGCTCCCGGATCACTTCCGTGCCGTTTATTCCCGGCATCCTGTTATCCAGCACCAAGACATCAAAAGAGGGATCGTTCCTGATGGCCTTAAGCGCCTCCATACCACTGTCCACCGGACGGGTTTCAAAACCATTTTTTACAAGGAATTTTACCAGGAGGTCCCTTATGTCTTTCTCGTCATCCGCTATCAAAACCTTGGCGGCCATCATCCCCCCCGGCCGGCCGGCAACAAAACGGTGACGGTCGTTCCTTTTCCGGGCTTCGTTCTGAACTTTATATCTCCCCCGCAGGAAGAAACGATACCATAACATAACGAAAGGCCGAGCCCGTCTTTACCTCTTTTTGTCGTAAAAAAGGGATCGAACACCCTTTCCACGACCTCCCGGGACATCCCGGCACCCGTATCCGATACCTCCACCTTTACCTTCCCTTTCTCCGTTGCCGTGGACATCCTCAGCGTGCCCCCCTCGGGCATAGCCTCCCGGGCGTTCATAAGAAGGTTCGTGAAAAGCTCGCATAACTGTTCTCCGGCCGCCTCCATCACAGGGGGCGGATCGGCTAATTCCTTTTTCACGCTTATGTTGCCCGCGCTTAACTCATCCGCGAGATGCTCTGCCGCATCCTCGAGACACTTGTTCACGCTTACCCGGCCCGCTATCTCCTGCCCGGCTCTCGAGAAAACGATAAGCTTCTGCATCATCTCACTTATGCGGTCGCACTGTTGCTTGATGATCCGCAGGTTCTTCCTTATCTCCTCGCCCCCGACATCCTCCGGCATAGAGAGCTGCGCCCTGCCTGATATGACCATCAGGGGATTGTTCACCTTGTGGATCAGATCGGCCATGATATGCTTCAGCCGAAAAAGGTATCCGGATTCCATTGGTCTGTTGCTATCGTTCATCCTGATCAGCTATATTATTATTAATTACGATTTATTATATAATTGTACCACTATCTATATTATTTGCAATCACCGTATACCAGAATACCCAGGACCGCGAGGTTTATGAGCGCGACCATGAAGCAGGTCTGAAATATCCCCAGGACCGGTACAAGAAAAGCGGCCGCCAGGAACGACCCCAGGCAGGCTCCCAGGAGGTCCAGCCCGTAACTCAGCCCGGCCACGCGCCCGACCTGTTCCCTGTCCTCCAGATATATCTTGTTGGCAAGGGGGAACTGTATCCCCCCTATCGTGCCTGAGATGACCGGAAGGAACGGAAATATCACGTTAGAACCCATCCATGAGAAAAGGCCCGAGTGTGTCTTCGAGAACAAAAGAAATACAACAGGCAGGATAAGCGGATACAGGCAAATGCTTGCCTGGGTCAGCCTGAACACCGCCATATCGTCCTTTATATGCGGCATGCGTTTCGCTATTATCCACCCGCCCAGCGCCAGGCCCACCATGAAAGAAGTGATTATCACTCCGAGCTTGTAGAAGACGTAACCGTAGATCACCTGGAACGAAAGCAGAACGACTATCTGGAAGTTTATTTCGGCGAAGCCTGTCGTCATCACCGCGAGGAGGACCCCTCTCTTCCCCCTGCGCTTCTTGTTCCAAATGACCAGCGGAAATATAAGCAGGCAGAAAAAAGCCGCCGCAAGCCATATGTGTCTGCGGGTGACCGAACGTAGAAACGCCCGAAAAGCGGGCGTGTCGAACTGCGTGCTCCAGAAAACGGTCGCGTAATAATAAGATATCGGCCTGAAGTCCCTGTCCGGGCTGACGTCCGGGTTGTCTTCCACCGCCTCCCTGGCGTACTCGACCCTCTCGCTTGAAAGCTTGTCAAAAAGATAATACTCCCGGACATATTTCGCTTCTATCCCGCGCTCCTTCAACCTCTCCATAAGGACCGACGTATCGGCTGTCAGCGTGCCTTCCCTGTTCGAAGCAAGGAAGAAAGCCGTATCACCCGGTATAATAAGTATGTCCGGGAACACCTCCCTCAGGCTCAGGTAGACCGAACCCAGGTAAGCCTTAAGCTCCTCCCCTATATAGTTCGCGGACGAGGTCAGCCCCATGGACACCACGGCGCCTTCTTTCAGTATGCGGCTCAGCTCCCTGTAAAAACCCACCGTATAGAACCTGTTGATCTGCGCGGTATACGGGTCGCCGAGATGGATGATAACGCAATCATAGGTCTTCGAGGTCTTTTTTACGTAGAAACGTCCGTCCTCGTTGATGATCCTGACCTCGGGCGCGTCAAGGAAAGATGAATCCTCATTGCTCAGGTATTCTTCGGCCATCTTTATGATGGTCGGGTCCAGTTCCACGTAATCCACGCTCTTTACGGGATGCTTCAATATCTGTTCCAGGAGCCCCCCGACGCCTCCGCCTATCAACAGGACGTCCCGGGGAGCTTTATCCTCGAGAAGCGCGAAATGCACGGACTCTTCCGCCGAAAGCAGGTCCGGGACGGTGTAAAGATGAAGGCCGTTCTCGTAGAACGAGCGCTGGCCATCCCTGCGGGTGACGGTGATATTGCCGTATACGGAATCCCTGGAAGCTGCCACGGTAAAACCCGTCCATAGCCGCGCCAGGGAGAATCTCCTGAGGCCATTGACCCCTCCGGCAAGCATCCATACCAGCACCGCGACGGCCAGTATAGACGTGGCCACGGCAAATTTCCTGCCGCCGGGCCTGTTAAGCTGCATCGCGAACGCCCCCGCGAAGTTCAGCAGCGATACCAGGAATATAATATCGAAAGGCTTCATGTGCCTTATGAGAAAATAGCTGACCACCAGCCCGCCGGTCAGCGCCCCCACGGCCTCGAGGACATACACGCGCGCCACCTGCTCCGCGGGTATATCCGTTATCCCCCTGTATACGCGGCACCCCAGACTGAACATGAAACCCATAATGGAACACGACAGGCACAATATCACGAAAGTGGCCAGCATCATGGGATAATACCCTATGATCTCGCCCGGGGAGATACCCATTAACGTCTTTGAAAGGCGTATCGCGAGGAACGTCAAGGGGAGGATGAACGCCAGGCTCAACTGGCACAACGAGAAAAGGAGCGTCTTTGAACGGGCCCTGTCAGAGAACCTGCCGAGGATCGAGCTTCCGAAAGCGCCCCATATCAGCCAGCTGGCGAATATTACGCCTATGGAGATCTCGTTGCCGTAAAAAACGACGAGGAACTCTCTCATGAAGACTATCTGGGAGACCATAGCCGTGGCCCCCATCAGTATCATGGAGAATGTCACGCTTTTCCTGTAAGCCATAGTAAATGAGCTCAGCGCCGGGTGATGTTCATTTCCATATCCCCGCTATCGGGTTGCCGCAGAACTTGCATTTCCCGTCAACGATATTATTCTCGAGGACAGAATACCCGAGCCTTTTTATGACGACCTTACCGCACTTCGGGCAGACCGTGCTTTCTGTCCCGATCTCGGGGACGTTGCCGATATACACGTAATGGAGCCCCTCCGCGAGGCCTATGTCCCTGGCCTGTTTAAGCGTTTCGACGGGCGTGGGATAAAGGGACCTGAGCTTGTACTGCGGCCAGAAACGCGAAAAGTGAAGAGGCACGTCCACGCCCACGTTATCCCGTATCCACCTTACCATGCGGCGTATATCGTCCATGTTATCGTTAAGCGTGGGGACTATAAGATTTGTAAGCTCTATCCACACGCCCTCCTTTTTCATAATGGTGATCGTCTCAAGGATGTTATCGAGGTTCTGCGCGCACACTTCCCTCAGGTATTTGTCGTTGAAGGCTTTGAAATCAATGTTCGCGGCGTCCACGTAGCGGCAGATCTCGCGTAAGGGCGCGGCGTTTATCTTGCCCCCTGTGATCATCATGTTCAGTATGCCGCTTTTTTTCGCGAGCTTGCCCGTCTCGAGCACGTATTCATAAAACACTATAGGTTCCGTATAGGTATGCGCTATGGAAGCGCAATTGTTCGTCCTGGCGCTTGCCACAAGATCCTTTACGGTCAGGATCCGGTTGGTGGTCTCTTCGGGGCCCTTTTGGGATATCGTCCAGTTCTGGCAATACTTGCACCGCGAATTGCAGCCGGCCGTAGCTACCGAGAACGACCTGCTGCCGGGAAGTACATGGTAAAGAGGTTTCTTCTCTATGGGGTCGATGTGCACGGCGCAGACCAGCTCGTAAACGAGGGTGTAAAGCTTGCCGTCGACCGGTTCGCGCGCGCGGCAAAAACCCCTTTGCCCGTTGGAAAGAACGCACTGGTTGGGGCACAAAAGACACCTTACGGCCTCGTCGCCCATCTTCTCGTAATAAAGGGCCTCCCGCATGCCCCTTTTCTCCCCTATACGCGCAAAGGCCCTGTACCCGGTCAGTTTGTCGAAGAGATACAAAGAAGCGGCCATCCCTATGCCCGCCGCCGCGCACTTCGTGATGAACTCCCTGCGGGTCAGTTTCTTTTCCCAGACGTTCTGAAACAATTCCTGCAGGTCACTATTCTTCTTCATAGTAGTATTTTACCCGTTAAGGTATATAAATTCAAAACCTCAGTGCAAAATTAAGTATCGTCCCCACCAAAAGGGCCGTGAATATCATTATCCCCGCCGACTTGGCCATGTCCTTCGCCCCGAGTTCCCGCAACATGACCACAAAAGTGGCCATGCACGGGAAATAAACGGCAAGGATCGTACAGGCGATCACCAGCTGCTTCGTCGAAAGGCCCAGAGGCGCCAGCATACCCACGGCCACGTCCTTTCGAAGGAACCCTATCAGCATCGCGGATATGGTGTCTTTGGGCAGGCCCCACAGACCGCTCAACACCGGCGAGAACACTTTCGACATAAGATCGAAAATACCGATCATATAAAGTATGTTGACTATGAAGACTCCCAGGAGCACGTACGGTACCGCCTCGCGCAAAAAGTTCGACACCCTCATCCAGAGTTTCTTTATGACCGCCGCCGGCTGCGGCAGGCGGTAAGGAGGTATCTCCCATAATATCTCGGGGCTCTTACCCTTAAGCACCCGGTTCATTATCAAACCCTTGATGATCAGGATGGCGAAAAGTATGCCGAATATCATAGCGACATACCGGCCGCCCCTTTCTCCCACGAGACCTACTATCATGGCTATCTGCGCCATGCAGGGCACGGCAACAGCCATAAGCGTGGCGGCGATGAACTTCTCCCGCCTGTTCTCCATGAGGCGCAGCGCCATCGCCCCCGGTACGTTACAACCCAGCCCCAGTATCATAGGCACTATCGCGTAGCCATGCAATCCCAGGCGGTGCATAAGGTTATCCACCAGCGTGGCGAGACGCGGCAGGTATCCGAAATCCTCAAGTATCCCCAGGACAAGGTAAAAACTCACTATATAAGGAAGGACGGCCGCTATGGGGACATAAAGGCCCGTCGTTAAAAGTCCGAAGGATTCCCTGTACACTATGCCCCCCCCGACGAGCCTTCCTATAAGTATATCGTGGATAAGCCCTCCTCCGCCCAGCAGTGCGCTGAACTTCATCATGAGAGGGGTCCAAAGATCATTGAACAACGGATCCAACACGTACCGGATAAGCCCCTCACCGATAGACCGCACTATCATGAAAGAGACATAAATGACAAGCGCGGCTATCGGAAGTCCGGTGGCGGGCCTCGTGCTAAGATCCTCGATGCGTTCCAGGAAAGTATGGTGATGGTGGTGAAGCGTCTGGGAAAGTTCCACTGTTTTCCCGATCTCTTCCCATTTCTGGTCTCTCGCCAAAGGAGCAAAATCACGTTTTTCGGCGACCCTCAGTTGTTCGACGAGTTCCTTTATGCCGAAACCCGTTATGCCGCACGTCGGCACCACGGGAACGCCGAGCTCTTTCTCGAGTTTTTCGACGTCGATCTCGATCCCCTTATGTCGCGTCTCGTCCCACATGTTCAGCGCGACCACCATGGGCCGGCCCCTCTCCCTCAGCTCGAGGGTAAGAAAAAGGTTCCTCTCGAGGTTCGTCGCGTCGACGATGTTGACCACAAGATCGCCCTCCTCCAGCATCTCACAGGTGACCTCGTCCGCCCTGCAGGCCGGCTCCAGGTGATAGACCCCCGGCACATCGATGACCACGGCCATATTGTCTTCGTCCAGCTTCATGTACCCCTGGCTGAACCCCACCGTGGTCCCGGGATAATTGGAGATGGTCACCCTTGCGCCGGTAAGCCTGGAGAATATGGCGCTTTTGCCCACGTTGGGATTGCCCATCAGGAGTATCTTTTTCTCGGGTTTCTTTATCATTTAACCTCCACCACGATCTTCTGCGCCATGCCGTGCCCTATCGCCACCTTCCCCTTGCCCACAAGAACGGTCACGGGCCCTCTCCAGAAATGCGAGCTTATCTTGGTGATCGTCTTGCCCGGGCGTATACCCAGGGATTCAAGCCGCCTCACTACCCCGTAACCGCCGTGTATCTCCTTAACGGTAGCTGTCTGCTCATTTCCTAACTGTAAAAGTGTCTTCTCTTCCATTTCACTCACTCCGTCCAGGCCTGTCTTATATCCTTTCAAGGACGTGCCTCAGGCCCTCCTTGAAAAGGTTCTCTATATGCTCGTCGTTCAGCGAATAATATACCCTTTTCCCTTCTTTCCTGTACTTGACGAGGTCCAGGTCCTTAAGCGCTCTCATCTGGTGTGATATCGCGGAATGGCTCATCCCCAGAAGATGCGAAAGCTCCACGACGCACAGCTCCGCCTTGGACAGGATGAATATGAGCCGGATCCTCGTGGGGTCACCCAACAGGCTGAAGGTCCGGGAGAGTTTGTCTATGACCTCCTGGGATTTCATGTCTTTTCTGATATTTTCCACAAGCTTCTTTCTGACCATGATATTCCCCCGCCGGTATGTTTCAATATGTGAACAACTGTTCATATATTAACATATTTTAAAGCCA
Organism: uncultured Planctomycetia bacterium; assembly: GCA_964409365.1. Lineage (GTDB taxonomy): Bacteria > Omnitrophota > Gorgyraeia > Tantalellales > Tantalellaceae > CAYPCX01. The sequence continues at coordinate 30,416 of CAYPCX010000013.1, read as the reverse complement.
AAGTCAAGCGCTTTATCGGGTCTATTCTCAAGGAAGGCTTCTTTTCAATATGATGTCCCCCTCATGGCATCCTATATGAGCTGCCACAACGGGGCATTTGGCCTTGAATATGAAGTAGATGGGCTTTTTCTCGTCGGCAAGGGTCTCGTAATTCCCCTGCCCCTTGCTTATGATGATATCCGCCTTTTCGTAAACCTCCCGGAATTCCCCGGTACACTTCGGGATCACCGTGCCGGGGACATCCGACCCGCTGGATATGACCATCGCTACCTTTTCAAGCCCTACCTGCTCGGCGTCGTCCATGGTCACATCGTTTATGATGGGCTTTTCCCTCACCGCGCAAACGGTCTCCTTGCGCAGTTCTTCGATCAGTATCATGTCGAATACTATCTCGCCGGCATTATCGAGTATGTACAGCACGCTGCGCGCCCTTTCAACGTCTTCCCTGAACATCTCATAGTCGAAAACGGCGAAGTCCTTCTCCAAGCATTCCTCGATCTCCCTCTCTATGTCGAACGAACGCGGCACGCCGTAATCGATAACGTTGCCCGCGACGGCCAGACGCACGGCGCTGAGAAGTATATCTTTCGAATGTTCTATCTTTCCCTTGAGCCCGGGATAAAGCTCCATGGCCATGGAATTGCTTTTTCTCTTGATCCCGGCGTAGGCATCTTTTCCCCCGGTATACTTTTCCACTATGCCATATACGGTCTTCGCGATCTCGGGCGGGGTCACAGCCAGCGAAAAACCCGGCAGGGCCACGGCGACCTCGTCGAGGATCTTTTTGCGCGTCTTCTCGTCGGCCCCCGCGAGCCGTGCCGCCTCAAGGGCCTGGCGGAGAAAACATGGCACACACTCAAGATATGTCTTCATCCGTGCGACAGCTGTCGTATCCTTTCCTGGAATATTGCAGCTTGGGGGAACAGCTCGTTGAGCCTTTTGTACATAGGCAGGGTCTTTTCCTCCTGGCCGAGCGCCTCATAGCTCCGGATCAGGTACGTAAGGACGTACCTTTCCTCGAACTTGTCATGGTCGGACCGCATGAGGAATTCGTAAGCCCTCGACAGATAACGGACGGCGGTCTCGTAGTCCCCCGTATGCGTGAAGTACATCCTGCCCAGCTCGGCGTTGATCTGCCATGAGTCAGGGTTGTTCTTAAGGCCGTCCCGGAGGACCCCGAACGCCTCGTCCGGCTTACCGAACCATTCGGACAGGTAGTACGAAGTGAGGGTAATAGCCAGCACGTTGTGGGGATCTATCTTCACCGAATAATATAGCCAGGGCACGATCTCCTTCATGTCTTCGCCCTGCAGGTGGATATGTTCGCTTATGTCTATCAGGTCCGACATGCGCAGCAGGATATTGTACGGACGGACGTATCCCATCTCCCCGAGAGCCACGTACCCTTCAGGGGCCTTGACCTCCTTATGTTTATCCACATGTTCCTCGAGGTTTTCGGGATCGATGATAGCGATACCGTGTTCATCCTCAAAATGCCCTACACCCCCGTGCATGTAAAGGTCGGCCTGGAGAAGGGACATGTTGGAAACAATGGACCGGGCCTCACCCAAAAGCTGCACAAGCGCCGGCATGTCGGCCGTCTGCCGGGCAGACACATATGTGTGGTCGTATACATCCACCCTCGGAGCGATGAGAATGGTTGCCGCCAGCCAGAAAAGTATCACAAGAAGGGTCTTGGTCCTCAAAGTCTCTTCCTCTTAAAGATAAGACCGGCGAAATAGAGAAGGAAAAAACAATATACGAAAGTATATACGATGACCGCCCACACTACCCAGGCGATCACAGGGTCCCACCCGTGGGCTATCCTTATCCTGAGATCATAGAACTCGAGGTGGGGCACCAGGTAATACATTATCCCGTACAGGACCGAGACCGGCCCCTTATACATCAGCGCCCCGTCCCTGAGCACGGTCGAGAACCCGTTGATCACTACATACAACAGGGCCGACAGCGCGACGTTCGCCGACATCGTAAGAAAATTAGACAAGAATATCACCAGCGCCGCGACCATGCAAAGGAACATCACGCCGAAGATATACCCCTGGAAAAGAAGGACAAAGTTCCTCCCTCCCCCTCCTAAGATATAGAACGCCGCATAAACGGAGTAAAACAGCGTGAAGGCTATGGCCGAAACCATGACCCCGCCGGTGTATTTACCCAGGATCAGCTTGAACCTGCTCAAGGGTTTGGCGAGAAGCGGGTATATCGTCCTGGACTCTATCTCGGCGGGAAGCTGTTTCGCGCAGAAGATCACGGCTATCAGAAAAGAGAAGAACATGACGAGTGAATAACCGAAATCCCGTATATAGCGTTCGACACCCTGTACCTGGAAAAAGCTCTGTGAGGAAAGAAAACCCAGCAAAACGAGCATCAGGATCAGGAGCACGTAAAAATCCTTCTTGCGGATGAGCTCCATGAGCATCTCGCGGGAAATGGCCCAGATGGTCCTCATGCCCCTCCCTCTATGATGTTGAGGAAATAGTTCTCCAGGGTCTCGGCCTCCTCCTTGCCGCCCAGAAGTTCCTTCACCGGCCCGAAGGCCATAAGGCGCCCCTTGTTGAGTATGGCTATCCTGTCGCTCACAAGTTCCACTTCCGACAGCTCGTGAGACGAGAAGAAAACGGTCTTTCCCCGCTCCCGGAGGGTATGTATCACGTCACGCATCTTCCTGCGGGCGACGGGGTCGAGCCCCCCGGTAGGCTCGTCGAGTATCAGGAGGTCCGGGTCGTTTATAAGCGCCTGCGCGAAGCTTACTTTCTGCATCATGCCTTTCGAGAACGTCTTCATGAGCCGGCCCGAAGCGTAGGATATGTCGACCAGATCGAGAAGCTCTTTTATCCTCGGGCGCAGGACTGACCTTTTGATGCCGAAAATATCGCCGTAGATCAGGAGAAGCTCCCCCGGCGTGAGATATCTGTAATAATCGGCGGTCTCCGGCATGTAGCCGACTTTTTTCCGGGTGGAGGGATCGGCGGGATCGCCGTTCAGCACGGAAAGCTCGCCCTTCTGTTTGTTCAATATGCCGAGTAGATGTTTGATGGTCGTGGTCTTACCGGCCCCGTTAGGGCCTATAAAACCGAAGATCTCTCCTTCATTGACGCTGAAACTGATCCCGCGGAGGGCTTCGACCCTGCTCCTCCCGGACTCATAGGTATAAAAGAGATCCTTTACGGTGAGAACCTGTTCCATGTGGAATATGTCAAAACGCTCATTGAAGCGGATCTGTAAGCCGGGTTCTGTATCCGCCTTAAGCGGACGGCGACCATCCGTCTGGGGCCGCCATTACTGGCGGCCTCATGCGACCTACCCGGAAGTGCAACGAAACTAGCCGCTTCGTACCGGTTCAGTCCGCATGTACCGGACTTTCCCGGTTCCTTCCCTATTTGGCCTTGCTCCGTGTAGAGATTGCCGCGTTTCACCCTTCCCGGCAAGCGGGAAGACTCGTCTCTGTGGCTCTCCTACCTTCGCCTGATATTTTCATATCAATTAGCTTCGGCAGGCCAGCCGTAGCCCAATAAGACAAAACTATTAGGCAAAGGCTGGGATCCTCACCTCACGGTGGACGGGTGTTACCCGCTACACTGCTATGCGGAGCCCGGACTTTCCTCCCCCGGCCTCGCGGCCGGGAGCGATCACCCGATCTGCTTCAATGAGCTGTTATAAGAGCGCCTTGAGATTTATGGCTTTGTTCACGAGGGAGTCGGCCTCTTTATTCTTCTCTCTCGGTATCTCCCTCACTTCTACTTTATCAAATCCCCTGAAAAGGTTCAAGGCAAGATCGAAGAATTTCCTGATGGTCTCGTCCTTCACCTTGTATTCGCCCCGGAGCTGCCTGGCTATGAGCTGGCTGTCCACGTTGAGGACGACTTTCCCGGCCTTCATGTAGGCCGCCTCCTGGAGGCCGTAGATGACCGCCAGGTACTCGGCCACGTTGTTGGTAGCTATACCTATATATCTGGATATTTCTTCGACCTTTTCGCCTTTTTCGTCCAGCAGCACGGCTCCTATGCCCGCGGGCCCCGGGTTGCCCCTCGAACCGCCGTCGGCGAATATGCTAAGGGTAGGGATCTTTTCAGTCTTCCGCATAAAGTATCCTGGAACAGCTTTCGCAAAAGACCAGATTTTTCTTGAGCTGCGCCTCGTTGATCATCTGGGGACGGAGGGTCATGTTGCACTCGCCGCAGAACTCCCCGTCGATCCTGGCGATGGCCGTCTTGCCGCGGTTCTCGAGGATCTTCTCATATTGCGACAGGACATTGGGCGCTATGTTTTTGGTGAATTCCCCGCGCCTGGCGGTCAGGTCCTTCAGCCTGTCATCGACCTGTTTTTCCTCGGCCTTGATGGTCTCTTTCTCCGACTCGACGCTCTGCTTCTCGACTTCGAACTTCTTCTTCTCTTCCTCGACCCTGGCCTGCGCCGCTTCTACCTCGTCAAGCAGCATGATTATATCCTCTTCAATAAGGGAGACGTCCGCTTTGATGCTGTCTATCTCCTGCTGCAGGGCCTGGTATTCCTTATTGTTCTTTATCTGGTAGAGTTCGCCCTCGTGTTTCGCTATTTTCTCTTCTTTGGCCTGCATGTCGGTCTCTTTTTCGCTCCTTGAGACCTGCAGGGATTTGAGGGCGTTCTCGGCGTTCTCCATGCCTGTCTTTTTGTCTTCCAGGCTGTCGTCCATCTCTTTCAACCGGACAGGAAAATATTCTTTCTGGCTCCTGAGATCAAAGATCTCCGAATCCATCTCCTGGAGCTGGACAAGCTTCTTTATCTCTTCCTTGATATCGATCTGTTCCGGCATTTCTTTTTTTCCTCTCCATCAGCCGAAGTCCCGAAATTCGAAAGTGGTGGGCGCAGGGGGACTCGAACCTCCGACCTCATGCATGTGAGGCATGCGCTCTAACCAGCTGAGCTATGCGCCCATGGACATTTTAAAGCAAATTATATCAGAAAACCCCACCAGGGACAAGGTATTAATATTATATACATATTAAGGAGGGAATACATTGAAGGGGAGAGATTCGAAAATCGAGATTCGGCCGCAATCGAGCCCATATTTCCGGATATCGAATCTCGATTGCTCTGCGAATAAAAACCCCGCCTTGAGCGGGGTTTTTATTCGCTAGTGGGGGCACATGGACTTGAACCATGAACCTACTGATTATGAGTCAGTTGCTCTAACCAAATTGAGCTATGCCCCCAGTGTTTTGTCGGCGTATTATAGCACAGGATTTTATGTGTTTTCAAGAGTAAAAGAAGCGCGGCTCGCGCTCAAATAAGAAAGGCGGCCCGCAATGGACCGCCTCTCTTAAAAGCTTGAAACGAAATAGAGATGCTATTTCTTCTTTTTCTTCGCTACCTTCTTTTTCTTCGCTGGTTTCTTCTTCTTCGCTACCTTCTTTTTCTTCGCTGCTTTTTTCTTCTTCGCCATCTCTCCGCCTCCCTTCGTTTGCTAATCTAATCTGTTCTGAAGAATTATTACTTCTGTTAAAAAAATATACATTATATTTCATGAATTGCAAGTTAAAATGCGAATTTTTTTGGAAAAAATTTTTTTGGAAGTTTTTCAGCGGGAATTGCTCAGGATCTTTTTCAGGTCTTTTTCCGAACTGCCGAAAGCTTTGACGAACTCTACGGCGACACCATACGTCTTTACCGCCCTGTCATCGGCGTCCTCGCACCGCACTACCCTGGCGATCCACTTCCCTTCATCCTTGACCTTCGGCATGGTTATGCTGCAATCTATAAGCTGCCCGATCTCGAACTTTTCGAAGCTTGTGAAGTAAACGCCGCCGAGACTGATGTTCTCGGAAACAGCGGCGCCTCCGTGCGGATCGTCAGAACCGTGACGCTTGTACCTGACGGTGAACTTGCGCCTTACGCGTTTGAAAGCCCTTCTGTCTCTGGTGATCATGCTCAGACCCGGGGATCACATATATCTTTCCGGCGTACCCTTCAACTCCCTGAACTCAGGAGAAAAGACCTGCGGTTTCCTTCCGAAACAGACGCCGAGCTGTTCGTGCAGGCTCACTTCGTCAAGGGCCACGTGTCTTTGTTTTATAGCTTTCTCGGCCGGCATGTAACTAACTTCGTTCGCATTGACATCGGCTACGGTCACGCCGGCGATCCCCTTTACCAGAAGCTTGATAGCCGCCGCACCGGCTTCCTTCCCGAAGTTAACGTCGTACGCCGAACTTCTTCCGCAGCGCACCAGATGCCCCGGCACGACGGACCTCACCTCGGGAACGGTGTACATCTTTTCGACGTACATGTGCGTTTTCTTCATGAATTCGGCTACCTCGGGATCCGCCTTGAAACGCTTGGTGAGTTCCTGGCAGACGTATTTCCCCGAGCCGGCCAGTTTTTTATGGCCGAATGCGTCAACGCCGGCGCTTTCGTCGACTATTTCGCTTCCGCTGGCGTCTTTCAGGCCCTCGGCGACGACTATCAGGTAAGTGCCCGCGCGTACGTCGCTCCTGAGGATCCTGCCCCCGAGCTTCTCCCTGACGTGCGAATACAGTATGTCGAAATCCACGGGTATCTCCGGGATCAGAATGGCATCCGCGTCCGCCGCGACCCCTCCCCTGAAAGCGGTATGTCCGGCGTACCTGCCGAACACCTCGAGGACTATGACCCTGTTATGAGTGCGTCCCGTCGTCTTCAGGTCGTCGCCGAACACGGCTATACGGTTGATCGTCGAGTCGCCGCCCACCGAGTATGTCTGAAGGTCCAGGTCCATGGTCTTAGGGACATGCACACAGGATATGCCCTGCTTGTAAAGGTCCACCATGACGCTGCCGGTATCGTCCCCGCCGCTTATGACAAGCGCGTCGAGCGCGTGCTTCTTCAGGCCTTCCTTGATGCGTTCATATTTCTTGTCGTCCTCGATCTTCCTTATTTTCACCCTAGAATGGCCAGCTTCCGAACCGGCCTCGTTCGCGTTGATGCGATCCAGCCGCTGGGGCGTAAGTTCCGGCAGGTCTTTGAAATCGACAAGATTATAAAGACCGGCGTAACCGTTGGGGATGGCGTAACATTGGATCCCCATCGCCTCAGCCATGCACGCCGCGCCCTTGACGACCGCGTTCAAGCCTCCGCAATCCCCGCCGCCGGTGATAACGCCTATTCTCTTTATGCCCGCCATTTATTCCTCCTCGTTTTTTCAGAAATAGCTTTCCGCGGATTTTTTGAACACTGAATGTTTTGCCGGCATGATGATCTTGTACGTCCTGCCGCTTATCGTCATCTTCTTGATGTCCTTATCGCCGCTCTTCCAGTCGCCGTACGAAAGGATGAACTCGTAATTATCCCCGGCTTTCCTTATGGAACTTATCTTATACTCCTTGAACTCCATGAATTGGAGGTCGAACCTGGCCTCGTCGAACGGATAGTCTTTCTTGTTTTCATCGTCGATAAGGTCATACATGGCGCGGTACTCTCCCCTCTGCCAGGCATACAGAAATTTGCCCACCGTATCGACCCCCTGCGGGCACAACCCCAGATCGGGGCCTTCCGTGCTCGGCCCCATCGGGAAACCCATCGTAAGGTCCTCGCCGTCACTGGACAACAGTCCTTCCGCTCCTGCCGCCAAAGGCAGAAAAGCGCATAAAACAAAGATCGCGATAAGTGTACTTGTCCTTTTTATGGCGGCCTCCTTGAAGCGGATCAACCGAACTTGTAATGTTTCCTCACGGGAGTCGAAATGTCCCATACACAGTTGAGGCCCTTCGGGAAAGTGACCAGATCGCCCGCGCCGAACTCCACGGCCTCGCCGTTTTCCGGTTCTACCCGGACCTTACCCTCGAGGATGTAACAGGTCTCTTTATCGTCGTAGCTCCAGTCGAAACGGGATACTTCCTTTTCCCATATCGGCCAGGAGCTGACACCGAGCTTCTGCAGTTTGCTTTCGTCGGGCCTTTCGATGGTTATCTTTTCCATGATACCTCCTATTCTGAGTCAAGCACGAATGTCACCGGGCCGTCGTTCACGAGGCTCACTTCCATACGCGCGCCGAATTCGCCTTCCTTTACCGTTATCCCCGCCTCTTTCAGCGCGTCGTTGAACCTCTTCCAGAGCCTTTCCGCTTCGGCGGGATCGGCGGCGCCGTCGAATCCGGGCCTGTTGCCTTTCTCGGTACTGCCGAGTAAAGTGAATTGAGGCACGCTGAGCGCCTCGCCGTTTACCCGCGAGACGTCCAGGTTCATCTTGCCCCGCGCGTCCTCAAAGACCCTGAGCCTGCTTATTTTTCCGGCCATCCGTTCGGCCGTCGCATCGTCGTCGCCCTTGCCGACGCCTACAAGGAGAAGGAACCCGGGGCCGACGGAAGATATCCTATTCCCGTCTACCGTGACCGACGCCTCACTGACCCTCTGTAAAACGACTCTCATTTTCAATAAGTATAATATTAAGAATAAGGGCAAATGTCAAAGCACAAATGATAATGCTCAGGCCCCGACACGGTTCGCAAGCTTACCGATGCCCCCGACCTCTATGACGATCTCGTCCCCCCGGTCCATCGGACCGACGCCCGGCGGCGTGCCCGTAGCTATGACATCACCGGGAAGCAGCGTCATCACCCCGGATATGAACTCCACCAGCTCCGGTATGCCGAAGATGAATTCGGACGTCCGCGAATCCTGTTTCAGCTCGCCGTTAAGATACGAACGGATGCTCAGGTCCCGCGGATCGAGGTCTGTTTCTATCCACGGGCCGACAGGAGCGAACGTGTCGAAGGATTTGGCTCTCATCCACTGAATATCCTTTTTCTGAAGGTCCCTCGCGGTAACGTCGTTCACACAGGTATAGCCGAGTATATGGTCCTTTACTTTCCCGGCCGGGACATTCCTTGACCTTTTCTTCATGACGATCCCAAGCTCGGCTTCATAATCTACCCTGGCCGAGGAAGAAGGATACTCTATTGTATCACCGGGGCCGATAACCGCGGTGGACGGCTTGATGAATATGACCGGCTCTTCAGGAACGGACATCCCCAGTTCCGCGGCATGATCCCTGTAATTCAACCCCACCAGTATCACTTTCGAAGGTTCAACGGGCGCCAGTAGTTTGACCCGGCCGAGAGGATACCTTTCCGAGCCGCCGGTAGAGCCGGCTGTTATTTCATCACCTTCCAGGACGCCTTTGAGGGCGGAACCGTTATGGAGAAACCTTACGAGCTTCATTTTTTGAAGGGCTAAAGCGGGAAGAGATCCGGCACGAACGATAGCGGGATTACAGCGTACCCTGGTTCTCTCTCAACTCTATGCTGACACCTTTTCCCCTGAGGAAGTCAAAGACCTTGTCTATGTCCGCCTTCTCCCCGCTGATGACCAGGTACGCCCAGCCGCTCTCGGTGGAAAAGGACGCCTCTACGATCTTCATGCGTATATCGTAGTTCTTTATCATATCGCATATGATAGGTTCGTCCTTGAGCTCCCCGGGTATGAAAAGTTCCAATCTTACTTCCTGCATGTGACCGCTCCTTCCTTAAACTGTTCTATTCCGAAAATCCCATATCCAGGAAATTCTTGAGCTTTTTCGCCCGTATCGGGTGCCTGAGCTTTTTGAGCGCCTTCGCCTCTATCTGCCGCACCCTCTCCCTGGTCACGTTGAATATCTTGCCGACTTCCTCCAGCGTGCGCGGATAACCGTCGCCGATGCCGAACCTGAGCGTCAGGACCTTGCGTTCGCGTTCCGTGAGCGTCTCGAGGACCCCGTCCATCTGCTCCTTGAGCATAGCGTAAGCCGTAGCGTTAGCGGGCGAAACAGCGGACTTGTCCTCTATGAAATCCCCGAAACTGGTGTCGCCTTCGTCGCCTATCGGCGTCTCCAGCGATATCGGATGCTGGGCGATCTTTATTATGCCCCTCACCTTTTCCACCGGGATGCTCATCGCCGTGGATATCTCTTCCGGCGTGGGTTCCCTGCCGTTCTGCTGTACGAGGGCGCGTGACACCCTGACCAGTTTGTTTATCGTTTCCGTCATGTGGACAGGTATCCGGATGGTCCTCGACTGGTCGGCTATGGAACGGGTTATCGCCTGTCTTATCCACCATGTAGCATAAGTGCTGAACTTGTAACCTCTCTGGTACTCGAACTTATCCACGGCCTTCATGAGGCCCATGTTGCCTTCCTGGATGAGATCCAGGAACGAAAGCCCCCTGTTGGTGTATTTCTTGGCGATACTGACCACAAGACGCAGGTTGGCGGCCACCAGCTCTTTTTTGGCCTTGGTGTACTCCCTGCCTATCGCCTTCAGTTCCTCCAGATCGGTAACTATCCGGTCGGCAGGCCTGCCGATCTTCCTTACCAGTTTCCTCAGTTCGCTTTTTGCCTCTTTCAGTTCCTTTTTTCCCCGGCCCTTCTGGAGCTTCATGGTCCTGTTCCTGTGCCTCTTGGCTTCCTCCAGGGGTTTCATTATATCGTCGGCCACCTTCTCCGTCAGGACTATGGCGACCTTGAGCTTGAGCATAAGGTCAAGCACCTTGTCGGGGTTCTTGGTCAGCTTGATGCGCTTGATGAACTGGCGTTTCTGTTTCTGGAGTTTTTCCGGGTCGACGGTCGGCTCTACGTCGAGCACTTCGTCAAGGTTGTATTCGTTGTCGAGCGCTTCCTCCACCGCGTTAAGAGCCTGCTCCCTGCCCAGCTTGATCCCGAAAACGATCTCCTTGTACTCCCTTTCCCTCTTTTTTATCCGTTTGGCCAGCTCCAGCTCTTCGTTGCGGCTCAGAAGAGGGATCTGTCCCATCTGTTTGAGGTACATTTTAACGGGGTCGTCTATCTGGACGAACTTGCGGGGCTGTATCTTCTTCTGGTCCCTTTTGACGGCAAGGGGTATCTTCTCCAGCTCTTCTTCGGACTCCACTACCTTTATATCGGCGCTGTGCAAAGCCGTGATGACCTCGTCGATCTCGTCGGACGAAACGACATCGTCGGGGAGGATATCGTTCACCTCGTCGTAGCTCAAATAGCCCTTGTCCTTCCCCGCTCTTATCAGCTTGCGAACAATGGCCGACCTGCTGTCGTCCGCCTCTTCGGACGGCTCGAACGCGCCGGCTATTTCTTTCTTCGGCGCTTTCTTGGACGCCTTTTTCGGCGTTCTCTTTTTCTTCGACGCGATCTTTTTCTTTTTCCTTGCCATAGCCTAAATGACTTTCTCCTTATGTATCCTATTTATCTTTTCCAGGATGCTCCGGATCTCCGGGTCGTCGTTCTTATCCTGTGCCTTCTTAAGCCGGACGGAAAGCTCTTTAAGCTTTTCATCCCGGGCTTCCCTGCGTACACAGGTCATACAATCGTTGAGGGCTTTTTCCCTGTCCTTTGTTATATCGAGCTTGGCGAGCGCCTGGACCACGGCCGCCTTGGCGCCTTCATCGCCTTCCAGCCGGCTGATGAGCTTCCCCGGATTGATGCTTCCGCTGTCTTCACGGTAGCAATCACCGACGACACCCAGGACCCGGCTCACTTTAATATCGCGGAACATCCCCAGACCGAGCTCTTCGGAAAGCCTCTTGAACATCTTCCTGTCGGAGATAGCCAGCCCCAAAAGGTGTATCTCGCTGCTTCTGTAGTTGCGGGGATCGCCGTCTATCTTGACCTCCGACTCATAATGATAGGAATAATCCGGCTTGACCTTGCCCATTTCGTACCGCAGCGAGGCCTCATGCACTCCAAGCCGTTCCGCGAGCCGCCTGATATGATCGGACTGCACGACGGCGTTATTTATCCTGGATATGGTCGGCAGCATCTCGTCCGCTATCCCGCCTATATCCCTCTCCCCGAGCTTTTCGATAAGGAGGTCCAGTTTGTATTCGAAGAGGCCCTTGGCGTTATCCAGGGCCTGTTCGAACCCTTCCTTGCCGTTCTTACGAACGTAACTGTCGGGGTCTTCGCCTTCGGGCAACGCGGCTATCTTCACGTTCATGCCGCTCTCGAGAAGTATGTCGAGCCCGCGCAGGCTCGCGGCCTCGCCGGCCTGGTCGGCGTCAAAGACCATGACCGCGGTATCGCTGTACTTCTTGAGAAGACGGACCTGCCCGGAAGTAAGCGCCGTTCCGGAAGCGGCCACGAGGTTGGTGACACCGTATTGGAACGGCATTATCACGTCCGTGTATCCCTCGACGATCACGGCACGGCCTTTTTCGCGTATGGACTTCTTTCCGGAATTCAGCCCGTAGAGGACGTTGCTCTTATTGTAAATGGGGGTCTCCGGCGAATTCATGTATTTCGGCTGGGAATCGTCAAGCACCCTGCCGCCAAAAGCCACTATATTGCCCCGTTCATTGAAAATGGGGAACATGATCCTGTTGCGGAACTTGTCGTAATCGCCCTTACCCTTGGTACTGGGAATGGTCAGCCCGGCTTTCCTCAAAAGATCCGGCGGGACGTTCTTTTTTTCGCAATACCTTCTCAGGGCCTCCCACTCGTCAGGCGCGTACCCCACGCGGAACTCGTTCATGGCATCGCTGTTCATGCCGCGTCCTTTCAGGTACTCCAACGCCTTCCTGCCGCCTTCGGATCTCAGCGCGTTCTGGTAAAAGGCCGCCGCCAGGCGGTTTATCTCATAAAGGCGGGCGGCTATCGAATCTCTCTCCGCGTCCCTCTGTTCGTACCGCGGTATGTCCACCCCCGCTTTCGCCGCCAGGATCCTGACGGCCTCGGGAAATTCCATGTTCTCGTATTTCATCACGAAACCGATAGCGTTACCCCCGGCACCGCACCCGAAACAATGGAATATCTGCTTCTCGGGGCTGACGATGAACGACGGCGTCTTCTCGTTGTGAAAAGGACAACACGCCTTGAAGCTCCTGCCGGCCTTCTTGACCTGGATGCGGTCCGACACGACCTCGACTATGTCGGTCCTGTCCAGCACCTGGTCTATTATCTCCTGCGGTATCCTGCCCATGTTCCCTTATCTTCTTATTTTCTACGGAACCTCTTAAAACCGGAACATTCTATGATCTTCAGCTTACCTTTTTTCTCTATCTCGTCGAACAGCAGATTCAGACCCAGCGTGTCACTGGCCATGTGTCCTGCTATCACGTAATTTATGAAATCGTGCTTCGCGGTCTTGAAGGACGAATCCTTGCAGTGCATTCCCACTATGGTATTCACTCCCGACTGGGACATCCGCGCCCACAACCTGTCGGGGCCCGACGTTCCTCCGGTCATGTCGACAAATATCTTCCCGGCCTTGTTTTTTTCCTCTCCGATCAGTATGAAAGGTCCTGCGCCAGAGCCTATGGAATACCTGTATTCCGGTATCTTCTTCAGCATCTCTATGATGTTCTTCAATTTCTTAGGCTTTCTCCTGTCGAAAAACTTCTGGAGATAGTTCGCCACACAGTTATCCGCAGCGGTGTGTATGCACATGAAAGGTATCTTGATAAGTTTCGCGGCATCCACCGCCCTGGTCACGTTCGAAGGATTGATATGCCGTTCCACCTCCTGCATACGGTCCTTCATCAACCCCTGGGCTATATCTTTCGTGAAACCGAACTTTTCCCATATGCTGGGCTGGATCGCCATGACGTTATGCAGCTGGGCAAGAGCCCTTCCCGCGGGATGGTGCGATATCACCAGGTCCACCCTGGTCCCTTTTTCACGCAAACGGTCAGCCAGAAGCAACTCCGGCACGCCCATGTCTATGCCCACCATGATGGTCTTTATTTCCTCGTTCCCGGATCCGTACAATATGCGCGTGTCGTCGTAAGGATGTTTCAGTCTCTCCTTGTCAAAAAACTTTTTGTCGATCCCTTTTATCTTCCTGTATTCCTGCCTGGTCTTCTTGAGACCTTCTTCGATGGCGCTTTTCGGCCTCGGATCCTCCTTAAGTCCTTTTTTGACCGTCAGTTCATAAAACGTCTTGAGTTTCATCTCGCTCCTTTTTATTATTTGCTTTTTTCCTTGGGGGTCTCGACAAGACTTTTGATAACGTCGTTCCGTTTCATCTTTTCGGTCATGCCGAAATGCCCGGTCATCCAGCTGAATATCTCCGCGTCGATCTTCACGAAGGTCATGCAGAACTTAGACCCGTCCATCACCGAGGTCCGCAGGTAATCAACAGGAACAAGAAGAAGCTGCATGCCTATAAGCCCGAAGACCAGGCACGCTCTCATAAAAGCGACGATGGCCCCGCCGATCCTTTCTATCGAGGATGACTCCTGGCCGGCTATAACGTGGAAAACTCTTTCTATCACTTTTATGACTATGAATATGACGATAACGATAATAAAAAAAGACGCGGGTCTTGTCCACTGCTGCAACAAAAAACCGAAGATCGCGGTCGAAAGATACTGGTAAAAGCCTATGGAAAAAAACATCAAGACAAAAAGACCTATCAGGGAAATGACCTGGCCCCCTACCCCTGTCACGGAACCCTTATAAATCATTCCCAGCAAAAGAATTAGGAACAAGAAGTCCAGCCAGTTAAACTCGTTCAATATCTCGGGCAAGGCGATCCTTTCAACGGAAGTAAAAGTATATCATCATATTTCATAAAGTCAAGATGAGCAAAATCTAATAATTTCATCTTTTACTTGCTTTAACAAGGGGCGTTTTTTCGTCTATCTCTTTTATATTAATACGGATAAGTTCGCCGATCTTCGCGGCGCCTTCCACACCGGCGCGTATATATTCTCCGGTATATCCGGTCAGGACCCCTTCTATGGACCGGTCCTCGACAAGAATTTCCGCCTCCCTGCCCAGGAACTTACCGCAGAATTCCGATTGGAACCTGCTGCCTATATTGATAAGCTTTCCCACTCTTTCCGCGGCGACGTCGGACGGCACTTTATCCTTCATGCCGGAAGCTTTCGTCCCCTTTCGATCGCTGTATTTAAAAACGTGCAAACGTGACGGCCTTAATTCCTCTATCATACCGGCCGTCTTTTCAAAATCTTCTTCCGTTTCCCCCGGGAATCCCGCTATTATGTCCATCGTAATACCGATAAGGGGCATCTTCTCCCGGAGCTTGAGCACGAGCTCCCTGAAACGCGCCGTATCATACCGCCGGTTCATCATCTTCAGCACTTTGTCGGAACCGCTCTGCAGGGGTATATGCAGGTGGCGGCATATCCTGCGCGAACGGGCGATCGTTTCTATCAGTTCTTTCCCTATTTGATCCGGTTCAATGGAGCTTAACCTTACCCTGAAATCACCTTCAAGCTTATCGATCGTACGCAAAAGGTCCGTGAAGGTTTTACCGTCTTTCCCTTTCCACGACCCGAGGCATATACCTGTCAGCACTATCTCCCTGTAACCGCTCTTCGCGAGACGGACGACCTCATCGATCACCTCGCCTTCACACCTGCTCTTCGACGGCCCCCTGACGATATTCACCTTACAGTATGAACAGCCGCGGTCACAACCGTCCTGTATCTTCAGGAACGCCCTGGTATGAGAGCCGAACCCCGATATGCGCTCGTGTGTTTCCTCGCAGACCCCCGCGGCCGCCGATACCGAACTCAGGACGCGCGGCAGGGTCATCTTGTCGCCTCCCGGGACTACCCCTCTCACTTCGGGCATAGAGCGCAGCTTTTCGATATCCTCCGGAAGGACCGCGTAGCACCCCGTCACATATACCTCCAGGCCCGGGTTCTCTTTTTTTGCCCTTTTTATCAGCTTCCTGGTCTTCGAATCGGCGCGGCCGGTCACCGTGCATGAATTGACTATGAAGTAGTCCGCCTCCTGCAAAGCACTTTCACGGAAACCGTTCTTCAGGAGGTTCTCCCTCAGCACCTGCTCTTCGTACTGGTTCACCTTGCACCCCAGCGTCTCTATGGCAAATGTCTGTCTCTCCATGACCACCTTCTACACACCCGATGTATAACCAGGTTACACTTCGGGTGTATTTTATGTTATAGCGTGAATTCGTAGTTCAGCGCCGACAGGACGAAGAGCCCCGCGGTATCGCTTTTCAGCACCCTCCGGCCGAGCGACACGAACCTGCAGTTATCCCTGTCGGCCATCTTCGCTTCTTCGGGTGTAAAATCCCCCTCGGGACCAATAAGTACCAGGATCTTCCCGGCCTTGAAACCGGCAAGCGTATCCTTCAGGGGAACAGTCTCACCCGAAAGGCACGCGAGAAGCGACAGGTCATACTCGTTGATGCGTTTCGCGAGATCCTCGAATTCGACCACGTCGCCCACTACCGGTATGCCCGTCCTGCCGCACTGCTTGGCCGCTTCAACGGCTATCTTCTGCCACCTTTCGGTCTTCTTCTTGCGGCCGGCCCTGTCGGGCTTGACGACGGTCCTCTCGCTGATGAACGGTATCACGTTGGAAACCCCCAGTTCGGTGGCCTTTTCGACTATATAGGCCATCTTGCCTTTTTTAGGGATGGCCTGGGCGAGCGTTACCTCGGGCATGCTGTCCCGCGGCGGTTTTTCGGTCCGGACGATCTCGACGTTCAATCTCCTCGCGCGGGCGTCTATGTCCTTTATGAACCCCGAGTATTCGTTGCCTGTCCCGTCAAAAACGACCACGGTATCACCGTCCTTCAGCCGCATCACGTCCAGTATATGATGCGCCTCTTTCCCGTCGATGACGATGTTTTTTCCTTTCACGTTCTCTTTAGGAACATAGAATCTGCTCATTCTTTCTCCCCGAAGACCTCGGCGGTGAACACGTATATCTCGCAACCGCCCGTTTTCCAGGCGTCAGCCGGGATACCCGCCTTGTGGGCGCACAGGCTGTTCATGAACTCATCCCTGCTCCAGCCGGTCTCCGTCGCCACCTGCGGGAGATACACGCCGCTATTCCATCCCATGCGGACCATCACTCCGTGTTTTCCCACCTCTATCTCGTTATAGTCGTCTATCTCCCTCATGGGTGAAAGCGCCGATATCTCGATATCGATATCGTCAAGCTCATCAGCCGTCACCCGGGGGAACCTGGGGTCTTCGGTCGCCGCCGCTATGGCCATGTCCCTGACTGTAAGATAAAGAGGCCCCGTAGCGGCCATGTGCCCTATGCATCCCCTCAACTGTCCGTGTTCGTGAAGGGTCACGAAAGCCCCCATGTCCTGCTTCAGGGCTTCGTCATCGACCTCAACGTCAAGGCGTTCACCCGTCGCGAGGTAATGCGCGATCGTATCACGCGCGATCTTAAGGAGCTCTTTTTTCTGCTTCTGGTCAAACATGCCCTGTCCCTCCTTCTTGGTGACGCCTTGTTCCGTGCCGCCCGCCGCGGCTTTGATAAAAGCCGCGCTCATATAACCCACGACTTTGTCCTTCATCCCGGAGGTATCGCCGGAATTAGCGTATTTCAATACCTGTACTTTATCCGCACCGAGTTTTTTGGAAGCCGACATCACCGCGTAGACGGCGCCGTACCCGCACATGAGCTCATGTCTTTTCTTCAGGCTCCCGAAATATAACGCGTCCGGGTCGAACTTCTCGATAAGAGCGATCGTTTCTTTGTCCTTTTTGACGGCGGCATCGTAAGGAAGGTAATGGCACATGTCGGTGCTCGCGAGCATAACGAAATCCTTTTCGTCCTTCAGTACGTCATAAAGCGCGTCGGCCAGAAGACGGCAGTTCTCTATTCTCTGGTCGCCTATCGATATAAGCACCATGCGGGAGCCCTTAATGGCCTCCTGGGCCAGAGGGATCTGCATCTCAACGGAATTTTCGTCCTTGAAAGCCTCGGGCAGCTCCTGTATCCGCCGGTCATAAGCTATGAGTTTCTTCGAGATGTCCATATCTATCGGCGCTTCGCCCAGCGGGGTAACAAAACTCTTATCGGTAAACACCGCGATGCGCCCGGGGAGATACCTTCTGTGCGTAAACCCGACGATCACTATCGTATCGACTTTTGCGGTCATCACCGCCTTGTAGGCGTAGGCCGCTATGGCACCCGAATACCTGTATCCGGCATGAGGCGCGACAAGCCCTATGACCTCGCCCTCTATTTTTCCCACTTCGGCGTCACGCAGATATCCATCCAGCTCCGACCTCAGCTCCTTCGGAGAACCCGGATACCAGAGCCCCGCAAGATCGGCTATCTTTGCCCATGCGGCACAACACACGGCTATGATCACAAAACAGGCAAGAACCAAAGTGATCCGTTTTATCACTTCCTACTCCTTTAGTTTCTTTTCCTTTAAAGCTTTCCCTATGGCCCTGAGTATGGCTTCGCTGGTCACCGTAGCCCCGGTCACGGCGTCCACCTGGAGGGACTGCTTCGCTATCACATCCTCAACCACGGTCTTGGCCTGATCAACGTACTCGCTCTTCCTGCCCTCGTGCACCTTTATATCCGTTATGCGGTGGTTTTTCACCGTCACCTCTACCCGGCAGGTAAAGAACCCGTAATACCTCTCTTCTGCTATATAGACACCGTCGGGTACGCCGGAGAGGTCAATTTTTTCAATATTTTCGTCGGTTGTCCCGGCGGCGCAAGCGACGGGGCCCGCGGCCGTCCCGGAAACCGCGAAAACGAATAGAACAACTGCCGTCAATATCACGTTCTTCATGTTACAGCTCCTCCTTCATCGTGGAATAGATCGCGGCGTTACGTTCCCGCATCTTGTCGAGTATTACCTGGTCTATCGCCCTGACACACTGCAGGCTGAGATCGATAAGGTCCGGCCCCAGTTCCATCCATAACCCGTTATAGTCGCCGACCACAAAAGGTATCCCGCCCTCCAGGGTCATGTCCATTATCTCGGAACTGGCGAAAGCCATCGCGTACCCCATCACGCCGCTTTTTGAGGCCCTTATCTCCCTGACGATGACGTGCACATACACCCGGGGCTCCTCCTCGACCATCTCGATGTCCTCCACGGAGCCAAGCAGCGTTTTCAGGTATTTCTCCACGCCCTCGTTGATGGGGACGTCGCCCACGACTTCCAGCATGACCCGTATTTTCACGGGGGACACCGTACCCCCCGGTTGTCCCGTCTGTTCCTGCTGCTCTGACTGTTCTATTTGAGCGTGGACGCCTGTGAACGCCACGCATAATGTCACGGCAAGCAACACGCAAAATACCCTTTTCATGTTTATCCTCTTCTATCCTTTAAAAATAAAAAAGATCCATCGTCCGGATGGATCTTTTCACCGTTAAATATGGTGGAGCAGATGGGATTCGAACCCACGACCCCCACGTTGCGAACGTGATGCTCTCCCAGCTGAGCTACTGCCCCACCGAAAAATGTCAGATTATTATAACACAAAGTTTTACCCCGTAAATACCTTTATGCACTCGTCCACAGTGCCGAAATGTATGTCGACCGTATCATCGTGGTTCACCGCATAACCGCCCGCGAGCGTTATCGCCAGTGGCACGCCGAAGTTGCGCGCCTGCGAACATATAAAATTGTCCCTCTGTCTCAAACCCTTCTTGGACAGGCCGAGATTCCCCAGCTGGTCTTCCCTGTACGGGTCAGCCCCCGCCAGATACAGTATTATTTCCGGTTTAAAAGAATTTATTATCTTGGGCACGTTATCGCGAAGGTTCTCGAGATATACCTTGTCGCCCGTATAATCCTTGAGACCGATATCCATGTCGCTTTTCGGCTTATAAAAAGGATAATTGTTCTGCTGGTGAATGGAAAAGGTGAAGACCGACGGGTCGTCCAGAAAGATATAGGCCGTGCCGTTACCCTGGTGCAGATCGCAGTCCACGACAAGGGCCTTTTTCACCATACCGCTCTTCTGCAAAACCCTTATGCTCACGGCTATATCGTTAAGGATGCAGAACCCCTCGCCGTGGTCCGGGAAGGCGTGGTGGAACCCGCCTCCCAGATGCACCGCGGCTCCGGCTTCAAGCGCCATCTTCGCGGTCCTGAGCGTACCCCCGCAGCAGGCCACCGCCGCGGAGACCAGTTCTGCGGAATAAGGCACTTCCATCGTGTATATCTCTTCACGGCTTAAAGTGCCGTTCCTCAGTTTGTCTATGTATTCGGTAGTGTGTACCGTCATTATGTCGTCGTATCTCAATTTTTCCGGCTCTACAAGATCGTATCTCCCCTTAAGTCCGTCATCGGCGACGATACGCCTCTTCAACAGCCTGTACTTCAGCGTCGGGAACACGTGTTCGCCGATGTCGACGTAATAGGATTCAGAATACACTATAGGTATTTTCTGCGCCGTTTTGTCAAACATCTTATTTGTCTGCCGGCTGTACGCCGTTACGTAAGTTCGCCTATGTAAGACTCGACCGCTTTCTTCATCATCTCCCAGTCTTCCTTCGAATGGATGCCGAACTTCTGCTTCCGCTTCCAGTCGCCGTTCTTTTTCTGCCAGAGATACAGGCAGACCTGCTTCTTCGCGTAGCTCTCAAGCAGGACCACCGCCGCCCACCAGTCGAACCTCTTGTTGATGGTCCGGTGTTGAAGAACGCGTAAAGGAGCCTTTATCGGAAGACGCTCTTCCTTTTCTTCGCCTCCTGCCGTTTCAGATACCGGCAAGGCATGTCCTTCGTTCGTTTCTTCCAGATCTGATCTTTTCGGTGTATCTTCCATCATTCCTCCTTCGTCAGTTTGGTAAGTCTGACCGAATAGTTCGGACCATCGCCTTCCAGGGCGACATGTCCTTCTCTCGCCAGCCAGCCTATGCTCATCAGTACCAGGTCCCTGTCCTTCCCGAGCCCGCTCATGATGTCTTCCAGAAGAGCGACCCGCTCATGTTTTTCCAGGTAGGTCCATATGTCGCCCGCAGCGATCCCAAGTTTGGTTATCATTTCCCCACCTCCTTTCCGTTCAGGTTATCTTCCCGGGCACCTCTTAGAATGTCTTCCTTTTCAAGCCTCTGGTTAAAACTTCCGCACCTCGGGCATTTCGATATATCCTCGTTCCGGCTGTCTATATACGTGTTCGCGCAAATGTGACAGTGCCAGATGTATTTTTCATCGGAACTGAAGGTTTTCATCCTGGTGCCGAAATTGTAAAAACACCACAAGGCCAGTATCAGCACCGCTGTAAAAAAAAGATAAAAGAAGATCGCCATCGAAAGATCCAGTTTTATCATCTTCCCTGATCCCCCGCCTTCATTTCTATCTCTACCTCGCGCCACTCTTCTCCGACGACCTTATCTTCCGCCGGCGCGAAGATCCAGCTCGAGGCGTACTTGGTGGCGATAATATCAAGCTGCGGATACCCCGTAGTGGTCAAAGGCTCCGCTTTCCTGACGCCGCCCCCGGTGCTCACCAGCACCCTGACCTTCAATGTGAACACGTTCTTCGCCCCGTAGAGGCCGCGCATTATGGACGGCGGGTCGGGCCGGTAGACGACCCTCCTCTCCGCAGTCTCCTCGACGGTCTCGTCTCCCCAGCGCCCCCACTTCACCGGGCTCAATTCTTCTTCCTGCGCGAAATCCATAAGGGGATCCGGCACCTGTTTATACCCGGAGAAAAAATCAAGCAGGTCCGTGTCCATGTTGTCTTCCAGGTGTCTCGGGAACTCCTGCACGGTGACTTCCGTCCTGGGAACGACTATCCGCAGGCGCCCCTCGGCCGTCGTGTCGCCGAAAGACCGCTTGTAGGTGGTCTGGATCATCGGGCTGACGTTCTCTATCATAAGATCAAAGACGGTCTTGTTCAAAATAGGCCCGAGAAAATCCACCCTGGTATACGGTTTGACCCTGCCGATACCTTCGGGAGTGACTATGCTCACGGCGGATATGGCAGTGATATGGATACCGATAGAAATAGCCAAAGCTATACGTAAGTTTCTGCTTATCATGGATCACTGGGTAGTAGCTATGTTTATCTGCTTGATATCTACCTGCCGGCAGATGTCCCATACCTCGATCACCCTGCCCAGATCGGCCTTCTTGTCCGCCTTGATGAGCAGGGACTGGCCGTCGCGCGAGGCGACCGTTATGCGGCTTACAAGCTCCTCGTCGGCAACGGGTCTTTCGTTTATGAAGACCTCGTTCCCTTCGGAGATGGTCACCACCAGGAGCTCTTTGTGCAGGACCTCGCTGGTCACCGCACGGGGCAGGTTAACCCTTATGCCCGGCTGGAATATAAAACTCGACGTCAGCATGAAGAATATCAAGAGCAGGAATATCACGTCTATCAGCGGCGCGATATCAAGGTGTCCCTTTTCCAGGAATATTTTTCTCTTAAATCTCATCTTCCTCCCTCTTCGTTCCGAGGATATTTATGATATCGGTCGCGCTTTTTTCCATTTCGAGCACGAAGCCGTCCACCTTGCTGACAAGGAAGTTATAGGCGACGTACGTCGGGATAGCTACCGAAAGGCCCGCCACGGTGGTTATGAGCGCCTCCCATATGCCCCCCGCCAGGTCCCCGGGGTTGACAGGCATGAGGGTCACGGCTTTCTGTTCTATGACCTGGAACGACTGCACCATGCCCGTCACGGTGCCGAGAAGCCCCAGAAGCGGCGTTATGTGCGCGATGGTCGCCAGGACACCCAGGTTCTTTTCGAGCCGGGGCACCTCGTGTATGCCGGCGTCCTCTATCGCCTCTTTTATCTCGGACCTGGGCCGGTCGTGCTTCATGATGCCCGCCTTAAGAATATGCGCTATGGGGCCGGGCATCGCGTTGCACATGTCGATCGCTTCCACTATCTTGTTCCTTTTCAGCGTCTCCGATACCCCCTCCATGAACTCCTCGGTATTGATCCTCGCGCGCCTGAGGTGCCACAGCCTTTCTATGACGACCGCCAGCGCGATGACCGAGCACATGATGATGATGAACATCAACGGCCCGCCTTTGACTATAAGGTCCCACATATCTTTTCCCTCCTTTTATTTATCGGTTTCGTTACCTGACATACTGTTTCAACAGTTTTATCTTCTCTTTGGCCAACTTCGCCTCCTGGCCTTTCCCATCGGCCAGTTTCTGGTATATCTTGAACGCCCTGTCGTTCTCTCCCCTTTTTTCCAGAAGTTCCGCGCATTTCAGCCACGCCCGCATGACCCAGAAATTCCCGCGCGGGTACTTATATTCAACCTTGAGATACGACTCTATCGCCTTGTCTTCTTTGCCCATTTTCTCGTAACACTCGGCCATGTCGAACTGTATCTGCGCGTTGGCCTCGGAATTCTCCCCGGTAAGGGCCGCCCTGAAATATTCCACCGCGAGGCTGTCCTTACCCTGGACCTTCAATATGGTCCCTATACGGTTGTTGGCTATATTCGTTATGCCGCTGTCCGGGTACTTTTTCATGAGGGTCTCATATTGCGTTACTGCCTTGTCGTATTTTCCCTCTTTCTTGTATATGTCGCCTATGGTCAGTATCGCCTGCGGCGCCCATTTACCGCGGGGGTGCTCGTTGTAAATGCTTTCAAAACGGGCCATGGCCTCGTCGGCCTGACCGCTTTCGTACAGCGCCCAGCCCAGCCAGTAAGACGCGTCTTCCGCCACGACGCTGGCCGGGTATTCATTCACGACTTCCAGAAAATATTTCCGGGCATTCTCGAAGTCGCCCTTGCCGTAATAATATTCCCCGAACCAGAGTTTTATCCCCGGTACGAACCCGCTCTCCCGGCCTTCCGTCAGGATCTCGTCGAAGATCGCCAGGGCTTTCTTTTCCCTGCCCATCTTGTACTGCGCCCAGCCGAGATGGTATTTCGCCCTGATCACGATATCCTTATCCTGAGAGGATGAAACGATCCTTAAATAGATATTTGACGCATTGGCGTATTCGCCGGCGTTATAGTAAGAATTGGCCATCTGCATGGCGGCTTCATCGGCGAGGTCGCTCTGCGGGAATTTTTCAAGTACGGTCTCGAACTGGCTGACGGACGTAGCGTGGTCACCTCTCCGGGCGTAAAGAAGCCCGAGCTGGTAGTAGGCTTTGTCAAGAAGGGATGACTGCGGAAAATTCACTATCAATGACTGGAAAGCTATTATCGCTGAGTCCACACGCCCCATGTCTTTCAGGATCGCCCCCACCTGGTACTGGGCGTGGTCAGCCAGTATGCTCCTGGGGTAATCTCTAAGCACCCTGTCATAGACATCGACGGCCTTCGTATTATCGCCCCTATGGCTAAATATATCCCCGATACTGCACAAGGCGCTGACCACCATATCTTCCCGGTCGGACATCTCTACCGTCATATCGAACTCTTCCAGAGCCTTGTCCTCTTCACCGGCGCCCAGGTACGCCCATGCCAGGTTATAGTGCATCTCGTCCGAGAATTCCCCGTTGGGATATTCCAACAGGCCTTCCTTATAGACCCGGATCGCCCCCTGAAGGTCCCCGGTCTTATACAGGGCATCAGCAAGCCAATAATAAGCGTCGTCCGTCCACACATTACGCGGGACCTCTTTGATCACCTTCTCATATGCCTCCATAGCCTTTTCCCGCTCGCCCCTTTTAAGGTGTATCCTGGCAAGCCCCATAAGCGCAGCGCTCCTGAACTGCGGCTTCGCCATGCCGGATTCTATCCTTTCGAACCACTCCGCGCTCTTTTCCAGATCTCCTTCCTCAAGATAAGACCTGGCAAGCTTGTATTCGGCCACGTCTTTCCATGGCGTGCTCTCGCTTACCTGCAGCGCCATCTCAAGGTTTTTGGTAGCCTTCGGGAAATCCCCGAGCTTATAATAACAATCGCCCAGCATATAGTACGCGTCGAACGCGCGCTCGTTCACGGGATAAGTAAGGATAAAGTTCTCCAGTTCCGGGGCAGCATGATC
The DNA here is from genome assembly GCA_964409365.1 of uncultured Planctomycetia bacterium. Classification (GTDB taxonomy): domain Bacteria; phylum Omnitrophota; class Gorgyraeia; order Tantalellales; family Tantalellaceae; genus CAYPCX01. The sequence continues at coordinate 5,795 of CAYPCX010000013.1, read as the reverse complement.
ATACCAGCCAAGTTTGAACAATACCTCCGCGACCTTGTATTTGGCTTTTATTGCCAGGTCGGACTGGGGGTATTTCCTCACTACCTCCCTGAACGTCTCCATGGCCGTGGCATACTCGCCCATCTTCTCGTAGCACCATGCCTGCGAATAAAGAGAATACGGCACATACTCGCTTGTCGGGTACGAATCCACCACAAGCTGGTAAAAGGCGAGGGCCTGTTCAAAATCCTTCTCCTCGAAATATACCTCGGCTACCCAGTAACCCGCCTGCGCGGCATGACCGGTACCGGCATAATCGTCAAGTACGAGGTTATATTCAACGAGCGCTTTTGCGGGCATGGATTTTTCATAGTAGACCCTTCCGAGAAGCAGGTGCGCCTCGGCCTCGAGCTCCCCGGGGATCTCCATGACAAGGAGTGAATTGAGCCGGTTTTCCGCGAGGTCGTAAAAACCGTCCTTTATGGCCTTCCTCGCGAAATCGATCTCCGAACGGAACTCTTTTTCAAGGCCTTCCGCGGGAAAGCTCCATAAAAGAAGGAACAATAATAGATATGGAGTAACTCTCTTCATTTTACGGGATAATTAGAACATGCAAACTTATAACCTTAAGGACACGGCTAAAGCCGATTGTAAGGTAAGTAATATATGATATGCTATCAGAATAGGGCTAGACTTTCAACAGCTTTTTGAGGTATTTTCCGGTATAGGACCTCTTGTCGCCGACTATCGCTTCGGGGGTGCCGCAGGCGACGACCTCGCCCCCGTAGTCCCCGCCTTCCGGCCCGAGGTCTATGACATGATCCGCTGACTTGATGACATCGAGGTTATGTTCTATCACAAGCACCGTATTTCCGGCCGTTACAAGCCTCTGCAGTACGTCCAGAAGCTTATGTATATCCGCGAAATGCAGCCCGGTCGTGGGCTCATCAAGTATATAAAGTGTTTTGCCAGTTGCAGTTTTGGAAAGTTCCGTGGACAGCTTGACCCTCTGGGCCTCGCCTCCCGACAGGGTCGTGGCCTGCTGCCCCAGCTTGATATACCCGAGGCCCACATCATACAGGGTCTTGAGCTTATTGCTTATGGCCGGTATGTTCACGAAAACCTTCATCGCCTCTTCGACGCTCATTTCGAGCACATCGGCTATATTGTACCCCTTGTATCGTATTTCGAGCGTCTGGTCATTGAACCTTTTACCGTTACAGACCTGGCACTGCACGTATACGTCCGGCATGAAATGCATTTCTATCTTCCTCACGCCGTCCCCCTGGCAAGCTTCGCACCTTCCCCCCTTGACGTTAAAGCTGAACCGTCCCGGTTTGTAGCCGCGCATCCTCGATTCCGGCAGTGAACTGAAGAGTTTCCGTATGGGATCAAAAGCCCCGGTATAAGTGGCGGGGTTGGACCTCGGGGTCCTGCCTATCGGCGCCTGGTCGATGACTATGACCTTATCAAGGTTCTTTATGCCCTTTATGCTTTTATGTTTTCCCGGCTTTTCCTTGGCCCGGTAAAGCTTCTTGGCAAGCGACCTGTAGAGTATCTCGTCGACCAGAGTGCTTTTACCGGACCCGGAGACTCCTGTCACACAGTTAAAGAGGCCGAGCGGTATCTCCACGTTAATATTCTTTAGGTTATGCTCGGCAGCGCCGATGACCTCCAGGGTCTTTCCCTGCTCGCGGGTGCGTCTCTCCTTCGGGGCCTTTATCTGAAGATCTCCCCTCAGATATTTGCCGGTAAGAGAATCCCTGCTTTTCAACACATCGTCCAGGCTCCCCTTGGCTATGATCCTGCCTCCATGTTCTCCGGCGCCCGGCCCGAGGTCGATTATGTGATCGGCCTGCCTGATCGTGGCCTCGTCATGCTCCACGACGATCAGGGTGTTCCCCAGGTCCCTTAGAGCGACCAGCGTATCCAGGAGCTTCCGGTTATCCTTCTGGTGAAGCCCGATACTCGGCTCATCCAGGACGTAAAGCACCCCCACAAGGCCCGCCCCTATCTGCGTGGCAAGGCGTATCCGCTGGTCCTCACCCCCCGAAAGAGTGTTGCTCTTCCTGTCAAGAGTGAGGTAATCAAGTCCCACGTTCGTCATGAAATCCAGCCGGGAGTTTATTTCCTTCAGCACTTCCTCGGCTATCTTTTTGCGCATGGCGTCCAGTTTAAGCCCCGAGAAATACTTCTTCGCCGCGGTTATCGACATCTCCGTAATATCGGTTATGTTCTTCCCGTCGATATAGACCACCAGCGATTCCGGGCGGAGACGCTGGCCCTTGCAGTCCGGGCACGGCTGGACCGTCATGAAGCCGCTTATCATCTCTTTGATAAAATCGCTTTCGGAATGCCGGAAACGCCTCTCCAGATTGGGTATCACGCCCTCGAAACCCGATTCCCAGTCGCCGTAAAGCACCATCTGCTTTTCTTTGGCGGTCAGCTTCTCGTACGGCTGCTCGAAATCGATACCGTTATAACGGCACATCCTCCTCAGCCGCCTCCGGTAGTGGAGAACTATCCCCTTCCCGCCTCTTTTCCAGGGGACGACGGCCCTGATCAACGGTTCCGACTTATCCGGCACGATCAGCTCGGGGTCTATCTCGAGCTTATGCCCAAGCCCGTTACAGGAAGGACACGCGCCGTAAGGGCTGTTGAACGAAAAGTTCCTCGGCGCGAGCTTCTCGAAACTTATCCCGCATTCTACGCAAGCGTTCTGTTCGCTGAAAAGGACGTCCTCCCCCAGGCCTTTCTCCCCCTCGCCCGCGGGAGCGATGACGATCACTCCGCGCCCCATCTTAAGCGCTATCTCGACCGAATCCGACACACGCGTGCGCGCCCCTTTCTTCATGGCGATCCGGTCCACAACGGCCTCGATGGTATGTTTTACTTTCTTGTTCAGCCGGGGGATCCTGTCGCCTATTTCGACTATCTTACCGTCAAGACGGACCCGTATTATCCCTTCCTTCCTGGCGGTCTTCATCACCTCTACATGTTCGCCTTTCCTGCCGCGGATAAGGGGAGCGAGCACCATGAACTTCGTGCCTTCCGAGAACGACATTATCCGGTCGACTATCTGCTGGGAACTCTGGCTGGATATTGGCTTGCCGCATTTAGGGCAATGCTGGGCGCCGATCCTCGCGAAAAGCACCCTGAGATAATCGTAGATCTCCGTCTGGGTGCCTACCGTGGAACGGGGATTCCTGCCGCTCGCCCTTTGCTCGATGCTTATTGTCGGGGAAAGCCCTTCTATGTACTCGACGCGGGGTTTCTGGAGCTGTTCCAGGAACTGCCTGGCATAGCTGGAAAGTGATTCGATGTAACGCCTTTGTCCTTCAGCATATATGGTGTCAAAGGCCAGTGATGATTTCCCTGAACCCGAAAGACCGGTAATGACGCAAAGGATGTCCCTGGGGATGGTTACGTCGATATTCTTGAGATTATGCTCCCTCGCCCCTTTTATGAAGATCTTATCTTTTCTCATAGGAGACAATTGTATCATAATAGTATCCTATAAACAAGATTCCCCTCCCGTCACCCCCGCCCCTGCCACACAAACACAGCTTAAAGCAAAAATCAACATTATTGCTGATTCCCAAAAATAATATTTGATGTTTTATGAAATTTCCTATATACTGATATGTAAGACACTTATAAAAAAAGGAGGTACTATGAAAATAGGCAAAAGGATCCGGCAGCTCCGAAAAGAAAAAGACATCACCCTCGAGGAGCTGTCCCAGAAAAGCGGCGTCGCCCTTGCCACTCTGAGCCGCATGGAGAACAACAAGATGACGGGCACCCTGGAATCACACAACAACATCTGTAAAGCGCTCAACGTATCACTCGCGGAGCTCTACCGCGAGCTCGAGGACGAAGCCAAAACGGTCGAATCCGTCTCCAGACAAAAAAGGACCGAACACTTCGTCCATTCCAGTAGGGCCAAGTACGAGCTCCTGGTATCGAAAACCCTCGAAAAGAAAATAATGCCCCTCATGATGAAGATCACCTCAGGGGGCGAAACCCAGGAAGAACAGAACAAGCCCGGGGTAGAAAAATTCATTTACATGATCACGGGAACGATGACAGCTGTTGTCGGAGACCAGGAATACGCGTTGAAAAAGGGAGACAGTCTGTACTTCGACGCATCTCTGCCCCATGTTTTCAGAAATAACGGAAAGACGGACACGGAAGCCGTGTGCATAATTTCACCACCGGCGCTGTAAGGATCGTATGTCGTATATAGTATATAGTTTGAGGTAGCGCAAATGGATAAAAAAAGCAAAAACTTTCGCGATCTAAGGATCTGGAACAAAGGCATTGAAATTGTTTGTGATACATATGATCTCACCAACAAGTTTCCTAGATCCGAACTGTACGGTCTTGTATCCCAGCTTAGACGCTCCGCCGTCTCAATACCCTCAAACATCGCGGAAGGTTTCAAGAGATTCCACGATAAAGAATATAAACAGTTTCTTTACATAACGCTGGGGTCTTCCGCCGAATTAGAAACTCAACTTGAGATCTCGGCAAAACTTAATTACATAAAAACACATGATCTTGATAACATGCGGGAAAAAATCGACCATTTATCAAAGATGATCTCTGTTCTGATTAAAAAATTGCGATAATAATATGCGATATACTATATGCAAAATGCTAAATACAAAAAGGGAGGTTATTCATGGTTAGAAAGAAAATACTTATATGCGACGATGAGCTCGGCGTAAGAGAATCCCTCAATTTGATACTTGAAGACAGCTATGACCTTGATTTTTCGTCTTCCGGAAAAGACGCCGCGGAAAAGATCAGGAACGGCCGTTATGACGGCCTTTTACTTGACATCAAAATGCCCGAGAAAGACGGCCTTGAGACCCTGGAAGAGATCAGGCAGATCGATCCCGATATTAAGGTCATCATAGTAACGGGTTACCAAAGCGTAGAGACCGCCTCAAAAGCGATCCAACTCGGCGCCATGGACTACATCACCAAACCATTTGAAAGTGAGGAAGTAAAAGAAAAAGTGAGCCGAATTTAATGTGAATACATTATTATACTTCTCAATAACTGGTGCTATTAACTTTATCGCAATATCTCTCTTTGCCCTTTTTGTATACCTCAAGAATCCTAAGTCAGAAGTCAATCTCCGATGTAGCATCTTTAATTTGACTGTTGCTGTCTGGGCCTTTGGCTACATATTCTGGCCTTTAGCGAACACTAAACAAGAAGCACTTTTTTGGTTTCAGATACTTCACTGTGGCACTAATTTCACATCAATCACACTTTTTCACTTCGTTAGTTCTTTTCTTAAAATAAAAAAGCGAAAATTATTAATATTAGGTTACACACTTAGCCTATTCATCCTGCCTTTTATTTTCACCCCTTACTTTATCAAAAACATGCGGTCTATTGGCATTTTTCCTTTCTGGGGCGTGCCTGGTCCTATGTATTGTTTATATCTGATTAACTTCTTCACATATGCCATTTTGTCCATATTCTTTATGTATAAGGCATATTCGATTTCCTCTTTTGAGAAAAAGAATCAACTCAAATATATTTTAGCAGGAACTATCGCTGGCTACGTAAGCGGATCAACTAATTATTTATTGTTTTTCGGAATACCTTTTACCCCCTATCTTACTGGATTAACATTTATATATCACGCTGCTTTTGTTTACGCCATAGCTGCACACAAATTAATGAATATTACTATTATTTTCCGAAAAACTATAGTTTATTCCATTTTAGCTACGATAATTACAATATTATATTTTGGAGTAGTTTTAGTTTTTGAAAATATTTTTAGAATATATTAC
>CAYPCX010000012.1:0-64320 GCA_964409365.1 uncultured Planctomycetia bacterium | reverse complement strand
AGAAAAATGGCGGGATCACTACATTCAATATGATACAACTGAAGAAATTGATAATGCCTTTGAAAAATTCGCCTATTATCGGTTATTATCTTCGGAAGCCAAAGAAGACTTCAGCAGAGATGCATTATTCGGAGGCATTCCATATCATAAATATTGCGAATTCGTCATGGTTACATGCGGGGTCGCTTTGAAGCATTATTTCTTTTGTCTTGAGTTGTATGAAAAATATAAGGATGAAGTTAGTTTCCCGGATATAATAACAATAACCAGGGGCAGAATGGATCTTGTTAACTCAATGTCACGTTATCTTGATATCAGTGAAAATAATGCGGAGCAGATACTGGATACGATAACGTTATCACCTGAGAATATCGAATATCACTCTGACCGGATGAGAAGCGCTCCGCCGCCCTATATTAAAATTGCGGATAACTCGCTTCTCCATTCGGTAGTTGGTTCACAGGTAAACCCTTATGATTTCCTTAATTGCGAAATTAGACGCAGGTATGAAAAAGATTATTTTAATGCGGTTAATGCCCGGGAGAAGACTTTCAGAGATCAATTGTATACTTTCTTTGAGGAAGGCAACTATATTAAAGTCGACAGAAATATCAGTTTTGACAGTAGCAGGGGCGCAAGTGATATAGATGCCGTGTATACGATAAAAATACCAATGTGCTTGGCCTGTTTCAACTTAAATGGCAGGAAAGATTCGGCGCTTCACTCAAGGAAAGATACAGCCGCATATCCAATTTATATCCGAAAACGAAAGAGTGGATAGATAAAGTTGAAACCTGGATCAAAGAATCAAATCCCAGGAACGGTATGCGAAAATTTGGTATAGGTTATTCCGGTGAGGAGCCTGTAAAAGTCCTCTTTTTTGTAGTGTGTCGTTACGGTACTTTTTTCACAGGCCATGAGCCGGATAAACGGGCAACATGGTCCTCAATATGGCAGATGGTGAAAGTATTTAGTCAGATCCCACGAAATGTTCCTAATAAACTGGAAGTGTTACATAACTTATTGTATCGTGAGTATCTTTCATTATCCGAGAGACAGCAAAAGCCGGATGAAGAATCTTTTAATATCGGAGATTATGAGATTTGCCTGAAATCAGTCTGGTAGGTTCTGAGCGATACTCAAATTTGATCGCAGAGATTTTTTATATATAATTGGCGTTGTTTGGGGCTTTCTTTAGCGGCTATTTTTAGCAGGGTCTTCCCGGAGAAGCGTTTGATGAGAGCCTGGTCATCGCACTGCCCCATCATCTCAATGAAGTCGTCCGGGAGCTTCTCGTGGATGGTCATGAGCTGGGATATGCGGGCCCGGGTGACACCGAAGTGGTTGCCCGCTGAGGTATATGTTCTTTGAGGGTTTTGAACAAGGTATTCATTAACCTTAACTGCCATGGCTACAATATTTTTGTAGACTGGGGCCGGTTTTTGGGGTAAACTAGGCAATGGAGCGTACAAACTGATAGATGTGCCCTTGCCGCGGCGGCGGTACATCTTCACAAGTATGTGTATTTCCTTATACTTAGAGAAGCGCCCCCTGTAGTGTTCCGAGTCCGTAGTGGGGAGCCAAAAAATTAAACCCTTCTTTTGAAAGGGTTTAATTTTTTAGAGCATTCGAGATTCGAAAGTCGAAATTAGAAGTGTTCAGAGGATCGGGAATGCGGTCGACTTACGAATGTCGAATTTCTAGTTATCCCACACCAAAAACCGATAAATGAAGTTCAGATCCCTTATTAAATTCATTTTTGTGATCCTGGTAGTAGTCCTGTTCATCAGAACAGGATTCATGATCCGGAACATCCTTTCCACCCTGGCATCTCCCTATAACGTGACCGAAAGTATATACTGGCTGGCAAAGAATGTGTCAGGCACCATCAGGAATAATTCCGGGATCGTCGAAAACATCCCGAATTCTTGCATCTTGAACAGGAACGTCAGATCGAGATATAAACTGGGCTTTGTAGGGGACATACTGCCGGCCAAGAACAGGTCCGTAAATATCAGCCCCGGGGTCAAAGAATTTTTTAGTGACAGCGATTATCTTATCGGGAATTTTGAAGGCACGATCACCGGATCTCGGAAAAATGCACTGATATTGCTGTCCGATCTGCGACATAATAAGAAAAATATCGAAACACTTATTGATCTTTTCCCGCCGGAAAGAACCTATCTCTCCGTCTCCAATAATCACGCGGGAGATTTCGGTAAGGAGGAATTCCTCAAGTCGGTCAAGGTCCTGGAATCGCGGAACTTTAACGTGTTCGGCTGGAACGAGCGTCCTTATTTCGATATTAATGACGATATCAGGATCGTTTCCGGCACGATGTGGTCAAACCGGGACCGTGATTACGTGTTCATGCTGAAGGACGCCGAACATCAAATGAGACCCGGCGCGTTCAATTTTCTTTATCCTCATTTTGGATACGAATTTGAACTTTATCCCAGGCCGGAGATAGTCGCGCTGGCGCGACATCTGATCCGGAAATTCGGCGCTATAATAGGGCACCATTCCCATTGTCCGCAACCGGTGAGCGCCGAATCCGTAAATGGGATCAATAAAGTCGTGGCATATTCCCTGGGAGATTTTTCCGGGGCCTTGACAACAAAAAAATATCAATACGGTATCGTGCTGAAAGTGGAATTGGGACAGAATGGATCGGGAGAGTGGCTGCTTGGTAAGGTTGAATGGCATTTAACAAGGTGCAGGTCCTTGCCGAACGGGGATTTTATTGTAAGTTTAAGTGATGAGCGTATTTTTTAGGATCCAATCCTGGCCGGACCTGTCTGATCAAGTGATAGCAGGCTTTTCATATCGCGCCCGGGGAACCACTATTTGCTTTGAATTTCGGCGCATTATCCTATAATATATATACAACATATATACTTACCGACCTTTCATTCTAGTCGACCGGGGGGCGAAATGGATATTTTCGATCATGCCATGCAGCTGGAAAAAGAAGGTGAGACCTATTACAGGGAGCTGGCGGGCAAGTGCGGCAGTGAAGGGCTTAAGAGCATACTGGAATGGCTGGCGGATGAAGAGGTAAGGCATTATGGCCTGTTCGAAAAGATGAAAGAGGGAGCCAGCCCCGAACTGAGAGAATCGGTTCTCCTGCCCGGGGCTAAGGATATCTTCTCGAAGATGGCCGGCAAGAGTGAGAAATTCGACCTTCAGGTCTCGCAGCTTGCCCTCTACCGGAAGGCCCAGGAGATAGAGAAAGCGAGCGAGGAGTATTATCTCCAGAAGGCGAAAGAAGTTAAACTCTCTTATCAAAGGGATATGTTCAATAAGGTCGCCGAAGAGGAAAAAAAACATTATTTCCTTATCGACAATATAATAGAGTTCCTATCGCGTCCGGAAGCATGGCTTGAGAACGCGGAGTTCAACCACCTTGACGAATATTGAGCGTATCAAAAATGAAATTCTGTCGGTGATCTTCGGCGGCCGGGACCCGGAGGCCTGCCAGTGGTCGCTTGTGGATGTGCTCGCTTTTTCCGTGCTCATCGCGGTATTCGCCTTTAAAGATCCTTTCCATCTAGGCGCGCATATTATCAGGTATCTGCGTCTTCATTTTTTCATCTTCACCAAAGAACCGAAACTTCTCTATTATCTCAGCATATATATCGGCTCGATAATATTCAAATGCGTAAGCCTGGTCCTTCTTGCGGCGCTCGTGAAACTCCGGGGTATATCTTTCCGGCGGTCGGTCCTGTCGCCGGGTAGGGTCCCGCCTTCATGGGAGGTGTGGCTCCCGCTGTATATCATAGCCTGCGTGGTCATGCGTCTGGTGAGTATCATGAACCCCCTTGTCCCGAATATCCCGTTCAATTCATTGTTCACGGAGGCGCTGGTCGTAGGGAACGCGGTCACGATATTTTCCGTGCTTCTTGTGGCCCCGTTCGTCGAGGAGGTATTGTTCAGGGGGTTTCTTTATCCGGGCCTGAACAGGCACCTGGGTATCCACCCCGCCGTGTTTATCACTTCTTTGCTTTTTACCCTTGCGCATTATCCTCAGATAAAAGAGGATATCGTTTTTATGGCCGTGATATTCGCGCTCAGCCTGATGATCACATACGCTAAGGCAAGGACCGGTTCGACTTATCTTGCCATCAAGATGCACTTTTTATACAATCTGGTCTCGATAGGGATAGGGTTCGTCAATTATGCTATCGTAAGATATTGAAGGCGGGTATGCGTTTAAAAAGAAAAATATACCGATCGTTGATGACAGCGGTGTTCTTAACGGTGGTCTTTTCTTCCGAGGGGTCTGGAGAAGATACCGGCCTTCGCGAAAAAACGGAGAAAATAGAACGGGAGATGATCACTGATGGGAATTACACCGAAGCCGTAAAGAAGCTGAACTCGCTTCTCGAAACTTACCCGGATAATCCCCGTATCCACATGGACCTCGGCACGGCGTATTACGGCCTCATGAGGTATTCCGACGCTTATGAGTATTTCAAAAGAGCGGAGGAAATGGGAGTTGACTGGCAATACGAGGACGCTTTGGAATACGCGATCTCCGGCATGGAAAAGAACAAGGAAACGCTGCGTGCCATGGAAGAAGCGTACCCCCTTTTGGAAAAAGGGGAAGGGCCGGTGGTCACGGACCTCAGGGAAAAGGTAGCCACCTGGCATTTCGTCGTGCTTACTTCACTGTTGGAGGAAAAGTATTATTACGCTTCCGTCGTCATGCCGCACATCATCTGGCTTAAGGAGAACGTGGCGGACTTCCCGGGCCTCGATAAATTCTCGGCGGATGTGTATTATTCGGCCATGTTCTATGATAAGGCGATCGAAGGCTACAAGAAAGCGATCGAGGACGATCCGCAGGACGCGCGGCTCGTCCGGACGCTCGCCGAGTGTCATGTAGCGATAGGCGATTTTGACAACGCCCAGGAATATTATGACAGGGCTATAGAGCTTTACAAGGACCTGGGCCTGAAAGACAGCGCCGGGGAGATACGACGGCTCAGGAAGGTCAGGATGGCGCTGCCTAAAAAATATAAAGACATCTCCGATCTCATGGAGGCCGACCGGCTGGACGAGGCCGAAGAGACATGCCGGAAGAGGATATCACTTAATCCCGGTGATTACGCGGCTATCACTCAGCTGGGCAATATTTACTGGCTGAAAGGAAATAAACGTGCGGCGATAAAGCTTTTCAGGAAAGTGATAAAGCGCGTTCCCGATTATCCCATCACGCATCTTTATTTGGGAAGGGCATATATCCTCGAGAGGAAACCGGAAAAAGGGTTTGCCGAGTTCGACCTTTTCAGGGAAAAGATGGAGCTTTTGCCGAAGATGGATAAGGATACAAAGGAATTCTATATAGAAGCGCTTTATTACATAAGCGGGATATATCTCGACCACGATGAATACGACGAGGCCATGGACGGGTACAGGAAAATAATAGAACTGGGTCCTGACGAACAGCATGCCCACTATCTTCTGGGGGTGTGCTATTATGATTATAAACATAACCGTTCCCGCGCGTACGAAGAGCTCAATAAGGTGATCGATATAGAGCCCGTATCGAGCATGGCCGATATGGCCCGGCTGGCCATAGACAGGATGCGAAAATACCCCGACCGTCGTTTTGAGATAAGCCCGAGGTTCGGTTCGACGCTGGGAGAATATCAGAAAATGGTAATAGGGGAATTAAAAATGAGGGCCACGCCTGCCATATCCGGCAGGAGGCGGCGCGAAAAATAGATCGGAGAAGGTTATGGCAAAAACAGGTTCACCGAAAAAGGTGAGAAAAAGGGATGGTTCCGAAGTAAAGTTCAGGAAAGAAAAGATCACACACGCTATTGAAGGGGCCGCGTTCGAGGTGCTGGGGAGCAGGGCACGGGCCCGCTCGATCGCGGTTTATGTCTCTGACATAATCGTGGAAAGATTGGCGGCTTTATACAAAGTTAAAGCTCCTGCCGTCGAATCTATCCAGGATATCGTCGAGATCACCTTGATGAGCGAGGGTTACAGCCATGTAGCGAAAAGCTATATTTTGCACAGGGAAAAACACGCGGAGGTGCGGACGGCCAAATCCGCGCTCGGGCTGAAGGACGATCTCAAGCTCCCGCTGAACACCATGGAAGTGCTTAGGAGAAGGTATCTTCTGAAGGATGATAAGAGGACCGTGATAGAGACGCCGAGCGAACTTTTCAGGAGGGTGGCTTCCGCCGTGGCGAAAGCCGAGAAGAAATATGTTCCCGCCAAAAAAGCGCGGGAGGTGGAAGAAACGTTCTATCACATGATGCGCGAACTGGAATTCTTGCCGAACTCTCCCACGCTCATGAACGCGGGCACTTTGCTCGGGCAGCTTTCCGCGTGTTTCGTCATACCGGTCGAGGATTCGATGGACGGGATATTCTCGGCCCTGAAAGACATGGCCAAGATCCACCAGACCGGCGGCGGCACGGGGTTCAATTTTTCGAAGTTGAGGCCCAAGGGGGACCTTGTCAGCTCTACAAAAGGCGAGGCGTCGGGTCCTGTTTCGTTCATGAGCATTTTCGACGAAGCGACCGGCGTTATAGTCCAGGGCGGGAGGAGGCGCGGCGCCAACATGGGGGTACTGCGGTGCGATCACCCGGATATCGTAGAGTTCATCGGGGCGAAAATCGAGAAGAACGCTTTCACTAATTTCAACCTTTCCGTCGGCGTGACCGATTCTTTCATGGAGGCGGTAAAAAAGAACGGGGAATTCCCGCTTGTCAATCCCAGGAACGGGAAGAGGATAAAGAAGGTCAAGGCAAGGGCGGTATTCGATCTTATGGTCAACGCCTCGTGGCGTACCGGGGACCCCGGACTGGTCTTTCTCGACGCGATAAACAGGAAAAATACCGTGCCCCGGGCCGGAAGGATAGAAGCGACCAATCCCTGCGGAGAGCTTCCGCTTCTTCCTCATGAAAGCTGTAACCTCGCTTCGGTAAATCTTGCTAAGATGGTGACAGGTGCGCGTCCCGACTGGAACAAATTGAAGAAAAGCGTGCATTTCGCCGTAAGGTTCCTCGACGACGTTATCGAAGTTAACAAATTCCCCCTCCCGGCCATCAAAAAGGCGACACTGGCCAACAGGAAGATAGGCCTCGGCGTTATGGGGTTCGCCGACATGCTGATAAAACTGGGCGTACCGTACGGGTCGAAGCGGTCGGTGGACCTCGCGGAAAAACTGATGCGGTTCATACGCGCCGAATCGCTTAAAGCATCCACTTTTCTGGCGGGCGAGAGGGGTGTTTTTCCGGACTACAGGAGGTCGTTATATGTCAAAAAAGGCATGAGGTTGCGTAACGCTACGGTTAACACCATAGCGCCGACCGGTTCCATAAGCATAATAGCGGGGTGTTCCAGCGGGATAGAGCCTTTGTTCGCTATAAGTTTCGTCAGGAACGTTCTCTCGGGAACGAAGCTTTTGGAGATAAATCCTCTGTTCGAAAAAGTAGCCGGACAGAGGGGGTTTTTAAAAAAAGCGACACTCGCGGAAATAGCCCGGCAAGGTTCGTTGAAGGGGATCAAGAACATACCGGAGGACGTCAAGAAGGTATTCGTTACGGCTTTTGACGTGACACCCGAAAAACACCTTGCCGTCCAGGCGGCTTTCCAGAAGTATACCGACAATTCGGTTTCCAAGACGATAAACCTGCCGCCCGACGCTTCGGTCGAGGATGTAAGGACGATCTATATGATGGCGCATAAGCTGAAGTGTAAAGGTATCACGGTATACAGGTACGGCAGCAAGGAAGACCAGGTGCTTACCTTTGATTACGGCACCAGGGGACGTTCGTCCGGGAAAACGGAACTTCTTACGACGGGACCCGAGTATTCGGGAGGATGTACAACGGGCACATGCCCATTTTGACACATCGGGTGTATAATACACCCGATGTATAGAACGAGGGGGGAAAGATGAAAATAAAGAGTCCGGAATTCAGCAACAACAGCTACATTCCTTCAAAGTTCACGTGCCAGGGACAGGACGTGAACCCCGAGCTCAATATCGAGGAGATACCCGACCAGACCAAAAGCATGGCCGTCATCGTCGACGACCCGGACGCTCCCATGGGGACATGGGTCCACTGGGTGGTCTACGATATGCCGGTCACGGAGCGTATCGGTGAGGGTACCGTTCCGGGTAAGCAGGGCATGAACGATTTCGGCAGGCTGAGTTACGGAGGGCCGTGCCCCCCGTCCGGGACCCACAGGTATTTTTTCAAGGCGTATGCCCTGGACCGCGAGCTCGAACTGGACGATGGCATCAGCAAAGGAGAACTGGAAAAGGCCATGGAAGGACACATACTCGACCAGGCGGAGCTTGTGGGTTTGTATAAAAGAAACTGATGTTAGATGTTGGATATTGGATGTCGGACGAGGTGACGGGATGCTGGAGATAAAAGATCTTTCCGTGGATGTTGCGGGCAAGCCGGTTCTCAAGAACATAAACCTGACCATAGGCAAGGGCGAGGTCATGGTGCTTTTCGGGCCTAACGGCAGCGGGAAGTCCACGCTCATAAAGACCGTTATGGGTTTCGGCGGATATTCCGTCGAAAAGGGCGAGATAAGCTACAAGGGTAAGGGCCTGAACGGGCTCGGGACGGATGAAAGGGTGAAACTCGGCCTCGGCATAATGTACCAGCACCCTCCGAAAATAAGAGGGGTGAAGCTTGACCAGATATCCCGCTACCTTTGCAGTGACGAAAAAAAGGTAGCTTCCATGGCGGAAAGACTTTCGCTTGAGGAACTTCTTGAGCGCGAGATAAACCTGGACTTCTCCGGCGGCGAGATGAAGCGTTCCGAGCTTTACCAGCTCGTACTTCAGGATCCCGACATGGTCCTTCTGGATGAGCCCGAGTCGGGCGTGGACATCGAGAATATCTCTATAATGGGAAAGGTACTTGACGATTATCTTAAAGGCGAGGGCAAGTCAGCGCTTATTATTACGCACACCGGTTATATCCTGGATTATGTGAAGGCGGAAAAAGGCTGTCTCATGATAGACGGTCAGCTGTGGTGCACGGGGCACAAGCCCGCCGAGATGTTCGAAGAGATAAAGGAAAAAGGGTACGGATACTGTAGGAAGTGCCATGGCAGACCCTGATCTCAGGAACGTGTTAAATAAAGAGGACGGCGACAAGGTGACTTCTTCGGGGATGGACCTTTCCGAGAAGACACGTTCGGCTTCTTTTCTGCAGCAGGACGATGACATACTCTTTTCCAAGAGCCTGTTCGAGGGGGTGGACATCGTAAAGATGGAAGAAGCCCTTGAAAGGTATCCCGGGGTAAGGAATTATTACGGAAAATCCTTCAAGATGCTGAACAAGGAATACCCCGCCGATACGGCCGGCGGTTATTTTATCAGGGTCATGAAAGGTGCCGAAGTAAGCCTGCCCATCCAGGCCTGTCTTTTTCTCAAGAAGCAGGCGTTCGAGCAGAAGGTCCACAACATGATCATCATAGAAGAGGGCGCCAGGGTCTATCTTATTACCGGGTGTTCCGCCTCAGAGGCCGCCCGGGGATCCTTCCATCTCGGCATCTCCGAGTTCTTTGTGCAAAAGGGGGCCTACCTGAACTTTACGATGATCCATTCATGGCGGGAGGACGTATCAGTAAGGCCCATGAGTGTCGCTGTAGTGGAAGAAGGGGGGAGTTTCATATCGAACTATGTCTGCCTTAAGCCCGTCAGGGATATCACGATGTACCCGACGGCCGTTCTCATGGGCCACGGGGCCAGGGCTAGCTTCAATTCGCTCATTCTTTCCCATCCGGACACTTTACAGGATATAGGCGCGCGGGTCATCTTCAAGTCATCCGAAACTTATGCGGAAATAGTCTCAAGGGCCGTAAGCCTGGGCGGTAAGGTCGTGGCGCGCGGGCATCTTAAAGCTGAGAACCCCGGCGTAAGGGCTCATCTTGAGTGCAGGGGCCTTGTCCTTTCGGAGGAAGGCACGATCCACGCCATCCCCGAACTTGAAACAGACCTGCGTGACGTGGACCTTTCGCATGAAGCGGCTATCGGCAGGATCAGCAAGGAAGAGATAGAGTACCTGTGTTCCCGCGGGATGACGCCTGACCAGGCCCAGTCGGTGATCATCAGGGGGTTCATGGACGTGGATATCCTCGCCCTTCCGGAACTCCTTAAAGACGAGATCAAGCAGTTAGAGGATCAGACCCTCCAGGGCGGATTATAGCTGAGGGGGGAGTAACCAGTAAGTAGCAACAAGTGACAAGTATCAAGGAAAAAGGAAGAAGTATCAAGGAAAAAGGAAAAAGTAACAAGGAAAAATAGCAAGTATCAAGTGTCGTAACCAGTAGCCAGTAAACAGTAACCAGACTTATCTGAAACGGGTTACTTTTGGAGTAACCAGTAACTGTAATACCTGTCATATGTCCAGAAAAACAGGCACTGCGCATTTACCCCTTCACGGCGGGAAAGCCCCGAGGTGGCTTTTCGACAGGATGACGCTTCTCGCGAGAGAGATAAGCATGATCCTGTGCGGTGAATTAGGGTCCGAAGAGTACTTGAGAAGGATGGCGGATCCTTTCTGGTTCCAGGCATTCGGGTGTGTCCTGGGTTTTGACTGGCATTCATCGGGACTCACTACTACGGTCTGCGGCGCGCTCAAGGCCGGGCTTAAGAATGCGGGCCGGGACATGGGTGTGTTCGTCTGCGGCGGGAAGGGCGGAACATCGAGAAAAACCCCCTCGGAGATAGAAGAACTCGCCGAGAAACGGTTCATAGATCGCGATCCTGCCGGTTTGGTCTACGCGAGCCGCATGTCGGCGAAAGTGGATAATACCGCCGTCCAGGACGGGTACCAGTTATATCATCATACTTTCATCGTCGACAAAAGCGGCCGCTGGGCCGTGGTCCAGCAGGGTATGAACGACCGGACCCGGTGGGCGAGGCGTTACCACTGGCTCGGCGAAAGCGTGAATGATTTCGTGTGCGAGCCGCATAACGCGGTATGCTGTGACCACAAGGGAGAGGTCCTCAATATGGTCGCCCGGGAAAGCGAAAAGGCGAGGGAAGTCAGCGTTGAGATCTCCCGCGTGAACCCGGAAAAGGTCCTGGAAGAGTACAGGCGCGTTGAAAAATTATCGCTCCCCGCTCATCATGATATCCGCGGCAAGGAAATAAGGCCGGAGAACCTGAAAAAGATACTGCTTTCCACGTATGAAAAAAGACCCGGGAACTTCGAAGAGCTCCTGGGCATACAGGGCGTCGGCCCCAGGACGATAAGGGCTCTGGCCCTCATATCCGAGCTTGTCTACGGCGAAAAACCGAGCTTACGCGACCCGGCAAGGTTCAGTTTCGCCCATGGCGGAAAGGACGGCCACCCATATCCCGTAAACCGTTCTGTTTATGACGGTACCATCTCTTTCCTCAATGACGCCGTCTCCAGGGCAAAGATCGGCCGCTCCGAAAAGCTTAAAGCCTTCAAACGCCTCACCGCATATACATCGGGTGTATAATACACCCGATGTATAAATACGGTGGGGTTTGGCAAGGGTTCAACCCCCGGGGTTGTACAGGGGGAAATATTCTTGACACGTGTGGGGTTTTGTATTATAAGTTATAAATCATGAAAACCAAAGTAATTATCATTTTCACGGTTCTCTCACTGTTCGCGGGTATTTTCTGCGTGCCGCAGGTCTTTTCCGACGAACTCGATGCCAAAGGGGACGAACAGCTGACGAAGGCCATATGGCTTTACAAGCACGAGGATTACGAAGAGGCCTATGACCTTTTGAAGAGGCTATGGAAGGAAAGGCCCCAGTCGACCCTCGTCGCCTATTATCTCGGTGTTACCTGCAAACAAATGCAGAACTATGATGAGGCCAGGTCTTATCTGGAAGCCGCCGTGATGATGAAGCCAAGGATAAAGAACGCGCTTACGGAACTCATAGACCTTCTTTACAAGAAGGGCGAGCTGGACGAGGCAAAAAAGTGGATCAAGCTGGCGGAAGACGAAGGGATAAACCCGGCCCAGACCTCTTTTTTCAAAGGCATGGTCTATCTGAAAGAGGGGGAGGACCTTGATACGGCGATAGAGTCCTTCGAGGAAGCGAAGGGGATAGACGGGGCGCCGTACCAGACGCTTGAGTATTATATCGGCCTGGCGTACGTGAAGAACGAAAGGCTGAAAGAGGCGAAGAAGATCTTCGGCGACGTCGTGAAAGAGGCTCCGCACAGCGATCTTGCCGGTTTCGCCGATGAATATATCGCCGCCATAGACAAGAAAGAGGAAGCCACAAGACCCTTCCGCGGGAATGTCGGTTTCGCCCTGCAGTATGACGATAACGTCGTCCTGTCGCCGGGGAGCGATGTCCTGGTGTCGGCCATCGGGGACAAAGGTGATTGGCGGCAGGTTTACACCTTCAACGGTGAATATAACCTGAAGCCCTGGGAGAACTTCGGCGCGAAATTCGGGTATTCGTTCTACCTGGCCAAGCAGTTCGACCTGGGTTTCTATGACATGACGTCCCACAATTTCACTACACAGCCGGCTTTTTATCTCGAGAACGCGGCTATCAGCTTCCCGATCTATTACAACTTTGTCACCGTCAATGATAAGGGATACCTTTCCACTGTCAGTATAGGCAACCTGGATAATATCAAACTGGGCAGGAATGTGATGGGCCAGCTCGGCATGTTCTATAATAAAGATAAATTCCTGTGGTCTCCCAACGGCCCCGAGGAAGACAGGGATTCCGACGAGTATACGGGGCATCTTGCATGGTTCTACTTTTTCGGCGAGGGTAAGGGTATCGCTTACCTGAAATATGCCCTGAATTACGACGATACCGAAGAAGACAATTGGAGATATATAGGTAACAAGATCACACTGGGTGCTACCGTGCCGATCATGGAAAAAATGAGGATAGGGGGTACGCTGGACCTTTTTTTTCAGAGGTTCACGGAGACCAATTTTATCTTTAAGCAGCAACGCAGGGACGACATTCTGACTTTGTCCACTTTTCTCGCTTTTGATATTGTAAAAAATGTTGAAATTATGCTAAACTATATACACGTATACGACTCTTGCAATATTAAAGTGTATAACTATAAACGGAACGTTTATAGCGTAGGGATGAAGTATAAGTTTTAACGGTCTTGAGGACTAAAATAATAATGAAGAAGATACTATTTCTGTTGATAATGTCCGTCTTTCTTTCCGCCGTTTGTTTCGCGGATGGAACGGAAGTGGGGACATATACGTCCCTGGAGGGAAGGATAGACGTTACCCGTTTGGAAGAGGACACGGCTTCCCGCGTCAAAAAAGAGGAACCGGTCTTTCTCCGTGACGTCATAAGGACAAAGAGCAATTCCAGGGCAGAGGTCACCTTTAAGGACGGTACGGTTCTCCGGCTCGCCCCGAATTCCCGTGTCGCCATCGAAGAATATGACATCAAGGACGGGAACAAAAGACAGAACGCGACCGTAAGGTTATACCGCGGGAAGATGCGGGCGATCGTTTCCAAGAACGGAGGCACTTCCAACTTCCACATCGTGACCCCCAGCGCCAAAGGCACGGTAAAGGGCACCGATATCGTGGCTTTCCACCAGGCGGACAAGACCGGCGTCTTTGTGAAGGACGGCCAGATATCGGTGTATAACCCGGCCTATCCCGATGACGTGACGAAATTAAGCAAAGGCGATTTTGTCACGATACCCTTAAGCGACATTCCGGATAAACCGCGCCCGTACGTCGACGCGGAGTTCTCGGCGCATGAAAAGGACACCAAGCCGAGCCAGATGTCCAGGGACACGCTCGAGGGCAAGGGTGTAAGGAAGATGAAGGGCCTCATAACCTCGGTCCAGGGAGAGGTACGCGTTTACAAGCACGGTAATAAAAAGTTCCGTCTGGCGAAGATAGATGAGGTCCTCACGGAAGGCGACAAAGTGATGACCGGCCCCGACGGCGGCGTGGAAATAACCATGGAGAACGGCAATATGCTTTCGCTCCAGGCGAATTCCGAGATATTCATGAAGCGCATACGCCACGACCCGAAGACCGGGGAATATGAGAATTCATTCGAGGCGGACAGGGGAAAGATAAGGGCCATAGTGGAAAGGCTCGGCAAGAAGTCCACGTTCCGTGTGAAGACCCCGTCCGCCGTATGCGGCGTGAGAGGGACAGTGATGTACCTTGATATAACCGAGGGGTGGACACAGGCCTGGTATGAAGGCGGGCAGGGGGATATGACAAGCCTCGTCTCCGGCGATATGGTGGTGCTGGATCCCGGACAGAATTCCACGGCCAATTCCGCGGGTAACCTCGGAACGCCCGTTTATACCACCGTCAAGGACAGAATAACCCTCGAGGAATTCTGGAGCCAGGGTGTCGCTATGACCAATTACAGTAGCGGGACCGGTCTTCGGAGCCCTCTGGCTACGCGTCCTCTGCCGCCGGGTGTACTTCCTCCTATAGGCAACTTACTTCCGGAGGACCTTCCCGGTGGTACTATTGTCGGCGTACCTATCGCTACTATTTTAGGCGGCCTTCTCCCGCCACCGCCACCGCCGGAAGAAGCCGCTAATTTTACCGGACATTTCGGGTATATAGGGTATGAAGGCGAAAGCGACTTAAATTTTGTCATGAATTCCGACAGCCACGTTGTGGGGAGTCTCGCTTTTTCGGTCCCCGGGGCGGGCGGCATGTGGGCGGGGTTTTCCCCGAGCGGGAACGACGTGCACGGGTTGTTTATCGGTAAAGGGCTTGACCGTCTATGGGGATGTGATAACATCGCCTACACCGCTTCGGACGGCGGCAGGATGATAGGGCGTACCGGCGGGACGATGATAGGTACCCGTCTTAAGGGTAAAGCGCTCGGGATATACGTGGATACCACGGGCCATGGCGGCACTTTCTCGGCCCTTTATGAAGGAGATGTCAGTCCGGGGCACTTCAACAGCGTAGGCAACTTCCCTGTCTGGTTCTCACCGAGGAGTATGGTAGGCATAACCCCGGACCAGCTTGATTCCGCGCCTAAGGAGACAGGCGATCTCTACGGCGGATCGGGCATGGGCGGTTTCGCGGGTGGCCTCGGCGGTTCGGTCGTTTGCACTGATCTCAGTGGTGAGACCCTGAGCCTTCAGGGAGAACGGTGGGGTATATGGTTCATGAACGGGGTGGGCTCGTTCACGCCGGTGACTGACGATGACTGGAAGCTTGCCATAGGAGGTATGCATCAGGATCCGGGAGAAGGAGGCAGTTCTCCCTGGTTAGGCACTATCAACGGTAACGAGTGGAATTTGGGAGGCATGAGCGGTACGATGCTCGGTTATTTTTTTGATGATGACGGTGAAGGCGTCGTCCACGCGGGTCACATCTTTCACGGGGACGTGGTCGGCGATTATTGCGAACTGTCATTCACGTGGGAAGCCGTCGGCGGCGGCGAATGGTTCGATGTCACCGACCTCCTCACGGAAGCGAACCTGGGTTTCACGATATCCGAGTTCGAGAGTTTTGTCTCGGTCCCCATCACCGAAGCCTACTCTTCGGTGCTGTCCGGCGCCAACGCCAATATGTCCGCCAGCATGGGCATCAATCTTTACAGCAACTCCCTGAACAATATATGGGCAGGCTATATCCACGGCACGCACTCAGGCGCGATCACCGACACGTGGTCCCTCACGATCGACAACGCGAGCGGCCATAACGTCACCCTTTCCGGTGACCAGTGGTCGGACGGTCAGTGGCACGCCCTCGTGAGCGGTAACATGCCCAGCGAGAACGTGAATATCTCCGGGGAAGCGGGGGGCACGTATAACGACGACAACGGCACTTTCCACGGTGTCGGCGGCGGTACCTGGTCCCAGGGCGGGGAATTGGTCATGGAATAATAAAGCGGGTCAAACCCTTCTTTTTTCCCCTTTCTGATCTGAATTAATTAGCCCCAAATTTGCAAAAGCAATTTTATCTATTATATTTAGTAATAAGGGACTTCTGTAGCTGCAAGCGATCCTTTCATGGAAGACGCAAAGTTAAAAAAAGAACTGGGGCTTCTGGACGTTTTCTGCATCGCTTCGGGAGCGATGATCAGTTCGGGGCTTTTTATCCTCCCGGGACTTGCCCACGCGCAGGCGGGACCGGCCGTGGTGATCTCGTATCTTCTGGCTGGTTTTCTGGCCATGACCGGCATGCTTAGCCAGGCGGAGCTCGTTTCCGCCATGCCCAGGGCAGGAGGCACTTATTTCTACGTGACCAGGAGCATGGGACCCGCTGTCGGCACGATAGACGGGCTTCTCACGTGGATGTCCATATCCCTTAAGAGCTCTTTCGCGCTGGTGGGTATGGCCGCGTTCACAAGGATCCTCGTCAATGTTGACCCGCGGCTTATAGCTCTCGCTTTTTGCATTATTTTTGTCGCTCTCAATTATATCGGCATCAAGGAGGCGGGCAAGGTCCAGGTAGCTATAGTCGTAACGCTCGTCGCCCTCCTTGTGGTCTATATAGCACGCGGCCTGCCCGCTATGAGCGCGGTGCACTTTGAGCCTTTCGCGCCCCGCGGGGCGCCGGCTGTATTCTTTACCGCCGGATTTGTGTTCATATCTTACGGCGGTCTTATAAAAGTGGCCAGTATAGCCGAGGAAGTGAAGGACCCGTCCAAGACAGTGCCGCTGGGCATGATACTGTCACTTGTCGCTGTTACGATCTTATACACATTGACGGTTTTTGTCACTACGGGTGTTCTGGGGGCAAGACAACTGGATAGTTCCCTTACTCCCATTTCCGACGGCGCGGCCGTTTTCATGGGGAACTGGGGCGTGATAGCTATGAGTATCGCGGCTATTTTAGCTTTTATTTCAACGGCTAACGCCGGCATCATGGCCGCCTCGAGATATCCCTTTGCTTTGAGCCGTGACCGCCTGCTGCCGGATCTTTTCGGCAATGTACATAAAAAGTTCAAGACGCCCGCCGTAGCGATACTGTTCACCGGCGGCATAATGATCCTGGCGCTTTTCCTTGACCTTTATGTCCTTGTTGAAGTGGCGTCGACGGTCCTGATAATGACCTTTATGTTCTCCTGTCTTTGCGTGATCATCATGAGGCAGAGCGGCGTCCTTAATTACAGGCCGCAGTTCAGGTCACCTTTCTATCCCTGGGTGCAGGTCATCGGTATTTTTGGCTGCTGGCTGCTGGTAGTGAATATGGGCAAACAGGCTCTTTTTGCGGGATCCCTGCTTTTTGCCGCGGGTCTGGCGGTTTTCTGGTTCTATGGCAGGGAGAGGGCAAAGAGGGATTTCGCGCTTTTGCATCTCATTGAACGCGTCGCGGCACGGGAATTCGCCGACGTTTCTCTCGAAGCGGAGCTCAAGGAGATCATCCGGGAGAGGGATGACATAATAAAGGACAGGTTCGATCGCATCGTAGAGGAGGGCATCGTTCTTGATATAACTGGTTTCATGACAGCCGGTGATTTTTTTAAGCTGGCGGCGGAGAAGCTTTCCGAGAGAACGGGTGTGGAATCCGCGGTCATGTTGACGCTTCTTCTGGACAGGGAGGAGCAGAGCAGTACGGTCTTAAGCCCCGGCTTGGCCATTCCGCATATAGTGGTCGACGGGAATAATATTTTCACCATACTTTTGGCGCGCAGCAAAGAAGGCATCATATTCCCCGGGAAAGAGCGAAAGGTCCATACCGTTTTCGTTATAGCAGGCACGAGGGACGAGAGGAATTTCCACCTCCGGGCCCTTTCGGCCATAGCCCAGATCGTCCAGGATCCGCTTTTCGAAAAAAGGTGGATGCAGGCCAAGGATAAAGAGGCCCTGAGGGACATCGTCCTTCTCGGAAAACGGGAACGCAATAAATAACTTTTTCCCTACCCTTTCTTTAAAAAACCCCTTGACTTTATAAAGGAAACATATTATATTTGTGAACTTAATAACAAAGTCTGTGAATATTGTCACAAAGTCCCGAATGCGGTTTGAGGTCCCATGAACGGTAAAAAGGTGCCAGAAGGTACGATATCACGGCTTTTCGTCTATCTGAGAGAAGTCACGGAACTCGCCGGGATGAACATAAGGACGATATCGTCTGCCGAGCTGGGTGAGAGGACGAACCTCAGCGACGCGCAGGTAAGAAAAGACCTCGGGTATTTCGGCCAGTTCGGGGTCAGCGGTTCGGGTTATGACACCGCCGAACTGAAAAAAGCCCTGGAAAAAATACTCGGTAAGGATAAGACCTGGAGCGTTGCCGTAGTGGGAGCCGGGCATCTGGGTTCAGCGCTTTTGAACTACCCGGGTTTTAAAAGGCACGGGCTTGAAGTGGTCGCCGCGTTCGACGCCCACGTCGACAAGATCGGTACGAAACTCGGGGATATAGAGGTCCGGCCGATCACCGAGCTTAAAAAGACGATAGCGGAAAAAAAGATAAGCATCGGGATAGTGGCTGTTCCGGCCGGGAACGCGCAGGAAGTGGCTGACAAGCTGGTGGAAGCCGGTGTCAAATGCGTACTTAATTTCGCGCCGGTAAGCCTGAACGTCCCGGAGGACGTGAAAGTAAAGAACGTCGATCTTTCGCGCGAGCTGGAGACCCTGACCTATTTCATGGTCGCGAAAAAATGAAGAAGATGAGATACATCACCCATGAAAATTTCGTGAAATTCCTGAATTCGCTCAGGAAGGGCTATAACGTTTTCGTGCCCGTGAAAAAGGGTGAACAGCGTTTTTACGCCAGATACGAAAAATTCACGGATGACGTTACAATAGGAGAGGTAAGGCCGTTCGAACCGCTTAAAGCTTTCTTCACGAGGGCCCGCGAAGTAGTGGCGGAGGACTTCAGCCCCAAGATACCGCATTCCGAGGACAAGCCCTTCGCCATAGTCGGCGTGAAAGCATGCGACCTGAAGGGGTTCAAGATCCAGGACCATGTGTTCCTTGACCACGACTATAAAGACCCCATCTACATCAAGAACCGCGACGAGAACCTTATCATATCTTCCGACTGCACCTGTGCGATAGAGACATGTTTCTGCATGGCCGTGGGGATAAAGCCCTATCCGGAAAAGGACTTCGACATCAACCTTACCGAGGTGGACCACGGTTTCCTGGTGGAAGCCGGTTCCGACAAGGGTGAGGAGATACTGGAGAGCAACACTTCGCTGTTCCAGGAAGCCAACGAACGCCTGGTTTCGCGACAGGAAAAAGCCAGGAAGAAGGTCGTTGATGAGGTCAAGCGCAATATCAAGGAGAACGGCATACCCGACCAGAAAAAATATAAAGGCATAATAGAGAGGAATTTCGAGTCCGAGATATGGGAGGAAGAAGCGAAGACGTGCGTGGAGTGCGGGGCGTGCACGATAATCTGCCCGACCTGTCATTGCTTCCTCCTTTATGACCAGAAGAGCGAAGAGAAAATGGCGCGCCTTCGCGTGTGGGATTCCTGCATGATCAAGGATTACGCCAGGGTGGCCGGCGGGGCGAACCCGCGGCCGCACCTCTGGATGCGCCTCAGGAACAGGTTCGAGAAAAAGTTCGACTTTTTCCCGAAAGTAGCGGATGTGTACGCGTGCACGGGGTGCGGCAGGTGCGTCTCGGCGTGTCCCGCCAAGATAGACATAAGGGAAGTCCTGAAAAAGCTGGTGGAAAGTGGCTGAGAAAAAGATAACCAATCCATACAGGCCGGTCAAAGCGGAAGTCATAGAGGTCATCCCGGAGACCCCTACCATAAAGACGATCCGCTTCAAACCCGAGGAGCCTATCGAATTCCTTTCCGGGCAGTTCGTGGAGATAACGGTGCCCGGGGTGGGTGAGGCGCCCTTTACGCCGTCGTCGAATCCCGCCCAGAAGGACATAATGGAAGTGACCATCATGAAGGTGGGCAAGGTCACGGATAAAGTGCACGACCTTAAAAAGGGTGATGTTATAGGTGTAAGAGGCCCGTTGGGCACGGCATACCCAATAGATGAGTTCGAGGGCAGGGAAGTGGTGGTAATAGGCGGCGGATGCGGTTTCGCCCCCCTTCGCAGCCTTATGTACGAGTTCTTCAACAGGAGCGGGAAGTTCAAGAAACTCTATTTCAGGGGCGGGTGTAAGACGCCCAAAGAAATGGTCTACAGGAGCGAGACCGATGAATGGGCAAAGCGGGACGACCTTGACTTGCGTCTTACGGTCGATCACGGTGACGATAAATGGAAGGGCAATGTCGGTGTCGTGACGACGATATTTGACGATATAAGAGTAGACTGTAAAGAAGCCATTGCCGTGGTTTGCGGCCCCCCGATCATGATGAAGTTCGCCACACTTAAACTTCTCGATATGGGTTTTCAGGAAGATAATATATATCTTTCTATGGAAAAGAACATGTCCTGCGGTATAGGCAAATGCGGGCACTGCCGGCTGGGCACTTATTACGCGTGCAAAGACGGCCCGGTCTTTCAGTATTCAAAGATAAAGGGTTTCCACGGGATCTGGGATTAACATGGACTCGAGCGCCGAACAGATACATCAGGGAAGATTTAATACAGAGCCGGAAAAGGGCAAAGATAAGCGCCTTTTTATCGACCTCGATGCCTGCGCCTCCGGTGAGTGTGAGGACTGCGTTGTTAAATGCAGCTATCTCTATCACCGCCAGACGAACAACAACGGCATTATGTCGGTCGTCGAACTGGCGACATATGCGCTTGTCTGCCGCAGGTGCGAAGAACCCCATTGTGTCGCTTCCTGTCCGTTCGAGGCCCTCGAGCAGCAGGAGGACGAAAAAAAGGACAAGATGCTCATAAGGCATAACATGCGCTGCGTGAGCTGCAGGTCATGTTCGCACGCGTGTCCTTACGGCACCATATATCCGGAGACCGTACCATATCTTGTGCATAACTGCGATTTTTGCCTGGACAGAAGGACCGAGAAGGACGAACCTCTGTGCATAAAGACATGCCCTTACGGCGCGCTTAAGCTGGTGGGGGCTGACGAAGAACTAGGCGAGAATACCTTTTTAGTAGGAAATAATATTATAGTCCATTCCACGCACTGGGAGTGGGAAAAGGCATGAGAATGAAATTAACGGGTACGGAGTTCAGTCCACAGACCATAGTCCACTGTCAACCGTGGGCTATGGACCGTGGACCGTGGACGAGAAGATGATATATATTTTTTACCTTATATTTTTCGGGTTTTTCCTGACCGCGGTCATAGGACTTCTGGCGAGCTGGATAGACCGGAAGGTCACGGCCCGCGTGCAGTACAGGGTGGGACCTCCGCTCCTTCAGCCGTTGATCGATATAATAAAACTTCTCGGAAAGGAAACGCTTGTGCCCGCGGGGGCTTCCAGGACGACCTTTTTAATGGCGCCGGTAGTGGGCTTTAGCAGTGTGGTCCTGGTCTCGACCCTGCTCTGGATCAACGATATCAGGTTAGGCCAGGGGTTTGTGGGCGATATAATAGTGGCCATCTATCTTTTGACGATACCTTCTATGAGCATAATAATGGGCGGTTTCGCTTCGGCCAACCCCCTGGCGAGTATCGGCGCCTCGCGCGAGATGAAACTGATATTAGCGTACGAACTGCCTTTCGTGTTCGCGGTGATGGTGCCAGTGATCAAGTCGGGGTATTCCATAAGGATAGGCGAGATACTCGGCGCGCAGGCGCAGAATGGAGTAGTGGTAGGGAGCCTGTCGGGGTTCATAGCCCTGGTCGTGGCGCTCATGAGCGTCCAGGCGAAACTCGCGTTGGTGCCGTTCGATATACCGGAGGCGGAGACCGAGATCTCGGGCGGCGCGCTGATAGAATATTCGGGAACGGCCCTCGCCATGTTCCGACTGACCAAGAACATGCTCCTTTTCACGCTGCCTTTTTTCCTGATGATACTTTACATGGGAGGCTTGCGGTTTGACGGTATACATCTCTTGTACGGCATCCTTAAATATGTGCTGCTTGTGGCGTTGATAACGGTAATACGCAATACTAACCCGCGTCTCAGGATAGACCAGGCCGTAAAATTCTTCTGGGGACCGATGACGGTCCTGGCTGTCGGGGCGGTAGTCTTGGCTTATTTTGGAAAATAGGGAATTGAGGATATGAGCTTTAAACTTAATGCGCTTTTGAGGTCACCGTGGGTGTTCCACCTGTCCACGGGCAGTTGCAACAACTGTGATATCGAGGTGCTGGACTGTCTCACGCCCAGGTTCGACATCGAAAGGTTCGGGATGCTTCTGGCGCCGAGCATAAAACATGCCGATGTGCTTCTCATTACGGGTTCCTGCAACAGGAAATCGGCCGAGAGGCTCAAGAGGCTTTATGAACAGGCGCCTAAGCCCTGTCTTGTAGTGGCTATCGGGGAATGTTCGATGTCCCGGGGCATGTTCGTGCACAGTTACAACTGTCCACAGCCGCTGGACAAGATCATACCGGTCGATGTGTATATCCCGGGATGTCCCCCGAAACCCGAGGCGATAATAGCCGGTGTCGTGAAGCTGATAGAGAAGGTGAAGGCGCAGGCAGCCGAGAAAAAATGAGAGAAGAGATACTTAAAGATATTACGGGAAGATTCAAGGACGACATAGTCGATGTCTTCGACAAGTCGCCCTCGAGAGTGTACATCGAGATCAGGAAGGAAGCGCTGGTCAAGATAGCGACGTATGCTCTTCGCCAGATCAAGGCGAGGTTCAACATCGCTTCCGGCGTGGATTGCAGGCATCATTTCGAGATACTTTACCATTTTACGGTAGAAGATATAAACCTTCTCATCTCGTTCAGGGTGAAATTGCCTGTCGATAAACTTGAAATAGATTCTCTCGCCCCCGTTTTTGAAGGGGCGAACTGGATAGAAAGGGAGATGAGTGAGCTTTTAGGTATCGATTTCAAAGGTCACCCGGATAAGAGGAGGCTGCTGCTTTCGGATGAATGGCCGGAAGGGGTGTATCCTTTGAGGTGTGATTACGAAGAGTGGGACAAGAAAGCGATAAGAGATCGCGGAATATGATTTTGAAATATTTGACTCTGAACTAATAACTAAGAACTAAGAACTGACATGGCTAAGACAATAGTACCAATAGGACCGTACCATCCGCTCCAGGAAGAGCCGGAGTTTTTCACCCTCACGGTGGAAGGTGAGAAGGTCGTCGATATAGACATGCAGGTGGGATATAACCACAGGGGTATAGAGAAGCTTTCCGAGATGAAAAGCTTTGACCAGTCAACGTTCGTTATAGAAAGGATCTGCGGCATATGTTCGACGAGCCATCCTTTCGCGTACACGAGGGCGGTCGAGGATATATTCCCCGTTGAAGTGCCGGATCGGGCGAAGTTCATCAGAACAGTTATAGCCGAGGGGGAAAGGATCCACTCGCACCTTTTGTGGCTGGGCCTGGCGGGACATTTCCTTGGATATAACACCGTCTACATGTGGGCATGGAAGCTCCGCGAAGAGATCCTGGATGTCATGGAGATACTTTCCGGTAACAGGAACAACTATGCGATGTTCAAGCCGGGCGGAGTAAGAAGGGACTTCAAGGAAGAGGATATACCGGTGTGTGTGAAGAAGATCGATTCCATAGTCCCGACGCTGGATATGCTCAGAAAGGCGGTAACGGACGATCCTGTGCTGCATGCCAGGACCAAGGGCGTGGGTATACTTACTAAGGAAGAAGCTATCGATTATTGCGCACTCGGGCCGACGTCGCGTGCCTCAGGCGTTGCCAGGGACGTCAGGAAGGATTCTCCTTATGGGGTCTATGACCGGGTAGAATGGGACATGATAGTGGCCGAGAACGGTGACGTCTATGACAAGGTCATCGTGAGGGTGCTTGAGATGCTGGAATCGCACAAGATAATGAAATATTGCCTTGAGAACCTCCCGGCGGGGGATATAGACCTTAATCTCAAGAACGTGCCTCCGGGAGAAGGCATAGGGCATATCGAAGCGCCCAGAGGTGAAACGTTCCATTATGTGAAGAGCGACGGCACCAACAGCCCCGCGAGGCATAAGGTAAGGGCCCCGACCTTCATGAACCTCCCGACCTATAAAGCGACCGTGGTCGGTGAGACGATATCGGACGCGACCATAATCCTGGCAGCCATAGACCCGTGCTATTGTTGCACCGAGAGGGTGGCCGTCCGTGACTCGAAGGGCAAAAAACTTTACGGTGGAGAGGATCTCGTAAAGCTCTCCCAGAAAAAGACAGAGGATATCAGGAAGAAGATATGATGTTCGATACGCAGCTTTTCAGGGTAGACCACCTGTCGATGTTCGTCGCGATATTCGTGATGGTATTCTCCGCGCTGATCATCTTTTACTCCTTCGGTTTTATGAAGGGGAAGAAGGGCCTCTTGCGCTATTACATCTATATCCTCCTGACGATGGCTGCTTCCATAGGGGCGGTCTTTTCCGATAACCTGGTGCTCTTCATCGTATTCTGGGGTTTTCTCGGGCTGCTTCTTTATCTCTTGATAGGGTTCGGCGAGAAAAAGAGCACCGCGTACACGGCAAAGAAGACGTTCATCATAATAGGCGGGACCGACGCGTTCATGATCCTGGGTCTTGGTTTTCTCTGGCACCTTGCCGGGACTCTCCAGATGAACGATCTGAGCGTGGCCCTGACCTCGAAGACGGCCATTGTGGCTTACCTGTGCCTGGCTTCAGGCGCCTTCGCGAAGGCGGGGGCCATGCCCTTCCACACGTGGGTACCCGACACCGCCGAAGACGCGCCGATCCCGGTAGCCGCGTATCTGCCGGCAGCACTTGATAAGCTGCTTGGCATTTATTTTCTCGTGCGTCTGACGCTGGATATTTTCGTGATGACGAAGGGAATGAATATTTTCCTGATGGCCCTCGGGAGTTTCACCATAGTGGCCGCGGTCATGATGGCGCTTGTCCAGCATGATCTCAAACGGCTTCTTGGTTACCATGCCGTCAGCCAGGTGGGGTACATGATACTCGGCATCGGAACGGGTAACCCGGTAGGCATAGCGGGCGGTCTTTTTCATATGCTGAATAATGCCATATACAAGTCGGGCCTGTTCCTCTCGGGCGGGGCGGTGGAAAAGAGGACAGGCACGACCGATCTCAGCAAGCTGGGCGGGTTAGCCAAAGTGATGCCGGTCACGTTCGGGGCCTTTCTTATAGCCTCGCTGGCCATATCCGGCGTGCCGCCCTTTAACGGGTTCGCGTCGAAATGGATGATATACCAGGGCATAATAAATACCGCCGGCGGCAGTAAGCTGTGGATATTGTGGCTTGTCGCCGCCATGTTCGGCAGCGCTCTTACCCTGGCCAGCTTCATGAAGCTTCTTCACGCTATATTCCTCGGCCAGCCTTCCGCGGAAATGAAGGACCTGGTGGGCGAGAGAAAAGAGACGGGCGCGACCATGTGGATACCGTCCGTTATCCTGGCCGCCCTTTGCGTGGTTTTCGGCGTGTTCGCCGTGGCCATACCGCTCAAGATGCTGATATTCCCGTCCATGGGCGGGATCCCCGGATTTACGGGCATATGGGATTCGGGTCTTGCCACGGCCCTGATCGTTATAGGTATCATAATAGGTTTTCTCATATATCTTGCGGGGACGGCGGTCAGGACCAGGACCACGGATATCTTTATAGGCGGCGAGACCGTAAAGCAATACCCGGATATGCGGGTCTCCGGCGTCGAATTCTACGAGACGATAAAGGATATTGGCATATTGAGGATCATATACAGGTGGGCGGAGAAGAAATTCTTTGACGTGTACGAAGTAGGCGTGAAATTCACGCTCGGGTTCAACAGGGTGCTGCGTTTTATCCACAACGGGGTTCTTCTTACGTACCTGGCGTGGTGCCTGCTCGGGATGGGCGTGCTTTTCTTTTATTTATTGAGGCGATAACTTATGGTAGAACTTTTAATACTGATGGTCCTGATGATCATAGGCGCGATAATAGCGGTTGAGCTGAAGGACCTGCTTTCTTCCGTCATAGCGGTAGGAGCGGTGGGCCTCGCGCTCTCGATAGTATTTTTGCAGCTCAAGGCGCCTGACGTGGCCATTACGCAGCTGGTGGTCGAGATATTGGCGCTCATAATCCTGATAAGGGCCACCCTGAAAAAGGACCTGCCTTTTTCGACGACGGGCAGGTGGCTGTTAAATACGGTGATCACCATATGTTTTATCGCTATCTTTTTCCTTGTAGCGCTGAGGTGTTTCAAGGACCTCCCGGAATTCGGGTATCCCATAATGAGGGTCTCTAAGACATATATACAGGAAGGGCTTTCAAGGACGGGCGCGACCAACCTGGTCGGGTCGGTGATACTGGATTTCAGGGCTTATGACACGCTGGGGGAGGCGACAATACTTTTTACGGCCGTTATAGGCGTACTGGCCGTGGTGCGGCGTATAGGCAGGAAAAAAGTCGGTGAAAAGGTAGAGGAAGAAGAATGAGCCACGAACACGGTAAAGGCATGTCGCTGATAGTGAAGACGATAACCCGCCTCACGGTCGGGGCCATCTTCCTTTACGGCATGTATATAGTGCTCCATGGACACCTTACGCCCGGCGGGGGGTTCGCAGGGGGTGTTATCATAGCGCTTTCCTTCATACATCTCATGCTGGCATACGGAAAAGAGGCCGCTTTCAAGAAGTTGTCAAGGTCAGCGGCGTCCGTCTGGGAGAGTACGGGTGCGATCATGTTCCTGACAATATCGCTTCTCGGGCTCACGGGAGGGTATTTTTTCCTGAACTTCCTGCACAAGGGAGAGCCTTTTCATCTTTTCAGCGCGGGTATCATACCGCTCTGTAATATAGCGATATCTTTTAAGGTCGGCGCGGGTATCTTCGCCATATTCGTCGCGCTGGTCCTTGTAAAATTTGACACGGGGAAGAAATAGACATGATAGTTTACCTTCTTACTCTGGCGCTTTTTTGTGTGGGCATCTACTGTGTCGTGAGGAAGCGCAACGTCATAAAGCTGATCATAGGGGTCATCATCATAGAGTATGCGGTGAACCTCTTCTTTATCCTGACCGCATACAGGGTGGAAGGCCGCGCGCCTATCTTTTCGAAGACACAGGACGTCGCTAATATGGTCGATCCGCTGCCGCACGCGCTCGTTCTGACCGCGATAGTCATCGGTCTTGCGACCACCGCTTTACTCGTAGGTATAGCTATGAGAATTTATGAAAAATACGGCACTTTCGATATAACGAAGATCAGGGAGTTAAGAGGATGATACCGGCCGAGAATATAATACCGCTTTTTGTGGCCGTCCCGCTGGCCGGCGCCTTTTTGATGCCCATTCTCGGCAAGAAGATAAAAGGTGTACCGGACATCCTGGGAAGCGTCCTGACCCTGACACTTTTTGCGCTTTCGATCTTTTCCGTCAAACTGGTGAACGACTACGGGACTTTAGTGTACGCGGTCGGCGGGTGGAAACCTCCCATAGGTATAGCCATGGTGATGGACGGCATGACCTCGTTCATGCTGGTCACCGTGAACCTTATGGCATTCGCCATAGCGGTGTTCTCTATAAACTACATGGAGAAGTTCACATCCAAGTGGAAGTTCTACTGCCTGTTCCTCCTGATGCTCGCGGGTATGAACGGGGTAGTGATATCCGGCGACATGTTCAACCTGTTCGTATTTCTTGAGATCGCTTCGGTCGCCAGTTACGCCCTTGTCGCGTACGGGACGGAAAAACATGAACTTGAAGCGGCTTTCAAATATGCGATAATGAGCTCGGTGGGGTCGCTTTTCGTGCTTCTCGGGATAGTATTTCTGTACGGCTATACTTCTACGCTGAATATGGCCGACATGGCCCAGGTCCTGGCCCAGAAGGGTGGAGCGGATATAGTTATAATGACGACGGTTCTTTTCCTGATGGGTTTCGGCCTCAAGGCGGCGCTCGTTCCGTTCCATGCATGGCTGCCTGATGCGCATCCCTCGGCACCGGCGCCCATATCGGCCATGCTTTCAGGAGTGCTTATCAAATCGCT
Source organism: uncultured Planctomycetia bacterium (assembly GCA_964409365.1). Lineage (GTDB taxonomy): Bacteria > Omnitrophota > Gorgyraeia > Tantalellales > Tantalellaceae > CAYPCX01. The sequence continues at coordinate 36,408 of CAYPCX010000012.1, read as the reverse complement.
CGGTGTCTATGCGATCTGCAGGATATTCTTTAATGTACTGGGGTTCACGCCTGAGGTATCCAATATACTTCTCTTTCTGGGGGCGCTTTCAATGGTCATAGGCGTCTTTTTGGCTATCGGGCAGTGGGATTTCAAACGTCTTTTAGCGTACCACTCGATCAGCCAGATAGGGTACGTGATACTCGGTATAGGCTTGGGGACCCCGCTCGGGATACTGGGGGGGCTTTTCCATCTTTTTAACCACTCCGTCTTTAAATCGCTTCTTTTCTTGAATTCAGGAGCGGTAGAATATTCCACGGATACGCGTGACCTGAAGGAAATGGGAGGGCTGATACAAAAGATGCCGGTTACGGGGACGACCAGTCTTTTCGCATCCATGGCGATCGCCGGCATACCGCCCTTTAACGGTTTCTGGAGCAAGCTGATAATAATAATCGCGTGTGTGCAGGCAGGCCGGTACGGATATGCGTTCTGGGCCGTGGTGGCGAGCGTGCTCACTCTGGCGTCCTTCATGAAGGTCATGAAATATGCCTTTTTCGACAAACTCAAAGAGAAATGGGCCGGGATCAGGGAAGTGCCGCTTTTCATGAAGATCTCGATGGCGACGCTTGCCCTGGTTTGTTTGGCCGGCGGCATACTCGCTTACGGAAAGATAGACGAGATGTTCCTGAGCAAGGCGGCTGACACCCTGCTGGAAGGGGTAAAGTACGCCGCGGTCGTTTTTAAGGAGATAGGATGATGAAAAGCAGGGCGATCCTCTTCATTCTGGGCTTCATTATCTGGTGTTTCCTGAACTGGGTGCCGGACTGGCAGGACCTTCTGGTCGGTATCCCGGTGGCGCTTCTCGTGGCGCTCCTGACGGGGGACATGTTCGTGAAAAGGACGCAGATGCTCAGTCATCCGCACAGGTACTGGTATTTTGTGGCCCATTATCTCCCGAAGTTCCTGTGGGAGTGTATCAAGGCGAACATCGACGTGGCTTACCGCGTGCTACATCCGGCGCTCCCTATAAATCCCGGTATAGTGAAAGTGAAAACTAAATTAAGATCCGATACGGGGTTGACGTTCCTGGCCAATTCTATAACCTTGACGCCCGGGACCATGAGCGTGGATATAGACGCCGACAACGGGGTGCTTTACATCCACTGGATCAATGTGCAGGACAAGGACGTTGAGAAAGCCACTAAGATCATTGTGGACAAGTTCGAGCACATACTCGAAAAGATATTTGAATAGAGGACAAGATAGATGAAAATAATAAGGTGGATCATAGGGGCGGCGATACTGGGAGTCATAATATTCATAATACTCTTCAGGCCGTTCGCATATCTTTTCTATCCCGACCTGCCTTACACGGGTTTCATGGGAAGGGCGATCTATATATTGGTCCTCTCATGCTGTCTGTGCCTCTTCAGGATATTCAGGGGCCCGACTGGGGCGGACCGTATCGTTGCTATTGATATTTTCGGTATCATGATCATAGGTTTTTGCGCCATCCTGAGCATTTCCACGGGCAGGATGTGGTACATAGACATAGGCATTGCCTGGGCGCTACAGAGCTTCATAGGTACGCTGGCGCTTTCGAAATATCTCGAAGGGAAGGATTTCGATGAGTGATATCATAGGTCTGGCATTCGTGAGCATAGGCCTGGCATTCGACCTCCTCGGATGCTTAGGTCTTGTGCGCCTGCCGGATGTGTATAACCGCTTGCAGGCCGCCACGAAGAGCGTTACCCTGGGCACGTGCAGCATACTTTTCGGTGTGTTCATGATCGTGGGGTTCACCGCGGCCGGGCTTAAGTCGCTTCTCTGTATTATATTCATTCTACTCACGGCGCCCGTGGCGGCGCATGCGGTGGCAAGGGGCGCGCACAGGGCCGGCGTGAAGCTGTGGGAGAAAAGCGTCATCGACAGGTATGCCGAGGATAAAGAGGGTGAAAAATAGATGAGGATCCCCAAGCCGAAGATAAGAGAGATCATAGAAGCGGTGAAGGCGCTTATTAAAGGGCCATACACTTCGAAGTTCCCCAAGGCCGAGCACGTAGCCCATAAGAACTTTCGGGGTCAGCCGAAATATAACGAAGAAAAGTGCGTGGGGTGCCTGGCTTGCGTGAGCGTGTGCCCGGTCGAGGCCCTGGCTTTTGAGGATTCTACCGACCCGGCCGACCCGAAAAGAAAAATGATACATTATACGGATACATGCATATTTTGCGGCCAGTGCGAAGCCAACTGCCTGGCCGACAAGGAAGGCATAAAACTTTCGACCGACTGGGAGCTTTCTTTCTTCGAGAGGAAAGAGGCCGAGGAATCGATAGAAAAAGAACTCCAGCTCTGTGAATGCTGCGGCGACCCCATCGCATGCAAGGACCACCTGAAATGGATAGCGGAAAGACTGGGAGAACTGACGTTCTCCAACCCCACCCTGTATCTTACCCGTCTCAAGGAACTTGGTATTGTAGATGAAAATATTATTTCCGCTATGAAGGATTACGGGAGGTCCGACAGGGTGAAGATAGTATGCGCACGTTGCAGGCGGGAGTCCACCCTTACTACTAAAGAAGAACCGGCGAAGAAGTAGAGCGCGAACGCCACCTCCAAACGCCACCTTTGCTTTATGGATAATATCTTTAATAAGATTATTAAAGGGAAGACCGTTCTTCTGGGTGTAGGCAACATCCTTAAGGGGGATGATGCCTTCGGCCCCCGGCTGGCGGAAATACTTGCCGGTGAAGGACACCTTATATGCATCGATGCCGGCAGCGCCCCGGAAAATTACCTGGGCAAGATAGCCAGGGAGAAGCCGGATACCGTGATAATAGCCGATGCGGTCCATATGGATGCCGCCCCGGGGACATACGATATACTGCATAAGGACGAAATAGTGAGGTCGGGTTTTACCACGCATGACCTTTCACCGGTCATGGCCATTGAATACCTTGAGCAAGAAACAAAAGCCGATATCTACATGCTCGCGGTGCAGCCGGGTAACGTGGCATTCGGGGAAGAGATGTCGGATAGCGTGAAAAAGGCGCTTGGAGAGATCGTGGCGGCGATTAAAAAAGTAACCAGTGAACAGTAACAAGGATAAAGGAAAAAGGATAGAGTAACAAGTGACCAGTAACCGGTAACCAGTAACTGGACTGGAAACTGGTTTCTGGTTACTGTTTGTCGTACCATTTAATTTTTAAGGAGGCAAAAAATGCATGAGACACATCTTATAGAGCCTATCATAAAGGGTATAGCCGAGCATACGGAGAAAGAAGGCGGCAAGAAGGTCACCAACGTGAAACTCAAGGTCGGGGAATTAACAGGTGTGAAAGAGGATTCTTTCAAAGAAACCTTTTCCGTCCTGGCTAAGGGAACTCTTCTTGAAGGGGCGGACCTCGAGATAACCATGTTCCCGGGAACGATAATCCAGGTATTGTCATTTGATATAGAATGATGTACAACAAATGTTTGAGCTGTCCTCGCAGGGACGGCCGATCCCCCCAGCGAGGGAATCGGCCTCTGTCATTCCCTCGCTCCCCCTCGGGCCTTTGGCCCTCGGGGACCGTGCCCGCTCGGAACAGTTCGAACATTTCCAGTAGACCAGTCATGAGTAAGACAATACTCGCATTAGGAGCGGATATAAAGAACAGGTTTCTTCTCGCGGAGGGGAAGAGCTTTAAAGCCGGCCCCGAGATGGGGGACCTGGGCGATGCGGAGAACTATGAGCGCTTTAGGCGCCAAGTCCGCAAGGCGGCCGGAAAGGTAAGCCCCGGTGTTATAGCATGTGACCTGCACCCCGCTTATTTTTCCACACGGTTTGCCAAGGAACTCTCGATACTCGATACCCGATACTCGATACTTCCCGTGCAGCATCACCACGCTCATATTGCAAGCGTGATGGAGGAATACTCCCTTAAAGGTCCCGTTATAGGTGTTTCCTTCGATGGTACCGGTTATGGCACTGACGGCAACATATGGGGAGGGGAGTTCCTTCTTGTGGACAAAAAGGGTTTTAAGCGGCTCGCTCACCTGAAATACCGCATGATGCCCGGCGGAGATAAAGCAGTATCCGAGCCCTGGAGAATGGTGCTCAGCGTGCTGGGTCCCGGCGGGGCGAAGATGGTCAAGGGCGTCAGTAGAAAACAAAAAGGTCTTGTGTTAGAAATGATGTCAAAAGAGATCAACTCGCCGCTCACATCGAGCGCGGGACGCCTCTTTGACGCCGCCGCGGCTCTTTTAGGGATCTGTACGCATGCTTCACGTGAATCAGAAGGTCCGATAAAGCTCGAGGCGATGTGCGATAAGAAAGAAGAGGGTTCATATCCCTTTGACATATCCAGGGAGAACGGTATGTGCGTGATCGGGACAGACGGCCTTTTTCGCGGTATGGTACGGGATATGGGTAGGGGAAAAAGTAAGAAGATCATAGCGGCCAGGTTCCATAATTCCATGGGGAATATTATCGTGGAGGTCGTGAAGAAATTGTCAAAGAAGACGGGCGTAAGGGATATCGCGCTCAGCGGAGGCGTGTTCCAGAACGGGTACCTGAAGGAAAGAGCGCTCAGGGATTTGATAGGAGCGGGATATCAAACTTTCATTAACAGGTCAAATCCGGTGAACGACCTGAATATCGCGATGGGGCAGTATTTCGTGGCTTGTCACTGGGTATCTTAACTGCCTCTCGCAGGGACGACCGATTTCCCCAGCGAGGGAATCGGTCTCGACAATTCCCTCGCTCGTCCGCGCTTCGCGCGGACACCATGCTCGCTCGGTCATTGACGCCCCGCTCAAGGCAATTAAGATACCTCTTTATGGCGGGTGTTTATAATACTATGAGGTAATACTATGTGTTTGGCAGTTCCAGCGAGGATTACTAAAATTTTGGGAGAAAAAGCCGTCGTTGATTTCGGCGGCGTGAAAAGGGAGATATCGCTCGGCGTCCTGGCCGGCGTAAAGAAGGGCGACCATGTCCTCGTGCACGCCGGTTTTGCGATCGGGAAAGTCACAAAGGAAGAGGCGGAAGACACGGAGAAGGTCCTGGGCGAATTAAGAGCGGTGATAAACGCCGAGAGTGTAAACGGAGGTTCTGGGGACACTTTTGTGTAGGCGGTATGTAGGCGCGCAAAAATGTCCCCAGAATATATTTCTATTATGAAGACGATCAAGCTGATGGAGGTCTGCGGGACGCATACGATGGCTATCGCCAGGTCGGGCATAAAAAAGCTCCTACCCAAAGAAGTCGAGCTTATATCCGGCCCGGGTTGTCCCGTGTGCGTGACCTCCCAGGAAGATATAGACAAGGCCCTGAAGATAGCCGGGGAGGAGAACGTCATCATGACGACCTTCGGTGATATGATGCGCGTGCCCGGAAGTTCGGGAAGTTTGGACCGGATGAAAACCGAAGGCGCGGATGTGCGTGTGGTGTATTCCTCGGCGGATGCTTTGGAAATAGCCGAGAAGAACCCTTCGAAAAGGGTTGTCTTCATGGGAGTGGGTTTTGAGACCACTTCTCCTACGGTGGCGGCGACGATAATCGAAGCCAAAAAACGTGGAGTGAAGAACTTTTTTGTGCTTTCCGGTTTCAAGGTCATCTTTCCGGCGCTTGAAGCGATAGCCGGCTCAAAGGAACTCAAGGTCAACGGTTTTATCTGTCCGGGACACGTGAGCGTGATAACCGGGAGCGCTCCTTATGAGCCCGTGGTAAAAAAGTATGTAATACCTTGTGTTATAACGGGTTTTGAGGACAATGATATCATAAAAGGCGTTACACGGCTGGTAAGACAGATAAAAAGAGGCTATGCCTGTGTCGAGGTAGAATACAAAAGAGCCGTAAAAAGGAGCGGGAACGCAAAAGCCAAAAAACTTATCAAAAAGGTTTTTGAACAGGCTGATTCCGTCTGGCGCGGTATAGGAAAGATCGAAAGAAGCGGGCTAAAGATCAAAAAGAAGTACGAGGATCTTGACGCGGAGAAAGAGTTCAATGTCAAAGTAAAGAAAAGTGTTCTGCCGAAAGGATGTGTGTGCGGGAAAGTCCTTCAAGGGATAAAGACGCCCCGTGAATGTAAGCTTTTCGGAAAGAAATGCACTCCGCGCCATCCGGTGGGGCCGTGCATGGTATCGTCCGAAGGCACGTGCGCGGCGTATTTTAGGTACGGGAGTTAAATGAAGGTCTCAGGTCTCAGGTCTCAGGTCTCAGGGAAGACAATAACTCTTGCGCATGGGAACGGCGGGAAGCTCATGCATGAGCTGGTCGAGGATATGCGTCTGAAGTTCTCTAACAGGATCCTCGACGAGATGGCGGATGCCGCAGAACTGAGGGTGGACGCGGAGCGCCTCGCTTTCAGTACCGATTCCTACGTGGTGAAACCGCTTTTCTTTCCCGGCGGCGACATAGGCAAACTTGCCGTTTGCGGGACCGTGAACGATATATCCATGAAAGGCGCGCGTCCTCTTTATTTGTCGCTTGCGTTCATCCTGGAAGAAGGGCTTGAGTTCTCCGTGCTTGGAAGGGTCGCTTCCTCGATAAAGCAGGCCGCTCGGGAAGCAAATGTTAAGGTCGTGACAGGTGACATCAAGGTCGTCGAACAAGGCGCCTGTGACGGGATGTTCATCAACACTTCAGGCATAGGTGTGATAGAGAAAGGAAAGGGCGTTGGCGTCAAACCGAAAAGCGGCGACCTTGTGCTTATAAACGGCGGTATAGCCGAGCATGGTATGGCAATATTGAACGCGAGAGAGGACCTCGGGTTTAAACCCCCCATAAAAAGCGACTGCGCAAATGTGAATTTTGAAGCACAAAAATGTCTTAAGGCGTCGGAAAAGATCAGCGTTATGCGCGATCCCACAAGAGGGGGACTCGCCACTACGCTTAATGAGATAGCCCGGTCATCGAACATCGGTATTGAAATATCTGAAAAGGATATCCCCGTGAAGCCCGCCGTCGGGAAACTCTGCGACGTCCTGGGCTTTGATCCGCTGTATGTTGCGAATGAAGGGAAATTTGTCTGCTTTGTCAGCGAAGAAGACGCATCCAGGGTTAAAAAGGCCATGGGGCCCGGCGCCCGTCTGATAGGCCGTACCACCACCCGCCACAAAGGCGAAGTCCGCCTCCGAACCCGCATCGGATCGACCCGTATCCTTCCTATGCTCGAATCTGACCAGCTTCCCCGTATCTGCTAAAAAAAGATCCTCAGGCGCTTGACGCAAGACCCCTTACGTGTTACTATTTGATAAATCGTAACACGGGAGGCAAGATGTCAGACCTGATCCGTTTCGGGGTCTCGCTTGATAAAGGGCTTCTTGATAAATTCGACGGACTGATAAAAGAAGAAAAGTATGTCAACCGTTCGGAGGCCTTCAGGGACCTCATACGGGAAAAGCTCGTCAAAAAAGAATGGTTCGGGAAGGAAGAAGTGGCGGGGACGATCACCATTGTCTATGACCACCACAAGAGGGATCTCCTGAACTCGCTTGTCGATGTGCAGCATGATTTCCACCACCTTATCATAGCCAACCAGCATATCCATCTGGACCATCATAATTGTCTGGAAATTATAGTCGTGAAGGGGAAACCTCGGGAAGTCCAGGACCTTGCTAATAAATTGAGGGCAACAAAGGGCGTGAAGCACGGTCAGCTTACTGCGGCGACGACCGGTAAAGACCTTGTCTAAAGGGGGCGGTGTGCCATGAAAAGGGTTATGTTGATTTTTATGTTCCTCGTATTCATCCTTTACTGTGTTCCCGCCCGGGCGGGAGGGGGCGAACCTACGGTGAAAGAGCTCATGGAAGAGATCCGGTCCCTGAAAGCGAGGGTAGCCGAACTTGAAGCGAAAGTCTCCGAACAAAGTATGCCCCCAAAGGGTACTGCCGCCGAGGGGGCGCAGCAAGGTAAGCCGGAAGGGCCGATTATCAAAAAGTTCCATGAAAGAGAAGTCCCGATCGAAAAAGGCGGCATACACGTGGATCACAAGAGACAGATCAGCGAGGTCCTAGAGTGGGAGGGTTTCAGGATAGGAGCCAACGTAACGGCGATCGTCCAGGGTACGCCGAACGCCAATAATGCCGGGGCTGACGAGGACAGCCGTTTCGATGGTTCGTGGAAAGGGGATATAGACATAGAGCACAGGTTCGCGGATTGGGGGCGCGCTTTTATCGAGCTGGAAATAGGGCAGGGAGACACGCTCAACGGTGAGATGGCCCTTTTCAGCATCGTAAATAACAATGCCAACGACACCGGAGCGGACGTTATCGGGAACAAGTTCTATTACGAACAATACCTTTTCGATAAACAGTTCACGGTAACCGCTGGCAAGCTGGACCCGACGGATTATTTCGATGATAACAAATATGCCAACGATGACACTTCGCAGTTCCTCGGTGGGCTCTTTAATAATTCTCCCGTGCTTGAATGGCCGTCCGATAACGCTTTCGGGTTACGGGCGGAAGTGAGCCCCAAGTCGGCCGAATTCCTGGTCCTCAGCGCGGGTTTTTTTGAAGGTGACGCTAACTGGGAAGACGTATTCGAAGGCGGCGTTTATATAGGGCAGGTCAACCTGAGACCTGCGACCCTTTTCGGGGCGGATCCCGAACAGTATGAAGGCAATTACAGGTTCTACGGATGGGTCAACGACAGGTTCCATACGAAGCTGACGGAACTGGGCCAAGCGGAGAGCAGTGACAACAAGGAGATCAATTACGGGTTCGGGTTGACCTGGGATCAGATGGTGACAGATGTCTTCGGTTTCTTCACGCGGTGCGGGTGGCAGAGGCCGGATCTTATCCCCGCCGACGGGGGGCCGACCGTAGAATGGATGTGGTCGGCGGGCGCACAGATGACCGGCAAGTACTGGAACAGGGAAGAAGATGTGATCGCGGTCGCGGTGGGACAGCTTTTCCCGAGTGAAGAATATAAAAGAGCCGCTGATGCCGGTTTTGCCGAAGGCCATTTTGAGGCATATTACAGGTGTCAGTTGAACCCGTATCTCGGCATAAGCCCTGACTTTCAGGTTATCTGGAACCCGAACGGTATAGGAAAGTCCTCACCACAGGGCGACCACCAGACCATATTTGTGTACGGCGCAAGAGCGCACCTTGACTTTTAAGAAAAGATAAAAAGGAGGAAAGACCATGTGTTACACAGTTCCACTAGTGACTTCAGCGGTTACGACGGTCATCTGGGCGAAAAAAAGGACCGCCCGGCTATGGCAGCTCAACCTGATGCTTTACGGCGCCGCGATATTCGGCGTGGTGGACCATCTTTGGAATGGTGAGCTATTGCTCATCTCGGGTAATGTGGCTAAAGACCTGATGCTCGGAGTGACCATAACAGCGGCTATTTTCGTGGGTTGGAGGTTGACCGGAAGAGTCTCACAAAGAGTGCAACGGGTGTAAAAAAGCGTAATGAATACCCGTTTTTGCAGGCGCGCGATCACCGCTTTCGCGGTGTTTCTTTGCTTTCTTGCGGCGTCAGCTGCGGCTTTGGAAGTAAGCGGCCCGCAAAAGGTCAGGCAATATGAGCCGTTCATATTAGAGTTCACCCTGCCTTATTTCAACGGAAATCCCAACGATCCCGGCAACGTGAAGGTCGAGGCCAGGATAACCCTGCCCGACGGAGGACGAGTGACCATCCCGGCTTTCTGTCTTTACAATAAGAAGGGTACTGGTATCTCCTTGTGGGAGGTCAGGTTTACCCCTGTTGTTCCGGGCAGGTACGATTATTCCCTGCATGCGGCTGCGAAAACCCTGGATGAAAATACCGGGACCCGCCATTTTGACGTAAGAAAAAGCGAAAACAGGGGATTCCTGCGGCGCAGCAGGAACAATCCGTATTACCTGGTATTCGATTCAGGAGAGCCATTTTTCGGTATAGGGCATAACATAGCCTGGGCGTATGAGAACAGCCTTTCCGTTTTTGACAGGTATTTCACTGAGCTGGAAAAGAACGGGTGTAATCTTACAAGGGTTTGGCTTTCGGAGTGGTCGTTCCAGATCGAGTGGGAAAAAATGGGCAGGTATGACAGGGACGCTTCCCTGGATCTGGATAAGCTTCTCGATCTTGCGAAGAAAAGGGGCATATATATAATACTCTGCCTTGGGACGTACGGAGACCTGATGATCGAAAAGGGATCCTGGTCAGAAGACAGGTGGGGGATGAATCCCTATAACAGGAAGAACGGAGGGCCCTGTACGCGGCCGGAGGATCTTTTTACCGATCCCGAAGCGAAACGCTGGTACAAGAACAAGTTGAGATACATTATCTCCAGGTGGAGCTATTCGCCTAATATCCTGGCGTTCGAGTTCTGGAACGAGCTTAATGCGCCAAGAGAATGGATAGAGGAGATGTCTGCCTTCGTAAAAGAGATCAACCCGCACGGACAGTTTTTGACCACCAGCATGGGATATCCCTGGGGAGAGATCTTTGACAAGGGCAAGGTCTGGTCGGTGAAAGACATTGACGTCATAACTATCCACCTGTACGGGAACAGGACCGTGAAGGACGTGGTGAGTGAGAGCATACAGAAGTCTTATGAGCTCGCGGCCGTATATGATAAGCCGTTCCTCATAGCCGAGATAGGGATGGATGCCGGCAAGGACGACAAGGTCTATGATCCGGGCGGAAAAGGAACACTGCTTCACAACAGTATATGGGCTACCGCGCTGAGCAGGTATTTCGGTTCAGCTATGGGCTGGTGGTGGGATACTTATATCAGGCCGAAGAACCTTTATTTTCATTATAAGGGCCTGAACGCGTTTCTCCGGGGGGTGAACTGGGATTCGGAAATAGTTAAAGTCCCCGTGACGAGCCAGGTCATTTCGAAGAAGGCCCCTAAGAAGAAACCGGCCCTGAAAGATCTTACGATCAAACCGGCAGATAAATGGGGCAAGGTCTACGCAAAGGAATTCACCGTTCTGAAGAACGGGGACCTGATCGGCGGAACACCGACTAAATATCTCCAGGGAGAGAAAGGCGCGAAGTTAGACGGGAAGCAGGTCTATCACGTGGATTTTCCGTCCGAAGGGAACTTCAGGATAAAGGTCGGCATGGTCGCGCACCAGGCGCGGCTTTTGGTCTATCTTGACGATAAAAAAGTGCTGGACCGGGAGTTCACTACCGGGCCGGGCAAGGAAGGTCCCTGGAAAAGAAGTCTTTACCGCAGGGATAAAAAGGTATATCAGTGTGTATATGACCAGTTCCTGGAAATACGCGTGCCCGCCGGGAAGCATGCTATCCGTATCGAGAACTCCGGGAAGGACTGGATAGGCATAAAAGAGATCACACTGACGGATTACGTCAGCGAAATATACGCCAACGCGAGGTGTCTCGGTCTTGTGGTGGGGGATGAGATCCTTTTCTGGATACAGAATAAGAGCTATAACTGGAAGAACACCTACTATTCAAAAGAACCGGCCCCTATCAAAAACGCTTACCTGGATGTCTTTGACCTCGAAGAAGGCGCTTACAAGGTGGAATGGTGGGACACGTTCAAGGGAGATGTCATATCCAGGGAAAAGGTATCCACAAAGAGCGGGGTTTTGCGGTTAAATATCCGGGAGTTTTCACAAGACACGGCCTGTAAAGTGAAAAAAGTGAGATAAAAGGTATTGACAAAAACAGCAAAACATGTAAAATAGAATTGCACGAAGATGGTGCACAAATTGCGATGAGGCGTTCTGGGAAGAACGCCTTTTTTATTTCCGGGCACCGCGGTCCCGGACAAGACAGGCAGGATGAAGACGTCCTATTTCAGCCGCAAAGCTGGCGGTGGAATGGGACGTTTTTTTATATGTTGATTTTAAACGGAAGGGTGTTAAAATGTTAAGAACAACAGCTTTGAAGGTAAAAGAAGGAGAAAAGACCATGGCAAAAAGAGAAAGAATGTTGAATATCGATAACGTTCCGGAGTTCTACGGTGAGAACGTGTTCAGCATCAAGAATATGAGGAACTACCTGTCGGATACAGCTTATAAGTCGCTCATATCGACGATAAGGGAGGGCCGTTCCCTGGACCCGAAGATCGCGGACGAGGTAGCCGACGCCATGAAGACCTGGGCTGTTTCGAAAGGGGCGACCCACTTTACCCATTGGTTCCAGCCGCTTACCGGAGCTACAGCCGAGAAGCATGACGCGTTCATCAACCCTGACGACGAAGGGGGTGTAATGCTATCCTTTTCCGGAAAAGAGCTTATAAAAGGCGAGCCTGACGCGTCAAGTTTTCCGTCCGGGGGCTTAAGGGCTACTTTTGAGGCGCGCGGTTACACGGCATGGGACCCCACATCTCCCGCCTTTATAAAAGAAGGGGAGAACGGCGCCACCCTTTGTATACCGACGGCGTTTTATTCTTATCACGGTGAGGCCCTCGATAAAAAGACGCCTCTTTTAAGGTCGGTGAACGCCCTTTCCAGGCAGGTCTGCCGTCTGGCGAAGCTGTTCGGGATAGACGTGAAAAATAAGAGGGCGTACTCCACGCTGGGGCCGGAACAGGAATATTTCCTCATCGACAAGGCGCATTATGAAAAGCGGCTCGACCTGATACAGACCGGCAGGACGCTTTTCGGCAGGGCCCCGGCCAAACACCAGCAGCTGGAAGACCATTACTTTGGGGCCATCAAGACAAGGGTACTGTCGTTCATGGACGACCTGGACCGCGAACTCTGGAGGCTGGGTATCCCGGCTAAGACCCGCCACAACGAGGTATGCCCGGCGCAGTTCGAGATAGCTCCCGTTTTCGAGGAGCAGAACCTTTCGGTGGACCACAACATGGTGACCATGGAAGTCCTCAAGAAGACGGCCGAGAAATACGGACTTGTGTGCCTTCTTCATGAAAAGCCCTACGCCGGCGTGAACGGCTCGGGCAAGCACAACAACTGGTCGATCTGCGGGCCCGACGGGAAGAACTGGCTTGCCCCCGGGGATAATCCGAGGGAGAACGCGAAATTCCTTACCATGGTGTGTGCCCTGATGAAGGCCATCGATACCTATGCCGATATGCTGAGGGCAAGCGTCGCCACGGCGGGTAACGACCACCGGCTCGGCGCGAATGAGGCCCCGCCGGCCATACTGTCGATATTTCTGGGGGACCAGCTGACGGAGATAATAGAACAGATCGGCGGCAAAGGGAAAACAAAGGCATCTAAAAAAGCTAAAACTATAGAACTGGGTGTTACCTCGATCCCGACCCTTCCCAGGGACGTGACCGACAGGAACAGGACCTCGCCCTTTGCTTTTACGGGCAACAAGTTCGAGTTCCGCATGGTGGGATCGAACCAGAGCTGCGCGGGCTCCAACGTGGTCCTTAACACCATAGTGGCGGACGCCCTGGATGAGATATGCACGAAACTGGAAGCCGACAAAGAAGCCGGAAAGAATTTCAACAAGTCATTGCAGGCCATATTGCGGGACATCGTCAAGAAGCATAAAAGGATACTCTTCGACGGCGACAATTACACCGAGAAGTGGCACAAAGAGGCCAAGAAGAGAGGTCTGCCTAACCTGAAAACGACTCCCGAAGCGCTCAAGGTCGTGAAGGATAAAAGGATAGTGGACCTTTTCGAAAGGCACGAGGTGCTCTCCAAGTCGGAGCTTTTGTCCCGCGGCGAGATATACATGGAACAGTACGAGAAGGCGATAACGATCGAGGCGGGAATAGCTCTAACAATGGCCAATACGATGATCATCCCGGCGGCGCTTGAATACCAGAGCGACCTCGCGGGCACGATCGAGGACGTACAGGGGTGCGGTTGCAAGAACCCCGAGGCCCAGGTGCTTTTGAAAGGGATATGTTCACTTACCGAGGACGCGCTGAAAGGCGTCAAGGAGCTGGAAAAAAGCATAGAAAAGGACTCGACATCCGGGATGATCTCGGATATGAACGAGCTGCGTAAGATAGTGGACGCACTCGAAGGCCTCATCCCGGAAAATGTCTGGCCGCTGCCGTCTTACGCGGAGATGCTGTTCCTTATGTAGGAGCGTATGATGAAGAAGTCATCGGAGAAGGATTACCTTGCGACATTGAACAAGATCAGCAAGGCCATAACGAGCGACCTGTACCTTGAGGATATCCTCAAGCTCGTGGTGAACCTCACGGCTAACGTGATGAGCGCCAAGATATGCTCGCTGTGGCTTCTCGATGCCGATACGCGGGAGCTCAAGATCAGGGCGACCCAGTCGATGAGCCAAAAGTACCTCAAGGAAAGGTCGCTCAAGGTGGGCGAGGGTATCGTGGGCCTCGTGGCCAAGGATAAAAAGCCCATTATGATCAAGGATGTAGCGAAGGACAAAAGATATAAAGAGAAAAAACTGGCGAAGGAAGAAGGCCTTGTCTCGATGCTGAGCGTGCCGATGATGGTAAAGGACAGGGTCGTCGGTGTGATCAACGTCTATACCGTGGAGTCATACGAGTATACGAAAAGCGACGTGAACATGTTGAGCGCTGTGGCCAACCAGGCGGCGGTAGCCATCGAGAATACCGAGCTCATGGTCAAGACGAAGGTCATACAGGAAGAGCTGGATACCAGGAAGAAGGTGGAAAAGGCGAAAGGGATCCTCATGAAGGAGCAGGACCTTTCGGAGAACGAGGCCTACAACCTTATAAGGAAATCCAGCATGAACAAACGCGTGAGCATGAAGGAGATAGCGGAGGCCATAATCATATCGCATGAGATAAGAAAGTGGTAGCAGGGCGCGCCCCGCGGAGTCGAGGCGTGTAAAAACAAAGAAGTTTACAAGGCATAGAAGCCCTTTTTGATCTAGGAGAGATCAGAAAGGGCTTTTTTATTTAAAGGAGGAAAAAAATGACCAAAATGAACGGTAAGCTGATCTGGATAGCCGTCGCGTTGTTCCTTGGTATTGCCGCGAACGCGTATGCGGTCCTGGACACGGACAAGGACTGGCTTCCGGAAAAAGAGGGATGGATGCCGGACGTCTCACTGTCGACGGCGTTCATGACCAAATATATATGGAGAGGGTGGAACCTTGGGGACGAGCCGGTAATGCAGCTCGACGGTTCGGTGTCCAAGTGGGGCCTTACGTTCGACTGGTGGGCGAACTACACGCTGAACAGCGACAAGGAAAAAGATAACGGCCGATATCTGGAGTTCACCGAGATAGATTACACCGTCGATTACACCTTTAATGTGGGCGAGATGTCGGAAAAGATGGACTTCGACATTCCTGATCTTCTGAAACCGCTCACGCCGTCTGTCGGTTATATCTATTACACTTTTCCTAACGTCGACTGGGACGACAAGTTCTTCGACACGCATGAAGTGTATTTTGGCGTATCCTACGATATTATGCTCCAGCCGTTCTTTACCTGGTACTGGGACGTGGGAAGAGGCAAAGGTAACCCGGATGGCGGCGGGGACGGGTCGTATTTCCTGTTCGGGATATCCCACACGTTCGAGTTCGACCGAAGCGGCATATCCGCGACAGCGGCCATGACCACGGGGTATAACGACGAACAGTGGACGGATAAGTCGGGCTGGGCCGATATGGTGTTCTCGGCAGAGGTGAGCGTACCTTTCCTGAACCACTTCACGGTGACGCCCAGCGTGGCCTATTCACTTATATTGGATCATGATACATATAATGATGCCTCCGAGAGCGAATTTTACGGTGGTATCACGATAAGTTTTGATTATTGATAGCAATAAAAGAGGAGGGGAACAATGACAGGCACAGAGACAACACAATTCGCAAGTACGGCGGGGATAGACACTTTATGGGTACTTATCGCCGCGTTCCTGGTCTTTATAATGCAGGCCGGGTTTGGCATGCTTGAAGCCGGTCTTATCCGTACAAAGAACACATGTAACGTGCTTATGAACAACTTCCTGGATTTCTGTATGGCGTCCATGGGATTTTTCATTTTCGGTTATGCGTTCATGTTCGGGAAAGGGAACGGTTTCATGGGGTTCAACGGGTTCTTTCTGTTGAACGCCACCCATGAAGGGACTATTCCTCTTGAGGCGGCGTGGCTTTTCCATGCGGTCTTTTGCGGGGCCGCCGCGACTATAGTCGCCGGGGGCATAGCCGAAAGGATGAAATTCCAGTGCTATCTTATATACTCTTTTCTCATATCGGCCACGATCTATCCTTTCGTGGGACACTGGATATGGGGCGGCGGTTGGCTGGCTGGCCTGGGTTTCGGTGATTTTGCCGGGTCCACGGTCGTCCACGCCGTAGGAGGAACGGCGGCACTGGTCGGGACCATGATGCTGGGTCCCCGGATAGGCAAATACAACAAGGACGGGTCGGCCAACGCTATAGAGGGCCATTCCATGACGCTGGCTTCTTTGGGCGCGCTTATACTCTGGTTCGCGTGGTTCGGGTTCAATCCCGGGTCTACCTTAAGCGTCGGTAACGGAAGTCTCATGGCGAAAGTCGCGATGAACACGAATCTCGCGGCGGCGGTCGGCGGGTTCACGGCTATGGCCGTTGCCTGGAAGATTTGCGGTAAACCCGATCTTTCAATGACCATGAACGGTGCGTTAGCGGGACTTGTCGCTATTACGGCACCGTGCGCTTATGTGCTTCCGTTCGAATCAATGATCATAGGCCTCGTGGCGGGAGTGTTAGTTGTGTTCGGAACGCTTTTTCTGGACAAGGTCCGAGTGGATGATCCCGTAGGCGCTGTTCCCGTACACATGATGAACGGTGTATGGGGCACGCTGGCTGTGGGCCTTTTCGGGCACAAAGCGCTCGGCCTCGCCCGGGATGGTCTTTTTCACGGCGGCGGGTTTACCCAGCTGGGTATCCAGGCCCTGGGCGTGGGTGCCGTTGTGCTTTTTGTTCTGGTGGGTATGACGATAATCTTCAAGGCGATCGACATGATCATGGGCCTGAGGGTCTCAAGGGACGAAGAGCTCAAAGGGCTCGATATAACCGAGCACGGCATGGAGGCTTACGCGGGTTTCCAGATATTCACCACAAAGTAGAAAATATAAGGAGGGGAGATCATGAAACTTATAATTGCTATGATACAGCCGCATAAGCTGCCGGACGTAAAAAAGGCGCTATATGAAGCGGAAGTCTACAAGATGACGGTCACTAACGCCCTTGGCTGCGGCCAGCAGAAAGGCTATACCGAAACTTACAGGGGCGTAGTGCACGACGTAAATTTACTGAAAAAAGTGCGTCTCGAAATAGCGGTAAATGAGAATTTCGTCCAGCCTACGATCGACGCCATAATAAAAGGCGCACGGACCGGCAACATAGGCGACGGTAAGATCTTCGTTCTCGACCTTCCCGAGTGCATACGTATACGTACGGGGGAGAAGGGAGGCGTGGCGATAGGATGATGTTTAAGGTTTAATCAATAATAGCTTAATTATTAGGCAATTTTTTACTTGACAATGAGACCACTAAGTGTTACAATTAATTCAACAAAGGAGTTAAGCGGCAATGAGGCCCTTGGGGACGAAGTTTCCGGGGGTTTTTTATTTATATAGGTCCCGCGGAAGGGACCGGTAAGTAAGGCAAAGATGCCCTTTTCGGAAAGGTCGAAGGACCCGCCTCCGGAAAGGGTATTTTTTTACTGTTACATGCACAATATCTGGGCAGTTTTAGCCGGGAGGTAGCGAGATGATGTTCAGGGAAGCAGCAAAAAGCATTGATAGTTTGTTTTTTACAAAGGATAAAGGTAAGGTATACGATAAAGTCATACGCGGTACTGAGAAGGCGCTTATCGAAAAGGCGCTCGAAAGGTCTTACGGCAACCAGTCCATTGCCGCGAAGATCCTGGGTATAAACCGGAATACTCTGCGCGTGAAGATAAGGAAGCTTGACATCAACGTAAGAAGGTACAAAATATAGGGGTAAGAAGCATGAAAAAAGGACGCTTGCCTGAAAAACAGGGACTTTATGACCGGCGGTTCGAACGCGACAGCTGCGGGGTGGGGTTCGTCTGCGAGATGAACGGCAAGAAGTCGCACGACATCATACAAAAGGGTACAGAAATACTGGAAAGGATGAGCCACCGCGGCGCGGTCGGCGCCGACCCTAAGACAGGTGACGGCGCGGGGATCCTGATCCAGATCCCCCACAGGTTCTATTCCAGGGTCTCCTCTGACGCGGGCATAGAATTGCCGGATCCAGGTGATTACGGTACCGGCATTGTCTTTCTTCCCACCGAGGGGAGCGAAAGGATCTTCTGCGAGGATGTTTTCAGAAAAGTCATAAAAGAAGAAGGCGGGGATATCCTGGGATGGCGCGATGTGCCCGTGGACGATTCCCTGATAGGCAGGGGCGCGCGCCAGACCAAGCCGGTGATAAAACAGGTCTTTATCGGAAAAGGGACGGGGACGGGCGACCAGCTTGCTTTCGAAAGGAAACTTTATGTTATAAGAAAACGTATCGAGAATACGGTCAAGTCTTCCGGAATAGAACAAAAGACATTTTTCTATATCACCAACCTTTCTTCAAGGACCGTCAGCTACAAGGGTCTTCTCATGCCGGGACAGGTCAGGGATTTTTATCCCGACCTCAAGCAAAACGACGTGGAAAGCGCCATAGCGCTTGTCCATTCAAGGTACAGCACTAATACTTTTCCCACCTGGGACCTGGCGCAGCCGTTCAGGTTCCTTGCGCATAACGGTGAGATAAACACTCTCAGGGGCAATATGAACTGGTTCCGCGCGAAAGAGCGGCTTCTCGGGAGCGAACTTTTCGGCCGGGATATACAGAAGATAAAACCGGTCATCGTCGAAGGCGGCAGCGATTCGGCCATCATAGATAATGTTTTCGAGCTTCTCGCGCTGGCGGGAAGGCCGCTTGAGCACGTCATGATGATGCTTATACCCGCCGCGTGGGAAAAAGACCCGTTCACGACCGGGTCATTAAGGGATTTCTATGAGTATAATGCCTGTTTCATGGAGCCTTGGGACGGCCCCGCGGCGATAGCTTTTACGGACGGTACCGAAGTGGGCGCCGTCTTGGACAGGAACGGTCTGCGCCCGGCGCGCTACATCGTGACCAGAAACGGCATGGTCGCGATGGCGTCCGAGGTGGGTGTCCTTGACTTTGACCCCGCCGATATAGCTGTTTCGGGTCGCCTGGAACCCGGCAAGATGCTTTTTGTGGATACCGCACGCGGCCGTTTAGTAGGGGATTCCGAGATCAAGAAGGAACTCTCGGACCGCCGGCCTTACGGTGAATGGTTGAAAGATAACCTGGTCTCGCTTGATGATCTGCCCGCAACGGGAATAAGGACAAAGAACGCGGAAGACGCTCTTTCCGCCATGAAAGCGTTCGGCTACACCCGCGAGGACATAAAAGAAATAATAAAACCCATGGCGGAGGAGGGTAAGGAACCGGTCGGTTCGATGGGGAACGACACCCCGCACGCGGTCCTTTCTAAAAAGCCGCAAATGCTTTACAGTTACTTCAAGCAGCTGTTCGCCCAGGTCACCAATCCCGCGATCGACCCTATAAGGGAAGAGATAGTGATGAATCTCGATAGTTACATGGGTAAGGGCAAGAACATACTTGAAGAAGGCAGGGAGCACTGCCGGAAGCTGAAGGTGCGAAACCCTGTTCTGACCGATGAGGAACTTGAGCTCATAAGGGAAATGAATACGGCCGGGTTCAAGACAAAGACGATCTACACTTATTTCAGCGGATCGGAGAACGATTTTGTCCAGGCGACTGAAAGGGTATGTTTTGAGGCCGAGTACGCCGTAGAAAAAGGGTTCACCTTTTTAATACTGAGCGACCGGGGCGCGGACAGGTATAACGTGGCGCTTCCGGCGCTTCTGGCGACGAGCGCGGTTCATCAGCATCTCGTAAGGAGGTCCATACGCTCAGAGATAGGGATAATAGTCGAGAGCGGAGAACCACGCGAAGTGCATCATTTCGCCCTTCTTATGGGATACGGTGCCGACTGCGTCAACCCGTATCTCGCGTATGAAGCTGTGGCCCGGCTTGTGGAGGAAGGCGACCTGGACATGAAAGTGGAGGAGGGACAAAAGAATTATATAAATGCGGTGCGTAAGGGGCTCCTTAAGATCCTTTCAAAGATGGGTATCTCCACTATGAGGAGCTACCGAGGGGCGCAGATATTCGAGGCCCTGGGGATAGCCGATGATGTGATAGAAAAGTATTTTACGGGCACGGTCTCCAGGATAGGGGGAGTGGGAATAGATGATATCGCCAGAGAAACGCTCCGGCGGCACAAGCGCGCGTACCCCGAAAGGGGAGAAGAAACGCCGTACTTGGACACCGGAGGCGTATACCAGTGGAAGAGGGACGGCGAGTTCCATTTGTGGAACCCGGAAAGCATAGCCAAGCTGCAGGACTCGGTGAGGAATAACGATTATTCCGTCTTCAAGGAATTCTCCGGATTGATAAACGACCAGTCAAAGAACCCGACAACGCTGAGAGGTCTTTTGAAGTTCAAAAAGACCGCACCGGTCCCGCTTGAAGAGGTCGAGCCGGTAGAAGAGATCGTGAAACGGTTCGCGACAGGCGCGATGAGCTTCGGGTCCATATCAAGGAGCGTGCATGAGGCGATCGCCATTGCCATGAACCGTCTCGGGGCAAAGTCGAACACGGGGGAAGGAGGAGAGGACCCGGCCCGTTTCGGCACCCTGCCCAACGGCGATTCCGTCCGGAGCGCGATAAAGCAGGTGGCTTCCGGCAGGTTCGGTGTCACGATAAATTACCTGACCAATGCCGATGAGCTCCAGATCAAGATAGCCCAAGGAGCCAAGCCCGGAGAGGGGGGACAGCTCCCGGGACATAAGGTAAGCGCGATAATAGCGCGGACGCGGTATACAACGCAGGGCGTTACACTTATATCCCCGCCTCCGCATCATGACATTTATTCTATAGAGGATCTGGCCCAGCTTATTTTCGACCTGAAGAACGCTAATCCGCGCGCACGTATCAGCGTGAAACTCGTTTCCGAAATAGGCGTGGGTACCATAGCGGCGGGCGTGGCCAAAGGGCATGCCGACATGATACTGATATCCGGCGGGGACGGGGGCACGGGCGCATCGCCCAGAAGTTCGATAAGGCATGCCGGCCTTCCCTGGGAACTGGGACTTTCCGAGACGCACCAGACGCTTGTCCTTAACGGCCTCCGCAGCCGCGTGCGCCTCCAGACCGACGGCCAGATGCGTACGGGAAGGGACGTCGCCATAGCCGCATTACTTGGCGCCGAAGAGTTCGGTTTTTGTACCGCGGTACTGATCACGCTGGGATGCGTGATGCTGAGGCACTGTCACCTCAATAACTGTTCCGTGGGTGTCGCCACACAGGACGAGATGCTGGAAAAGAGGTTCCAGGGACGGCCGGAATATGTGGTGAACTACATGCTCTTCGTGGCAAGGGAACTGCGCGAGATAATGGCCTCCCTTGGAGTAAGAAAGATCGACGAACTTGTGGGTCGCACGGAACTGTTGGAGATCAACGAGGATATTATCCCGGAGAAGGCCAGAGGGCTGGACTTCTCGCGCCTCCTCTATAAGCCGGACCTCGAGGATGAGGACCATAGGCGCTGCACCTGCGGGCAGCATCATGGTATCGACCGTGTTCTTGACCGGAAACTTATGGAACTGGCGGGCGAGGTGATAAAAAGATCAGGCACTGTCAAGTTAGAGATGCCCATCAATAATACCGACAGGGCGACCGGGGCCATGATGAGCGGTGAGGTCTGCAAGATGCACGGGGAGATGGGACTTCCAGCCGATTCAATAAGTTGCAGATTCAAGGGCATAGCCGGCCAGAGTTTCGGCGCTTTTCTCGCCAAGGGAGTGACTTTCGAGTTGGAAGGCCTGGCGAACGATTACGTGGGTAAAGGTATATCCGGCGGTAAGATAATAATCTATCCCGACAAGAAAGCGGGTTTTAAGGCGGAAGAGAACATATTGATCGGGAATACCACTTTTTACGGGGCTATTTCAGGGGAAGCGTATATACGCGGCAGGGCCGGCGAAAGGTTCTGTGTGAGAAATTCAGGGCTTTATGCGGTCGTCGAAGGAGTAGGCGACCATGGGTGTGAATACATGACCGGCGGAAGAGTGGTGGTCTTGGGGAAAACCGGCAAGAACTTCGCGGCGGGCATGTCCGGCGGTATTGCCTATGTTTACGACGAGGATGGCAGTTTCGAATCAAGATGCAACAAGAAGATGGTACACCTGGAACGTCTTGATGACGATGACAGGACGCTTGTTTACGATCTTCTCCATAATCATCATAAGTATACGGGAAGCCCCCGCGCGAAAGAAGTCATGAAGAACTTCAAAGAAACGGCCAGGAAGTTCGTTAAAGTAATACCGTTCGAGTACAAACGCGTGCTCGGGGGCAAGGACACCCAGGCCCGTCTGGGCCTCCTGGAGGTGTATGATGGGTGATCCCAAAGGGTTTTTAAAGATAACAAGACAGGAATCGGCATGCCGGCCGGTATGTGAGCGCGTTAAGGACTATAAAGATGTTAGTATAATGCGCGGTGAGCGCCAGTCAGTGGACCAGGCGTCGCGCTGCATGGATTGCGGTACGCCTTTCTGCCACTGGGGATGCCCGGTCGGCAATTATATACCAGAATGGAACGACCTGATGTTCAGGGGACATTGGGAACGGGCTTTCCAGATGCTCCAGGCGACCAACAATCTGCCGGAGATCACCGGGCGTGTATGCCCGGCGACGTGCGAGTTCGCGTGCGTACTCGGCATAAATGACGACCCCGTTACGATAAGGGAGAACGAATTGGCCGTAATAGAGCACGCTTTTAAAGAGGGGGTCATCAAACCGAGGGTGCCTCTTTTGCGGACGGGAAAAAGAATAGCGATCATCGGTTCGGGTCCGGCGGGCTTGTCTTGCGCGGACCAGCTTAACGTTGCCGGGCACGAAGTGGATGTTTTCGAAAGGGACGATAAACCGGGCGGGATACTGCGCTACGGCATACCGGATTTCAAACTGGAGAAGTGGGTCATCGACCGCCGCGTCAAGCTTATGGAAAAGGCCGGGATAAGATTCTTCACGGGGGTGAACGTAGGAGTCGATAAGCAGATGAAAGAACTGTTGGAGGGATACGACGCGGTTTGTCTGGCGGGCGGTTCAAGGGTCCCGCGGGACCTCGATATAAAAGGACGTAAATTTAACGGTATACATTTCGCTATGGATTACCTGGTCCAGTCGAACAGAAGAGTGGCGGGTGAGTCCATACCGGCGGAGGAGCTGATCGACGCCTCCGGGAAAAAGGTGGTCGTTATCGGGGGCGGGGACACCGGATCCGATTGTGTGGGTATCGCTAACAGGCAGGGTGCCTCGTGCGTGGTCCAGATAGAGCTTCTTGAACAGCCGTCCGAGTGCCGTATGGAAGACCAGCCTTGGCCGACCTATCCCATGCTGCTGAAGACCTCTTCGAGCCACGAGGAAGGCGCCGAAAGGCGCTGGGCTGTTCTTACGAAGAAGTTCGTGGGCGATAAGCGCGGGAACGTGAAGAAGCTGGAGTGCGTTCAGGTCGAGTTCGGGAAAACGGATGAAAGAACATGTCCGGTCATGAAAGAGGTGCCGGGAAGCGCCTTTGAGGTCGAAGCGGACCTGGTCGTTCTGGCAATGGGTTTTATCCATCCCGAACACGATGGGCTTCTTGAAGAGGCCGGAGTGGATCTGGATGAAAGAGGGAACGTCCGTACAGGCGATAATTATAAGACTTCGGCGGACAAGATTTTTTCCGCGGGAGATATGCGCCGCGGCCAGTCGCTCGTTGTATGGGCTATCTCGGAAGGCCGTAGAGCGGCGCGCGATATGGACATTTATCTCATGGGAGATAGTGGCCTCCCGGAGATGTGAAATGTGATATAGTATTCAGGACGGACGGAATAAAAGCGGAGGATATAGGACATGATAAGCACGGGATTGAAAGGCCTTGATAGGATACTGACCGGATTGAGGGCCGGCGACAATGTGGTATGGCAGGTCGACGACATAGAGGATTTTCATGAGTTTGTCCGGCCCTACGTTAAGACGGCCGCGGATTCGGAGAAAAAGACGGTCTATATGAGGTTCGCCGACCACGCGCCGCTCGTGGAACCGGGGCCGAACGTCGTGATACACCAGTTGGACGCGGCCGGCGGGTTCGAAGCGTTCACCACGCAGGTTAACAAGATAATAGCGGCCGAGGGTGTGGGAGCTTACTATGTGTTCGACTGCCTTTCGTACCTTTTGACGGTATGGGCCACGGATCTGATGATAGGCAACTTCTTCATGGTCACATGCCCGTTCCTTTATGAGTTGGATACGATCGCCTATTTTTCGCTGCTCAGGAACAGCCATTCATTCAAGACCATAGCCCGCATCCGTGAAACGACGCAGCTTCTGATAGACGTTTACAAGTACGAGGGTAGCTGTTACGTACATCCTCTCAAGGTCTGGAACCGTTATTCTCCGACCATGTTCCTGCCGCATCTCAGGAAAGGCGAGGAATTCAGTTCCGTGGCCGACAGCATCGACGCGGCACGGATACTCTCCCATATTCATAAGAAAGGAGCTGAAGGCGCGACGAGATACCTTGATTACTGGGACCGCCTGTTCCTCGCGGCCGAAGAGATGGTAAATTCTTCGGCGCCCCGGGCAGAAAAGAAGAAAATGATCGATAAATTAACGGCTATCATGATCTCGAGGGACAAACGGATACTGGAACTGGCCAGGGAGCACTTTACGCTGGAGGACCTCCTGGAGGTAAAGTCGCGGCTCATAGGTACGGGGGTCATAGGCGGCAAGGCGGTAGGCATGCTCCTTGCCAGGAAGATGATATCAAAAGAGGGTTCTTTGAAGTGGGATGAGCTATCCGAGCCGCACGACTCTTTTTACATCGGTTCGGACGTCTTCTATTCCTATATAGTGCAGAACGGTTGGTGGAAGCTCCGCATGGAACAGAAGACCAGTGAAGGGTATTTCGAAGCCGCGGCCGTGTTGGGCGAGAAAATGCTCTATGGAAATTTCCCGGAAGAAATAATGGAGAATTTCCAGCAGATGATAGAGTATTTCGGGCAGGCGCCCATAATAGTGAGGTCCAGCAGCCTTCTTGAGGACGGGTTCGGCAATGCCTTCGCGGGGAAATACGAGAGCATATTCTGCGCTAATCAGGGTACGCCGGAACAGCGTTACGTGCAATTCGCCGAAGCCGTAAGGAGGATATATGCCAGTACGATGAACGAGGATGCCCTGACCTACAGGCAACAGAGGGGGCTGGACCGCCTTGACGAGCAGATGGCGCTGTTAGTTCAGAGAGTATCCGGGTCCCCGCACGAAGACTATTTTTATCCGGACCTCGCCGGTGTCGGTGTTTCCTACAACACTTACGTGTGGAAAAAGGAGATGGATCCCGAAGCCGGGATGCTGCGCGTTGTATACGGATTGGGTACGCGCGCCGTTAACAGGGTCGAGGGGGACTACCCGAGGATAGCGGCGATCGACAAGCCGCTTCTCAGGCCCCACGCCGACATGAAGGATGTGCGGAAGTATTCACAGCATGAAGTGGACCTGATCGACGTGAAGGAGAACAGGTTCAGGACGGTGTCTTTGCCGGAGATGATAGAGAAGGGACCCGATCCCGAGGTGCTGGACCGCATAGCAGTGCGCGACTATGAGATGTCCCGGGAGGTCAAGGAGCGCAGCGGCAGGAACGTGGATTACTGGATATTGACGTTCGACGAGCTTCTTTCAAAGGGCCTGTTCACGGAGACGTTCGGGAAGATACTCAAGACCCTGGAGGCCAAATACAACTATCCGATAGATATAGAGTTCACCGTGAATTATACTAAGGACGGCACGTTCCGTATAAACCTCTTGCAGTGCAGGCCCCTCCAGACCAAGGGCGAGGAAAAAAGGATTGAAATGCCCGGACACGTCGAAAAGGGAAAGATCTTCCTGGAGTCGGGGGGTTATTTCTTCGGGGGGAACACGTTGCAGCCCATAAAAAGGATCATATATGTGGACCCGGAAGATTATTGCGCCCTTCCGGTCAGGCGCAAATACGATGTCGCTCGCATAGTAGGTAAACTTAACAAGCAGGTCGGCGATAAGAACGAGTTACCGGTCCTCCTTTTAGGTCCGGGCAGGTGGGGTACGACGACGCCATCGTTGGGAGTACCGGTAACATTCGCTGAGATAAACAATATCGCCGTTCTCGGGGAGATATCTTTTGAAGGCGGGAACCTGATACCGGAACTTTCATTCGGCACGCACTTTTTTCAGGACCTCGTGGAGGCCAATATTTTTTATGTCGCGATATTCCCTGAAAGAGAGGACGTGTTCTTCAACAGGGAGTGGGTGGAACGTTTCAAGGATAAATTTCCCGAACTGGTCCCTGAGGCGGCGGATTATAAAGGTATAATAAAGGTCTTCGACATTGATGAAGCGGGCCTCAAGCTCATATCGGACGTTGTTTCACAGCGGCTTATCTGTTTTACGGATTGAGCTCCTTGCGCCTTTGCCCTTGCCATATCGCAAACCATAGCGTATTATTATATAAAACCGCTTAAAATGACATTTCATTCAATACCTATTTACGGGAGGAAGCATGAAAAGGGTATTAGTGTCCGTTCTTTGTCTTGCCGTACTGCTTTCGGGTTGCGCTACCAAGGAGCTTAGAAGGAAAGTCAATGATCTTGATGACCGTGTGGATGTCCTTGAAAGGCGGCAGGGGATCGTAGAAAATGACCTGCAGCAGAAGGAAGACGTCAGCTATGTCTCGACCGTCGAGGTCGAAGAGGTAAGCAGAAAGACCATTCCGTCCGTAAGGTCCCTGTCCAAAAAAGATATTCAAAGAGCTTTAAGGAGCGCGGGATATTACGGCGGAAAGATAGACGGTAAGATCGGCCCGCAGTCCAAGAAAGCCATAAAGGAATTCCAGGCTGATCACGGATTGAAGGTGGACGGCGTGGTCGGGCCTAAGACCACGAGGGCGCTATCGCAGTATCTGGTTAAGTAGATCTCAGGTATCAAAGGGGGAGTGGCAATGGAAAAGATACTTCTGGTAGAAGATGAGAAGATGATCGCTGATATAGTAGTACGTTTTTTCGAAAAGAAAGGTTTCAAGGTAGACGTCGCCTATGACCTTCCGCATGGCATGGAAAAGTACGACCCGGGATACGACATAGTCATCCTCGATATAGCCCTGAAAAGCGAAACAAGTTTTCCTCTTCTGGAGAGGATAAAGAAGGAAAAGCCGGAGACCACGGTCCTTATGTTCAGCGGTTACGACAGCGAAGAGTACATAACGAAAGCCAAACATCTGGGGGCCGACGGCTTTATACCGAAACCCTTCAGGATGGAGTTCCTGGACGACTTTTTAGCCCCGAAGATCGAAGCCATCCGCAGGAAAAAAGCCGAAGCCAAAAAGAAAGAATAAGAAAAGATCCCTAATCCCCATGCTTAACTTCACCTTCCACAATCCCACTGTGATCTATTTCGGTAAGGGTCAGATAGCGGCGCTTGAAGAAGAGCTGAAGAAGCGCGCGAACAAGGTCCTGGTCGTAACGGGAAGGGGCAGCGTCAAGAAGCACGGTATCTTTGACGAAGTGTTGGACCAGGTCAAGAAAGCGGGGGTGGGCTATATCGAGTTTTCCGGCGTGCAGCCGAATCCCAGGGTCAGCAGCGTGCGTGAAGGGATAGAGCTTTGCAGGAAAGAAGATGTCGACTTTATCCTGGCCGTGGGAGGGGGGAGCGTCATAGACGCGGCTAAGGCGATAGCTGCCGGCGTCAAATACGATGGTGATGTATGGGATTTTTTCGTGACCGAAGCCGGCCCGAGAGAGGCCTTGCCGGTAGGAAGCGTCCTCACGGTGTCTGCCACGGGGTCCGAAATGAACCCCAATTCAGTGATCACGAACGAAGAGACGCGGCAGAAGCTTGCTTTGAGCGCTCCCGTGATCAGACCGGTCTTTTCGGTTCTAGACCCGGTCTATACGTTCTCAGTGAACGCTTATCACACCGCGGCCGGTATATCGGACATCATGGCGCACGTGTTCGAGTATTATTTAAGCCCCGTCCCGGATACCGACGTGCAGGACCGCCTGGCGGAGGGATTGCTCAAAATATGCGTGAATTACGGACCTGTCGCATGTAAGGACCCCGACGACTATAATGCCAGGGCGAACATCATGTGGGCCTCCACTCTCGCTCTTTGCGGTGTCGTGGGAAGGGGAAGGGTGACCGATTGGACGTGCCATGCGATCGAGCATGAAGTGAGCGCTTTGACCGATGTAAGTCACGGGGCGGGCCTGGCGATACTTATGCCGAATTTCATGAAGGTCGTCTCTGGAAAATATGGTCCCGGGAAAATAGCCGTATATGGCAGGAACGTATGGGGGATAGAAGAGGCCGCGGGCGATGAAACGGCAGCCGCCGAAGCTATCGATAAAACCAGGGGTTTCTTCGATTCCCTGGGACTTCCCTCTACCCTCAGCGAGATCGGTCTCTCCGAAAAGTATTTCCAGAACATCAAAGAGGGTGTCCTGTGGGACAGAGGTCCCGTAGAGCACTTCCCCCAGCTCACCCCGGACGACATCCTCAAGGTCCTTACTTTCTCCCTGTAGCCGCAATTTTTTCTTGACGGATACGGTGAAATCGTAGATAATTACAGGGCAAAAGTCATACGAATAAGGCAAAGAACAAAGGCGTTCTTCCCCTTACGGGAGAACGCCTTTTTTTATATAGATTTTTGACCAAAAAGCAGTAGACATTTGCCTGAAATATGTTTAAATAGGAGGAAAAGATGTCAAAAGCGGCGACGGAGGTGAACAAGATGTCTAAAGCGGGTGCTTACATTAACAGTGTTTTAGAGACCGTCAAGAAACGTAATGTCGGTGAACCGGAATTCCTTCAGGCGGTGAAGGAGGTTCTCGATTCTTTGGGTCCGGTGATAGAGAGGCATAAAAAGTACCAGGATGCGCGTATCCTGGAGCGCATCGTGGAGCCCGAGCGGCAGATCATGTTCCGCGTGCCCTGGCAGGACGACGAAGGCAATATTCATGTGAACCGCGGTTTCAGGTTCGAGTTCAACAGTGCGCTTGGCCCGTACAAAGGTGGCCTTCGTTTCCACCCGACGGTGAATCAGAGCATACTTAAGTTCCTCGGTTTCGAGCAGATCTTCAAGAATTCGTTGACCACCCTTCCGATGGGTGGGGGCAAAGGCGGTTCTGATTTCGATCCCAAAGGCAAATCCGATTCCGAAGTCATGCGTTTCTGTCAATCCTTTATGACAGAACTGCAACGCCATATCGGCGCGGATACTGACGTACCTGCGGGTGATATCGGTGTCGGTGGTCGTGAGATCGGCTTCATGTTCGGCCAGTATAAGCGCATCAGGAACGAATTCACGGGTGTTTTGACGGGCAAGGCCCTGAACTGGGGTGGCTCCCTTATTCGTCCGGAAGCGACCGGTTACGGCGCGACCTACTTTGCCGAAGAGATGCTCAAGACCCGCGGCGAGACCTTCAAGGGCAAGACCGTTACGGTCTCCGGTTCGGGGAACGTGGCACAGTATACGGTCGAGAAGGTTAACCAGCTCGGCGGCAAGGTCGTATCACTTTCCGATTCTAACGGAACGATACATGACCCGGCCGGCATCGATGCCGAAAAACTCGCGTTCGTCATGGAACTCAAGAACGTAAAGCGCGGCCGCATAAAGGAATATGCCGATAAATACGGTTGTGAATATAAAGAAGGCGTGAGACCCTGGTACATCAAGTGTGACTGTGCTTTCCCGAGTGCCATACAGAACGAGATAGACGGCAAGGACGCGAAGACCCTGCTGGACAACGGTTGTTACGTGGTCTCCGAAGGCGCGAACATGCCTTCCACACCGGAAGCCGTGGATCTTTTCATAGAGAAAAAGATACTCTACGGTCCCGGCAAAGCGGCAAACGCCGGCGGGGTAGCGACTTCCGGTCTCGAGATGAGCCAGAACTCGATGCGCATGGGGTGGTCGCGCGAAGAGGTGGACCAGAAGCTGAACGGCATAATGAAGGCCATACACAAGCAGTGTGTCGAGGCGGCCGAGGAATACGGCCAGCCCGGCAATTACGTGATGGGCGCCAACATAGCCGGCTTCGTGAAGGTCGCCGAGGCCATGCTTGACCAGGGTCTTATTTGACCTTTTGGTCCAGGAGAATGCGAAGATCGCCCGGGGTTATCCCCGGGCGGTCTTTTTTTGTATCTTTTTTTGCAAACATCGCCGGATTATCTTATAATTAGCTCATGGAACAGGTTTCTTTTGGAGTCGCGTTTCTAGCCGGCGTACTTTCTTTTCTTTCTCCCTGTATTTTGCCCCTTGTTCCCGGATATATTTCATTCCTTTCCGGGATATCGCTGGAAGAGCTTAGGCAGGGGGGCGCCCCTAAGAGCGCCGTCAAGAAAGCGGGCTTCACTTCCATTTTTTTCGTCCTGGGTTTCTCGCTGGTCTTTGTCGCTCTGGGGGCTTCGGCTTCTTTCATCGGGAAACTCCTGATCGATCATATACACATTTTCACAAAGATAGCCGGAGTGGTCATAGTCCTCTTGGGTCTGCACCTTCTGGGGGTGCTGAGGGTAGGGTGGCTGAATTATCAGAAGCAACTAAAGGTCAAGAATTTTTCACCCGGATATTTTGGCGCTTTTATTATAGGCCTTGCTTTCGCTTTCGGCTGGACGCCCTGCGTCGGGCCTATCCTGGCCGGGATACTGGCCCTGGCCGCCACCCAGGAGACGGTGGTCAAAGGGATGCTCCTCCTTTTAGTATATTCTCTCGGTCTGGGTATACCTTTTGTTGTCACGGGGTTCGCTGTCGGCGTCTTTATGAAGTTTTTCGAAAGATACAGGAAGTTCATCAGGTGGGGGGAGATCATAGCAGGCCTTTTCCTTATAGCCGTAGGGGTGCTCATATTTACCGATAATCTTGGCGTGCTGCTTCAGTACATGCCGCAGTCTTTTTATAAATTCGCCAAATAATAAAGGAGAGATCATGAGAAAGACCCTGTTCGTTCTTCTGTGTTCGTTCGCTCTTATCAGTCTGATATCGTGCCAGGCCCAGACCGCTTCGGGAGAGGTGGGGTCGAAGGCCCCGGACTTTACCCTCAGGGACTTAAGCGGTGATCCTTACAGTCTTGCTGACACCAGGGGGAAAGTGGTGATACTGGATTTCTGGGCTACGTGGTGCCCGCCCTGCAGGATGGAGATACCTCACTTCGTAGCCCTGCAGGATGAATACGGCTCGAGAGGACTTCAGGTTATAGGCGTCGCGCTGGACCGCGGCGGGGTATCGGCGGTGAAATCCTTCGCCGCCGCGAACGGTATAAACTATAAGGTGCTTATAGGGGACCAGAACGTGACGTCCGCTTACGGCGGCATCAGAGGCATTCCCACCACGTTCATTATCGACCGCAAGGGGATCATAACACAAAAAGCCACAGGTTACCGCGATAAGGCATTTTTTGAGGACGCCATCCGAGACCTTATTTAACCCGTTTAACCCCCGGGGGTTAACCCCCGGGGGTTAAAAAAGATGATTTTTCCTTGACAAATGATACTAAAATGGTATCATTATAACTGAAGCCATATCGATGTTCATTAAAAACAAGGAGGAGAAAGATGAAAGTGACTGTCAGATATATGCTGCGCCCCGTGGCGCATTGTAAAGAAGGCTGCTGTACCTGGTCCCGGGCATGACGTTAAACTGCCCATAAAATCCAACTTTAATATAGAAACACCGCTTGAAGTGGAATATAATTAAGACTTACCGCCCTAAAATATTGTCTGTCACAGAAAGGAAGGGGCCATGAAGTACAAATGTGAAGTTTGCGGTTATATCTATGATCCGGCCGAGAATGACGGTGTGGAATTCGCGGATCTTGCGGAAGACTGGGTTTGCCCCGAGTGCGGGGTGGGTAAAGACCAGTTCGTGCCGGTCTAACAGAGGGGGCTTATCATGACACAGTTAAGGGAACTTTACAGGTGTGAGATCTGCGGGAATGTCGTGGAAATCGCTCATGAGGGCGCGCCGTCGCTCGTATGCTGCGGTCAGCCCATGGGCAAGTTGGAAACCAAAACAGAGGACCAGGGCCAGGAAAAACATGTTCCTGTGGTGGAGGAAGACGCCGGCGGCGTCAAGGTAAAGGTCGGCAGTGTGGAACATCCCATGGAAGAAAAGCATTTTATCAAATTCATCGAGGTACTCACAAAGGAAAAGGTTCTAAGGGCCGAATTGCGTCCGGGCGATAAACCTGAAGCGCACTTTTGTGTGGAAAAGAAAGATATCGTAGAGGCAAGGGAATTTTGTAATGTACATATGCTTTGGGGAGTATAGAATATCAAGTATCGAGTATCGAGTATAGAGTATCGAGTATAGAGTATCAAGTATCGAGTATCAAGTATCAAGGAAAGGGAGGGAAATGAAAAGTATCAAAGGCACACAGACGGAAAAGAACCTGCTTGCCTCTTTTGCGGGTGAATCACAGGCAAGGAACCGCTATACGTATTTTGCCAGCGTGGCGAAAAAATCCGGTTATGAACAGATAGCGGGCATATTTCTGGAGACAGCTGAGAATGAAAAAGAACACGCGAAAAAGTTCTTCAAATTCCTTGAGGGCGGGGAGGCCGAGATCACCGCGACGTATCCGGCGGGGGTCATAGGCGACACGGCCCAGAACCTGGAGCATGCTGCCGACGGCGAAAAACTCGAATGGTCCTCTATTTACAAGGATTGTGAAGGCACGGCGAGGAAAGAGGGTTTCGGCGAGATAGCTGACGTCTTCAGGGAAATAGCCGAAGTAGAGGAAGAGCACGAAAAAAGATACCGGAAATTACTGGCCAACGTCAAGGAAGGAAAAGTGTTCAAAAAGGACGCTGTCGTCAAATGGAGATGCCGCAATTGCGGGTATGTGCACGAGGGGCGGGAGGCCCCGGAAGTATGCCCGGCATGCGCCCATCCCCGGGCCTATTATGAAGTGATGGCGGAGAACTATTGATCGCAAAGGATCGGAGGTTCTATGAGCGGTGATTATTCGGGATGCGAGATAGTCGAGCTCGGGATCCAGATAGAGATGAACGGCAGGGATTTTTACAAAGAGCTTGCCGCGAGCGCCGAGAATAAAAAAGCCGCTGAAGCTTTCAGGTATCTCGCCGGGGAAGAAGAAAAGCACATCGGGATCTTCAAAAAGATATTCGCTTCTTCATGCGAACACAGTCCCGAAGGCGCCTACCCCGATGAGTATTTTGCTTATATGAACGCCCTCGCGCGGCAATATGTCTTTACGCAGAAGGATAAAGGAAGCCGGATCGCCCGTGATGTCAGAGGCTACCTGGAGGGCATGGACCTCGGCATCAAGTTCGAGAAAGATTCGATCCTTTTTTACGAAGGGTTATTGAGGATCGTTCCCGAAAAAGACAGGCCCCTGGTCGAGGGGCTTATTAACGAGGAAAAAGGGCATCTTAAGAGACTTCTGGACCTGAGAAAGGAATGCAGTGATGAAGAATGTAAAGGTGTATAGTACGGCTACCTGCCCGTTCTGTTTGAAGGTCAAGCAGTTCCTGAAGGGGAACAACGTGGAATTCGAGGATATAGACGTCTCGGCGGACCAGGAAAAAGTCCAGGAAATGGTCGAGAAGTCGGGACAGATGGGTGTTCCCGTCCTGGATATCGAGGGAGAGATAATAGTGGGTTTCGACCAGGACAGGATCGTGCAGGCCCTCGGGCTATAGTAACAGAAGACGGAAGACAGAAGACGGAAGACGGAAGACAGTTTAGGGTTATGGACAAATTATATGACTTGATAATTGTGGGTGCGGGGCCCGCGGGCATAACGGCCAGTGTTTACGCCGCGCGTAAGCGCATGGACTTCCTTGTGCTGACCGGGGACGTGGGCGGGCAGGCCGGCTGGACCGCGGATATCGAGAACTACACGGGTTTTCAGTTCATATCCGGGCCCGATCTGGTCTCCAAGTTCGAAGAGCATATCAAGCAGTACGATGTGCCGGTGAAACGCGGCGAACGGGTGCTGAATATCGTTAAACAGAAGAACCTGATAGTTGTCGGGACGGAGAAAGGGGCTTATAAGGCAAGGACTGTGGTCGTCGCCTCCGGTAAAAGGGCCAAAGAGCTCGAGGTTCCCGGCGAGAAAGAGTTCAAGAACAAAGGGGTCACGTATTGCGCCACGTGTGACGGGCCTCTTTTCGCCGGCAAGGATGTAGTCGTGGTGGGCGGCGGAAATTCGGCCCTGGAAGCCGCGCTCCAGATGGTCAAGATCGCCAACAAAGTCTACATGGTGAACATAACGCCGGATTTGGGAGGAGATACCATAATCCGTGAGAAGGTGGTCGCCGCGGATAATGTTACGGTGATGAACGACTCCGAGATAGCGGCCGTTCTTGGTGATGCTTTCGTGACGGGGGTCAGGGTGAAAAAGGGAGAAAAAGAAGAAGAGGTCCCCGTCCAGGGCGTTTTTGTCGAAATAGGCCTCGAGCCTAATTCGGATTTTGCGGGGGAAGTTGAGAAGAACGAACACGGTGAGCTCAAAGTCAATTGCCTGAATGAGACCAGTATCCCGGGCATCTTTGCCGCGGGGGACGTCACCGATGTGCCGGAGAAGCAGATAATCATAGCCGCCGGGGACGGCGCCAAGGCGGCGTTGGGGGCTTTCAAGTATATTTCAAGGATGTCGACAAAAGACTGGGGATAATACGATGATAACGAAAGAAAGACTGCTCGCGGGGCTGCACGAGCTCATAATCGTGGAAGAAGGGATGATAACCCTTTACGCCAACTTCTCCAAGGCCGTGGTAAGCGAGACCGAAGGCCTGGATGGAGAAAAGAAGAAAGAGATGCAGAAACTTCTCACGAGACTTTACCGCGATTCTTCAAGGCACAAGGAGACGGTCGACGAACTGATAAGAAAGATAGAAAAGAGCGACAGAAATGAATACTGACGTGCTCAGAAAAGAGTTCGAGGATATACTGACCCTCGAAGAAAGGGCCAGGAACTTCTACGATCATTATATAGAGCAGGTGGATGACGCGGAGCTGAAGAAGGTACTTACATCCATCAGGAATGACGAAAAGCTGCATATAATGATAGCAAAGACGCTCATCAAATGCGTATCATGACAGCTGATCTGTCCGCGGAATACGGGAAGAAGAAACGCGAGATAAGGGAAAGGCTAAAGGATTTTAAGGCAGTCTGGGACGAACCGGACAGGAGACTCTTCAGCGAGCTGTGTTTTTGCATATGTACCCCCCAATCCAAAGCCATTCAGTGCGATAAAGCCATATCAGGCCTTGAAAAAAGCGGTGTTCTTTTCAAAGGCCGTTTACGGGAGATCAATACGGGGCTCAAGGCTATCCGTTTCCACAACAACAAAGCCAGGTATATAGTAGGAGCCAGAAAGCTCTTCACGAAAAGCGGCGCCATAAGGATAAAGGACCGGATAGAGCCCCGGGATGTGCAGGGTACGCGCCTCTGGCTTGTGCGCAACGTAAAAGGCCTGGGGTTCAAGGAAGCCAGCCATTTCCTGAGGAATATCGGGCTCGGCAAGGGCCTTGCCATACTTGACGTCCATATACTGAAGAACATGGTAAGGTACGGCGTAATAAAGGAGGCGCCCGGCAGTCTTTCCCGGAAAGGTTATCTGGCCCTGGAGGATAAACTGCGGAAGTTCTCTAAGAAAATAAACATCCCCATGGATGAATTGGATCTTCTTTTCTGGTCGTCCGAGACGGGTGAAGTATTCAAATAAATGACAGGAGGGATCGTGAAAAGATCATGGTATATATTGACGGTAGTCGTCGCGGCCATGTTCCTGGCGCAGGCCGCCGCCGCCCAGTGGTGGGCAGGGGAACCTGTAAAAGAGACCACGGACCAGCAGGTCTACCAGATGGTGATGAAATATATAAACGATCAGACGGTCAAGGAAAAGTTCTTCAGGATAAACGACCCTCTCGCGGGAAGACAGAGGAAACTGGAATTTCAGATTCTCAACAACAAAATAGACAGGTCAGGCGGCTTTTATGTCGCCACGGCCGTCTTCAGGGACCTGGATACCGGCCAGTGGCTTCTCCTGGGTTTTTACGTCGAGGATGAAGAGGAAGGCCTGAAGATGTCCAAAGTGAAGATACTCGAGGACGACGGCAAGAGGCGGAAATGAAACTGATAACAAGAGACACGGATTATGCCATCAGGGCCTTAAGCTGTATAGCCGCTTCCGGTAAGAGAGCCGTTTCGGTGAACGATCTGGCGAAAGAGCTTGCCATACCGAGGCCCTTTCTCAGGAAGATACTCCAGGCGCTTAACAGGGAGAATCTCCTGAAGTCTTATAAAGGGAAAGGCGGGGGGTTCAGGCTCGTGGCCGATCCGGCAAAGGTGACCGTGTTCGACATTATCGAGATATTCCAGGGGCCTTTCCGGCTTAATGAGCATCTGTTCAAAGGCAGGATGTGCCCCCGTATA
>CAYPCX010000011.1:0-71281 GCA_964409365.1 uncultured Planctomycetia bacterium | reverse complement strand
GAAACGGCCCTTGGGTAAGAAATATATTTACAGTAGACTGCGTAGGAAATTTCCTAAAAAATATGCCCTATAAGGGCTTTTTTGCCGATTTGGTATTACTTCCAGCATTTCCTTCCCTCCCCTGGGGTAAGGAGACCAGATAATGACTTTCTGATACAATTTTTATAAAATTCCGGCTATATACCGGTTCTTATATATATGAGGGGATAGAAACCTCTCAAGGAGGATAACTATGAATAAATGGCTTAATAGAGATCTATTTCAGGAGAGCTGGCTATTCCAGCGTGCAAAAGCAGTAGTGCGAATCCTTCCGCGCCGGGGAATAAACAAGCCAACTGCAGGACTTGTCAACGGGGTGTTACACGGACGGAAGATAAATCATACGATCATTGATTCGAGGGAAAAAACGAAACATTTGTTTAGAGGGATGTAATAGAAATGGTGTTATGATCCAACTGATTTAAAGCCACAAACCCCACCATTTTGTCCAATAATTAATTCCAATGGCTCAGATCCACCATTAGCAAGAATTCGTCCATGGACTATCTTGGGCTCCTTATAGCTTAATCTATGCTCAAAATAAACTGTTATAAAATCTTGGAAGAATTTTAATCCGCGGTTTATTATATCTATCAAATCTTTGATCTTCATTGATTTTGTAATAACATTATCGGTTTTAAAATTCGCTTCTCTGGAACGAAATTCATCTTTATAGATGATATAGTCTGAATGGAAAAAAGCGTTTCGTATTTGATCATTAAACATCCATGACAATAACTCTGAAAGGTCTTTTTGCCCAGTTTTCTCTGCGTGTTCTCGAAGAGCATTAACCACTTGTTTAGCAGATGGAGGTCTTGAATCAAAAAAAGTTTTTGTTTTACCATATAATTCTCTGAACGGGGAAATGCTGCATCTTTCACCATCAATTGTTCGCAGCATATTTTCCAAAACATTATACATAGCATCCACTTCAGTCAAATGACAATATATAAAAAGCAATAACCTAAGCTGCGCATCTCCCTTCAGTGGCGCTTGTGCAAGCTGGACCATATCATGAAATAGCGTTTGGGTTTCTTCAAAAGGGTCCCAGCCTGCAGACTCCATCCCTCTAATACGAAGTAAAGCACAAATATATTCAAATTCGTCTTTTTCTTTGGCCTGTAAAAACAA
The DNA here is from genome assembly GCA_964409365.1 of uncultured Planctomycetia bacterium. Lineage (GTDB taxonomy): Bacteria > Omnitrophota > Gorgyraeia > Tantalellales > Tantalellaceae > CAYPCX01. The sequence continues at coordinate 70,111 of CAYPCX010000011.1, read as the reverse complement.
CTTATTTAGAATTGTCCTCGAATCCATATGTTTTTGTCCTATAAGTAGCCATTATGTCAACTTGTGCTGACTTTTGTCGTTGTAAGTCCTTTATTTACAAAACCCGAGTATCTGACTATTTGAGGTAATATGCTGTTAGGAGTTATTTTTTCAAGCAACAGTTTTTCTAATTTGGGATGAAAACTATTTTTGCCAAGTTCTAGGGATAAATAAAGCCAGTATCGCGTAAAGTTCTAAGCGGCCGGCGAGCATAAGGAAGGATAACACCCATTTTCCGGGGGCAGAGATCCACGCGTAATTTTGAAGAGGGCCTACTTTTCCCAATCCAGGACCGACGGTGCTTAAACAGGCTATACTGGCCGTGGTCGCGGTTTCAATGTCACATGACGGTTCGCTCGCGAGCAGGAAAAACGATCCAAATAAAAAGAAAATACCGTACAAAGCCATGAACCCGAACACTGCCCGGATTGTATCTTCTGAAAGAACCTTGGAATCATATTTAACAAGCATTATACTCCGCGGCGAAGAGACAGTCTGACGAACATATCTTAAACCTGATTTTGTTGATATAATGGCGCGGATGATTTTCAGACCGCCGCTGGTTGAACCAGCACATCCACCGATGAACATGAATATTACAAGCATCATTCTTAGACCGTTCGGCCAGATATCGAAATTCGCCGTGCTGTAACCGGTAGCGGTAAGAATAGACACTATTTGGAAAGCTCCAGCTCTCAGGGGGTTGTCCGTTAACCCTGTGTTTCTTAAAAATAAAAAGAATACAGGAATCGAGAAAAGAATTATGCCCAGGTAAACTCTAAACTCACCGTTGTCCCGGAACAGCTTCCATTTTTTTATTGTCAGGTAACAATATATGGCGAAGTTGATTCCGCCCAGAAACATGATGAAGGTGATAACCCATTGGATATAAGCGCTATATCCCCCTATGCTTGTGTTTTTAGTGGAGAACCCACCTGTCGCTATCGCGCCGAAAGAGTGGCAAAGGGAATCGAATAACGGCATGCCCCCGATTATTAGAAGCGCCACCGAGAGACCTGTAATAAGAAAATAAATGGCCCATAATTTTCTAGCTATTATTCTTGATGGACCACTAGCTTTATCTGTATCCAGTCCGGAAGTTTCTATTTTATAAAGTTGTGATGAAGTTGTCCCTAAAACTGGCAGGATCGTAATAAAAAGCACTATCACGCCCATGCCTCCCAGCCAGTGTGTCAAACTTCTCCAGAAAAGAATACCCCGGGGAAGGATCTCCACATCTCTAAAAATACTGGCCCCAGTTGTTGTAAACCCGCTAGCAATCTCAAAAACCGCGTCTGTATATGAAGGCACCACCTTGCTCAGAAGCAACGGGAAAGCCCCCCATAACGATAAGACTATCCAGGATAAACCGACAACCGCCAAACCGTTCTTTGCTGAAGCAATTTTATTATAACTAATTTTCCGGAGATTGAACAGAAACTGAACTATGGCAAAAAGAATTATCCCTGATAGTATTGTTATAATAAATGATTTCACCTCGAGACTATGAGGGTCGTCATAAACGGCCATTCCGAGGGGCAAAAGCATGATCACGCTGGTGAAAGCCAGTATACGTGAAACTATGTTTAACACGAATCTTTTATCCATAGTATATCCTATTACTATTCTCCATTATTGTCTGTTTTAAAATTATACCATAAAGCTTGAACATTCTCACAATGTTTTATGGTTCTCCCCTCCCCCTCACAAATTCCACCACGATTCCACCACGATTTTTTCCAAAAACTATCATTTTCACCCTGTTCATAACTGATGGTATCTGCATATATATTCTTATCTATGTCCCTGTGTTTTAGGGTATTTACAGCAAAAAAGCCGACTCCCTGATGGAAATCGGCTTTATGCTTGGAACAAGTGGTGGAGGTGCCGGGATTCGAACCCGGGTCCATGAACCGGAACCTGGGAGTATCTACATGCTTAGTTCACCTTTGATCTTTTCCCGGAAAGCCCGATGAACGGGGACTTTCCCGGGAGCAACCTCCTAATACTACCTGCGATCAGGAGATATCGCCGCAGGAGTCCTTGTTAGTTGGGTTCAATTAGATGGCCAAGGCGCCAACTAATGAACCAGTCCCCGCCATAGCGGGAACATTTAACGCATCCTCAGCCAAGATAGACTCGGCTTCGGCTACTGGATCGTAGTCTGCGTTTATGTTTTTGTAAGGTGTTTAAAGAGGCCTCCTTACAACCTCTGCATGCTGCTACCAGACTGAGTGAACATGTCGAGACCTGTCACCCCCATAGCTCAGAAAAATCCGGCGCTCCGGCTGGTGTTTATCTGACAACACCACCTTCGCGCCCTTCGGGCTGCTGGGTAGCGCAGCCGGATTTTTTTGAAGGGAAACCAATGGTTTCCCTTCAACGTCCGCCTTCGGCGGACTGCTACCCTTCCTTTATAGGAACCTATCGGTTTCCCTCTAACGCACTGCACCATATGGTGCAGTGCTGTTACCCTTCCCTTATAGGAATTGGTCTCTATTTCAAAGAACTATCTTTTTTTCCGCAGGGCGCGGTCCATTTCTTTCTTTGCCTGTTTTTCTTTTAAGGCCCTGCGCTTGTCGTAAAACTTTTTGCCTCTCGCAACCGCTACTTCTATCTTCGCGTAACCGCGTTTGAAATATATCTTGAGCGGCACAAGCGTATATCCCTGCTGAGACGACTTTATTTCCATGTGCCGTATCTCAGTCTTATGCAAAAGAAGCTTTCTCGGTCTCAAGGGGTCGTAATCCTCGCGGGAGTACTTGTAAGGGCTTATATGCAAATTGTAGATATACAATTCGCCTTTCTCTATTCTCGCGAAACTGCCCTTTAAGTTGGCTTTTCCCGCCCTCAGGGACTTGACCTCGTTCCCCCGAAGCTCTATCCCGGCCTCAAAAGCTTTTTCAATGTAGTAATCTCTCAAGGCCTGGCGATTTGTGACAACGGCTTTGTTTTCCTTAGCCATGTGCTACCTTTATTATAACATAATTACCCGGAATCGACTACGATTGACGCTCCGGACTATTTATAGTATAATTCTCGCTGTTAATTGTCAACTTTGAAAGTGCGGGCGTGGCGGAATTGGCAGACGCGTATGGTTCAGGTCCATATGGAGGCAACTCCTTGGGGGTTCAAGTCCCTTCGCCCGCACCATAAAAAAAAGCCTTCTTCTGAAGGCTTTTTTTTCGTCCATAGAAGGGACTTGAAGGGAGCCGCTGAGCCTTTAATAAAGGGAGCTGTGAGCTGGCGAACAGCGACACCGACCGAAGCGGCGGGTGGCCGACCGGAGACGAATAGTTCCTTAAGCCGAGCTACAGAGGAGGCTTAAGGAACTGTTTATGAGTCGTAGGCGCCAAGTCCCTTCGCCCGCACCATAAAAAAAAGCCTTCTTCTGAAGGCTTTTTTTTCGTCCATAGAAGGGACTTGAAGGGAGCCGCTGCCCTCTGCTTTCTGTCCTCTGTCTTCTGCCCCCTGCGACCTGAGACCTGAAATGTTGACATTGACGGGGGCTGGTGGTATAGTTTGGAATTAGGAGCCGGAATATATTTATCTATTTAACAAGGGGGAATAATGAAAGCGATAGGTAATATTCTTGCGGTAATAGGCGTAGTGCTTTTCGTTTACACGATAGTGGGGAGGTTCATCGGGGAAAAGACCATCCTCGGTCTTTCACAGGTGCCTCTTCTCAAAGACGGCTTTACCGCTGTAGGTATGTTCGCCGGAACGGCCTGTGTGCTGCTGATAGCAGTGATCTGCCTGCTCAAGGCAAAAGAATAATTCCTTTTTCGGGGGACGGGTTTTAAAGAAAAAAAGACTTTAGGATCCGTCCCCTTTTCTTTCTTCAATGACCTCTCTGTGTGAAACCAGCCTGATACCGCTTTTATCCGCGCGTCCCCGCCATGAACCTTCGAGAAGCGTATCCAGTTCATTCTGCGCATTTTTGTGCCATGGTGATTCTTCGGCCAGTTCCCCTGACCGCAGCCCGGGATGGACCGCGAGCTCCGACACCCCGTCACCCAGGTGATCGAGCATATGGCACAGCACGTCGTCATTGATCCGCCCTGAATGAAAATGCCCCAGAAAGGCGTCGTTGCACCGGATGCCGGCCGCCCGGATAAGCTTTCCCGAGCCGGCGGTAAATACCCTCAAAGCGCAATAACGGGCAAGAGCCGCCGCCGAGAAATCCTTTCCCGTAACGCTGATGGTCTCGCGAGGAAGCCTGATATAGGGGATGCCGAATTCCTCCGCCAGACCTAACACGATATCCAGTATGCCCGGCAGCATGTGAACATGTTCATGGCTGTCAAGATGGGTTATGGTAAGCCCCTCCGCCCGTATCAGCTTTATCTGATTGGAAAGTTCCAGGCGGATCTCGTCAGGTCCTATCCTCCCCAGGAAATACGGCCCCATGAAAGCCCGGTAGCCGCTCCTGAGGCGGCCGGCCCCGTCCGTTAACGTCCTCACCCGGGCCTGTTCTTTTGTGCAGGGCGCGAACCTTCCGGTAAGGGCAAGATGGGCCCCTACCTCGGGCTTTCCTATGTCCCGAAGCATCCTCACCGCCCCGGGGAAACACTTCCCGCAGGCAAGGATACTTACGCCCGTCACGGCGCCGCTAAGATAGCCTGCTTTAACGGCTTCGTTTATAGCGTCTGAAAGTCCGAGATCATCAGCGTTAACGATCAACAGTTTCAATTTGACCCCTATTTTTTCAGGAATCTTATTTTTATCATGTCCTTGAACGTCGCCCAGATCACGGGCAGGCGGGCGATATGGGATCTACCGCCCGAACGGGGATGGAACACGAGCCCGTACTGCTTTATCCTGGAGCCTTTCCTGGCCGCGTGGAGAAAGAGTTCAACATCGACAAAAGGGCTTCGCGAGACGAATTCCGCGTCCCTGACGACGTCCCTTTTGACTATCTTATAGCCCGAGTTTATATCCTTGATGTCAAGCCCGAACAGGGTCTGTACGATAAGGTTATACACGCCCGATATGATCTTCCTTCTGGCGGTATCGCCCTTGTTGACCTTGCTGTAGCCGGTAACGATATCGTTCCCGTCTATGAGAAGGAAGGATCCTTTTATGTCTTCCGTGCTGACGGGCAGGTCCGAATCCATGTACAGTATCACGTCCTTGGTAGCGCGTTTGAACCCTTCGGCGAAGGCCCCGCCGAACATGGTGTTCTTTTCCATGCGATACAGCTTTATCGACGCGTCATCTCTGCTCATGCGCTCGACGATATCACCGCTTCCGTCGGAAGAGGCGTCGTCCACGACGATTATCTCATATTCCACCGCAAGCTCTCCGGCCACGGATATCACCGTATTGAGGGTCCTTTCAATATTGTCCCTCTCGTTGAACATCGGCAGGACGAACGATACGCTGGGATTATTTTTCATGCTACTCACCACTCACCACCTGCTACAATGTTGGATCTTTGATCGCAAAGAGCTAAGCGCATAGAGCAAAGAATTACAGTTTTACGCTGTACGCTATGCCCTTTGCGCTATGCTTTTTTCTTGTTCCTGCTTACTGGTCACTGTTTACTGTTTCCTGTTTACTCTATTCGTTACCACTACTTTCTTCCCCGCCCGGAACAAGGGTTCCGACACGCTTTGCCGGACGTCATCTTTCAACCGCTCATAATGCTTACGCTTTATAATACACCATACCTGCTCTTTTCGCGAAATAAAATCCTCGAATTCATCGTCGTGCTGTATATCCGCTATATCCGGCCGGCGCGTGTAGAACGCTATCCCCCTTCTCTGGTCCGCCTCGCCGCCTATCGGCCCGGCCCGGCCCGCAAGCTCGCTCACGATAAAGGAGACCGGCTTGCTTGTCTCGAACTCTTCTATCGTAGGCAGGACGTACTCCGTTATGGGCAATATCATCAACACGACCGTGATCACTATGGACGCGAACGCCGCCAGGCGCTTCTTAAGCAACATAGCGACCAGCGACACGACCGACCCTGCCGTGAAGACAGCTCCGACCACCGCGGCCCCGCCGAGGGCCTGGACATACCTGTAGCTCATCACAAGATATATTATCACCAGTGCCGCGACCGCCAAGAAGATGTAAATAGAATAAGAGGCGCGCATATACCGGTCGACTTTTTTGTCCTGCGCCGCCCGCAGCGAATATCTCTCCCAGAATCTCCCCGTGATCAAGGCCATAACGGGATACAGCGGAAAGATGTAGGTCACGAGTTTCGTCCTGGATACGGTAAAGAATATGAACACCGCGAGGAACCAGATCGCAACAAAAGCCCTGTGGTCCTTGAAAGGAGGCCTTTCATCCCCTCTTTTGTAAAGGTCCCATGCGCCAAGCGGCAGGAAAGCCGTCCAGGGAAAAAACCCTCCTATCACCACCGGCACGTAAAAGAACGGAGAATCGCCGATACTGTGTTCCGGTTCCAGGAACCGCATCACGTTATGAAAACCCAGGAATTCGTTTATAAAAGCGGCTCCGTGGATCCGGGTAACGATGATATGCCACGGAAGGCATACCGCGAAAAAGATGAGCGCGCACTGTCCAAGAGGGACTTCCCTGAAAAATACTTTCCACTGTCTGCTTACCGAAAGATAAAGAAAAACGATCACAGCCGGTATGAATACGCCTACAGGCCCTTTGGTCAGCACGGCAAACGCCGCCATACAGGATGAAAGAAGATAATACGCCTTCCGTCCCCCTTTCCACCCTTCCAGAAAGAACAAAAGACAGAAGAGGATAAAGACCGTCAGCGTCATGTCCGTGACGCAGGCTCTCGCGAGCATGACGCTCTGGACGCATGTCGCGAAGACCAGCCCCGAAAGAAGGCCGCACAAACTTGAAAAAAGAAGCCGGCCGAGAAGATATACGCCTATCACCCCTGCAAGCCCAAAGAGCACCGAAGGCAGCCTGGCGGCGAACTCGTTCACGCCGAAAAGACCATAGCTTGCCTCCACCAGCCAGTAGAACAATATGGGCTTTTCGAACTGGGCTTCACCGAATATCAGGGGTGTCACCCATTCCCTCTCGCCCAGCATCTCCCTGGCTGTTTCCGCGTAAAAGGTCTCATCGGGATCGGTCAGGGCCATATCCCCGAGCCGGAAAAAGAAGATAAAAGCCGAAACGGCCAAAAGTACGGCCAGATATCGCTTATCCCGTATCACGCCATGCTCCTGAGCCTTTTGACCCTTTCCTCGATGGGAGGATGCGTGGAGAAAAGATTGGCGATGAAGCTTCCCTTGAACGGCCGCACGATGAAAAGATGGGCCGTCTGGGGAGCCGCGTTGAACTTGTACCGCTCGCTGAAGCGGCCCAGGTCCTCCAGCGCCCGCGCAAGGGCTCCCGGATCCCTGGATATGGCGGCTCCTCTGGCGTCGGCCGCGTACTCACGGGACCTCGATATCGCCAGCTGGACCAGCATGGCCGCGAGCGGAGCCACGATAGATATCGCCAAAAGGCCTATCAAATTACCGGAGTCCTCTCTATCCCTTGAAAAACCGCCGAGGATCGCGCCCCATCTGGCCATGTACGCGACCATCATGATGGCACTGGCCAGGGCGGCGGTCACGGTCATTATAAGGGTATCCCTGTTGCGTATGTGGGCAAGCTCGTGGGACAACACCCCCTTAAGCTCTTCCCGGTCAAGCAGGTCCAGGATACCCCTGGTCACACATACGGCGGCGTGTTCCGGGTCCCTGCCCGTAGCGAACGCGTTGGGAGCATTCACATCGGCCACGAAAACGCGCGGGCACGGGATCCCCGCGTTCGCGCTTAAGTCCTCCACGACGTCCACCAGGCCCGGGATATCCTCGCGGGATACCTCTTTCGCCTTGTACATGCTCAGCACTATCTTGTCACTGTACCAGTAACTTACGCCGTTTATCACAAGAGCTATCATGAACGCTATGAGAGCTCCCCGCGGACCTCCAACAAAACCTCCTATCCACATCAATATAACGGTCAGCGCGACCAGTAAAAGAGCCGTTTTCACGTAATTCATGGATATTTCCCTCCTTATGTTATAGCCACTACATAATATAGCATATAAACGCCCCCTCAAGTCAATACGTTTTTAATAGTCCATATACGAGCTTGACTTACCTCATTAAAACATATATACTATTTGCCAAACGGTTTGTCCTGTTTTTGATATAGCTCCTGAATATGATATGTTCGGATTTTTAAAAAGGAAAAAATTCGGTCAGATAGCCGTAGAAAAGGGTCTGGCCACCGAAAAAGATATCCAGGAGGCCCTGAAAGAGCAGAAAGAATGGGCCCGGCAGCATAAGATACAGAAGAAAATAGGCGCTATACTTACCGAGAAAAAGATACTTACGCCGGACGACGTTAAAATGATACTCGAAGAGCAGAAGAGCCAGATGAGCCTCATGGCCTGGTTCGCAGCTCTGTTCGGGATGAGCCGGTAACCCCAGGAGGTATACTGATGAAGAAGTTGATCGTCCTACTGCTTGTAGTATTGCTTATCCTCATGGCGTTTCCCCGGGATTCCCACGCGGGTCCGTGGACGCTCAAAAAAGGCAAAATATGGGGCGAGGTTTTCTTTAGATATTTCTTCGCGAAACACTACTTTGATCCCAAAGCCGAAAAGCACCGCTGGGGTGACGGTGGTTTCTCCGAGATATACGACCTTGAGATCAAAGGGGAATACGGCGTGACCGACCGGCTGAACCTGCTTCTCGGTATACCTTACGCATGGAGCAACTGGAAGAACGACTGGGGCATAGTCAACCCCTTATGGGGCAAGTTCAAACACGAAGGGTTCAAGGAGATCAACTTCGGCGCGAAATATAAGTTCACGGACAAACCCCTCGTTATCGCCGGCCAGGTAAAGGTCTACATAGATACCGGCCCCGACGAAACCAAACAGCCCGATCTTTACGAGTACGGTTCCGGTGTGGAGCCCCGGATACTGATAGGAAAATCCTGGCGCATGTGGAAGAAGATGACGTATGTCTCGTTCGAGACGGGATACCACTTCCGTTCCGACTGGGCCAATGAGGACGATTACGGTAACCACGTCCCGATATTCGCCGAAGCCGGTTTCGCGCCGTTCAACTGGCTCATGATAAAAGGCGAAGTGGACACCATCATATCGGACCCGGACACCGGAATAAGAAAAGATACTTTCACCTGGCGCGCGGGGCCGATCATCAAACTTATAGGGGAAGGGTTCAATTCCGTTACAAAAGGCGGTGAACAAAGCCTTAACCTTGAATTCCTTTACGGCATCACTGCGTGGGGGAGGGGTGACGGAAGGACCGAAAGATACCAGAACGTGAGTTCCGCACAGGAATTCATCATGAAGGTCTCGGCCCTGTTCTGATCTACACTGCTTTAGCTTACTTCCCGGACTTATCCAGCTCAAGCTGCATCTTCCGGGTCGCTGTCTTCAGTTCTGTTGCGGCGTCCGCGTTCTTCAATATCACCATCTGTATAGCGTGATCCACGAACCTTGTGCTTGAATCCCATGCAAGGACCGGTGGCGGGCCTTTGGTGTCCTTTGCCTGCCGCTCAAGTACCGTCTTGAAGGACCTGTCCATTGGCAGGTCTTTCCAGGTATCCATATTCGGGGGAAGGTAGGAATCTTCCGTCTCGAGCGAATCCTGGTATATCTTTATCTGGTTTTCCGGCTGAAAAAGGAACTTTATGAATTCCCAGGCCTCTTTTTTTCTCGGGGACCTGGAAAAAATACCCAGCATCCTGCCGCCGATAAAGGCAGTGCCTTTGCCCGAGGGTCCTTTAGGAAGCGTGGCTATTGACCACATCCCTTTTATCTCCGGCGCGCCGACGGTCAAGCTTATTGTCTTCCAGTTGCCGGATATCGCCATCGGGTAATCACCGGTGCGCATGCCCTGCTCGATAGGCACCTTCGTTTTCGAGACGCCTTCCTTGTAAAGCTGGGCAAAAAAGTTCAGCGCGAGCGCGGCTTCAGGCGTATCAAGTGTTACCCTGGTATGATCTTCGTTATAATAATCGCCTCCCGCCTGCCACAGGAACGGCGAATAACCTATCCAGTCGAGCGACCCCCAGTCTATCACCATGCCCTTATCCCTGGCTTTGAGGTCCTTAAGTACCTGGAGGAGCTCCTCCCACGTCTTTGGGGGACGCGGTACGATGTCGGTTCTGTAATATAATATCTGTTCGGAAAGGTCGAAGGGAATACCGAATACCTTGTCGCCCAGCCGCGCGGATTCCAGGATACCCGGGAATATTTTTCTTTCAAGTTCCGCCACGTCCTCCGGGAACTCCTTTTTGAGATCCACCATCGCGCCGAGCTCGCCGAACTCCATGCCCCAGGTAAGTCCCATCGTCCCGATATCGGGGGTCACATCCCCGGCTATGGACGTCAGGTACTTGCTGTGCGCGTTCCCCCAGGAGATGGCCTGGCACAGGACCTCTACCCCCGTCTGTTCCGTGAACTCCCGGCTGATCTTCATTATGGTCTTGGCCTGGGCCTCGGAACCCACGAGCCACATAACGAGCCTGTTTTCCTCCGGCCCGCCCCCGCCGCATCCCGTGCTGGCGAACGCGAAAATAACGGCGACCGATGCCGCTAATATCCTTTTGATCATGCTTCTTTTGTTCATACGTTTCTCTTGTTAACAAATTGTTGGGGAATTTTTTCCAGTACCTGAAACCTGACGCCTGACACCTGGATCAGGCTTTAGCGAAAAGGTCCTGTATGACCAGGGCGCCGGCTCCTATCGCGATAGCGTCTTCTCCAAGGCTGGTCGGGAGTATCTTCACTATCTTTACCGATTCCTCATACGCCCATTTTCTCACCGACTTCCTTACCTCCGAGAAGAATATGTCCCCGGCTCTTTCCATGCCCCTGCCTATGACCACAAGCTCGGGGTTGAAGAGATTGATAAGAAAAGCTGTCTTTGTACCCAGGTAATTCCCGGCTTCTTCCATCATTTTTTTCGCGGAGGGGTCACCCCTTTCGGCGGCCTCTACCACAGTGCCGAAATCGACCCTGTTGATATCCCCTCCCGTCAATTCCACGATGATCTGACTTTCGTCCGGATGCTCGGAAAAGTATCTCTTGGCCCTTTCCGATATGCCCAGATCGATACCCCTCGAACGCAGGCAGCAGCCGTAGTCATAACTGGCCCAGCAGGTCTCGGGTGTCGCGGTCTCCCCCGGGTACGGCGGGTTTATATTAAGCTCACCGGCGCTCTTACTCGCGCCGTAATACAGTTCCCCCTTGATGATCAGGCCGCAGCTCGAATCGGAACACAGAAATATCAGGTTATCAGCCGTGCTGCTGGCGCCTATGCCGGAGAACCTTTCGCCGAAAGCCGCAAGTGTGGCGTCATGTTCTATGACGGTCTCGACGTTGAACTTGTTCTCAAGCTGCCCGAGCAGGCTCGCGTAGCTGACGATCTGCTCGTTCTCCACGGCGTATCTGACCATGCCGCGGTACCTGTCCAGCACGCCCCATATGCCCACGCCTATGCCTTTCAGGCTGGACGCCGCGGTCCCGGATTTGCTCATCAGGGAATCCGCAAGGTCCAGGACCCTCTCGCTGAGTTTCTCGAAAGACTCCTGTTCTTTTTTGATCTTCTCTTTGGCGATGACCTTGCCGGAAAGGTCCAGTATGACGCCTATGACGGAAGCGTCCGCCGTAAGATGCGGGGCCCCCAGGTCGATGCCCATACTGTACCCGTACTGGCGGTTGAGCTTCAAAAGCTCCGGCCTCCTGCCGCCCGTGGAGATATCAAGTCCCGTCTCGAACACCATCTTATCCTTGACGTACTTGCTCACGTAATTGGAGACGGTGACGATATTGAGGTCGGTTATCTTCGATATCTCCGCCCTGGAGATCTCTCCGCCCCTGCGGATAGCGTCAAGAATGCTGAGGTTTCTCCGCTCTTTCTCGGTCAGCCTGCTTTCCTTGACAATAAAATCTTTCATGGGAGCTCCCCTTTTATCTCGGGTCAGGTTTGGCGTACCATTCTTTTATAACCTCTTCGGCCGGCTTGTTCTGGGGTGTGAAACCCCTGTTGAACGTCCCGCCCATACGCACGTTGGTGCCCCAGAACCACCAGTAAAGACCGTAGAACCATTCCTTCTCCCAGAACACGTCCAGAATGGCCTTGTAGAAATTCTCCTGGAGTTTCAGGTTCACCTCTTTCCTGGGAGCGTGCTCCCAGGGCCGTATGGCCGCGCCGTCCGCGGAGGAACATCCCGCTTCAGGGAATATCACGGGTTTTCCTGTCTTTTTCTGGAACTCCTCTATTTCGGGCACCCACTTGCCCCATGCTTCAATAAGTTCTTCGTATGTCGGGTCCATTTTCTCGCTCAGCGGGAAATAAGCGTTTATCCCGATGTAGTCCAGGAGGTCCCAGAACCTGATATCCTGGTACCTGTCCCAGTGCGCGGCGTACGTCAGGCTTCCTCTATAGGATCTCCTGATCTTTTTTATCAAATCGCGCCACATGTACCCCTTGACGGTAACGCTGGTGGAAAGCTCGGTGCCGATGACCACCATCTCCACCCTTTCCTTCTTCGCTATCTCCACGTAATGCATGATATAATCCGTGTATTTTTTGAACCACTCGTTCCACTGGGGTTCCTTCACGCAGCCTATCTCGCCGCGCCAGCTGCCGTCCCTGGTATCCAAGAGGTCAAGATGCGGTTTAAGGGCGACTTTCATGCCGAGCTTTTTCGCCTCGCGTATGGCATGTATGACAGCCTCATCGGTAGGCGTTTTTTCTGTCCTTTGTATGTCGCCCGTCCAGCAGGTCGTCTGGTACCAGGTGACGAGTATGCTGGCCCATTCGGCGCCGGTCTCGCGCACCCTCGCCAGCGATTCATCGGAATTCTCGCTTAAATAAGCGTCCGGCGACCATGTGACATAGCAGATACCCTTTTGAAACTCTGTGGCAGGAACCCTTGGCGTCATGTTATTTATGCCCAGGACTATACCCACTACTACGATCAACACGCCGAGAGTGATGATGGCCTTTTTTAAAGGGCCGCCCCCGGACGGCGCTTTATTCACTATTCTTACGTTCTTTTTTCTGATTCCCTTTGCCATATCCTTTCCTTTCGTAGAACTATCTGCCGACTCTAACGTTATCCACGTATATAGGACCAGTGTACTCGGGTTTACGGTTGGACTCTATCCTTATGGCTATTTTCCTTACGTCTTTCGCGAACTCTTCATCGGGAACGACCCGCTTCCAGTCATAGCTGCCGGGTTCTATATTGGCGGTCACCGTTACCCACTCGCCGGGCATAAGAGGAATGCTCCTGCTCATCTCCACGAACTTCCAATTGCTGCCGACGGTCAGGATTATCTTGGCCTTAAGTCCCATGGGAGCGCCGGGGGGGATATAGATGTCGGCGCTTATAACACGGTACCTGCTGAGATCAAGGTACTGTTGTATCTCGACCAGGGCCGCCGTCCATGTCCCGCCGGGAAAATCGGCATCGATCTCCATGCTGGCCGTGTCCTTTGAAGCGACCTCCTTCGACATCGAGACTTCCTTTGCCACGTAATCGCCCTTGCCAAGGGCCCACATCGGCACTTCCCACCCGGAGAGGTCTTCCCTCTCAAAGTTATAAAAGGTCCTTTCTTCCGTTATGGGTGCGGAAGACGGCACGGGAACCTCTTTTACCGCTTCATCGCCGGCTTTCTTCAAAGCCGCGGCGCCTTCTTCCTGTCTGGCGCAACCGTAAAGACCCGTCACGAGAAAACAAGCGCATAGAACCAGCGCTATCAGACCACCCACACGAAAACTCCTCATGATACTAACCCCCTTCTTCTTTTCGCCCCTCGATGAGGACATGAACATACACGGCGAACAGGAAACGGCTGAAAGCCTGCCTGAAAGCAGCCATTCCGCTTCCTGTTTATCGCCGTTATTCCGCGATCATTCGGTCCGGAAATTACAACAGCTTATTTTATTACCCGTATGTTATCGATGTATATCGCGCCTGTGTACGCGGGTTTGTTGTTCGACTCGACACGGATATCTATCTTCCTTACATCCTGGCGGAACGTGTCATCTACCTGCACTCTTCTCCAGTCGATGCTGCCGGGCCTGATATCGGCCTCTATGGTCGTCCACTGGCCGGGTTTCAGCGCGTAGGACTTGCTCATTTCGACCCATTTCCACGCGTCTCCCACGGTCAGGATTATCTTGCCTCTCAGGCCGACCGGTGCGTCCTTCGGAAGATATATGTCGCAGGCTATTTTGCCGTACTCCGTCCAGTCAAAATACTGCATTATCTCCACGATGGCGCCGGTCCATCTACCGCCCGGGAATTCTACGTCGATCTCCAGGCTGTTCCTGCCCTTATTGGCGAAGTTGTTCGACGCCTTGAGGTCTTTCTGCACGTGATCGGGCTTTTCGTACGCCCAGTCCGGGATCTCCCAGCCTTCCAGACCGTTCTCGAAATCAAAGAGCACGGTCTCTTCCTGGGCATGCACAGCAGTACCTGCGAACATTATGCCCATCACAGCGAGTACCAATAAAGCTTTCTTCATTGTCCAACCTCCTTTTTGGTGTTATCTTATCTTTTCAACCACTCTTTAAGGACCTCTTCCGCCTTCTTCCCTTTTACGGTGAACCCGAGGGGGCTCCATCTCTCCTGCGGGAAATACTGCCATACGTAATACCCCTTGAACCAGGGCCGTTTGGTCAGGACCTCGAACATGGCCTGGAAACAATCGGCCTGTTCCTGCTGGTCTTTCACGTTCGAGACGGCGACCCACGGCTGGCGGTTAGCACCTTCAGCCGACGGATAACCGATCTCCGTCAGTATCACACCTTTTTCGGTAAGCCCTTTTTCCTTCATCCACTTCTCTATTTCATCCGCTTTTTCGTTCCAGGCGGCCGTCAACTCCTCCACGGTGGGGTTATCCTTGCTGGTAAGCGGAAAATACGCGTCGATCCCGATGAAATCCATCCTGTCCCAGAAAGGTACTTCGGTATATTCCGTCCAGTTGGCCGAATAGGTCAGGTACCCCTTGTAGACCTCTTTTACCTTGTCGATCACCTGGTTCCACCTGGGGGTCCAGGTCTCGAACGTCGTGGCCTCTAACTCGGTACCCACCGAAAAAAGTTCCACGTTGTTCTCTTGCGCCAACTTCGCATAGCGTACCATGAACTTGTCATAGCTGTCGAACCAGTCTTCGGACGGCATGATGTTCACGCGAGCCTCATCGGTACGCGGGTCGACGTGCGGCTTCAGCATTACCCTGAGGCCTATCTTATGGCAGCTCTTTATGGCATGCACGAGGGCTTCGTCGGTGGGAGTATCACCGTTCGGCTTGTCGTTGGTGAATATCTCAGTCGAATCCAGGTCTTCCTGGTACGCGGGCACCATTATTGACACCGTGTCGTATCCGCTTTCCTTTATATACGCGAGCATCATGTCGGAAGCCGGCAAAGTGAACTCGTCCGCCATCCACGAAGTATACACCACCCCTTTCTGAAATTCCTTCTCGCTTACCGGTGTCACGGGGGCAGCCAGTTTATCCAGAAGTTCTTCGGCTTCTTTCTTCTTGGCTTCGTCTTCTCCCTTGCTCAGGTACGCTTTTTTTGTCATTGTCGCCCCCGGATTTCCACTGGCGGGCCCGTATATCTCGACTTCCCAGATAGAGATCCCCCAGTCATCGTTCACCCGCGCTATCCCCAGTATCTTCACGTAACGGCACCTGACCGGAGCGAAGACAGCCTCCATGGCGCCGACCTGCCCGTTCTTTTCATGATAGACTTCCTGCCAGCTCTTGGCGTCATTCGATACCAGTATCTTGTAGTCCGTGGCATGTGCCCTTTCCCATCTTATAATGAGGTCGCTTACGACACTTTGCTTGCCAAGGTCAAAATATATCCATTGCTCTCCTTCCGCGTAATCGCTAGACCAGCGGGTCAGCATATCGCCGTCAACGGGCGCCATCGGGTTGGGCTCGGGGGCCCAGTCGGGAGTCTGGTCAAAGCTCGAAGCCGCGGCAGACGTGACATCAAGGTACACCAGTTCTTCTCCCCCGGGGACACTTACGGTCTCAGCGACGCCTTCTTTTACCACGGCCGCTTTTACGGGTTCTTTTTTGACGCTCTCCTTTTTCTGGGCCTGAGCCGTATCCGATGGCGAACATCCGAAAAGCACCATAGCCCCGACCATCAACAAAACAACGCAAGTAACTGCTTTGATCTTCATCTTTTCCCTTCTTTAATACTTGTTCCTGTTACTTTTTCCTTTATCCTTTATCCTTGTTACTTGATACTCCCTGCTATCCTCTCAGCCCTATCATCGCGATGCCTTTTATTATATACTTCTGGAACATCAGGTATACGACAAGCACGGGGAGCGTAGCCACGACCGCCCCGGCCATCACCATTCCAAAGTTCGCCCCGAACTGGCCTGCCAGAACGGCCAATGCCAGCGGGATGGTCCGCATGTTGCCCGTATGTATTATGACAAGCGGCCACACGAAATTGTTCCACTGCTGCAGAAACGTGAATATCGCAAGCGTCGCCAGCACCGGTTTGATAAGAGGCAATACAACATGGCAGTATATCCTGAACTCGCTGCAGCCGTCGATCTTCGCCGCGTCGATAAAGTCATCCGGGATAGTATATATGTACTGGCGGCTAAGAAAGATACCGAAAGCGCACCACGCCATGGCCGGTATGATGAGGCCCCTGTACGTGTTAAGCCATCCCAGATTCTTGACGATAATAAACCCGGGAATAATGTTGACCTGCCAGGGTATCATCAGCGAACCCAGAAATATGAAAAACAGCTTATCCCTTCCCCAGAACTTGTGTTTGGCGAAAGCGTAACCCGCCAAAGACGCGGCAAAGACATTGAACAGCGTTATGGCCCCGGCGACAAAAAGGCTGTTAAAAAGGTACCGTATCATCGGGACCATATGAAAAAGATCCGTATAGGGCTCCAGAGTAGGGTTCTTGACAAAAAAAGTCGGCGGATAGGACTGTATCTCTTCAAGGGGTTTAATGGAAGTGACGAACATCCACAGGTAAGGCACGACCATGGTAAGGGCGCCGGCGATCAGGAACATATAGACGAATGCCTTGATCGTCAGCGAATCCTTTTTTATGCCTAAGACATACGCCATGTCAATACTCCACGTTGCTTCTCATGAGCCGTTTGTTCAATATTGTCAACATGAATATGAAGAAGAATATGATATATGCCAGTGCCGAGGCGTATCCCATCTGGAACTTCTGAAAGCCCCTATCATAGAGGTACGCGACTATTGTGAGGGCGCTGTCAAGGACTCCCCCTATGCCGCCCTGCCCGCCGGTCATGATGTAGACCTGTTCAAATACCTGGAAACTGAAAATAAAGCTCATCATCGTTACGAAAACGATGGTCGGCTTCAAAAGAGGCAACGTTATATTGAAGAACTTCGTCCAGAAACCTGCTCCATCTATCTCGGCCGCTTCATACATCACTTGCGGTATGGTCTGCAGGCCCGCGAGGAAAAGTATCATGTTATAGCCGAGCCCGGCCCATATTGACATTATCATGATGGACGGCAGCGTCCAGGTAGGGCTCGACAGCCAGTCTACCGGCTGAAAACCCAGCTTCATTATCGCGTAGTTAAAAAGACCGTATTTCTCTCCGGCGTACAGCCACTTCCATATCACGGATATCGCCACTATGGCAGTGACCGTGGGCAGGAAAAATACCGATTTGAAAAAATTCTTGAACTTGATCTTCTGGTCGATGGCCACGGCCAGAAGAAGCGACATGCATATACCGATCGGCACGACACCGATAACATAGATAACGGTGTTGCCCATGGCCTTCCAGAACAGGGGGTCGTTGAAAAGTATCTCCTTGTAATTGGCAAGACCCACAAACCGTGGAGAGTGAACCACGTCATAACTTGTGAACGACCATAAAAAGGATATGAATACAGGTGCCAATTGGAATACAAAGAATAATATGGCGGGAAGCGCTATGAAAAGATACGATATCTTCTGTTCGTTAAGCTTCTTTAAAAAAGATTCTTTTTGCATTAAAGACCTTTGGGTTATAGATCTGCGCCTTACAAAGAGGGGCACTTTATTTTACAAAAATTATCCCATCCTGTCAACTTAATGTCATAAAATGAAAAGACATTGTAAAACTTTAAATCATACTTTGGTAATGATATTTTAAGCTTGACAAAAACCCGGGAAAATAGGCTATTGGCCGGAAGACGGATCTGGAAATCTTTATTTAACTGTTTATAAATAAAAGGTTTAAGATGTAGGGGTAAACGTGTCTATGAGCTGTGTGTCTTCCAGGGCGGTAATCGTATAACTTCCCGCGGAGGCCGGGACAAGGAGCATTTCTCCTCCCGAAACGGCCTTCGGTATTTCATATTTCATTTCGCCTGTTAATAATTCCGCTTTCCCCTTTACGCAGACCAGATCGTGAAAACTTGTCAGGGAAAGCTGATCCAGCGTGGCTCCTTTGCTCATGCTTATCCTGTGGACCTCGAGGCCTTTGTCCTCAAAGTTGCCGGGCAGCCTTTCGGTAACACAACCCGCCGCTTCATTTATCACTTCCGGATGGGTCTTTGGGGTGAATGCGGGATTCATCTCGTCCACCCTGTCGATATCGAGCTTTTTCTGGGCACCCGGCCGCTCAAAACCGGGGAAGTAATACCTCACGGGATACGTGGTCCCGTCTTCAAGGGATTGCGTCGGCCCCGCTATCTGGGGTTCGACCACTTCGACGCCCGGACCCAGGGCATGGAGTGTACCTGAGGGTATGGGCACAACGTCCCCTATTCCTACCGTGAAGTAATTATAAAAACTTTCCAGCTTGGTCTGGGCAGAATCAAGTTCGCCAAGCGATCTCTCAAGAGCAGGTATCTTGCCTTTGAGTTCTTCGGCAGCTTTCCTTACGTCCTTGGTCCGGTCAAGGGCCGCTTTCCCATCCTTATCCGCTTCCAGCTTATCTATAAGGGCGTTAAGGACTTTTCCGTATTCCCGAAGCGCTTCGCCGTACTTTTCCGTCACTTTCTCGCCGTATCCATCTACGGACCTCCTGCTGAACCCCACGATGAGTTTCGGCTCCCCGCCGGCGACGGTACTATTGGTCCCTGTCACGATCCATAATTCGTTCTTGGCGTCGTGGAACTGGACGCTCAGCCTCCCCTTCGGCGTGAGTATTTTCACGAGCGGGAGCATATGTCCGAATTTACCTATGGCTTTTCCACCCAGGACCGCTCCCGGAACACGGGCCAGGACCTCAGCCATTGGGCACCTGTCCTCTCCGATCACGGCCGTTGAGCTTTTCGGCTGGGCTTCAGCGCCGTACCAGTATTCGCCTATCCCTTTCACGCCCCAGACCTTGGGCTCTTCGTAAGGGAACAGGTACACCGGCGTGCCTTTTGAAACGGCGTTTACGATCTTCTCAAGCTGGGTATCGGCTTGCTGGGCCATGTTTTCCTTCCCGTCAGGCTTTTGAGAGCTCCGCGACGATCTGCGGTACTATCTCTTTCCTTTTTTCCACTATCTCGTAGGCCCTCTCCGGGGTATCCGCGGTAGCGTAATTCCTGAATTCAGGGGCATTCCCAGAGGGCCTGATATGCGAGACCTCTTTGTTGGCGAAGATTATCCTGATACCGTCAACAAAGTTCACCGAAGCCACTTTATCAAAACCTCTTTCTTTTGTGAAATATTCGCTCAGCTTGTTGTCTATGGCTTCGATCTCTTTCGCGAGGTCCGGGCCAGCTTCTTTGACTTTGCCGTCAGCATAATGGACCCTCACCTTTTCCCCATGAAAGTCGGCCTGGGTGATATCGGCCTCAGTGGGCGATAACATCTTGACTATTTCTTTGCCCATGGCCGCGGAATATTTTTCACAGCCGGATGTCTTGTCATCCACCACATCGGCATAGGTGTACCTGTGCGGCAGTTTCTTGTCAATAAGTTCCGACACCGAAAGGCCTTCCTGCCTGGCAAGAAGTATCGATGAAATAAGCGCTATCGCCGCGTCCCTTGACGGGAGCGCCCTTAGTCCTTTGCCGTTGATCGTCCAGTCGCTTCCCGTGAGGAACCCGCCGTTCGACTCCCAGCCGACGGCTTTCGCGGCGGTATCTCTGGCAAGTTCATCGTTCATGGCCTTGATAACGTACGGGGAACCTATTTTTGTCTGTTTTACCTTTACGCCTTTTTCCTCCAGCGCCGTGACGACGGCGTCGTTGGCGCTTATGGGGATAGCCGCGAAACTGGGCCTCAGATAGATCGATACCAGCGCGCCGAGCTTGTCACCCGGGAGGAACTCGCCGCTCTCGTCCGCCAGAAGAGGCCTGTCGGTATCACCGTCAGCGGATATTATGGCGAACGGCTTGTGTTTGGCCGCATATTCCTTCAAAAGGGACCTCGTCTGGCCCGAGACCTTTTCGGTATCCACGGGGATGAACTTATCGCTTCTGCCTTCAGGGATGACTTCCGCCCCGAGAGCCTCGAATATCTTCTGCAGGATGTCCCTTCCGACGGCCGAATGCTGGTAAAGCACTATCCTGGCTCCCTTGAGCGCGTCTGCCGGGAACACGTTCTTGTAGCGCTCTATATACAGCTTAACGGCCTCGTCGTGAGCGGGCGGCAGGGGCGGCTCTTCCTTGAACATGCCGTTATCGTCGAACAGGGATTCACCGGGGCTTTTGGAATATTCATCCTTCCTCGCGTTAGCGACGTTCCTGAGGATATCGGCTTCGTCCGCTTTAAGGATCTCACCGGATTTTTTGGTGAACTTTATGCCGTTACGGTCGTCGGGGATATGGCTGCCGGTCACCATAACGCTGGGGATGCCCTTCCCCATCGCGTAGTACGTGAGAGTAGGCGTGGGGACAAAGCCGCAAAGATCCGCCTTACAGCCTTCGTCCTCTATGGCTTTCAGGACGGACGCCATTATTCTGGGGGTTGAAGAGCGGAGATCGCCGCCTAAACCTATCACGTTGCGCGCCCCGTCGATCTCTTTTCTTTCTTTAAGGAACTGTATGAACCCCCTGGAATTGATATAATCTTCCATGTCAGTCATCTCGGTGACAAGCGCCCTGAGGCCGCTCGTGCCGAACCTTAACGGTTTGAATTTCTCCGACATTTCTTTTATCCTTTCAAGGTTTTCCATGTTTCTCTTCTTCTTTTTTCCAGTTCCTCGCTGCTTACTCCGAACATCTCATTATATGCGTCTTCGAATGAAATGTCATTTCCGAATATCGGCACGTTATAGGTATTGTCCTTGTCCCTGAGATCGGTTTCCTCCGAGACCCTCATGTCGACTTTCCCTTTGCTTGTCAGGACCGCCACGTGGCGCATGCCTTCTTCCAGCGTGATATCGTCCGCGCCCAGCGACTCGAAGAGGCCGCTTTTTTGTTTCAGGACGGTTTTCCCCAGGCGAGCGCTCCGCACGGCGAAGGCTTCCGTCATCTCGATATCGGCGAGCTGTGAATCTATTATAACGCTGCCGGTGATCTTCCCTGTGCCGGTTATCCTGGAATTCACTATTACGGAATCGCTTACGGTAACGTTCGAGCTTATTTCAGAATTTACTATTATGTTACCACGGCCATCCCTCTCGCCGTCTATACCCGCGATCTTTCTTGCCGTAATCCCCCGGGCGCCCTTGTCGTTGAACGAAAGGAACTTGTCCCTCATGGCGCCGTGCTGTCCTATATCGGCCCAGTACACGTCGCCCCCCAGGTCAAGGACCTTGAGGTTAAGCTCTCTTCCGTATTTTTTCCTGAATATGTTCTTTATCTCTTGCACCTTTTCGAAGAAATCCGGGATAATACCGATGAGCTTCTTCATGCCTTCATTTACCTCAAGCGCCGCGTCCCACGCTGAGGCGTCCTTCATCGCCAGCGCCATCAGGAAGAACGGATCGAAGTCCAAAAAGATGTCCTCCTTCACGATCTCGTCACTGAACACTTCCGAAGCTATGTCCAGGACGTCATAAGATACTGCCACGGGGCCAAGGCTCACCCCGGCGTAATATTTGCCGTCTTCGCGTGGTTTTATACCCATCTGTTTCAGCTGTTCTATTAAGGTATCCTTCCTGCCGCGGGAAAGCTGTGCGAGCATGTTGTCATCGTCGTCAAAAACGGCCCACTCTTTCTGTTTCGCGAGCTCTTCGGTTATCTCAAGCACCGATATGATCTTGATGACGTCGTATTCTCTCATGGAAGCAGCGTCTTCCGGCTCTTCCGTAAGATCGCGCGAAGGTATCTCCGTCTCGTCCCCCCACTTATCAAGGATGCCCCTGAACCCGCGTCTTTCAAGATACTTCGCGACCGGGGTAAAATACATAAGGGCCTCTTCTATGGCCGTAAAAGCTATTCTCTTCCCTTTCAGTTCGACGTTAGCCGGAGTGACCCGTATACTGGGTTTACTGCAGCGGTTGGCCTGCGTTATGGGCGACATTCTCTCGCCGCGCCCGAATACCATGCCCACTAGCGTGACAAGGTCCCGGTATTTGATGCCGGCTTCCTGGGCCGCTTTTTTCAGCGAGTGATATGCCAGAAGCGTCCCGAGAAAGTTGCCCTCCCTGGTCTTCTTGCCTATTTTTTCCTGGAAGGAGAGGACAAGGGTACTGCCGTCCCTGTTGAAGATACGGCACTTGACCTTATCCAGCCGGTCCTTGAAATTGACCGTATCGGCCTCACTGCCCGATACGACAACGACTATTTTGACGCTTTCGTTCTTCTCCACGTAAGCGCGAGCCGCTTCGATATTACCCAATACTTCTTTTAACCCCGGTGTCTCTGTGATCAAACTATCTTTATCCACTAATACCCTTCCCTTAAAGATTTTAGAATATCAGTATATCCCAAATCACCCCTTTCGCCAACCCTGTTTATACATCGGGTGTATAATACACCCGATGTATAAACAATGAACATCATTCCAGCACTGAATGTTTGATCAAAGCCAGTTCTCTTTGATAATCAATTCTATCATTAACAAATCTTCTATAATCCACTGGATCCATGCTAAGATAATTTGAAAATTCACATATCTTCTTGTCCTGATTGATCAAAGCTAAATACTCTCTATAGGAAGAAAACTCCCAATCTTCAGGGTTTTCTACCAAGGATGCCGTAACAGGATTCAAGTGAAGATATCTCGTTAGATGTAGAAATTGGTCATCGTCTTTCACCAAAATACCATTAAATCTCCCCTCCCACAAAGGTCCCTTTCTTTTTCGTTTAATGTTAAAGTATTTGCTGTAACTATTTAAAATTCTCTGCATGAATCTTGAAATCCCTTTTTCTTTCAATTGCTTAAGTATCAAATGAATATGCGTAGGCATAATACAATATGCGATAATATCGACCAGTTTTTCTCTAGTCGTAGTATTCAAAACTTGATTTTCTTGCACTTTTTCGAATATGGCAAAACAATGGTCTATTCTTTCTGTAGAATAAAAATCCATCGCTTTGACTATCCTTTCATAATCTCTGCTGTTGTTAAATATCTCAAATCCCGCAATACTTCTGGTATATACATGGTACAACCCATTTTCTGCTAAAACCCCTTCTCTGTAAGGCATACTAACCTCCTTTTTTAGCGATACACCCGAAGTGTACACATCGGGTGTGTGAATTGGTTACATATTAGACACGGAAAGCTGTGATTTTCTTTCAACAATTAATATACTTCGGGTGTGTATACATCGGGTGTATAAAAAGAAGGGCAGGCTTTTGAGCCTGCCCTTCTTTTGGGAAGGTGTTGCTTGAAACGCGTATTACGCGGCCCACAGGGTCTGGCGTCTCTTCTCAAATTCGCTCTGCGGATCAAAGGGCTTCGCCGGGTGGTCCCAGAGGATCCTGTGTATCAACTTAAGGAACTGGTCGAACGTCGGTGTCTTACCTGCAGCTATCATATCCTTGATATCTTCAGGAAGTTCGTTTCTTATCCCTTTGTATTCCGCGAAAGAGATCAAAGCGCACAACAGGTATTGTTCCTTGGCAACCCCTTTGATGCCGTTCTGGTCAAAGACGTTGATGATATCCTGCAAAATGGAATGTTCCTGCACATTCAGAAGCATCTCCGGCTCTACGGCCGCCTGCAAGAGACCTTCAGCTATGGCTTCCCGGGTATGGGAAAGTCCGTGACCCTCGACAAAAGCCCTACCTTTAACGATCCTCTCCGACAGCTCACGGATCCTGACACGACTGATAAAATCATCACGTTTCTCGGCCTTTTTCTTGGCTTCTGGCGTGCCTTCTTTTCTGATCCCTCTTGTTGCCTGTTTAAAATCTTTAAGGTCCTTTCTTGAAGCATAAAGGATATTCGTTGTTCCTTCTTCCCTGTACATCCTGTACGCCTCTTCCAGGCTATCCCCCCCATAAGCCCTAATAGTTATATTATCCGTCAACAGCGCTTCCCGAAACTGCGCTTCATACCACTCACAGGTTCCTACACTCTTTCTATCGTTCGCGCCGCTGACAAACATACCTTTCGGCATCAACACGTTGATCTTACCCGCTGCCCGAATTGCCGTCTGGTTTTTCATGACGGCGTCGTGCGCGGCGTAAGCTATCCTTTCCTCGCTCGTTTTCCGGTACTGCACTTCGATGACGAGCGGTTCGGCGCTCGTTCTTACAATAAACGGCTCGTCCGTTCTCTCCATGATAAGCTTATATTCCTGCGTGTCCCTTGTCACGGGAATCATATCACCGGCGGCGAATTCATTGCCACCGAATTCACAGCGGCCTCCCTTGACAAGAATAGTGAACTCGCGTTCGCCGATGACCGGAAGGACATCTGAAATTTTGATCTTTTCATTCCGCAATTTTATCTGGTCATCCACACCGGAAGTCATCCCCGGGCCGTAATCCTTGTAGGCCACGGTGATATCGAACTCGCGCTCGCCGGTTCCCGGTATCTCTTCGGCCTTTTCCGCATCGATCAGGATCGACCTTTCTTCTTTCGGGAACGGCTTGAACTGGGTGTAGACCACCGCTTCGCCTCCTTCCTTTAACGCATGGATAGTGTATGTCTCGCCCATGTTGCTGTATACCGCTAGTTCTTCTCCTTTTTTAACGCTCAGTGACCTTTCGTGTCCTGGCGCCTTACTAGTCCCCTTCTTTTTAAACGTCACCATTACGTTACCTTCGGCGACAAACAGCGTATGCTGCCTGCCCTTGAGAGGTTCGTAAGCTTCTTTGGTCTCTCCTTCCGGTATCGTGTATTTCACGGCTTCAAAGCCCTGGGCTTCGCCTACCTTCTGGACATGCTCCTGACCTTCAATGGTCAAGGGAGTATACATGAAATATTCAGGATTTATCGGCTGAAGGAAACCGTATTCTTCTATTTCATTCACTATCTCATTGACCACCCTCTGATCCGCCGCCATATCCTCGGTTCTCTCCTCCGGCAGAGTAAGAACGTCCTTGCCGTCCCTTATAAGCTTTCTATCGATCATCCTTTGGACAATGTCGTTAACTTTTTCGATGTCGTTCGCTTCTAGAGCAGGAGCCAACTCTTTCTCAAATATTTCCCTAGCTTCTTTTGCTTTTGCGGCATCAAATCCGGGAGAATACCATTTCAACCTGTCATAGAACGAGAACGTTCCGGCTTTATCCTGGGTCGCGTTCACGGCTTTGACCTCATAGACCTTCACCTTGTCATAAGCATGAGGCATACCCGCAGGAACAACGTAGGTTTGTCCCGCCTTAAGCTCAACCTTATTAAATATATCCATGTGACCTAATTTAAGGGCTTTCTTAAATGCATCCTTTGCAGATAATCCCGTAACCTTGCACCATTTGGTGAATTCTTTCTCATTAAGCCCCAGATAAGCCCAACTGTCCTCAAGCGCTACGATCATCTCGGGGAACCTGTGGTACTGAAGGGAAAGAGATACCGCGGATGTCAGATGCTTCGCTGTGATGCCGGATTCCGGACCGAACTGAGTAACATGCGCACGTCCGTACACCTCTTCCGGCCAGAACGACAGCACTTCCGCGGGCAGCACATACCCTGTCCCGACATCGATGAGGCCGGCCGCGAACCACCTTTCGCCTATGACCTCTTCCTTTTCTATATACTCTCTGAGCCAGCTCTCGAACCTTTCATCCATCCCTATCCCGGCAATGGACCTGCCCAAAAGCTCTACATCACTAATAGTTTCAACATATCTCTCAAAATATTTATGCAACTGCTCCGGTGACAGGCTTTCCCTGACCTTATCTACGGCTTTTTCGGAGGTGGTAACTCCCATGGTCGCCAGAATGGACGCTATCTTGCCATCATCACCGACAACGCGCTCTCCCCACGTATAGCCGTCGATACCAAGCCTGAAGGCAGGACGCATGGTAATCTTGTCTCCCCGATCGATTATATTATCTAACGCGGCAATGCTCTGCATGAAAAGCTCCTGCTCTTCGGGCGGAAGCGACTGACACAACGCGCTTCTTTCGGCGCGCTCTATAGGCGTCATATCCGCCTGCGGCGTCGGAGCCATCGCCGCCTGGACGCCCGGGGTCACAAGTTGCGACTCGGCCTGTGTCGAAGTCATCCTGACCAGTTCCGGGACGACTTTGGAAAAACCGATCTTCCACAATTCCCGGGCCCTTTCCGGGGTCTTCGCCTGGGCGTAATTCCTGAAAGCAGGTTCGTTCCCGGACGGCCTGAAGTGCGTGATCTCGCCGGTATCCAGGAATATCTTGACGCCGTCCAGATAATTTATCCTGGTAATATAGCCTTCGATACCACTCTTATTTAAAGCCTCCTGTAACATTTCTCTTATTTTCACAAGCTCCTGAAACAGCTCTTCTTCAGTGATCGTTTCCGGTTTCTTCTTCGCTCCTTTAAGATAGGTCACTTTGATCTCATCATAGGATATGAACTCGACTTCCTTCACCTGTGTCTCAGGCGCAGGCGAGATAGAATCCCTGATAGCCAGGCCCTTTTCCATCTCAAGGACCATCTTACTGGCGGATGTCCAATTTGGGTTTACCCCCTGCACTTCATTTATCCAGTCGGAGATCCTCTTTAAATGTCCCTGCTTGCCGTGTTTTTTCACATACATCATAACAAGCGCCATGGACACGACGGCATCCCTGGTGGCAAGTTTCTCCAGGGGCTGGCTCGCTCCCGGTATCTGGATGTCGGTCCCGGTAAGAAAACCGCCGTTGGTCTCCCACGAGAGGACGTTCCATCCGCGGTGCTCTTGCGGCTTGAGGAATTCGTCCATCTGCTCTATACACCAGGGAGAGCCTATTTTTACTTCTTCCCATTCTATGCCAAGCCCCGTAAGGGCTTCTTTTATCTTCTCGTTGGCGCTTACCGAGAGAGCGGCGGCGTTGACATCCACTCCCAAATCCTTCAGAGCTATTACCGCAAGAAGACCCAATAGATCGCCCGGAACAAAATCCACTCTCTGAAGCCCTGTCTCCTTATTTATAACCTTTTCTCCATTTTTATCATAAACGCGATAGACAAGAAGCGGCCTGTCAGTATCACCGTCGGCGGATATGCCTATATCAATATCCAGATCGTAAAGTTTGCGTTCCATGATGGCCATGGTCTTCGCCGAAACGTTTTCCGTATCAACAGGGACGAACTTTTTACTCCGGAGAGGCGCAGCCTCCCGCACCTCATCCCCTTCTTCGTTAATATATGTTATGTCGACTTTCTCGCCGGGTTCGCCTACTTTAACATCGGCCCCCAGTATCTCGAAGATCGTCTTTATAACGTCCCTGCCCACGGCCGAATGCTGGTATTCGAAGACCTCAACCCCTTCGAGGGCTTTCGGCGGGAATCCTCTTTCGTAACGCAGGATATACTCAAGCGAAGCGACACTCGGTGAATCTTCCATGTCCAACATTCTTCCTTTATTTTCATCGGAGATATCCTGCTTATCAAGATACTCCTCACACTCTTTCCTGGCCTCTTCCTCGGTCTTTAATAGTTTCTGGGCTCTTTTCGCGTAATGAGGTTTGAACATGCCCGTTCGATAATCAAAAAGAGAACTAAAGGGGTCTATGGAATAAACATGCTTCCTCATGTCTTCAATATTCCTCAATATATCTTCCTCGTCAGCTCCCTTCATCACTTCGCCGGTCGTCTTGTAAGGTTTCATACCGTTCCTGTCATCCGGTATGTGGCTTCCGGTGACAACGATCGAAGAGGTTATCACTACACGCTCGTTCATCGCGTGGTTCGCGAGGGCCGGGCTCGATACGAATCTCTGGTCATCCACCGTCATACCCATACTGCGTATCGCTTCCGCCACCGCCGCGCGGATGCGGGGGCTGCTGCTCCTGAAATCGCTGCCTATGGAGACCTCGTCCCCGTGTTTCAGCATCTTCCTCTCGATAAGAAAATTGAGGAAACCGCACACGTTGGTATAGATCTCCATATCGGTCATGTTCTTGACCAGGTCCCTCAACCCGCTCGTACCGAACCTTAACGGCGGGAATTTCTCGAACAGGTAATCCTGCACACTTCCGTATTTCCCTTCTGTTTCGAGCACCCAGTTCAAATACTCTATCTCGTCTACAGCCTCAGCCTGTTTTTCCTTTCGCTCGGAACCAGTCTTAAAGCCCAGATCGGATGCACCGTCAAATGCAGGAGCAAATGCCCGCAAGTATTCGTTCGCCCGCCATTTCTCGACATCGCCGAACTTCAGCATACGGTAAGCGATGATCTGCCGGGCTTCAGAAACGGCGACATGTGCCTTGTAGGCCTGAAGCCTCAGCATCGCAGCTTCTTTTTCCAGTTCCGCGATCTCATTTTTCTTGGATCCTGGAAGACTCTCTGCTTTTTCCAAAAGCTCTTTCGCTTTACTCAATAACGTATGTTCCTTTTCGTTCCTCCTGCGCAAAAGCATTTCCAACTTTTTATGGTCAGGCGGGCTCAGGTCCTGCGCCTTCCCGCTTTTCAGGAGCGTCTCGGCTTTAGACTTCAACTCTTCAGCCTGCTCCACAGTGACACTGCTCGCTTTAATGGCGTCCGCAATATCGGCATAGGCGAACAGGTTGTCATAGACGAACTCTCCCCCTTTCCAGTCCGCTGAACCGTCCCTTGAAGCGTCCGTGCGCATCTCTATGCGGCCAAGTTCGGGATGAAAAATATTAGCCAGTATCTGACCATCTTTGAGGTTAACCTTTTCCTGGACAACGTTGTAACATAACGATGGTTTCTCATTCCAGGCGTTAAGTTCCAGAACGGTGCTGCCGATAATGATGGCGTTTTTGGCAGTCACATTCTCCAGATCGGAGTTGATAACTATACAATTCTCGAGCCTGGCATTCTTTACTCTGGATCCCAGTACAATGGAATTTTTAATAGGCTTTGCAGGTTTTGGTTTGACCGTCATGGAATGGATTGAATTTTTATCCATCCAATTGTCCTTGCCATATTCTTGTGTGGCTAATTCTTCTATACCGAAGAACTGCCTGGCGACCCTGGCTTCATGGGATCTTGCATCGGTAAGAAGGTGTAAATTGCTGAGAAAAAACTTATTCTGGCCGTAATCCCACCATAGCGCATTCTCGCCCGTATCAGTCACGCCGAGACAATGATCGCTCAGGTCGCCTTTATTAAAATTGTCCCACAGTTTATGCATCCTGTCCCACTGGGCGCGGGCTTTATCTTTAGACACGCCCTTTTGGGCCATCATCTTCTCATATTCCTTACGGTCGGATGTGAGCGGCTGCCACCAGTCCGGGTCGGTGTTAAGCGACGCATCGACATCTTCCTTCCAACCGGCCGCCGCAAGCTCTTCCAGGTAGCCGCCGTGCTTATCATCGAGGATCATTTCGCTAAGGAATTCACGGGTTATACTGAAAAATCCCATGCTCTTGCAGACCGTATCGCCGACACCGGGGATCTCGCGGATCTGCTTCACTTTGAGCTTCTCTCTCTGCAGGGCGTCCCCTTCTTCTTTACCGGGTATGAGGATCCCGTACTGTTCTATTTCTTCATCGATCGGCGCCGCCATCCCGAATATCTCCACGTGGTGCGTAGGCTCCACATCGACACTGTTCTCGTTTATGATCACCTGGTCTCCCCAGGCCACGCACATTCTGCCGCCCCTTGTGCGCGAGTAGATGCTCATCTGCTTGATGACCGATTCAAGAACGGTTATGGGCTCCAATTTACCTTTTACCCTCACCATCTCGGAAAGCTTGATATTCGACTTGGTGTTCACCTCCACCCCGGGAAGAGGAGCGGTACGGGTGCCTTTACCCGCGGTATGGCACATCAGCACGCTGTCCCCATCGGTAAAAAATTCTTCCAGGAAAGGCTTTACCAACTTTTTGATGTCCGTCTTCGAAAGTCTTGCATTGGGATCTTTCTTGCTTTCATCCACGTCGATCTTGACGTCTTTCCCCAAGAATCCATAAAGGTCTTCAGCCCAGGCTTTCCTGGCTGCCTGGACCAACCCGTTAAGGGTCCCGAGCCCGTTCCCGGCCCCGCCATTCCAGTTGGTTTCCGTCACGGAAATGACAATGGCATCATCTCTTATCAC
Source organism: uncultured Planctomycetia bacterium (assembly GCA_964409365.1). GTDB lineage: Bacteria > Omnitrophota > Gorgyraeia > Tantalellales > Tantalellaceae > CAYPCX01. The sequence goes on along the minus strand of CAYPCX010000011.1, from coordinate 39,595 downwards.
TTCTCCGGAACCTTGCCAGTTATCTTCCGCCGTGAACCGGTCCTGCCAGAAATCGGCCTGCGCGAGCGAGGAGTTGACGACGATCGCGAGCTTCGGGCCTTCGTGGGAAGAAGTAGCTTCGGACATGCGTTTCGCGTGCTCCTCGAGATTCGCTTTGCTTATTTTTGCCGCTTCTCTTTTCTCCTTTTCTACCTTCTCACGTTTTGCCCTGATCGCCTCGTTCATGGTCCTCTTTATCCCGCGATGGACCTCACAACCCTTCAGGCCGTTGACGAACTCCTCCTGAAGATTATATATCTCCAACTCAGCAAGAGGGGCGCGCTTTGCCCTTTCGGCCTTTCTTAAATATTTACTCCATTTTTCCCATGTTTTAACAGCGCTCTCGGCTTCAACACCGAGATATCCGCTATACCCGTATTCGTCGCGCAGCCTAGCAAGAATCCGAATATATCCTCCATCTTCGTCCGGGTTAAGCCCTTCGTCCACCAGAGCCTGAACGTTATAGATATCAAGATGGGCGCACTCATGGCGAGCGACCGTCTCCAGATAGCCTTTATCCGCTTTTCTCAACGCCTCATAAACGTCCTTGTCTATATGGGCCTGTAAGAGCCCCCGGGTTTTATCCTTCCTTTCGCCGCGCTTGAACTTGCCGCCGCGGCCGGGATGGATGTTCACGTTCAATCCCGCGCGGATAAGGGCTTCAGCGAAACCTTCATGCGCCATAAACTTAAAGTTCTCCCTTATTCCGTCGCCGGCAACCTTTTCTTTGGTGTATGTCCCGGCTTTTACGCTTTTTTCTATGATATTATCGGCAGCACGGGCGTCATCTATGTTCTGGTATTTTCCTTCGGCGTCCTGCGAACCGGGGCTCTTTTCGTCACCGGCCGGCCCCTGCGAGCCGTCCGCGGGGGTCCCGCCCTGGAGCTTCTCGCCCTCTTCCTTAAACCTTGCCCAGAAATTATTTACAACCCGCGTACTGATAGGCTGAAATATAGCGTCAAGTTGTGCTATTCTTTGTTTCGCTTCAAGAACGAGCTTCAGACCGACTCTTACCTTATCCAGATACGTGCCGAGGATCATCTTTTTAAAGACATCCTCTGTCATGAACTTCTGCCATTCAGCCGCTGCTCTTGCAGTATCACCTTCAAATTCGTCAACAAGAAGCTTTTCCTTTACTTTGGTAAGCCAACGGTCTGTACATTCTTTTACTACACGCTCAAAAAAGTTCTCAGCCACTTGTTTAACTGTCATTCCCCCATCAACCGTACCAATGTCATCTGATAGCTTGTCCAATTTTTCCTTGTCCACCCCTTCGACATCGATCAGTTCCGTCACCAAAGCCACCCTGTGAAGCGGGGCAAGCATCTCGCCCCTGGGCTGGGCGACGTCCTCGGTGGAAGATGCCGCGCCCATACCGGGCATGGCGGCGCTCTCGGTGATGATGTCTTCAAGAGAAGTGCGCTGGTTAGTTAATACCTTTATATAGGGGGTCTCTACGTCCTTGGTTATCTTGGGGGTCACGACTACATAAGAAATGCCTTTTTTCTCGAGCAGGTGCTTCACTCCCCTGGTATGGAAACCTCCGGCGATAAAAACGCACCTGTCTTTTCCTTCCTTTTTCATCTGGCGCAGGGTATTATCGATAAGGGCGTTATCCCTCTTGATCGCTATCTCATAGAAATCTATCATGCTCGGGATATTCTCGCTTATCTGGACCGGCACACTGTCTATGGAGTAATTGAGGTTATACCTTGCGGAGAGCTGGGCTATGAATTCCACCACATCCTCAAGCGTAAACTCCCTGTTATACTCCTTGAAAAGGTCGTAATCCTCGTTCGTCAGTTCGATATTGACGAGGTTGATGAACATATCGAGCATGGCGGAATGCTTGTCCAGCTTCCTCTGGGTATCGTCCGTGAACAGCTTATCCTTGATGCGCGCCTCGACCTTGTCTATCTCCCTGAAGAGGCCCTCGTTGTCTATCCCGTCATAAAGCTTGGTATATATGTAGTAGTAGAAGAGGTTCGGGTATTCCTGGACTATCGCTATGTCGTATTCCTTGGCCTGGTCCCTCAGGTATGTATAGAAGTCTACTGCCTCTATGTGCCCTTTCTTGAAGCGGATACTCTGCGTCACGAGTTCCGTCATCTTTTCCTTGGAAAGTTTCTTGCTGAGCAGGTCTATGTAGTCGCTTCTTTCCTGGTCCACTATGTCAAAATCTATCTTCCTCTCGTATTCGAGGGTATCCGTCAGTTTCTTGAAATTGCCGCAGTCCTTTATATCCACCTTGTATCTGGCCGCGGTCTTGTTGAGATAATCGGCAAAATCGCTGAGCTCCACCTCTTTCGCCTCGAAACCCCTTATCTTCAGGTCCACTTCTTTCAGCTTGGCCGGATAAATGATGCCCTTCAGCCTGTTGGCTATAGTGCGGGTGTTCTTGAAATAATTCTCTATTGAGTCCTTATAAGGATATACCTTCGTAAAGGCCTTGAGGTTCTTGACATAGTAATCCCTTGTCTCCGCGCCGAAGATGGTGCCGTTATAATCGGAATTAATAGAAAAGAACTCGGCGCCCGTTATCTCGCCTTTCTTCATGAAATAGGTAGCCACTTCCTTGCGTATCTCGGAATCGGGAAAGGCCTTGAACCAGGCGGTATCGACTATGCCCTCGGCGCCCTCGACGGATATCATATCTATGCCGCATTCCTTGGAGAGCTGTTCCAGTATCCTGGTTATATTGGACTGGGCTTCATAGTTACAATGGGCATCCTGGATATGGATGATGGTCTTGCCGTTCTTGCCGGTGTATTTCGACTTTATGGTGCCGCAATCTATGGCGACGCCTATATCGTCCGCGCTCAGCACCGACTTGACTTCAGCCGGTTCACCCACGCCGATATTCTTCTCTGGGACGGCAAAACTTACGTTCGACAGTGAAAAAGCGAACACCACGAACAGGCTTATCGCTTTAAAAAGAGGTCTCTTTGTCTTACCACCTATCATGATCTTTCTCCTTTATTTTTAATTAAAATAGGCATAGAAAGGGCCCGTTTCCAAGTCCCTTTCTGGCTTTTTCTTATACTTACAAACATATCTAAGTATATCGCACTTTTCATAGCTTGTCAATATGCACATAACCAACTATTTTATATCTTAATTTTAGGTTATTTTCCTGCCCAAAACGCGTCTAAAACCCTTTCAAAATACCCCTAAAAAGCCGCGTAAATGCCCCAAAATAGGGCTTTTTCGCGTATTATGCCCTTGTGCCTACTTCACGTATATAGCGGGCGTAATAGGCCCTGATCTCATGTTCAAGGTCAAGGGCTTCCATCTTAGGCAGATATATGTACCTGCGCCCGCCCTCGTGCCTGTCAAAGTACCTGGCCGCGATATCTCCCTCGTTCTCGCTACCGAGCGAGACAAGGAGATTCACAAACGCTTCGTACTGACCTATGTTGCACCGGGCCTTCCGGTCAAGCTCGACCTGGAGTATCTTCAGATTGTCATATTCCAGCGCACCGTTCAGACACCTGATACCCATGTTCAGACCGCGTTCATCGTCAATATCACTGTACTCGGCCTTCATCTTCTTCAAGAGTTCATTCGTGGTATACTTTTCACCGTTCTTCTTCCTGTCAAGAACCACGATATCACCCGTATCTATAACCCCTTCCAGCATCCAGAGATCCATCACCTCAGCCTTGAATTCAGCCTTTTCCTCTTCGGTCATGCCTTCTTCCGGGGCCACGACGAAGAACCTGTCATGGAAAGTGTCATTTTTCCTGTTATCGACATTCTGGACACTCCGCCTCTTCTGTATCTCGAGTCCGGGCGGGACCATTCCATGAACACCGTCGGCAAAATGGGCGATATACTTGCCTTTTGAATTCCTAACATTTTCTATATATTCCACCCTTCCGGTCTTCGCGACGGGCGCCTCATTGAATACATCATAAGTCTTTCTCACCCTTCTCCTGGAGAGTTCATATAAGCTCAAAGCCGCCAGATCAAGCGACCCTAAAGCCCCCCAACTTTCCACTTTATCCGCAAGAAAAGCTTTCAAATCCGCGGGTAATTTTTCTATTTCCTTATCCGTCCCCGGGGCGGTCTTTTCCCGTGCCGGATCCGTAAAAGCGGTCACTCTATGCTCTATCTCTGCGACAACTTCACTTATCAGCCTTGCCAGGCCATCCGCACCGGCATCTTCATCCGCGAGCACGGCCGCGACGCAGGATTCTCTCTTCCGGGCATCTTCCAGCTCCTCCATCATGGCTTTTTCACCGGTACTCCGCAGTTCCTCGACATGAACACCGGATATCCCTTTTATATCGTTCATTTCCCCGCGATCTTCCAGCTCAGCGTAAAGTTTCGCGGGGATACCGACAATAACGGTATTTTCTTCCGGTATTGCTCTTCCCGACGGCAGGATCTTCCGCTTTAACATATCCAGGACCTTCTCTTCCGTTATTTCCTCTTCGTCCACGATACTGCCATAGGAACAAACGATATCCCGCAAGTTGCTTTTCTCCCACCCGAAAACTTCTTCGCCTTCCGGTCCCGAAAAATAATCCGAAAGAAGGACATATACCTCGTTCAGCAGGTGCTCGGGAACCTTTTTCCTGATCTCCTCGCTGGAAAGAAATTCCTCGAACGCGCTGACGTTCCGGATGACAGGATATATCTTCCTCATGGTGGGATCGATCTCGGACATTTCCTCTGTCACGAGCTTCCTGCCGAACATGGAAATGATATGCTCTTCCGGGACGCCGGTATACATATCTTCCGTCCGCAGGCTCTTCAGGAGCTTCCATTTCCTTATCTCGGAAGGCGCCCATACTCCGGCAATGGCATCGAAAACCTCCTCCCGTTCTTCCTGAAGAAGGACCTCGTCGCTTCCCGCGAGACGGCTGGCCACAATGAAAACATCTTTCCCGGACGGGACTATTCTTTGCACGATATCTCCCGTGACAAAAGCGCCTTCCCTGCGCTCGGTAACATCGACGAACAGGTCCGCCCGGTCAATGCCATACCCCCACTTTCCGTCACGCTCCTCTACGGCCCTCACCTGTTTCTCTACCTCTTCCCGCAACTTGCCGTCCTTTACCAGGCATTCCCCGTTGTCATCAAAAAGCCTGAGGAGCGTGACCTCTTTATCCCTTACCTCCTGAGCGCCGGTCCCTCTGAGATCCCGGGCCAGCCGTTTTATCTCCCTTGTCATCCTTTCTTCATCGACAGCGTTCTCGTCATCGCAGAAAGGCTCCGGGTCCAAAGCACGGAACCTCCGGCGTTTTCCCGAGTCGAAAAACGGCACATATGCCGTGCGCATCCTCTTCATGCTCTGGAGAAAACTCCTGAACCCGAGAGTGCCTTTAAGACCGAACCTGTCCACAACACCGGGGCCTTCTCTTCGCGAGTATCCCAGCGCCCATCGATCCTCCATTGAAATAACATGGGGGGAATATTCCTTTCCCGTAGCCTGCGAATGGGCCGTGATCCCGTTTTTGACCTCATCCGAGATGAACTTTTTCCCGCATGCCTGGGCCCCTATGACACCGACCAGTGTCGGTCTTTGCTTGATCTTGTTCGTGTCGCAGGAAACTATGGCCTCGCTCGTAATGGCCCTTATCCCCTTTTCAATATCCACAAACCCTGTTCCGGAAAAGATCTCTCTCGAAAGGCGGGCCATCTGGTCCCTTAAAAGTCCGAACCGGCCTTTCCGGTCCTTGACCATTCTTTGGGCGGAATTCTCGCAATTCAGCCTCTGGAGCGTCCCGTAGGCCCTGAGATACGTCAACCTGTGGATCATCTCAACAGCCGTAAGGCCTTCCGGCTTCCTACGGAACTGCAAATCATCGACAATGTACTTCGTGTTCATATCCGCGAAAACAGGTCCAACCATATCGGCGCGGATATCACTGTTCCGCAGGGCGTCTTCGACCTTGTTGACAAGATCATAATCCCCTTTTCTGCCCGCCCTGCTTAAAACAAGACCGGCATAACCGAGCATGACCCGGTCCTTGGCTTTGATAAAATCGTCATCGGCGTTTTCCGTCAGAAAATCGGATCCCTCGGCTGAATCCAACGCTATTTTTCTCGCTTCATCAAAAACCTCGCGATACACATCAGGACAGTAAAACTCAAGCACGCACCATATAATGGCCTCTTCGTCGGTATCGTTACCGGCGGCCTTCGTCCTCTTCAAGGACACATCCTTGTCTTCTCTTACCCCGGAACGCCGGGCCGTCCTGGTAATTATTTCTTTCAGGCCTTTTTCATTACTTGCCATGGCGGATCTACCCATGGGAGAGGAATAATCCGTAGTGAACAGGGTAAATCTATCTTCGACCGCGCGCGTTATATGCCTCTGCAGCTGTTGTAACCGGGGCCCGCCCTGAGGCATCGTTCCCAGGCCGCAAAGATGCAGGAAATACGCCGCTTTGTGCCCGACGAAAACCCTCTCCGCTATTCCGGTGATCCACTCTCCCGGCGACAGTTCTTTTTCCATATCAAAAACCGCGAACCCGTCGGCGGATATCTTCAGACCTACGGCGGCATTCAAGTCCCTCGCCGCTTCCATTACGGCTTCGGCCTGTAACGATAAAGAGAGCTTTCCAAGGTCCATCCTGAATTCGGGAACGTCAAACCCGTGCTTTGCGGCTGTCTTTACGATCTCCGCCCGGGTGGACGGTAACGCGTTAAGCTTACGCGCCACGGCTCGCTCGTCCATTTCGGCAAGTATCCCCACGGCGAACATCCTCACCTCAGGGTAAGGGCTCCCGACAGCTGTTTCGATAAGATCTATTTTCCCGAGCAGCCGCTTGATATCCCTGAGACGCGCTTTCCCTTTTTCATCCACACTTATCCCGTCGCCAAGCTGCCGGGCGAGGATCTTCGCAACAGATCTTCCGGCCGCCTTGCGGACCGATCCGTTATCTTCCGTTCCCGAAATACCGGTAAGGATCTCTTTAGCCTCTTCCTCTAATTCGGGGATATCGAATTCCGCCAGCGCCAGGGCGGCCTCCCTGCGGACACCGGGCGAACTGCTATGCGTCAGGATCTCGGCTACCGGGGTAAAGGCCTTGGTGTCATGATGCCCGGCAATACCATTGACCGTAAGCAACGCTTTAAGATAACTGTTGACCAGGACATCGTTCTCTTCAAATTTAATGGGCAGGTCCGGCTGCAAAACGGGCAGTTTTACATCTTCGTCTATTTTTACGGGGTGAGGCACATAATCGGCTATTTCAGACACTGAAGCGACTATCCTTTCCGCGCGCTCCCGGCTGATACCGAAATCCCCGACCAGCCTGTCAACGTAGAGTTGCGGATATCCCGGTATATCATTGCCCGCGTATACGAAACGCTGGCCGATGAAGATGTCCACGTTCACCCTGTTCGCCTCCGGATCGATCCCGTGTTTCTTCAAAACGACCTTTTCGGCTCTTTCGCTGTTAATAAAATCCAATAAATTATAGGCGCCCGCACTTTTTTTCAGCAGGCCCACGTAATACTCGGATATCCCCAGATCGAGAAGCTTCTGCGCCGAAGCTTTCCTTTCCTCCTCCGAAACCCCGTCTCCGTTTAACGCGAATACCGCTTTCCTGCACTCATCCATTACAGCATCGACTTCGCTCCTGAGATCGATGCCCTTCCCTAACAAGGTCTTCTCAAGTGTATACTGCTCCACTATATACTTGAAAAGGAAATCATAGCTGCCGATACCGGTCTCGTCCACGACCATAATACGGTCCCCGGGATCGACGCCGTCAAGGATACGGGAATTCTCAAGATGCCGCCATATAGCGTCCATGAAGGCGCAGCTCCTTGCATCTTCGAGCGTTTCGCGCCTTTTCCTGAGGTTGGATATGGCCATATCCCTGAGGCTCTTGAAATCGCTGACCTCGGGATGGTCCACAACAAGTTCTATGAAGTCCTTCTTCAGGCTTCCCGCGAACGGGTCTATCGAATCCCTGGATATAAAGAACATGTGATGGTTGGATTCTTCCCCGCGCATGATATCCATTAAATATGAGGTTTGAAAAACACTGCCGGCGGCTCTCGCCATGTATACCCACTTCTTTATACCGTCGCTCCCGCTATATTCTTCACCTGTAACACTTTCAAGGTAGTGCGTGAAGTAAGGATTGGACCATGCCATGTTCCGCAGTTCGTTATAAGAACAGTATTTGCGCGCGCCTATCCCCTCTCGCTCCCTCCGCACTGACTCTATCCGTAATATCTGTGAATCGGCGTACGATATATACCGCGCGCCATCTATCATGCGAACGACTTTTTCCGGGTTCTCGTAAGTCCTCTTTTCCACCCGTTCGTATTCCTCGTCGCTGAGCGGACGCAATTTATCGGGGTGCCTTATTATGTTCAACAGCCCCGGGTTCGCTTCCGTTCCGTCCCCGTAAATATAAAAGTGGAGGGATTTATATTCTTTTTCCAGCTCGTCATACCTTTTTTTCTGTTCCTCGGTCGGGTTTTTCCCCATTTCCTCTTCCGATCCCTTTATGTCGATCTCAAGCCCGTCAAGCAGCATCTTCGCCCTTTGTTCAACCTTTCTTACTATCTCCAATTCCGTGAACTTCCTGTAATATCCTTCTTCATCGACTTGCAGGTCCAGTGTACCCGCGGCACGCCAGGAAGGCGTCAGATTGTTCACGTTCATGTGGAACGCGACCTCAAACGTTCTTTGATCCGTTTTTGCGATGTTGGCGGCGATACCGGCTTGTGCGAATTTCACGTGAAGACGATTCTCGAACGAATACATCTTCGGTTCGGCCTGGTCAAATATGATCCTTATGGCTTCATATGGACCGCATATACTGACACCATCCCTCGGGATGCCCTGTTCATCCAGGGCGCTGTTGATTATACCCAGGACACTGGAATCTATCTCCACGTCTTTCCTTTCCGGCAAAGGCACTCTTTTCAGACCGGCCAGCGCTTTTATCACCGCTATCTGGAGTTTTACGCTTGCCGCGCTTTCATTACGCTCCGAATCCCATCTAAGGGCCCTTACAAGATGCTGTATCGCCTCAGGACGCCCCGAAAGACCAAGCTGTTCCGTCGCGGCGATCTTCTCTTTATTGCTTCCGCTTTTCAGTTCCTCTACCGCTTCCTGGAACTCCCGTTCGCTGATCTCGGAGCTTTCGTCCAGGGTCGCGGGAGATAATCTTGAATAGAACGCGAAAATATTGGACATCAGGTGAACGGCCATGGCTACGACGGTCATGTCAGCGATAAACATGAGCGGGGAAACAGCCGCTATCGGCAAGAACCAGGGAATGAACTGAACAAAAGGCAACAAGCCGCCGACAAGAGCGACGACGAGGGGGACAATATATGTTATCGGCGGCGCGTGAGGACGGGCTCCTTTATGCAGAACAAAGAACACCAGCCTGGAAACCGCCATGATAAGAGCGGCGCCCGGGCTTCCCAAACCGAACGTGTAATGCCCTATCACCATCGGGACAAGGAAGAACAGCAATTCCTCCAGCCACGGCGCGACCTTGAGGGAATATTCATGGAGCCCCATACCTTTCTCGGCGGTCCAGTCGGCGAAAAGCAGCATAAGCGCCGTAAGCGTCGCCCCGGCGCTTATGCAGGAAACCATCTGCCAATTCGCGGAACCAAAAAGGAAACATCCTAACGCCACCGTACCCGCGAAAAGAATACCCTCGGCCAGCCAGGGGCGCCGTTCTATCCAGCGCTTTAATGGCAATATAACACCGGGATTGACCGGTCCCTCTGCCGTTATCCATCCCTTCGATTCCGCGAACTTTTTCAATTCATGGCCCAGTGGGGTTCTCGGGACTCCATCTGATGTAAAGGTTTCAAACGCAAGCGCCTTCTCGATAAAAGAGTGGACATCCCCTTCACCGTACAATTCCCCCAGAGCTTCAAAGATCTCACTATAAGGCAAACCCAGATCCTTGTTCATGTATGCCAGGACCTCGTTCTCGAGGCTTCTGCGCATATAAGCTCCCCAGCTGAGCGCTCGGACGATATCCTCATCCCCCTTTTGCGTAATGATCAGGTCGTACAGTTTTATATCCATCGGGAAGTTCTTAAGGTCCCCGAGCCTGTCAAACTTTCTTTGGATATCCTCAGCCAGATCGTCATATCGTGTAATGCCCAATAGGTCCCTTAGAAGAACCCTCTGTTCATCATTGAGATCGCCTTTACCTCCGGTTATCCCGGCAAGTTCTTCTTTCATCTCTCTAATGCTCATGCCTTTACGATGCTTAAGGTCGAATACCCTTGCCAAAGTGTTATAAACATCAGGACGGTTGTCATATACCCTTAAAAGGAGCTTTATCGTGTCTTTCCGGATATTTTCGCTCTTGCCGTTAGATATCTTCATGCCGGCGATCTCTCCTCCGGCAAGCGCTTCCTGTACGGTCCCTTTTATATCCGGGTGTTTTTTCCTCAAACGCACCTTCACGGCTTCATAAGGAGCCCCTTTTGGCAGGACCATGTAACACATCCTGTCAAAGGCGAAACTATCATCCATCGCATGAAAACGTCGATAGGCCTTTTCCATGTTCTCCGCGCCTATCTCGGCAATAGCCCCTGCCATATTCTCATATGTAAGATCATGCTCCCGGGCCAGTTCGTCCAGCTTCCGGGACAAAACAGCGACTGACAAACGATAGTCCCCTTCCGCTTCATAGACCGCGCCGGTCACCATTCCCGGAGAAATCGCTACATCTCCTACCTTCAGGTGGTCTTTATGGTCTTCCAGAACACCCGCTTCATAATACTCCAAAAGGCGTGAGGCTATCGTCCCGGAATCGGAGACCTGATTCGGGTCAAGATCATACCCCGGCTTATAAAAGGCCACCCGGACATCAAGAGGTCCTTCCCGCGTCTCGAGTTCCAGATTGACGGCTACCCTTCCCTGAAAACTCTCGGCGCTTTCTTCTATAATTGAAATATTGCGTATATCCCGCGGACCCAGCCTGAATCTTTCAAGGAATTCCCTGCTTGAAAGGACTTGCGTTATCGTTTCTCTCATCTCATCTGTGACACCCACATTAAACCTTCCGGCATCTCCCCTTTTCAGACCATCCTGGAGTAACTGTTTTAATTCATTAACGTCACCCACACCCCGCTCCAGCGCCTTATCGATGCTCTCCAGGATATACGGTGCCGTTACCTTGAGATTCTCCCTGTGGATATTCATGATATGCCGCAGGTGTCCCGCTACTTTCTGCAGGTCTTTATCCTCCTTGACCGCGTTGAGCAACTGGTGTATCGCGGTAAGTTTCTGCCCCCTTCTTTCCAGGTGTTCCACGAAATAGGTGAAATTGATGGCAGGCTTTATATCGTCGTTCAGGAACTCGCGGGCATCGATGGGCAATAATCCTTCGCATATCATACCCGTCGTACCAGAAATGGACAGGATATCTCCATCCTGTACGCGTTTGTCTCTTATAGTGAATGTTCCGACGGAATCATCTTTAAATCCCATATCTTCAACGTTGACGATCGCCGGGATCCGGTGGATCCTCGCGGTAGCGGCAGCGTGTGAAAGCCTGCTCCCGCGGCGGGTCACCACCCCACCGACTTTGAGCCTGTTATCCTTTCCCTTGACGACAAGCTTCGCCATCTGTCCGGGTTCCAGATCATCGCCTACTACGATCACGCCGTCACATCCAGCCTTGCGGGCATCCCCGTACAACCGGTCGATTTCTCCCATATCCGCTTCCCTGCCGTGGATAACGTAAACCTTGCCCCTGTACGCTCCTTCCGACGCCGGCAGGACCCGGTCGCGGGAGGCCAACAGGTCAATATCGGGAAGCACGCACAGATAATCCGACACTCGCCTTCCTATGAACTCGTCCCTTACCTGGAGAAGATACGGTTCTGACAACTCCATCGTAAACTCAACTTCGCTAAGTCTTACCCGCCCCAGATCGGCAGCGTAACAGATATCCGCGAGGACCTTCTTCCAGGGAGTATCTTCTGGGATATCCTCTATTCGCTTAAGGTCTTTCGCGAGGACTCTGTGCTGGGCTATGTCATCGCCCTGTCCGCACAGCAGGAAATCGCCCGCCAAGCCCTCTTTTCTCACGTCTACCATACGCGTTTTGACGACGCCGGTACCCGAGTCCCTGCGGATATTCCCGAAAACCATGCGCTGGATAATAACGGCCGTACCGGGCCACTCGCCCTGTACCCCCACATTCTCCCGGTATTTTTCCGATCTTTTCCAGGAATCTTTTACCGCCCTGACGCAGCGTTTGAACTGTTCTTCCGGTGTTTGCGGTAAAGCCGATTCTCCCCTTGCCTGCACTATAATGTCTTCAAATTTGCGGGCCAAGCCCTCCATTTTTCCGGGAGTAACATCCTTTACGCTGCTTACGCCAACCCTTTTTACTATACCCGCCACTTCATGCTCAAAGATATCCCTGCTTATACCCAGGACTTCCTCCCCGTAACTTTGCAGGAACCTGCGGTAGGAATCCCATGCCGTCCACCGGGCTTCTTCATCATCCAGACCGCGTTTTTTCAGCTGTTCAATAAATCCGGGAACGGTCTCCCTGCAAAGCCCCACATTGACCACCGAAGGCAATTGCCCGTGCATCACGAAATAGGCCCCGGACCTTACGGAAACGATGAGAGGGTTGTCTTTAGAACCGAAACCCATGCCTTTCATCCATTGTTTACCTTCTTCCAGATCCTCGACCTTCTTGAAATGTTCCTCAAGCGCCATAAGAGCTTTCCGGCTCTTTTTTTCTACTGCCCCGGAAGAAGTATCCGCGGGGATGATCGCGCCTTCGGGTACCGGAAACCCCCTGCCGGACATCCTGACAAGCTCTATGCCTTTAGCTGAAAGACGATACCTGCCGTTAGCTCCGGCTTTTTCCAGAACGCCTTTATCCACGCTCTCGCCGAAAAGGACGTGATCGTCATTGGGTGTTTTCCCGGTATTTCTGACCTGGAATTTCCCTTCGCTTTCTTCAAGGAACGAGCCAATACGCCTTACAAAACCCCGGATGGTCTTATAGACCTTATCCTGCTCCATTATCGCGGTGATCCTGTCGTTAAACTCCCTGGCCCTCTCCTCTTCATCGGTAATACCCTTGGCATCCAGTATCGCCTTAACATAGTTCTCGGTATTGTAGATAATGTAATTCTCTATCTGTATACACTCCTGTTCCATGAAACGCACAATATCCCTGGCCGTGGAAACATCCAGGTCCTTGACGGAAAGAAGCGTCCTGACATGGTCAAGGAACGATTCCGGCATCAGGCCGTCGGTATGACTTATCTCGGCAAGAAGTTCAAGATACCGCAGGACATCGGTCATGTTCGACCAGTCGACGTCAGTAAATTTCGCGTTGGCGCGCTCTATGAAACGATCTCCTATCAGCGACAGGAGATGCTCCGCCTGGTAAAGATTCAGCATTTCATCCCTTATCCATCCGCCGCCTTCAAGGTTACCGCTATCGTCACGACCGAAATCCTTCCTGAATTCATGCATGACTCCTACAGGATCGTATTCGAGATCATCTCTGAATATCTCCCCTTTCACCCGCTTCTTCGCCAGCAAAACCTCCTTAAGCCCCGTGATACTATCGGCGGCTTTCAACAGTTCATAAATATCTTTGCCGCCTTTAACGGTGTGTTCGATACCATAAGTGTGATAACATAACTTCGACAGGGCCTCCACCAGGTCGTCCACGCTGGCTGTCCTCCTGTACCTTTTCCAAAGCTCGCGATAAGCATATATATAACCTGAAAAATCATGATGTTCCTTCCTGTCCACGCCCAACCAGATCACTCCGCTTTTTTTCCATCCCATTTCTTTATTTATCTCATCGTATATTTTCTGGAGGTCTTCATCGGATACGTTCCTTAACTTTTCCCATTTGGTCTGGCCATCGACCTTTATCTGCCCGTCGAGCCCACTTTCCAGATATTCGAACACCCTGCTCATTATCAGGTGCCATTCCGAACCCGGAACGTCGAAATCCTTCCGCATCTCCAGCACTTTATCGGGGAACACCGCGTCAGCGCTCCGGAACTCGTCATCTTTGAACGCGTCTACTTCATAATCCTCATCTCCCAATACCGCAAGATCCCCGTCATGAAAATATTCAAGCATCCTTTCCAACTGCCCCAGCACGTACACGCCGAGATGGTTATGGATGGAGTCCCGGAGCACACCGTCTATATCATGACCGTGAGGATTCGAACACCTGGTGCGGTTCCTCAAGGGATGATGCACTTTGACGTTAACTTCTCCGGAATTATCCCGAAAATAAAAAGCGCCGATCCTCCGCAGGAAATAATAGAAATTTTCACTGCCCGCGTCATGTAATAGATACATCGTCTTTTCGAGCGGACATTGTGATTCCGGGATATTGTTGCCGTATTCCATAAAAAATACCAGAAGATAAAACGCGAACGTGCGCCCGTAACTGGAACTTGCGAGTTTTCTGTACACCTCCTGCAGATAAGAAAGTACATACTCGCTCCCGGGATCGGGTATGGGTATCATGGATACGCGCTCGATCACGTCTTTGCAAAGACCGACCTCTTTCTGCTGTTCAAGACATTCAAAGATTTCGAGCACCGTATCTGTTGCGCTTCCTAGACAGCCTTTTCCGATCACCGCTTCTTTGATCTCGCCAAAAAGAACATTCATGATGTCTGTGTAATTATCTTTTAAAAGATCCATCCTTATGGCGTTGTTATCTTTGTCATAAAGTATTCTTTCGTCCAACACTTCTTTTACGATATCTTTCCGCAGATTTACACCGCCTTTCCTCATAGCGTCTATCCACCAGGCAAGGTTTTTCTTCGGGGAGCCGGGAATAAATCTTTTTCCACGTTGGGTGATCTTAAAATTTCTTTTTCCGGTGAACAATCCTAACTTTACAAGCCTTTTAAAATTCCTCCAATACATTTTCTTGTCTATCTTCCCGTAAATATACATATAATCTTTTTCCATCCGCAGGGATTCTCCTCTTTCCATACGCTCACGCAGTTTCGACGAATTTATTAACGTTTCAAAAAACCTCCGGGTTTCCGCGGACATTCTTTCCCTGCCTTTACCTGCGGTCGCGGGGGCTAATCTGAAGCGCTTCGCGATAATGTTGCCCGTCAAATGAGCGGCAATGGCTACTATCGTAATACCAAGAGTGAACAACCTGGGGCAATGAGACGCTATTATGGAGACCCCCGGGACGAACTGCAGGAAAGGCAGCAGGCCGCCGACAATAGCGACCGCGAGGGGGATGATATAATCTTTAGGCGGCGCGTGGGGACGGGCCCCTTCGTGGAACACGAAGAAGGCAAGCCTGAAGACCGCCATGATAATAAAACCGATGAAACTACCTATACCGAAACCGTAATGACCGATCACTGCCGGCGCGAAAAAGAACACGAATTCTTCCAGCCAGGGCGCTACTTTTAATGAATATTCTTCAAGTTCTATGCCCCGCTCGGAGGTCCACCGGTTGAAAAGGAACATCTTTGCCGCAATGGTCGCCAATATGCTTGTTAGCATGACCTTCGCGAGCGTAAGAGTGGCCATATCGCCGAAAACGAAAGCCCCAAGCGCGAACACGACATGAAAGAATATTACCCGGCCGAACCCCGGACGCCGCTCTATCATACTCTTCACGGGCAGGATAACACCGGGTGAAACCGGTTCTTGCATCTCCTCGCTCACACCCGAAAACTCCGACACCTTGACCGGGTCGAAGCTTGCCCCGGGATCAGTGACCACATATAACCTGTCTTCCGATATGATCCCCTCTTCCAGTATCTCCTCTACCAACCTATCACAGTTCGCCTCTGAACCTATAAGAACTACTCTTGATCTGTCGTATGAAGGATTCGACCAGCATTTATCCCATACGATCCGATTTACCGCGTTCCTGTACTCTTTTTTGTCATCCATGAAATTAACAGCTTCATCGGCATTGATCGTCGTGATCTGCGGATACTTATCGGGAGTGAATCCGGGATGGTCTTTCAACAGCTGGTATGCCGCCAGATCGAAAAGGTCCATGTAATCGGTCGGATTTTTCGGTCCAGCGGTCAAAATACCGTGCAACACCCTTTCCGGATCGGTCATTACTTTTACAAAATCAAGAGGTAAACTCTCCTTGGACCATTCCGTTTTTACCGCATTTTTAGGATCGGCGTAATAATCTTCTATTATCTTCTCGGCTTTCTTTTTCAGGTCTTCGTCAGCTATGATCTCATGGGGTATGCCGCTTTGTTCCAGCAATATCCAACCTCTTCCCTTCTGCGTCGGGTCCAGGCATCCTATAACTACCCTCCCTACCCTGAAATTGCACGTAAGCGCTTTAGCGCACTGATAACAATTTTCCATGGTCACGTAAAGCGTACATTCCGAGAGATCCCATCCACGGGCAATGGCTTCTTTCATCGCAACGATCTCGGAGTGTTCAATGAATCCATACTCATCAGTTACGTGGGGAATGGCGCGCCTCTTCCCTATGATCTTTTCCCCGGTCTTACTGTTGACTATGGCTGCCGCGACCGGCAATTTCCCTTCGCCGCTAAGCTTCTCAGCGATCTCCAGTATTTCTTTCATGCAGGCATTGTCTTCAGCAGGATCGTAAGGCGGCCTTCCAAGATAATCGTCGATCTCTTCCTTGAGCTCGTCCGGTTCTTCATATTTGTGGCCCCTTTTCGGGCAGTGTATACCGTTGGCTATAAGGCCTATCAGCCGATCGCGTCTGTCTCCGGCCTGCGCGGGTTCTATATCGTGAAGGCCGTATTTTTTGCCGAGGAGGTACAGATCGCGCATTTCTCCGTCCGGCTCAAGCAGGGCGGGCATTATGAACTTTCCTCTGAGACTGTTCGGGTTGGCTTCAAAAGCATTGGTCTTGCCTACGACGACTTTCTTGAAGATATCCTGGAATGGTATTTGTTCGAGGGCTTCAAGCTCATCCTCATCGAGGTCGCTCTCTCCGCCAAACTCCTTGACCAGTTGACGCCGTGAAACGCGGGACCTCAGGATCACCATCTCCACGCCTCGGTTCATA
Source organism: uncultured Planctomycetia bacterium (assembly GCA_964409365.1). Taxonomy (GTDB): domain Bacteria; phylum Omnitrophota; class Gorgyraeia; order Tantalellales; family Tantalellaceae; genus CAYPCX01. The sequence goes on along the minus strand of CAYPCX010000011.1, from coordinate 22,553 downwards.
CACTTCAACGAATAACTCAGTTCCCTGACCGGCATTTCCCTGCCATGCCTGCGCTCGACACCCCTGAACCATTCGTAGAACTTTTCCCCGTCTATAGTCGTTCTATCCAGGATCCCGCCCCGGTATCCCCCTGTCTTATCATCTACTATCCCGCCCTGGTATCCCATGGCTTCCCGCGCCGGTAGCGTATCTATTTTGTCCCTTTCGGTAAGCTTCCCGGGATCCGTTTCCGCTGTTATCACATCGAGCATTTCTATCGCGTCAATAGAATACTCGATGCCGCTTTCCGCGCCCCAGCGATGCAGCACCGTATCCATCCCCACGGGGCCGTCTATCCTTCCGGTCCTTTCGACTTCAAAACCTTTGCTTTCCAGGTAACGTATCACATCATCGCGAAGGGTGTCGGGAATACCCATCTTAAAAAGCATTACCGCGTGGCCCTCTATACCGGGATCGTTCCTCAGGCCTTCCTGCATTTCCATGATGCGCATTCTCCGGGTCTCCCTGGCGAAGATCCCTATCTCTTCCATGCGGATACGCATCATATCTAAATTGTCCATATCCTCAAGCATGAGAAACTCTTCCGCGTCCGCGAAGAGTTTTTCTTCCTCCCCGGAAACGGGTACTATTTTGCGCGAACGCACCGCGCGGTTGAACCACGTGATGTCACGGATATACTCGTTGAAACATTCCTCCGCTTCTTTTGAAGTCTCCACTTCTCTCGCGAGACCTTCCCAGCCGTTCAGGAACAGATACGCGACCCATTCTCTACTGTCGGCAGGCGGGTATGCCTCCCAGTCCCAGTCCCTGAAGTTCGCGAAATCCCCCCTGCCCTTACCGTCGGTGGTTTCCTGCTTCTCCGAATAGATGAACGAAATGTCTTCTTCTTTTGCCCTTTTAAGCACACGGGCGATACGCCACAATCTATCGATATTTCTTGCTATTATCTCCTGATCCGTGGAGCTCATCTTCCCTTCCTGCAGAAGCATGCCACTGGATAGCATGATAGCAGTCACTGTGTTCCTTATATCCATCGCCCTTAAAGGAGCTCCGGTGGTCAGAGAGTTCCTCACGCTTTCCCCGAAGGGAATAAAGAGGTTCCTCTCTCGCGTTAGCGTATCCGTTCCCCGGCTGATCTTTACGATCTCTTTTTCTATCTCCTCTAAAGCTTCCTTGTCGTCATCGCTGAGATCGCCCTCGAACGGTAATCGGTGAAACGCATCATCGATGTTGATGAGCCTTTCTTCCATGAAGTCCGCCACACGGATGATCGACGCCATAGCGTACTTTTTGCGCTTTTCCAAAGGCAGGTCTTTATCGTAAGATATCCTTTCCATCGCGTCAGCCCTGACTTCGTTGTCTAGATTATAGTCCAAAGCAGAAATGAAAATTCTTACTTTTATTTCCTCGGCGATCGCAACGCCTCTTTCTTCCAGATCTTCCAGCGCTTCGACAGCTTCGGTATAAGCATCAAAAGACGCGCGTTCTATAAGATCGATCACGACCGTCTCCGCGGCTTCTCGTATCTCCTCTACCGGATCCCCCAAACTATTGACCAGATGTTTAAGCGCCCTTTCATTCCCGATAGCGCCTAACGCTTTTATAACGGCTTTCCCCACCTCGGTATTCAGGTCATCCAATTTCCCGACCAGCGGGCCGACCGCCCGGTCGTCTTCAAGAACACCAAGGGCTTCCGCGCAGGCCTTCCGGACCTTAGAGCTTGGATCATTTAAACCCCAGATCAGGGCCCTGACCGCGTCCTCTCCCCCGATCTCACCTAGATCTCTCGCCGCCTCTACACGATCGTCTTCATATCCGCTCAAGCCGAACCATCCTCCCCACCACTTCCCACCGTTCAGCTGCATTACGTTCCAGCTCGACGGGAAATATTCGCGCCAGATGTAGAAGAACGTCTTCACCGCGATACCGAAACATATCAGGACCACCACTGCCCAGACAAGAGCGGGATGAACCGATAATAGTCCCGTCCCAAGCCCCGCGCATGAAAGACCCTGCACTGCCGATACGGCCTGCCCTTCTCTGAGCAGCATGTAGATGCCGCCAGCGGCTGACAATGCGAACAATCCCATTACCGCACTGCCAGAACCGGCTGGCCCCCGCGGACCGCTTGGCGCTTGTGGTTCACTTGGTCCTTCGCCCGGCGGCTGGGGTTCACTCGACCCTTCATCCGGCTCCTGCGATCCACTTGACTCTTCACTTGGCATCTGTGGTTTACTCGACTCCTCCTCCTGCCCCAGAAGCTCCCAGTTGCATACGATCTGGATATTTTCACATTCCACATATACAAACATGCTCTTGCCAGAAGCGTCTTTTACTTGCGGCGTGCGCTGGGACGTCACACTTTGAGGGGTATATTTTACCGTGACTGCGGTTTTCAACACCCTCTGCACCTCACGCATGGCCTCATCTGTCGACACACCCTTATTCCTGTTATTAAGAAAAATGCGTGTAAGGCTTTCCTTGATGGCTCTTACTTCTTCCCGCGCTAAAACCTTTTTCTCCGTTCCCATCAGATTTGGATCCTGATAAACCGCGACACTATCGTCGATCTTATCTTCGGGCCTGAATTTATCACGCCTCACTCTATTAGGAACAATTTGGTTGCCGTTGTACATGGTATACCTATCAAAACGGTTACCTATATCGACCTTCGCGACATTCGCTTCTTTTTCCCTCTGTCTGGCGTCTCTGTGTTCCTGTTCTTTTATGAGCGTTTCTTTTAGATCCGCGGAAACAGCGGCAAGTTGACGGAGCTCGGAACACACATACTGGAATTCCGGAGACCGCTTAGCCGTCTCATGGATAACCGAAACCGCCGCGTCAAACCATTTATCCACCTGTGCCGCTTCTTCAAATTCCTTCAAAACGGCATTGGACAATAATACCGCGACATCCCTCCCCTGGCTCACCTGCGCATCGTTCGAGATCTGGACTTCACCGGCCAAAGCACGAGAGAACTTCTCAGCCAGGATCATCTCTCCCAGCGACCTTGCCCCGGGGTATCTCTGGCTTATGGCCTGCACGACGGTTGATGCATTGCTGTCATTTTTCATCAATCCTTCATAACCGCGCTCCATGAAAAGTTTATCGAGTATTCTTTTACGCAATTCCGTTTCAGTCCCGAGCGGTGAATTCAGCAAACCGCAAAGCTCCTCAACGCTACATGCTGTATTTATTTTATATTCCTTCGTCTTCCGGACGGCCCTTTTATATTCACTCCCCAGCAGTAAATTGACCAAGGGCAGCATGGCCACCATACCAAGCGCGTGGGACCCGCAGCGGTCCTCAACGCCCTCGTGAACATCTATCATCCTTCGCACCCAGGCAAGATACCATTTTCGCGCGAGGTCGCCAAAAGCATCCTCCCTGAAACCGTCGGTCCTGGCTATCTCTCTTTCCCAGACCCACCTCGCGAAAAGGCCCTTCGCGCCTGCCCTGTCGCGCATCACCTTGTATGCGGAAAAACCTATCCACAGGTAATTCAATGTTGCAAAACCCGGGTATAACACGCACGCAATGGCACCTAAATATCCGAGATTCAGCATATAAGCGAACAACCCGGCAGCTATCGTGACCGCCGTGAATGTCCCTGCCCATTCAAGGCCGTCAACAGGTTTAAAAGGATACCGGCCCTGGGACCGCTTCATCCTTTTCACGAACTTGTCGATCTCTTTGGACTTCTTCTGGGTCACCGTCTTACTATCGTTCTCCGGAATGCTCCCATCCGCAAGATTCACGCTGCTCCACACGCCGGCTCCCAGGCAACCCGGGTTACGCCTCAGTTCCCGCATGACCTCCACGGTCTCCCCGGCCGAGAGCCGCCTACCGCATATCTCGTTCACGTAAAAGTTCGCCCCTTCGGGCATCATCCTCAGATACGACTTTACTTCTTTTCTGTACTTTTCCGGATCCTTCTCGATATCGGGGCCGACATAAGCATGAAGGTCCATTTCGACTTTTTCACCGAGCCTCTTTGCGATCTCCCTGGCAAAATCGATCTCGGTGATCGTAACGCCTACTCTCAACTTGCCGGCGTTGCCGGCCAGGACGCCGCTGAGCTTCTCGAGCATCTCCAGGATAGCGTTGTCACTCATGCGTTCGGGCTTTTGCCTGCCTTCATAGGCTTCCATCGCATCATACATCGGGCCCAGGTGTTCCGGCTCGTTAACGCTCCATATCACACGCTCGCCGGCTTTCTCCTCCTGGACTATCCTTTTAACTACCGGTATCCTGTCCGATCCTTCATTTTCCACTCCCACAGTGTCTGGCAGGCTGTCCTCACCCCTGGCCACGAGCACGAAATCGCAAACGACGATCTCCAATTTCAGATCCGTCTTCGATTTCAACTCTTTTTTCTTTGTTATCTGTAAAAGTCTCCTGAACTCTTCCGGCGCGAAATTATATGTCTTTCCGATATTGATCCTGACGACGTCATATCCCGCTTCTTTGAGATGCTTGAACTCTTTTTTCAGCAGATCTTCGTTGGTCGTGATGGAACCCGGCCCCATATCGAACCCGGGAGTCCCGCCAACACCCGGCACGCGCCGGTTCGCGGTAAAGACGAAATCCTGATTAACGGCGGCGGCTTTCACGGAAACCAGCTCAACGCCTGATATTTCGATCTTCCCGGAACAATCCTCCTTGCACTCGAACTGGGCACCGAACATCTTGACAGCCTCGACACCATCGGGGATAACGAATTCAACCTTTATGGTCCCGTCCACGGATATGTTCTGTTTAGGCGCCATTGTCGTATTCCACTTGGGATCTTTCACAAAAAGCCTCACGCCCGAAGGATCGCTCTTATCCTTGGAAATAAAACTGCGCGGGAATTTTATCCTCATGACCAGCTTTGTCTTCCCTTTTATGGCTTTATCATTGCCGAATACCCAGTTCGCTCTCCCCTTTTGCCTGTTCGTATCTCCGGAATTGAAATTCGCCCGCATTGAATACACCCCGTCATTATGGCTCCATTCCTGGCCCAGTCCCTGCACGTCTTGCATGTCCGGCGTGGCTTTCTCGACGAAAAACTTGAGGCCGTCCATTCCCATGGCGAAACCCAGTTTAGAAAGAAGCCCCAGGATCAGCATGCCTGCTCCTATCTCCGTTGCCCTTTGCATGAAACCTCTGCGGGACATCTCGCGTCCGGTTTTCACGTATAACCTGATATTAGACCTTTTCGGGTCCAGTTCTCTCTTGAAAGTTAGCATTTCGATATCATCAAACCCTTCCACCCCGCCTATATCCGTTATCTGGCTGTAACGTGCCGCGTACTCCGCAGGGATATCCTTATCGGTCACCAGTATCCCCCCTTCGCGCAGGGATTCCGTCGCGCAATACCACAGGCCTTGCTTGATATCCCCGTAATCTCCGCCGGTCGTTTTGATCATGGCCACATCCTGCGAACGTGCCGGTATTCCGGCCGGCAGTTCTATTTCGTCGATATCTTCTTTGGCCAGGTCCAACGAAACAGGCGTATATCCGGCGCCTTCCACTGCCTCACGATCATCGATAACAGTAGCGTAAGCTTCATCGTAAGTACCACTTTCATAGTCCAACGCCTGAAAGTTCCAATTGCCTCCGATCTGCTTACAGGGCTCCACGTCGCTTCCAGCCGCCCAGTAAGTGCCCTGAAATTGCGCACCAAGCCTTTGCTCTATTACCTTTCCAATGATCGAAAATGCCTTTTCGGTGCAACTTCGATGCTTGTCATCTATATCCGCCCCCCTGCCTTTTGACACGAACATTGAAGAAGCCAACTCCCGCAGATGATCCTGCCCGACATCGCCAGGCAGCAACTCGCTCAAACTTACTAATGCTTCCGTATATGATCCATTATCCTGAGGTCTCGCGACCGAGACGGATACACCCAGTCCTTCATCTTTATTGATACCCTCTGACAGATGATGCAGCCATTCGTCATCGGTAACGTGTATTTGGCCGTTCTCCCTGAAACCGCGTTCGATCTCCTCATATTTATCCCCAACCCTTATGCCGATCTTTTTCCGGATCCTCCCGAGGCTGGAAATTATATCCGCGTTCGCCGTCTCGATCTCCGCTTTCATCCGCGCGATCCCGGATGAAGACCATAGTTCATACGCTTCATATATGACGGGCGCGAGGATCAACATGCCGAGGAGGTGGTCCCAAAACCGGGACTTTCCCTTGAAGAATTCGTGTACTACCAGCATCTTCTTATATGGAGGGCTCAATGACATAAAAGCGTTATACGCGGCTTGCCTTAAATTCACGAGATACTTTTCTTTCTCAGCTCCGTCACCCGCCGGCAGCACTTCATCTCTCAATCCCTCGTCGGGAAATATGAATTTTTCTTTTAATCCATCGTACTGTTCTTTCAGGTCTTGTCTCATGTAATCTATAGAGGAATGGCTTATGGAAACGGCTTCCGCCAGTTTTTCCGCCTCTCCCTTTTCGAATCCCTGCTCCACAAGAGCGGCGTGGAGCTTTTCCCGGGTAACTACGTAAAGGGAAAAATACCTCCGGGCGGAAAGACCGGATAAAACAAGTCCCGCGACGAACAAGCCGGTAAAAACGTGCCACGCGCCGCAAAGAAGGTGAAGGGCAAATATGGATCCTGCCAGGTTCAAGGCGAGCAAAAGGACACTGATCATTTCGGCGTTCCTGGCCGCGGCCGGGGTAAATGGATGTTCTTTCATCCCGGCCATCCATTTGGCAAGATCCTTCAGTTTTTTGAAAAGAAGGCCGAATATGCTTATTTTTTGCGACACAGCGATCTGCATAGGTACATCTTCTTCCAATATGCCAAAAACCGGTTTAAGCGGCCTGACTTTCGACATGAGAACCTGCGACTCAGCCGCTCTTTCGACCAGTTTATCTTTTTCTCCCAGCCAGCATTCATAGAGGGTCGCGAAATCCTCCTCCTTGTCGGTAGCGCCATAAGGATAAGCAAAATCACAGAAATTCAGAATTCTTTCTCGTTCTTCAGCTTCGAAATTAAGGCTTTGTTCCCATTCTTCCCAATCTCTCTTCACCTGTTTCCAAAAATCTGAATTTGCAGCTATATGATAAAATTTGGCCGGGGACTTATTTGCCCTGTCTTCCATCGCCAAACGCAACCTTCTTACCGATTGCTTATACAACCCCTCAAAAACCTCCCTTTGATCATCAGTGAGGCAATAGCAATCCACGCCGTGTCCTATTTCATGGTAAATGGTCTTTTCCATTTCATCGGTCTCGTTTATCCTCACCAGGCGAAGCGTCTCTTCATAAGAACCGAGACGCCGGACAGTCTGATCATAACCCGTCCATTTTTCCACCTCTTGCAGAATATCTTCTTGTCTTTTCGGGACATTTTCATTTTCCAGATCGCCGCGCGCCTGCGCCCGCTTGACATCCACTTCCCTGTATTCTTCCGGATATGTTCGTAAAATAGCGCGCGCGATATCGGCTTCCATGTGCTCCTTCGGGACCGCGCTTAAAGCCCTTTCTATCTCCCGGACATCATCGTCACTGAACCTATCACCTTCTCCCATCCTGATATCTATTACCCAGACGCCATGTTTATCGAATATATCCGCTTTTTCATCGCCCAACACAGCGCTGAGCGCTTTCCTGGCTTTTTGCCCCTTGGGGCTATCTAATACATCTGGCGCGCACCACTGGCTGAGTATAATGGCCGCGGCTTCCCTGATATCCGCGCTTGGATGAAGATTCAACAATTCGATGACCGAATCCGCCAGCGCCTCATTATCCGCCCGGCTGACGGTAAATACGATATCCTCACGTATTTCCGGATACATTTTGAAGACAAAACCCAGGAGCTTGCCGATCAACGCGGGTTCCGTTTTGGTCAATCCTTGGAAAGCACCGATCCTGCTTTCAAATTCTTTTTCATCCGAATTTTTGAGCTTTTCCATCTCTTCGGCCAGCAAGACCACTTCCCGGACGGAATCGACATACCCTTTGTTAAAACATCTCAGAATTTCGCTGAACCTTTCTCTTATATCTTCAACAAAACCCGGCAATTTCCTACCGAACATTTCTTCAAACTGACTCATACACGCCGCAGCCTTCCACACGATATACGGAACCGCCCTTTCATCTTTCGTGTCCGCTAAAGTTTTTGCAATATTAGCCGCGTCCGTACTGTCTTCAGCCTTGATCAACTTGTCAATTAATTGCTCTACTTCTTCCTCCCCTTCCTGACCCTGAAGAGCCTGATACGCGAAACCAAGAACGGGCAAGAACATTGAACCTGCAAGAACCGCTATGGCCATGCGCAGCATGGAACCTATCCCGCCACCGTGACTTCCCCGCGGCGATGGAGTCCCGTGGGGCCTCATTGAGTGCGGAAGGCACTTGGCTTCGCCGGGTGTGATGTGTTTCGCATCTTCCGCTATACTGATCATTTTGTCATCTGTATACACATCCCTTTCCGGATCAAAAAGCTTCTTGAAAGCGCCGACCGTCCTTTGATCGGGAATATTGCTGCCTTCCAGCCATTTCAAGGTCTCAAGCGGCGTTTCAACGACATTTTTGCCAAGAAAAAAACCTTTTTTGAATAGATTAATACCGTTCTCTACCGTATCCGCGGCGACCAGGAAGGACGCAATGATCCTTATCCGGCCTTTCATATCCTGATCTTTTTGATCGTCGGCAGAAAACCTCTCCCCGGCAAGATAGTTGTCCAGATCTTCAATACTGTGATGGAATAATATGGCGGCCCTTACTTCAAGAGGAACTTGGATATTATTATCTTCCAGGACCTGGATACTGTTCTCGCACTGCGACCGATCAAGAGCAAAAACCTTCTCTTCTTCAGTTACGCCAAAGGCTTTTCCAAGTGATTGTTTTAATCGCCTGAAACCCTCTATATCGCATCCCTTTGTTTTTTTGACCTCTATTCCCTTTCGCGATAGTGCGGCAGTTAACTCTTCAGCTCTTTCCTTCGCGATCGACACCGGGCTCGCCCCGGCGTCATGCGCAAGGCCTGCTACCCTTATCTTATTGAGCAGCACGGGATCCGTTATCCCCGCTTTCCCGGCCAGGAGAACGGCAACATCGGCAACCCTGCGCTGGTGGTTTACCACGTATTCCCCCTTATTCAGGGCGAGTATACCCCGATCGGACATTTTCAAAAGCTCTCTCCGGCCGCCGGGAAACATGTACGGCCGGAGTTTATCCCTTATTCCGTGCAAAGATATCGAAAAAAGTGATGTTTTTCTCTTTTTTAAGCCTAAAGCTGTCGGGAGGTTATTAAGCAGGAAAAGGTTGGCCCGGAACTCACTGTCCGTGAAGTGGTGGGCGACTTCGTGGGTGAGGATGATCCTCAGTACCCGGTCGGGCGCCCGGGCAAGATTTCCCAAAAGATAAAGCGTATTTCTGCTCTTGTAAAATTTCGCGTAATTGTTTTCGCCAAGGATCGCCATTAATGAAATATTGTCATCGTCCACAAGGATTATTTCCGGCCATGCCTGAGGCACGCCATCGCGTCCGGCAAGAAGTTCCGTTTTAAGCTCCTGAAAAGTATCTGAAACCCTTCCCTTAAGGTCCGCATTCGAAGCGTCCTTATACCGGCCGTGCCGGTTGTAATAGCCCGAGCGCGTGAGCCAGAGCGCGGCTTTCCATCCCAGAAAAGCGCTGAAAAGAACGGCCGCGACCCCAAGTCCAAGAAAAGCGGTGTTTGATCCGTTAAGGCCCATGGCAAGCGACGTTAAAATAGATACTCCCGCTCCTGCCAGAGCCGCGTAAATGAGGTTCTTGACCGCGTCAGGCTCAGCGAAAGGCGCGGCCTTCAGTCTGATCTCCTCTTTTCTCTCTTCCATCAACCGGCGAAATAAATCCTGAGTCTCCTTCGTGGCGAAAGGACGTTCCCCGGGGCATTTCTCACGCTTCTCGGCTTCCGCAAGAAAAACTAGCATTTCTTCGGGGCTTTTATTGAAAGTTACGCTCCTGGAGACCTCAAATCCTTCTTTGGAAGCCATCCACGTAAAGTCCAGGTCGTTGAACATGGCCATTTCCCTGCATTCCTTAAAGGGAGTATTATCCCCGAACCGCCAGTTATCATGGACCGAAATATAGTGAACTATTCTCTCTATCAGTTCAGGATCATATCCGACTTTCCGGAGGATCTCCCCGGATATCTTCGCACTTTCTTTCATGTGCTTCTTTTTTACATCTTCGTCGAAAGACCTCGTTTTCTCATCGGCCAGGCATTCTGCATATCCCACATCATGCAGGATAACGATCGGCAGGAGGAGCTCTTCGTTCAGCCCTTCTATGCGGGATATCCTGATCGCCTCTTTCATCATCCATTCGATATGCTTTATGTCGTAGGGACGGCCCTTCTCATAATACGGCCTGGCTTCCTTCCATATCTCGCCGTATACCCCCTCTAACGGTTTCTCAAAGCGGAGGTGCTTCGTATCCTCAAATAGCTCTCTCCCCGTGAAGTCCAGGACATTCTCCAGGATATCGCCGCCTTCCAGCATCTCGAGAGCAAGATATGCCTGCCCGGCCGCTTTTTCCCGCAATGCTTCGTCCGGTTCGACCCCATATTCGGACGCGAGATGAAGCAAGAGCAGTTCCGCCATGGCTTGCGGATCCCGCTTTTTTATCCTTCCGCTCTTTTTAGCTGCCCATGCCAGGGCCAGTCCGCCGAGCATATCGTTTAAGTCCATTCCGGCTCCGGTCTTTAGTACCGATATCACGTTGGAAAGGACCCTTCCAGTCCCGATCGTCCGTAAAACCGTGTCCGCGAGCATTTCCGGCAGTATCTTTTGATACGACGTTCTCGCGTTTTCGAACCCGCTTTTCATCATCCCGAAAGCCTGAACCACATACTTTCCCGTCCCTGCCCCAGAAATTTCCCTGTCGGTATGGACGAGTTCCACATCCTCGGCGGTAACACGGTAGCTGCTGCCGTTTATCCTGATCTCGCACGCGCCGTCATCCACGCTCACGACCTCCAGCTTTTCGTTGAGGCGTTCTTCCAGGTCTTCCGGCCTTATCGCCGCGGCAGTCATAGCCTGACGCTTATCGTCTTCGAGTTCTCCATAAGCTTTCCTGTAAGCTTCAAGCCACTCTTCTATCTCGGCTTTAACAGCTTCGACGTCCTTACCCGCCAGGGCGCTCTGCCCCACGGCAAAGGCCAGCATCTCCTCCAAAGCGTCAAGGTCGCCTTTATCGAAATAGGCTTCAAGCGCGAGGTCGTACGCGCCGCTCGCGGCAAGTTCTCTGTAAGGCCCGGCTTTTCTGGTGAGGACCGCGATATATGGTCGCTCCTGGTCGCCGGAAAACCTCGGCATGAGGACAAGATAGGACAGGCCTTTCTCTTTCATGAGCCCGGTAAGCCCCCGGGAGTGATGGCCGCCTGATATAAGAGCGGCTACGTGCCTGTCTTCCCGGCGCATCACTTTCGCCGTGTTCGCCAGCATCGCCTTGTTGCGTTCTTCCGCCAGCCTGTAAAACTCGAGAGCTTCTTTGGCATCGGAAAGGACCTTCGCGATCTCGCTGCGCATACCGGATATCCCTTCCCGTTCGGCGCTCGTTTTCCCTTCGCCGATAAAACTCATGATCTCATCCGGTGTCACTTTATCCATGTTGGCGGAAAGGTGAGACACATCCTTTCCCGAAAGTTTTATCTCGAAAAGCGCCCTGATAAGTTCCACCAGAGTGACCAGGGCGTAAAGCCGCCTCTCTTCGTCGGAAGAGAACAGTTTCCCGAGGATCTCCTCTTCTATGCTTTCCAGCTCTCCGTGAAGGGTAATGATGTTGAGCCGGTTATATTCACCGATATAATCGACGTACCTGCAAAGCTGGGCATATTCCCGCGTCTCTATGCCTTTCTCCTCAGCAAAGTCCAAGAGCCATTTGTGATACGCAAGTTCCGTGATCTTCCCCTTCTCGAAAGAGAGCGCCTCGCGCACCATCACTTCAAGTTCCTGCCTATCCACCCTCTTCATCAGATCATCTATCAGCTTTTTTCTCTGGGTAGTGGCTTCGGGAAAATCTATATCTTTTTCCATGCGCACGCAATCGGTAAAACTCTTGATGCCCTGATATCCTTCAATAGAAATGGCCTCTTCCGCGCAGATCGCCTCAAGGAAGCTCCAGTAGACGTCAAAACTCGTCTTGTTGTCACGGTGAAGGCGGGATTTATACACCATGCGACCCAACTTCTCCGAGTAGGTCCTGTCTTCCTTCTTTTCCAGTTCTTCAAGCACCTCGTTAAGGACCTTGATGCTGCCGCGATTCTTCGAATGTATATCCCTGAATACCTTAACGTTCTCCTGGTAAAGTTCGTTATTCTCTACACCGTACAGCGCTATGTCCTTGTCCCTCGTGACAGTGAAGAACTCCCCGGCGGAAAGCTTTCCCTCTTTCATCAGGTACCCGGCGGTCTTCTCCCTGATCTCGTTATCCGGGAAGGTCTTGAGGATGGACGTGTCGATATATCCCGCGGCGCCCTCTATGGCCACGATATCCACGTTGTAGTCACGCATAAGGCGGTCAAGTATCTCGACTATCGAATACTGGGCGGAAAGTGAAGAGTGGCAATCCTGGATATTGATGATGAGGTCACGGCCGTGGTTCAGGTTGACCGTATCTACCTGTGCGAGGTCGTCGGGTACGCGGATATCACGAAAAGCTTCAGCGTGCGCGTCACCGGTACGCGCGGAAACTTGTTTAGCAATACCTGCCATATCGCCCGCTGCCCACGCGATCTGCTGGTGCAGAAAGATGAGAGCGACGATAACTGATACTATTTTTGATGATATGCTTATTTTCTTCATAATCTACCTATTTATTGTGCTAATTACAATATATTATATACTATATGCTTGGATTGGGTCAATGGCAATAGCAAACTTTTTTATAACTTAATACTGAGGGGTTTTTATGTTGGCGAGAAACCTCTGTTTTTTTTGCTTAAGTTATTGCGAATAAAGATTTTAGGAGTATTTTTCACACATTACGCCTTGATCAGGACCTCCCGCCTGTAGCGGTCATAATAAGCTCTTATCTCATCCTCCAGAGCCACGGCTTTTACCCGCGGGATGTAGTAATAGAGGCCGGTTTTTCGCTCCCTGCGGAATCTGGGGTACGTGCCAGACACAAGATAATCCTCGTCCCCTTCCCCGCGGGAAATCAGAAGGTTCACGAACGCCTCGTACTGGTTTATATTGTGACTAGAGCCTTTTTCGAGGTCCACCTGGAGCAGTTCCATTTTCTCCGCGTCCGGGTCATATTCCAGGCCGGCGCTCAAGCACCTGATACCCGTATTGGTCTTCGTAACACCCTCATTCTCGTCGCCCAGCTTGCGGTAAAGCTCGCTCGCGCGGTACTTCTCATCTTTCCTCGGGAGCACGATCACATCTTCTTCGCCGACAACTCCGTTCAGCATCAGGTAGTCCATTACCATCTCTTTGAACTTCTTCAATCGTTCCTCGTCCATGTCCTTTTCCGGGGCGACGATGAAGAACTTGTCCTGATACGGATCTATCAGGTGACTTACATTCTGCCGCTGGCGTCTTCTCTGTATTTCAAGGCCCGGCGGGACTATCGCCGGCGCCGTTCCATTCACGATGTCCCTGCCATCGGCATAATGCGCGAGATAATGCCGGTCGACGTTCCCTAAGGTTTTTGACTGGTATTCTATACGATTAGTATCGGTATGATCTTCCGTGTAGAACCCATCAAAGGCATCCTCTACTCTTACCTGGCTTATACTCAGCTCGCTTAAACGATAAGACCGGCAATTCGGGGCCCTTCTCACGAGTATTCCCATTATATCCCGCAGAGAATCGATCTCCCTTATGGCTTGCAACCCTTCCTCGGTCAGTTCATTTACCCTCTCCGAACTGGTAAGTTCGATCACGTTATCCCGGGCTTTTCCGGCAAAGTCTGCAACTAACTTTTTGAGTTCACTGGCAACCGCTCTTCTGTCGACTCTGGTACCCCAATCCCGGGGAAAAACATCGGGGCTTATCAGCGCGCTGATGCTCTTTCCGCCGCGTGTCTTTTCCGCGAGTTCCCGCAACATAGATTCCTCGTCCCCTGACGAGTCCACACGTATGATCGTCGATACTCCGGGGATATTACGGAGATCCTCCCGATCGTTCCTGTGAAGCCCGTCATACACGTTCGAAGGTAACCCGACAACAACCTCGACTCCCAGCACGGGTTTTTCCCCTCTCCGGCGTTTTTCAGCGGCGCGCTGCATGAACCTTATGTCCCCCTGTGTCAGCCAGTCGGTTCTCCCATTCCATTCCAGGCCCCTCGACCCTGCGATCATCTTCGCCACTGCCAGGTTCATTGTAACCTTGCCTTGACTCTCGATGCTCAACGTTTCTTTCAGGGCTTCAATAGCCCTCGTATCCCCGATATTTTCGGTCAGATTGAACCTTTTCCATATGTACCCGTTGAACACGTCCAGCGTTTCCCCGAAGTTCTCGGCTCTTCCATGCCCCCGCATCTTCATGCGTTTAGAGTTGTTCCCCATCTCAAAAACATCGGCGACAATAAGAACGGTCGCGGCAAGACGTATATTGTCGGCCTGTCCGGCGGTAAGATCACCTCCGCTTACCAGTTCATTCAAGCGGCGTTCAAGCGAGTTATAATCATGGTGATAGGTAAGCAGTAGTTCCAACTCGAGCGGAAAGTCTATTTCTTTTTCCCGCAGGATCTCGACACTTCTCTTGCCGTGGCTGTAAAGAAGCCTGGCTATGGTCTCTTCTTCGCTGCTGAGATCTTCATCCGCTCCTTGCCCGAGAATGACACATTTGACATAAAGCTTGTAGACATGGTAATAGTCCCCGGTTATCCTGGCATCCATCAAAGCTTCCGTGACCGCCCGTCTCGGAATATCTTCATAGCTCAGGGCCTTTGTGCCGGCCCAGTGTGTCAGGGACGCCTGCGTCGGCTCTACCCTGTCCTCGGGATGCAGTCTGATCCCTCTGTTTACTCTGTTCAGTGCATTCCGGAAAGCGGGTCCATGTTTTTCCCCGACACCAATATCTTCCAAAAGAGCCGCTTTGTACACCAGATAAAGAAAGTCACCCCATTTACCGGATCTTTCAAGGTCGGCGAACTCACCTTTACTTCTCAACCGCTCCATTATCTGTAAAACCAGCCCCCCGGTCCTATCCATGTGTTCCTTTACCTCCGACTCAAGACCGTCATGCAATCGCTCGATCAATGCTTTCCCCCGGGGTCCCGCGATATTGTTATGCTTCTTAAGATCCGGGGACTTGGTGGATTTTACGCGCGCCCTCTTGGCTATATTCCTGTTTATTTCCCGGAAGACCCTGACATTTTCCTCATTTTTCAGGGTCCCCGGCGAGAGAATATTCCCGAGTTCCAGATATTCAGCCCCTACCGTCGTGGCCAGCATCCCGTCCGGGAACACAAAGAGATACGCCTTATCGTGTTCCGACGGGCTGATCCGCACTTTAATGCTTTTTACATCTTCATCATCTTCCGGCTCATATTCTACCCTTATCGCCTCATCTGTGCCTTTTTCCGGGTTAAATTCCCTTTTGATGCTTTCTGCCAGGTCGCGATACTCATCGTAGCTCATGAAGTATCTGTCGTTCTCTATGTCTATCTTCTCCTGCGATCTCCCTATGCGCTTGTAATAATTCAACTTCCACTGGAAGCTTTTCAACCCCTTCGTGGCCTCCCGGAGTAACAGCCCTATCCGCCTTATATAATATTTGTTCTGCGCGGTCACGACCGTAAGGACCTGTATGTTCTTATCGGGATATTTGTGCCTTAAAATATCGAGAGAACGCATGACCGCGCCAAAATGGCCCGGCCTCCGGGCCCGGGTACTTGTCTGCTCGTCATGACCGTCAAGCGACAGCGAGATAATATCCACGTAAGGCATTATCTCGTCGGCTTTTTCTTCATCCAGAAGGGTGGCATTCGTGAAAAGCCAGGTAGTATACACGCCTACATCCTTGGCGTGTTTCAGGAGCTCCGCCAGGTTCTTTTTCCGGATCGGATCGCCGGCCAGGATCTCATCCAGATACGCCGTCTGGGGCACCTGCCCGTCGGGAAAATGCAGGTCCGCCAGGAGCGGCTCTCCCCCGGTAAAGATCATGCGCCGCATCCCGTTCTCGTACATTATATCTATCATCCTCTTCTGGAACCTGAGGATGATATCCGCGCGTTCCTCATCCGAGGGACGTTCAGGGACCTCCTCTTCATCCTTTACGAACTTTAACTCGATCTCGTCGCCATCAGCAAAATCCACCCGGGCCAGCCGATCGTATCCTTTTTTCTCCTTGTAATATAGTTCGAACTTATACCTTATGACTCCCAGCTCACCGGCCAGATCGGAATTCGCATCAAGCGCCTCTTCCCGGCTTCTTTCTTCCTCAAGATACCCTACTTTCGCGTTCTCAAAATCCACCCACCGGATCTTTTTATCATCAGGCGTGAGCATCCCGTGCCTCGGCATGAACGACCCCCAGCATATGGGACAATTCAGGTTGCACTCATGAGTGACCATGAGGTCCATGCTTGACGGTAAAATGCCGCTTCCCTCGGATTCATCGAAATGTTTTTCTATAGAGTTTTTAAGTTTCAGGTAATCCTCGCTGGACGGGTCAAGAGCGATCTCAGAAAGTATCTCGTGCGTGTTCGCGAGCCTGAAATTCTGGTAATACTCAGGATCCGATATCCTCCATATGCCGCTGAGCTCTTCGGGCCCCACGACCCTCCTCATGCCGTTAGGAAATTTCATTACATACTGGTCGGTCCTTGGATATAAGAACGTCCTGATCCCGCCTTTCTCATCCCTTGTTATGAACCTGTCCACTTCGTATCCGGCGTCTTTAATTATAACTTCGATATCGGCGCATCTTTTCGCGAACATGTGCGGCCCGTTCTCATCGATCAGGTTCGCCGTAACGACAAAAGCCGTTATGGGTTTCTCGGGGTCAGGATAATCCTTTACCGCATGGACTACCGCGTTTCCCTTTCTATCCCGCCATACCACTTCACGCGGAAACCTTCGCACATCTTCAACAGGCGCCGGATAATCCCTTTCGAACATGTGCATATGCATATGTTCGGACATGCTGGTCCCGACAGCGCTTGGCCAGCTGACCTGCCATCCTTTAAGACCTTTCAGCATCTTGAACACGTCCAGGTAATATTCCGAATCGACCGAAGCCTGGCTGATATGTTCTGAATTTATCGCGATTATCTGCGAACTGAAGACCGGATTCGGATTTACGGAAAAGGCCCAGTTCTCGGCCATGGACCTCATAGCTTCGGTCGACCCCCACGGGACCTCGCAGAAAGTGCATGCCTGCGCGTTCCTGAACACCTCGTTGATCCTTCTCACGTGAGGATCGGTGGCCCTGTCCAGCACCTTCAGTATCGGCGAGGGATCCTCTATCTGTTCGGCGTTCACGCCGGATGTGAACTCTTCTTTCAAAAAGCCGCTTTTGATGTTCCTTTTGAGCTGCTCTTCTATCACTTCTTCCATGTTGGAATAATCCGAATGTATTACCGCCGGCCGGCCGTAAAAATGAACATACAAGCGCCATATCCCGCGGATAAACCACGTGCCGAAAACCGGTAAAAGGGCAAGCATGCCCGTCCAGTGATAACGAAACTCCTCGTGCATCCGGACTAACTTCTGGGCCCGGGGGGACAAAAACCCGAAAGCGTCCGTGAATTTTATTATATTGTTCGCCCTGCGGTAGGCGATTTCCTTCTCCATTGCCTCTTCTATCCGCTCGCGGTCCTCCGGCGTCCTGTCTTCCGGACCCCTTCCCTCGAGGACAAAATCGATCCACGCCTGTCGCACGGCCCTGCTCAAAAGAAAATAACGCAAGCTTCCCAGCACCATGTAACCGAACGCGCCCGTCAGCAACAGATAGGTAATACCGGAAATGGATCCCATCGAATACAGCGCAAGGACCGTAAAACACCCCGCAAAACCGGGCACGATGAACCGCCAGCCCCACCTCCTTGCCGAGGCGGCATTGAAAGGGTGTCCTCTTCTTTTCCTTTTTCTCAATTTGTTGATGAATTTTATATCTTTCTGCTGAAGTTTATGCTCACCACCCCTGGCATCAAGGGCCATCGATATAACGTTCTCGTTCCTTTCCTTTATCAGGTCTTCCAGTACACTGAATGGCTGCCACAACCGCTTTTCCGTGATCTTCTCTTTTTTATACGCTTCTCTGAGAAATTTAAAAGTTGCGTCAAAAGTCTCCGGCGGCCTGCCGTCCCTGAAAAACCTCATCCTATCCGCGTTATTCCCGGTCTCGAAGGCATCAGCGGTGTAAAGGATCATCAGCATCAGGCCCAGGTCTTCGACACTGATATCGTATGGTGATCCGGACAGCTGGTCCCTATACACTTCCTGCATGGCAAAAAATTCGGAAGGGAACTGGTGGTGCCTGACCAGGATCTCCACCTCAAGCGGCATACCGGCATTATGAGCTTTTATATCCTCGACAGACCGCCCGCCATGATCGAACATATCCCGAGCCGCGTCAACTTCCTTTTTTGACAGGTCGCTGCCCTTCAGCTTTTTAGCACTATTAACACGATCAATGAACTCCTGGACATTTGAATATCGCTTCCTTTCCTCTGAAGTAAGCTTTCCCGTGCCGAGATCCCCCGCGATCATATAGGTTTTCACGGCGGTTATCTCGTCCGGGGCAAGACACTGGCCGTCATGGATATCGGCCGCCGCCTGGAGAATATTCATAAGATCCTTTCGGGATCCTATCTCCTCTATTCTTTCGGCGATCAAGCGGGATATCGCGGAAACCCTTTTGACGTGTTCCTGGTGAACGTTGATATGCTCCAGGGATAAGGCGTACCTCTTGTTCGTCGCCAGCAACCATCTCTCCGGGGGGCTCATCTCCATAACATCTTTAAAACCGGCCCAGGACCTTTCCACTTCTTCATGCACCCTGCTGGAAGTCAGGCGCGCGAATTCCTGCCTGAACTCTCCTTCTTCACCCGTCCAGTCCATTATATGCTGCCCGGCAGGCACCACCGCTATAATGGGCCAGCAGACCTCTCTCTTTCCTTTTTCATCGGTCACCACTTTACGGTCGACCCCGGTGATCATTTTGGAAGTTATGGATTTGGACAGGAACATCGTAACTACCGGGAATTTGACATTGTTACGGGCGGAGAGCGTGAAAGCATTGGCCTGGCCTTTGGCAATTATCGCAAGAGGGGCTTCGTTCTTCAAAACACTTAAAACCTCCTCACTGAATTCATGCGGGAACGCCCCCTCGGACTTTGAACCGCTCTTGATCACCCTGATCCTGCCGTCCTTCACATGCTTTTGAAGCGCAGGATATGTATTTATGGTCTCATCCACCCCTTTCACATCGATATCCGCGAAAGAAAACTCGTCTTTGGCCGCTATAACGACATTGTGCCCCATCCTGGCAAGGAAATCCCACACGAGCGCGTCAAACTCCGTCTCTCCGATATTGTCCGTAAAGTACAGAAAAGTGCCTTTTTGGGTGGCGAAAACAAGATCCTCGAACCGCGCGAACCCGTCTATACCAAGTTTCTTCTCGGTCCTTTCATCGAGAAGGTTCCCGAACTCGTCGCTCGTGGGATCCAGGGACGCCATATCCAGGATCTTCGGGTCCATGGAAAAATCGATTATGTTGAAACGGGTGGCCAGCATGGCGAGTTCCCTGAATACCTGTTTAGCCTGCTCCACTTTTGCTCCGTTCGAGAGATCTATTTCGCCCCCTTCGCCGGTAATTTCATCAATTCTTCCCGTGAACATTCTCGCATGGTCCCTCAGGGTCTTGACCAGCGGACGAAATTGTTCCAGACCCGGAGGATGACCTTTATACTTCACATAGTTCTGCCTGATCTTGGCGAACATGAACTGCCTGATCTGCTGGAGGCTGTATCTATCTATCGCGGGGCTTTTTATGAACTGTTCCGTTTCTTTCATCATCCTTTCCAGGATAAGCCTGTCTCTCACGTCATTTTCGTCAAAGAACATCCTGTACAGCTTCCTGGCAGATCTAAGCTGGTATTCCTTGATCTCTTCCCTGTCCTCTTCTTTCTTCTCACCCAGCCGGTAGGCGCCGGGAATGTATTCCCCTCCCTCTATTGATGCCGCCAGGATCTCATCTCTTTTTTGTAAACGGCGATTCTCTATCTTTTCGTCACCGGCTACGATCTCGTCTTCCGTGTCGGATCCTATCACTTCCGCGCCGGCGGTAACATAAGAATCCTTAACAGATGATCTCTTTACTTTCGCGCCGCATTCAACACAGGAATTTTTGAATACCGAATTAAAAACCGGTATCTCAACATGGTGGGCGGGTTGACTGTAATGATGGATATCCATGTATCCCTTGCCCGCGAAAAAAGTGTCCTGCGCAAGAACCGCTTTCATGGCGACGCCCTTTTCAACGCAGGTATCACCCAAGAGAACTATGTTTCCGGCGCGGCCGTCCAATAGCGTCCCGTTCTCTACCCTGGCCGTCTCGTCAAGGATGACTTTTCCGTAAACGAATATCTGGTCTATGACCTTTTTACCGGTTCCGGGAACCTCATAGCCGAATATCCGCTCAAGGATATTTGCCGCTTCAGCCCTGTCCACTTCGTCTAACACATTCCGCGGAGTGGTGTTATGACCTACTTCTATCTCACACGCTTTCTCCGCGTAACGGCGAGCCACGGCGAAGTCCAGCTTACTTTCCGCCGTTTTCAGCGCATCATTAGCCCTATTGATAAGTAATACTTGCTTGAATTTCCGTCGTTCGTGTTCGTCACGATATCTTTGGGCAACCCGATCGATCTCTTTTTCGCCTTCATATACTATACCTTCAACCTCGGTAAGCGTTTCCCGGTCCACCCTTCTGACAAGCGATATACGGGTACTTTCGTCCACTATAAGGCCAAGCTCCTTGAAATCCACGGGGATCCCTTCACCTTCCTGATCATCCGGCTTGAGAAGCACCGTATCCAGGCTGCCGCCGGACAACAATCCCGGCAGGAGTCCATCTTCACCGGGTAATCGAACATTTGCCTCATATACCTTCCCTTCAGGTGGAGATACGACACCTTCCAGCTCGACCCCCCGCTCGACAACAGACCTGCCGGTAAGAGAAATACCTCTTTTGGTGCCGTCCAGGATGGCGCCTTTTCCTATCTTCACCGTAGCGTCAAGATGTATGTTACCCTTGAGCTTGATATTCCCGTATCCTGTTCCTTCGCTGCGGTTATCCCTGAATATACTCGACAATATGTCGTCCATATCATACTTGTGACCCACATTATCGCTGGAAATGGCTATTGTCGCATCCTTATCCACGTCGACACCAAGACCTTCTATCTTAGCGATTATCTCTTCCTTCTGTCTGTCCCTGTAATCAAGGGCGCGCGGAAGCGTTTTATTTGCGTTCGGGGCGCTCGATCCTACGGAAATCAACCTCGTCAAAGGCGCGGCCTTCGGATCCTTTTTCCGGAGTTCCCGGAAATCCTCGGCGGCAATATTAAGAAGATCGCTCGACCAGATCTCCCAGGGTCTTCGTTTCTGTCTGCCCTTCTCTCCCAGGTCGTGCCGGTATCTTCCGCAAAGAACATCACCTTTCTGTTTCGCGTAATCGGTCTCGACGATCAATATATTGGCATTGGTAAACCAGTTCGAGATCTTACCTTCCGCCTGGGCTTTAGCCATCTCCCTGGACTCCCGCCGCTCCTCTTCTGTCATTTGGTTCCACTCCTCGATCCTGACCGGTACCGGGCCGTATTCCGGGAACGTCTCCACATAAATACGGGCCCTGCCATCCGCACGGCCAGGAGGAGGGTCAAAGGGCGTTTTCGCCGCTATAGTGACCTTGGGAAGGTTTTCCTGCTCCGCCGGTGATATAAGGTTCACGGTCTTGAGATACGCGATAAAAGGATAGTTGGGATATTCATCGAGACCCCACCCGGGCGAATCGGCGTGGACGATGACCGAATAACGCGCATTACCCAGTTTTTTCCTTCTCTCAAGTTCCTGCAAGGCCTCGATATACGCGCTTCCGTGTCCTTCCCCGGAATCAAGGACCACCAGGCAATCTTCACCGAAAAGTCCATTTCTTTTTTCTCCATCCATATATTCTTCGCCGGCAATGATCTCCCTGAAAATGGTGTATGATATCTTGTCCGTTATGAACTGGCACAGCGGGCCTTCTTCCTTCCCTATGATCTCATCGACCTTCTCTTCGGCCATACCCACTACCATCGACAGGTCTTGCAGACCGTCCGGACAGCGGGTATAGACCATTATCTCGTCTATGATCGTATCCATGGCCGCGGCCAGAGAATTACCTTTTTCTCCATCTGTTATGATCCCGCCAACGGTCATATCAAGCACCCTCTCCCTTACCCTGGCTTTTACCCTGTCTTTTATGGTCTGGGAGATCTTCATGTCCTCTTTAAGGATATTGAAAACGGTTATGGAATCGACGACGATCACGTCTTCAAGCTTTCCGAAAGCGGCCGATGCCCTGGACGCGGTGGCATGGGCCTGCCAGGAGGCCGGATGA
>CAYPCX010000010.1:19207-74628 GCA_964409365.1 uncultured Planctomycetia bacterium | reverse complement strand
GACACTACTACGAAGTTCTACTACAGCGGTTCCTCGTATGAGCTTTCCTTGTTGCATAGAGAAACCGACACTACTACGAAGTTCTACTACAGCGGTTCCTCGTATGAGCTTTCCTTGTTGCATAGAGAAACCGACACTACTACGAAGTTCTACTACAGCGGTTCCTCGTATGAGCTTTCCTTGTTGCGTAGAGAAACTTCCCGGGGAACTTAGAATAGGGGGGGGGTTAATTTTTTTTGTGCTTGAGGGTAACCCGTATCTTAGCCAGCTCAGCGCCTTCCATCCCGAACAGGCCTTTATGTTCTTCTTTAACGACCTTTATCGTTACTTCTTTCTTGGTCGCGTGAAGAGCCCGAAGGGCTTTACGGATGGCTTGCTCTACAGTAAGGTCTTCGACTTCTATCGTCTTTTCTTTGTTCTTTCCCATCTTGATCAGGTATGGCTTAAACGTTTACCGACTATCGTCTGTTCGCCTGTCATCAATATCGTGTTTGTCAACCAGTAGAGAACCAGCCCGGAAGGCATATTGTAGAAAAGAAACCCGAAAAGAAGAGGGAACATCACCATCATCATTTTTTGCTGACTGGCCTGGTCATCGGTCGCCGCGGCGCCGGCCGCTCCTTGCGATATCTTTTGCTGGAGCACCATCATTCCGACCATGAGCAAAGGCAGGATATTTATAGTGTTCCCCAAAAAAGGCAGGGAGAAGGGCAGCGGGACCGCATCCGGTTTGGCCAGGTCTTTGATCCACAGAAAATGCGCGCCTTTGAGCTCTACGGACCGGACAAGCCCCTGGTATAGAGCGATAAAGATCGGCATCTGCAGGATCAGCGGCAAACACCCTCCGAGCGGATTAACATTATATGTCTTATACAGTTCCATCATCTCTTTGTTGAGCTTCTGCGGATTGTCCTTATGAAGTTCTTTAAGCTTCTGCATGTGCGGTTGAAGCTTTTTCATCTGCTGCATAGAGATGAAGCTCTTGATCGTAAGAGGGAAAAGCAGGAGATTCACCGCAAGAGTGAGCAGGATGATCGCAACGCCCCAGTTCCTGACTACCGTATGAAAAAACCTTAAGACCTTCAGCAATATCTTGCTCACGCCCCCGAAAAAGCCGTAATCGACTATGGCCTGCATGTCATGCCCGAGCGCGGCGAGCCTTTCTTCGTCAAGGGGGCCCGCATATACTAGATACTCGTCCCTGGTCACTCCGCCAGGCACGATATCATGGCGTTGGCTGTGAATGCTTGTCGTGAGGTTCTTCCCCGGCGCCTCCGTCAACACTACAGACCCCGGCTGGCCCAGGGGTTTGAGCATCATCGTGAAGTACCTGTTCTTGAGAGCGACCCAGGAAATATCGCCGGCCCTTTCCTGTGCACCCTTGACGGACCTGGCCTTCCAGACCTTGCCGTCGATCATTATATCCGATTCCAGGAAAGACCTTCCGGCGATCTTCGAAGACCTCTGCATCCCGGCCGGCCCTGTCAGGGTATAAGAGAAGGGGAGCCGGCGTGATGACAAGTTCTTTATGGCAATCTCTAAGTCTATATAATTAAAAGGCTTATGAAAAGTGTACTTCTTTGTTATCCTGACAACTCCGGGTTCCTCAAAGACATATTCAAGATACCCTGCTCCTTGTTGCGCTTTGTATTTAGCGGTATCAAGGCCAGGCACGACCGGACTTCGCATGAGGAACGGTCTGCTCTCGGGAGTCTCCGCGAAGATAAGTGTCTCTTCTTTTTCTTCCCGCCCTGTTCCGGATTCGCTCAGGGCGATCTTCGTCAGGGCCCCGCCTATGTCGGAAAAGGTCATCGCCATTTCCTCCGTCCTGACCTCGGTCTCTTTTTCTTCCGAGGGGAAACTGCTTTTTTCCTGCCGGCCGGGTGCGGGCGTTCCCTGAACCGTGAATCCGGCGCCCGCGGCTTTTTCTTCCTGTCCTTCCTGGACCGAGCTCGTTACCGGTGTGCGGGGGGCGGGCTTCACATAGAACTTCTGGAAGACGAGAAGCACGATCAACGATAAAGCCAACGTTAAAAGCAGTCTTTTTTCCATATGTTTATCTCTCTCTCATTTCCTTAATGACCGGATCATACCCTCCGCCTGAAAAAGGATTGCACCTTAATATCCTCCAAACAGACAGCGCTGTGCCCTTGAAAATACCGAACTCGTCGAGGGCTTCCGCGGCATACTCGGAACAGGTGGGATAAAACCTGCAACTCTTTGTGGCATAAGGACTTATGAATCTCTTGTAAGCTTTTAGCAGCTGGATCAGTACCTTTTTCATTTCAACATCCCGGTTTTCGTGATAAGCTTTTCCAGTTCCGTCCGGACCTCCCCCGCCAAAGACTTTTTCCCGGGTCCCGATACCTGGCCGACGACCCTTACCACGATATTTACCCCCTTTTGCCAGGAATCCGCCCGCCCGCTGAAAAAGTTATATATCACGCGCCTCAGATAATTTCTCCTGACGGAAGACGGTACGACTTTCCTTGATATTATCAGCCCCACGGAAAGGGGGCCTTCGTCCCCGGCCTTCAGGCAATGAAGAACCAGTTTTTCCCCGCGTTCTCTTTGCCCGCCCTCAAGGACTTCAGCGAAATCCGCAGATCTTTTCAAATGCCTTATGTTCACGCGGACAGAACTTTACGGCCCTTGTTGCGTCTCCGCTTCAGGATATCCTTGCCGGAGCGGGACTTGCTTCTTGTGCGAAACCCGTGTTTTCTCTTACGTTTTAAGTTAGATTTAGCTCTTAGGTTCTTTTTCACCGAAAACCCTCACAGTTTATAGTGCTGCATCTTGCTTTGCCCAAAAAGTGATTTATGATTATAGCATACATCAATGCTAAGTCAAGCGAAATGAATTTGGTTTTGCGTAAAAACTGCTTGCATTGTTTTCTCGCAGCATATATAATGCTTTTTAAACATCAGGATCGCCGTATATACGGCCTTATCGTGTCTGTGGATAACTTGTTAGTATCTCGTTTTTTTAGTGTGGAAAAT
The DNA here is from genome assembly GCA_964409365.1 of uncultured Planctomycetia bacterium. Taxonomy (GTDB): domain Bacteria; phylum Omnitrophota; class Gorgyraeia; order Tantalellales; family Tantalellaceae; genus CAYPCX01. The sequence goes on along the minus strand of CAYPCX010000010.1, from coordinate 71,629 downwards.
CCCCTGATCTCTGTTAATATCTTTTGAGGGTCTCACGTCCGTAGAAATGGAAAATATCTGGGAAAAATCCTTATCCGCTTTAAAATCCGAAGTGAACGAGCAGGTCTTCTCCGCGTGGTTCCTGCCGCTTCAGCTGATAGCGATCGACGACGATCATATCCGCCTGGGCGTGCCGAACAAATTCTTTGAGAACTGGATCCGGGAGAAATATATCAGCCTCCTCAAGACCGCCGTGCAGCATGCTTCCGGGAAGACCCTTGCCATAAGTTTTGAGATCATCGTCCCCCCCGAAACGAACACCCTTGCGGCAGACGAAAAAGCACAGCCGGAAGACGTGCCCAGAAAAGAGCCGCGCGGCGATAAAGATAAAAGGGTGGGATGGCTCAAATCGGTGTTCGGAGGCACCCGCCAGACCCCGGAAAGCCGGTATCAGGAGATCGGTCTTAATCCGAAATATACTTTCGAAAATTTTGTCGTCGGGCAAAGCAACCGTTTCGCGCATGCCGCTTCCATGGCCATCTGCGAAAACATAGCCAAAGTGTACAACCCCTTCTTCATTTACGGGGGCGTAGGCCTCGGGAAGACCCATCTCTTGCACGCTATCGCGCAGGAGATACTTGCGTCGCACCCGAAAGCGAAAGTCCTTTACATGTCCAGCGAAGAGTTCACGAACCAGCTGATAAACGCGATCCGCACAAAGACCACGCCAAAATTCCGTGCTATGTACCGCAACGTGGATGTCCTTCTGATAGACGATATACAGTTCATCGCGGGCAAGGAATCCACCCAGGAAGAGTTCTTCCATACTTTCAACGCGTTGTACGACGCACATAAACAAATAGTCATTTCCAGCGACCGTTCTCCCCAGGAAATAAGGAATCCTGAGCTGGAAGAGCGGCTCGTATCGCGCTTCGCGTGGGGTTTGATCGCGGACATACAACCCCCGGACTTCGAGACCAGGATGGCCATTATGTCCAAGAAGAGCGAGCTGGCCGCGGCGCAGGTCCCGCAGGATGTCCTTTATTTCCTTGCGGAGAACATCAAGACGAACATCCGGGAGATGGAAGGCGCACTGATCCGCGTCGTCGCCTACGCGAACCTCACCGGGCGGGAGATGAGCGCTTCTCTCGCCAAAGAAGTCCTCAAGGACATGATAACGGCGGAAGAGAAAAAGATAACGATAGACCTGATACAAAAAGTAGTGTCGGATTATTTTTCCATATCGATGAACGACATGAAAACAAAAAAGAGGAACCGTGCCATAGCTTATCCCCGGCAGCTCGCGATGTACCTTTCAAGGGAGTTGACCGACCATTCCCTTCCGGATATAGGCAGCTCTTTCGGGGGGAGAGATCATACAACGGTCCTCCACGCGTGCGACAAGATAACAAAAGAGATGGCCGCGAACGAGAACACGCGAGACACTGTGGGCAAACTATCTTCGTTAATAAAAAAATAGTTCTATCCACAGGCTTGCTTTGGTTTAAGTTCTTTGTTTATGGTGTGTTGTGTGGTTATCAACATCTTAACAGGCCCTTTTATTATTTCTACTGTTTTTATATAACTTAGTAAAGCAGTAATAAACCTTTATTGACAGGAGGGCAAAATGGATCTTACGATCAACAAAGACACGCTGATGGAAGGGATACAGACCGTACAGAACGCTGTGTCTCAAAAAAGCAGTCTTCCGATATTGAGCAATGTGCTTCTTGAGGTCGAGAAGAACACGTTAAAACTCACGGCTACGGACCTTGATATAGGCATATGTTCTACGATCGGGATAGATAACGCCCAGGACGGCGCGATAACAGTGCCGGCGCGGAAGTTCTTCGATATAGTAAAAGCGCTCCCCGACGGCAGCGAGATAAATCTTGCGATCAAAAAGAACAACTTCATGACCATAAAGAGCGGAAAGGCCCAGTTCAGGATAATCGGCCTGCCGAAGGAAGAGTTCCCGCAGCTGCCGGTCTTCAAAGACAAAGACTCGATCACGGTCGACCAGGCGGCGATGAAAGGCATGCTCAACCTGACGGATTTTGCCATGAGCAAAGACGACTCCCGTTACGTTCTCAACGGCATACTGCTTTCCATTAAGGGCGACAACATGACCATAGTAGCGACGGACGGCAGGAGGATGGCGGCGATGAACAAGAAGCTTCCGAAAAAGACGCTCGTTGACAGGGAGGTCATAATTCCCACCAAGACCGTGCAGGAGCTTAAGAGGATGCTCGGCGAAGAAGGAGAGATCAAAATAAAGTTCAGCGACAACCAGGTGCTTTTTTCTTTCCCGCAGAGCTTTATCCTGTCCCGACTGATCGAAGGGGAATACCCGAATTATAAAAAAGTCATACCGGACAGGTCGCCTACGGAGATGAAGGTAGGGAGGGAAGATTTCCTGTCGGCCGCGAGGAGGGCGTCGATCTTTACGGACCAGGACTCAATGGCGATAAAGCTGAGCATAAAGAAGACGAAAATGACGATCTCCAAGAACACTCCTTATCTTGGAGAAGCAAAGGAAGAGATAGATGTTGATTTCAGCGGCGAAGACCTGGAGATAGGGTTCAACCCCAGGTATCTGATCGACGTGCTGCGCAGCATGACGGACGAGGAGATCGTCTTCGAAGTGAACGATTCGACCAAACCCGGCGTTATCCGGCGCGGAGAGGACTATACGTACGTTGTCCTGCCGATGCAGCTTACGACATGAAGAGAAAAGAGGCGGGGCACGTAAGGGGCGTGGTAGACGGCCTGCTCCGCAAATGGCAGGACGGGACGGCAAAAAAAGGGAACGCCGTCATGGAGGCCTGGATCGCCGCGACGGGGAAAGAAACGGCGAAAGAAGCGTTACCCGTCAATTACAAGAACGGCATATTGACGGTCGTGGTCGAAAATTCCACCAGGATGTACGAATTAACACTGGAAAAAAGGAACATCTTGGCGAGATTCAACAAGGATTATACGGGCCGGAAAAAGGCCACAGATATAAGGTTCAGGATAGGAAGGCTGGGAGAGGGGTAACATATTGAAAAGGGGACCAGGGACACTTGCAGTTATAGAAAGGAAAAAAATGGGTAAAAAGAAAACGCCGAAAAAGACGCCCGAACCGGTAAAAAAACAGGCGAAGGAGCAAAAGCCGGACAAAAAGAAATATGACGCGAGAACGATACAGGTGCTCGAAGGCATCGAGGCCGTCAGGAAAAGGCCGGCCATGTATATCGGCGATACCGGCAAGAGAGGCCTGCATCACCTCGTTTACGAGGTAGTGGACAACTCCATCGACGAGGTGATGGGAGGGCACTGCGACAGGATCGACGTCGTGATCCATGCCGATGAGAGCATTACGATATCGGACAACGGCCGCGGGATACCGGTCGACATGCATGCTACCCAGAAAAAACCCGCGGTGGAGGTCGTCATGACCACCCTGCACGCCGGCGGGAAGTTCGACCACAGGGTGTACAAGGTGTCGGGCGGCCTTCACGGAGTAGGCGTGAGCGTCGTGAACGCGCTGTCCGAATGGCTCGAGGTCGAGGTCAAAAGGGACGGGAAGATACACCACCAGGAATATAAAAAGGGACACACCGCGTCGAAGCTCAAGTCCCTGGGAAAGACCAAGTCCACGGGCACGAGCGTTACCTTCAAGCCGGACGAGGACATCTTCAAAGAGGAGATACCCTTCAGCTATGATATACTCGCGGCAAGGCTCAGGGAACTGGCATTCCTTAATAAAGGCGTGAAGATCTCTCTCCAGGACGAACGTACCGAAAAGGAAATAGAGTTCTTTTACAAGGGAGGGATCGTTTCTTTCGTGGAGCACGCGAACAAGAACAAGAACGCGCTGCACAGGAAGATAATCTATTTCGAGAAAGAAAAGGACAAGATACAGCTCGAAGTGGCGATGCAGTATAACGACGGGTACGCCGAGAACATCTACAGTTTCGTGAATAATATAAGTACCACGGAAGGGGGCACGCACCTTACCGGGTTCAAATCCGCCCTTACCAGGACGCTCAAGAGCTATGGAAGAAAACGCGGCATCCTGAAGGGGGAAAGCCTCTCCGGCGACGACACCAGGGAAGGGCTCACCGCGGTGATAAGCGTGAAGATCCCTAACCCCCAGTTCGAAGGGCAGACAAAGACCAAACTCGGCAACTCAGAGGTCGAGGGGATGGTAGAGGCCGTCGTTAACGAGATGCTCGGTACTTACTTCGACGAGAACCCCGACGTGGCGAACAAAGTGGCTAAAAAGGCGACGATGGCCGCGCACGCGCGCGAAGCCGCAAGGAAAGCGCGCGAGCTTACCCGGCGTAAGGGCGTTCTTGAAGGCGGCTCGCTTCCGGGTAAACTTGCCGACTGTTCGGAATCGGACGCGACAATGACAGAGATATATATCGTCGAGGGAGATTCGGCCGGAGGCTCCGCGAAGCAGGGGCGGGACAGGAGATTCCAGGCCATTCTGCCGCTGAAGGGGAAGATATTGAACGTTGAAAAGGCGCGATTGACGCAGGTATTGAACAACGAGGAGATAAAGACGCTGGTAACGGCTCTGGGGGCCGGGATAGGCGAGGAATTTAACATCGAGAAACTGCGTTACGGGAAAGTGATACTCATGTGCGACGCCGACGTGGACGGATCACACATAAGGACCCTCCTTTTGACGTTCTTTTACAGGCAGATGAAGGACATCCTCGAAAAGGAATATATTTACATAGCCCAGCCGCCTCTTTACAGGGTGAAACGGGGAAAGAGCGAGCAGTACATCAATACCGAGCAGGAGATGAAGATGTTCCTCGTCGAGCAGGGTTCGTCCGGCATCGATGTGGAGCAGGTAACAGGGAAAAAGAAATTGACCGATAGGAAAATACAGGATCTTATGGAGCTTCTGTTGCGTCTGGACAAGTTAAGCCGGGCCATAGAGCGCCGTGGAGTGAAACTGCCAAAATATCTCCAACTATGGGACAAAAAGACCAACAAACTGCCACTTTACCGTGTAATAGTGGAGGGAGAGGTCCAATATTTGTATACCGACGACGAGCTGGCCAAGCTGAGGGCGAAGAACAAGAAAACGCGGGAAAAAGAGCTGAAAATGGAGACAAAGACAGAGGCGCCGTCCGGGGAGGTATCCGCCATAACGGTCCAGGAGTTCTACGAGGCCAGGGAGATCGAGAAAATAACGAAAGAGATCGGGAAATTCGGCCTGGATATCGCCGATTATGAGCAAAGGAAAGAAGAAGATCAGGAAGAGAAGCCCAAGGGCAAAGCAAAAGGCAAAAAGAAGGAAAAAGAAGAAAAGCCGCTCTTCGTGATCAATGGAGAAGCCAAGATATATTCCCTTAAGGGCTTCATGGACCACGTACTCAAGGAAGGCGAGAAAGGGATGACCATCCAGCGGTACAAAGGCCTTGGCGAGATGAACCCGGAACAGCTCTGGGAGACCACGATGGACCCGGAAAGGCGGACGCTCCAGAAAGTAACGGTGGAGGACGCGGCCGGCGCGGACGAGATGTTCACGATACTCATGGGGGATAACGTGGAATCGCGCAGAGGGTTCATTGTCGCGCATGCAAAGGACGTAAAGAACCTCGATATTTAGTTATGAGTGATGAGTTGTTAGTTGTTAGTTGATGGATGGAGGAAAGAACATGTACACGCAGAACGAAAAGATAATACCGGTCCACGTTGAAGAGGAGATGAAAGATTCCTATATCAATTACGCGATGAGCGTGATAGTGGGACGAGCGTTGCCGGATGTCCGTGACGGGCTGAAGCCGGTGCACCGCCGGATCCTTTACGCGATGAAGGATATGGGGATCGTTTATAACAAGCCCTTCAAGAAGTGCGCGAGGATAGTCGGTGAAGTCCTCGGAAAGTATCATCCGCACGGGGACATGGCCGTGTACGACGCGCTTGTCCGCATGGTCCAGGATTTTTCGCTCCGGTACCCGCTTGTTAACGGGCAAGGGAACTTCGGCTCAATAGACGGCGATTCGGCCGCGGCGATGAGGTACACGGAAGCGCGCCTGCAGCAGATCACGGAATGGATGCTGCTGGACATCGAAAAACAAACGGTCGATTTCAGCCCGAACTTTGACGGGTCGCTGAACGAACCGGACGTCTTACCGTCGGTGTTGCCGAACCTTCTGCTGAACGGTTCAAGCGGCATCGCCGTGGGGATGGCCACCAATATCCCCCCGCATAACCTGGGGGAAATAGTGGACGCGACCCGTTACCTTATAGAGAACCCGGACTGTTCCGTGGACGATCTCATCAAGATCGTAACGGGGCCGGATTTCCCGACGGGAGCCATGATCTGCGGGAAAGAGGCGATAAAAAAAGCCTACCGGACCGGGCGGGGATCCCTTACTTTGCACGCCAAAGTGCACGTGGAGCAGAAAAAGCAAGGCAAGGAAAGCATCATCGTTACCGAGGTCCCGTATCAGGTCAACAAGACCCGCCTCATAACGTCCATAGCGGACCTGGTGAAGAACAAGAAGGTCGAAGGGGTCGTTGATATCCGCGATGAGTCCGACCGCGACGGGATGAGGATAGTCATCGACGTACGCAGGGGGTACAACACGGAAGTCATAATGAACCAGCTCTACAAGCACACCCAGATGCGCGACACTTTCGGCGTGATCATGCTGGCTTTGGTGGACAAGCAGCCCAGGGTGCTGAACCTTAAACAGATGCTCCAGTATTTCATAGACCACCGCAAAGAGATCATTATCAGGCGGACGAAATTCGACCTGGCGAGAGCGGAAGAAAGAGCGCATATCCTCGAAGGCCTGAAAATAGCGGTAAAGAACATCGACGAGGTCATAAGGATCATCAAAAAGTCGAAAGACCCGGGAGCGGCCCGCCTGGCGCTAATGAAGAAATTCGGGCTCTCGGAAATACAAGCCCTGGCGATACTGGCTATGCGCCTCCAACAGCTCACGAATCTCGAGACGGAGAAAATAAAGAACGAATACCTGGAACTCATAAAGCTTATCGAGAAACTGAAGGGCATACTGGCCAGCGAGAAGAAGGTCCTGGAGATAATAAGCAAGGAGTCCGCCGACCTGAAGGAGAAGTTCGGGGACGCCAGAAGGACGGAGATCACGAAGGCGGCCGAGGACATAGACATCGAGGACCTGATCGCGGAAGAGGATATGGTAATAACCGTCAGTCACGCCGGATACATAAAGAGGTTCCCCGTGAGCGCTTACAAGAAACAGCGGCGCGGGGGCAAAGGCGTCACCGGCGCGGAGACGAAAGAAGAGGATTTCATAGAGCACCTTTTTATCGCCTCGACGCATGACTACATACTTATCTTTACCAGTGAAGGGAAGGTCTACTGGCTCAAGGTACACGAATTGCCGCAAGCGGGACGCAGGACCAAGGGGCGGCCGATAGTCAACCTCATCGGGGTGTCGCAGGACGAGCAAATAACGTCAGTCGTGCCCGTGCGCGAATTCAAGGAAGACATGTTCGTGGTAATGGCGACGACCCAGGGGAAGATAAAAAAGACGCCCCTCCCGGCGTTCAGCAATCCCCGCAAGGGGGGGATAATCGCTCTTACGCTGGGCAAGGGAGACCATCTGGTGGAGTCGGTGCTTTCCTCGGGCCAAGACGAAATATGTCTTGCCACCGCCGGCGGGAAGGCGATACATTTCAGGGAAAAAGATATCCGCGCGATGGGCAGAAGCGCCCAGGGGGTCAAAGGGATATCGCTCAAAAAGAAAGATAAAGTCGTCGGCATGGTGAAAGTAGCGACCGATGGCGCACTCCTCACCGTTACTGAAAAAGGGTATGGCAAGAGAACGGAGTTCAGCGCCTACCGGCTTCAGTCACGAGGGGGAAGCGGCATAATCAATCTCAAGGTGGTCGCCAAGAACGGAGAGGTCGTCGGGATCAAGACGGTACGCGACGGGGATGAGATCATGCTGATCTCCAAGAACGGCATGGTAGTGCGCGTGGCGGTGAAAGGAATAAGCAAGGTAGGAAGATCCACGCAGGGAGTAAGGGTCATCAACCTTAAGGCCGGCGACAAACTGACATCAGTGGCAAGTGTCGTGGCCAAAGAAGAGGAAGAGGCCGCGGAAGGATAGAAAATATTTGCAAACGCAAAAAGTATTTTGTACAATAGGCACCTTAAGTGCGTCCCCATCGTCTAGCCTGGCCTAGGACAACAGATTTTCGATCTGTCGACAGGGGTTCGAATCCCCTTGGGGACGCCAAAAATTTTGCCTTCGGCAAAATTTTTAGAGCATTCGAGATCCGAAAGCCGACATTAGGAGAAAACAGAAAGAACAGAATCGAGAATGCGACCGAGGACGAAATGTCCGAGGAAGCGCCGAGGCCGGTCCAATTTCGAATATCGACTTTCAATGTTTCACAGCGGGAAGTAGCGCAGCCTGGTGAGCGTATCTGCTTTGGGAGAAGGAGGTCGTAGGATTTAATCCCACCTTTCTGGCCGAAGTCGTTCACACAGTATACGGACAGAGGGGCAGCAATTTCGCATATTAAATTGCACACTACCTTAAATCGAGAACGAGCGTAGAAAATGGATGTTGAACAGCTGTGGGAAAAAGCGAAAGAAAAGACCGAGGTCATCCGGGGCCGCGCGAAAGAGCTTTCAACGTTCGCGAGCACCGAAGTGCCGTATATCTTCCTGGCCGAGTCTGTAGTCAACGAGGGGCACACGGTCATCAGGAAGGGCAAGGTGATAATCGAAAGGCCCATGATCGTCCTGCCCGACAACATGCCCCAGTTCGAAGGCTTCGAGTTCGAGAAAGAAATGGCAATAGACCAGGACGTCGTCCAGATGTTCTTCCTCATGAGAGGGATAAAGTTCCCCTCTTTGAAATACAACAACACCGTGGAAGAGCTAGACCTGGAAGAAGGGGCGCTTTCAAAGACGACCGGCAAATATAAAAAGCAGCTCGAGAAAGAGGAGAACGTCAGCAAGACGCTCATACTAGGCCCCGAGGACTGCTGGCAATTCTCCATACTTCTTTACATGGCGTCCCTTATCGGGCGCTGTGCGAGGAACGACATAATCAACCTGATGGACAGGATGAGCCAGGAAGACTAAAAGAACATGTGCGGCATTATAGGATACACCGGCCAGAAAGAAGTTTCCAATATCCTCCTCAAAGGGCTTTCCCGCCTGGAATACCGCGGATATGACTCTGCCGGCGTAGCTATCCTGAGACACGGCAGCGTCAACGTAAGGAAGAAGCAGGGGAAGCTCCGCGTGCTTGCTGAACACCTCCAAAAGGTGCCGGTCAGAGGCACGACAGGTATAGGGCATACCCGTTGGGCGACGCACGGCGTGCCTAACGACGTTAACGCCCATCCCCATATGGACGACGGAGAGGGAATAGCGCTCGTCCATAACGGCATCATCGAGAATTTCCAGGAGCTCAAAGATAGTCTCATCAAAAAAGGGTACGCCTTCAGGTCGGACACCGACAGCGAGGTGATCGCGCACCTTGTCGGCGATAACTACAAAGGGGATCTCTGCGCGGCGGTCAGGTCGGCGGTGAAACGCCTGGAGGGATCTTATGCTATCGCCGTGGTGCACAGGGGCGAACCCGACCGGATAGTGGGGGCAAGGAAAGACAGCCCCCTCATAGTCGGGATAGGGAAGGGGGAGAACTTCCTGGCCAGCGACAGCCCGGCGATACTTGAGTACACCAAGGACGTCATTTACCTTGAGAACGGGGACGTGGTCGACCTGACGAGCAAGAGCTGTGTCATTTACGACGCCAGGGGAAAAAAGGTAAAAAGGGAAAAAGCGACGATAAAATGGGACCTCTCCCAGGCGGAGAAGGGGGGCTACACGCATTTCATGCTCAAGGAGATATTCGAGCAGCCGGAGGTCCTGCGCGATATATTCAGACGGAGGCTGAAAGACGGGAATGTCGTTTTCAAGGAACTGGCCATCAACAAGGCCAGGTTGAAGAGGATAAACAATATAGCTATCGTGGCATGCGGCACCGCTTATCACGCGGGGCTCGCGGGCAAATACGTGATAGAAAAATACGCGCGTATCCCCGTGTGGGTGGACAATTCTAGCGAGTTCAGGTACCGTGACCCGCTAGTGGACAAAAACACGCTGGTCGTGGTGATCTCCCAGTCCGGGGAGACGGCTGACACGCTCGCGGCGCTCAGGGAGGCGCAGAAACGAGGGGCGCCCGTCCTGGCGATCTGCAACGTCCTCGGCAGCTCTATCGCCAGGGAAGCGGACGGAGTGATATTCACGCATGCCGGCCCCGAGATAGCCGTGGCCTCGACGAAGGCGTATACCGCGCAGATAGCGATCCTGTATCTTTTCACGTTCTACCTGGCGGCGATAAAAGGGAAGAAAATAGAAGGGCTCGGCAAGCTCATCAAAGAGATGAAGCGCCTGCCTTCTCTTGCCGCGGGCATCCTGCAGCAGTGTCACTCGCGGCGGAGCAATATAGCCAGATACGCCGCCGAGTTCCACGAATATTACCTGGCCCGGAACAACAAGAGCTGTTTCCTGTACCTGGCCAGGAACATCAATTTCCCCAGCGCCCTCGAAGGCGCGCTGAAGCTGAAGGAGATATCCTATATCAGCGCGGAAGGATACCCGGCCGGTGAGATGAAGCACGGGCCCATAGCCCTTATCGACGAAAACCCGTGGGTGGTGTGTATTGCCGTCGAGGCGGCCACGCACGAGAAGATGTTGTCGAACATCCAGGAGATAAAAGCGAGAGGCGGGATAGTTATCGCCGTCGTCACAAAGGGCGACAGGTCGTTCAAGAAGAGCGACGGCAAACACGTTATCGAGATCCCGCGGATATCGGAGGTGTTCTCTCCCATCCTGGTGATCATACCGCTGCAGCTATTAGCCTACTACGTGGCTGCGGACTTCGGCTATGATATAGATCAGCCGCGGAACCTCGCCAAATCGGTCACGGTCGAGTAGTCCATGTCGACGACACATTCCAGAGAACAGAGGACAGATAACAGATGACAGAAAACAGATGTCAGAAGCCAAGTCGGCGGCGTGTTACAAAAGACAGAAAACAGAGACCAGAAAACAGAAGTCAGATTTTGTACAGTTCTGTCCTCTGTCTTCTGTCCTCTGCCTTCCGAGATTTGTCTTATTCTGGGGGAAGCTAAGAACATGGCCAAAGGCACCCTGTACGTGGTAAGCACTCCGATAGGGAACCTCGAAGATATCACTCTGCGCGCTTTGCGCATGCTGAAAGAAGCCGATCTCATTGCCGCGGAAGATACAAGAAGAGCGAAGATCCTCCTCAACAGGTATGACGTTAACACGGCCATTACCAGTTTCCACTCCTACAACAAGGGCAAAAAGACCCCCGGGATCGTCAAGGTCCTTGAATCCGGCAGGAATGTGGCCCTTATCTCGGACTCGGGGACCCCGGGCATTTCCGACCCGGGAAGCTCGTTGATAGCAGAATGCATAAGAAAAGGCGTTCCCGTGACCACGGTCCCGGGTCCCGCGGCCTTCGTCGCGGCCCTTGTCCTTTCGGGCAAACGCACCGACAAATTCGTTTTTGAAGGGTTCCTCTCCAACAGGTCCGCGAAAAGAAGAAAACAGCTCGAGCGGCTGAGGGAAGAAGAGAGAACGGTCATCGTCTATGAATCGCCCCATCGTATAGAGAAGTTCCTTAAAGACTTCATGGATATCATGGGAGACAGGGAGATCGTGCTCGCGCGCGAACTTACCAAGAAGTTCGAGGAAGTAAGAAGGGCCACGGCGGAAGAACACCTGGCGCATTTCTTTGAAGCCAAGCCCCGGGGCGAATTTATCGTCGTTTTTTAGCATAATTTGCCGCAGCCGGGCAAGAAATATTGACTTTTCTTATTTAGCTGTTAAAATAATTAACCATATAATATAAAAAGGTTAAGGCGTCTTTGCCCGGGAAACGAGACATGGTAGAACAGACACTGATATTGATAAAACCCGACGGGCTGAAAAAGTCCCTCACGGGGAACATCCTCACGAGGCTGTCGGAAACAAAGCTTGATATAGTGGGGGCGAAGATGGTTCGCGTGCACCGCGAACTGGCGGAAAAACATTACTGCCACCTGAAAAAAGAGCCTTTTTATGAAGAACTCATAAAATACATCATGGGGGAGTACCACAAGAGAAAAGTGATGGCCCTGGTGTACTGGGGAGAAGAAGCGATACAGAAGGTAAGGGATATCTGCGGCAAGACCAATCCCGAGGAAGCCGATTCCGTTTCCATAAGGGGTGCTTACGGTAGGATAACCACCAAGGGCGTGTACGAGAACGTTATCCACGCTTCCGCGAACACCGACGAAGCGGAAAGGGAGATAAAACTCTGGTTCGAACCCAACGAGATCATAGTGGACATTTATCCCGTAACTATCGTTGAGGAGAACGTATCGACAAGACGATGGGCATGACCTTCCGGAAAGAATTTATACCTCGGACCGCGAGAAAATCATGATAAGATCGATGACTGGTTTTGGCAAAGGGACGGCGAAAAGCCCTTACGGGGCGATAACGGCCGAGGTCAAGACGCTGAACCACAAATGTCTCAGCGTGTCGTGCGCCTCACTTAACGGGTTCTTCACGCTCGAAGAAAGGATAAAGACCCTTTTTGAGGGGAAGGTCCACAGGGGCAAAGTGTACGTCAAGATAACGATAGAAGGCGGAAGCAGGAAAAAACCTTTACAACAGGTGGAGCTCAACGAGGCGGTAGCGCGCGAATACATGAAAAAGATCAACAGGGCCAGAAAGCGTCTGGGCGTGGGGGGCGATATCGACATCAGGGACCTCCTGTCGTTCCCCGGGGTCATCGAAGCGAAACCCGAGAAGAACGAAGAGAAGGTCTGGCCGCATGTCAAGAAGGCCCTGCTCGCGGCCATAGGCCGGCTGGCGGATTACAGGCGTAAGGAAGGGGCGCGTCTCGCGAAGGATTTCATCGCCCGCCTGGATAACATCAAGAAAGACATGCGCCAGATAAAGAAGTACGGCAAGCAGAGCGTTGCCGCGTACCGCAAGAAGCTCGTACAGTCCGTTAAGGAGCTTGCCGAGAACGCCGAGCTGGATAAGGGAAGACTCGAAACCGAGGTAGCCCTGTTCGCGAAGAACTGCGATATAGCGGAGGAGATCACGAGGCTCGAAGGGCACATCGTCGCGTACAGGGACGCGATGAACAAAGCCAGAGCGGATGTCGGCAAAAAGCTTGATTTCATCGCGCAGGAAATGCAGAGAGAGATCAATACCATAGGGGCAAAGTCCGGAGATTTCAGGATATCGAAAGCCGTGATAGAGATAAAAAGCGAAATAGAGAAGATGCGGGAACAGACAAAGAACATAGAATGACGCTCCGGAGGATGCGGGGATGCAGGGCAAACAAGAGTCGCTCGTTATCATAGTTTCAGCGCCGTCGGGCAGCGGGAAGACCACCATGGTCAAACTTCTTCAGGAGAAGCTGCCGGGGGTGCGAAGGTCCATCTCCTGCACGACGAGAGCGCCGAGAGGGGACGAGAAAAGGGATGAGGATTACATCTTTATTTCCGAAGAAGAATTCCGGGACAAAGCGGGAGCGGGAGAATTTCTGGAATGGGAAGAGAACTTCGGCAAGTGTTACGGAACTCCCAGGTCCCAGGTGGAAGAAGCTGTCGAGAAGGGGGAGGATATAATCCTCAGTATCGACGTTAAGGGCGCCAGGGCGGTCAAGAAAATCATACCGGAAAGCATCAGCGTGTTCGTCATGCCGCCTTCGGTCAAAGAACTGGAAGAGCGCCTGAGAAAAAGGAACACCGACCGGGAAAGCCAGGTGGAAGTGCGGCTGAAAGAAGCTAAACGGGAGCTGGAAGCCGCCGATGAGTATGATTATCTTATAGTGAACAAGGACCTGGCCGAAGCGGTCGCGGAATTGAGAACGATAATAGAGAAAGAAAGATCTAACCGGAAGAAGATGGGCCAGAAGAGAGAGGAGCAATGGAAGAAGTGTCGCGGGACGAATTGATGAAAAAGGTCGGGAGCCTTTACAAGCTGTGCAACCTGGCGGCCCAGAGAGCGATAGAGCTCAACAGCGGCATGAAGAAACTGGTGGACGCCGAACCTAAAGAAAAGGTAACGACCATCGCGATCAAAGAGATCGCGGTAGAAAAGGTCAAACTTAAGAAATAGGCCGATAAGATGAACAAGAACATCCTGCTGGGAGTGACCGGCAGCATCGCCAGTTATAAAGCCTGTGACCTGATAGGCCTTTTGAGGAAAGAAGGGCATTCGGTCCGCTGTGTCATGTCGAAGGACGCGAAATGGTTCGTGACGCCGCTTACACTCGAGACGCTCACGGAGAAAAAAGTCGTCGATAAGATGTTCCGCCTTCCCGACAGGAGGGACCCTGTTCACGTCTCCCTGGCCGACGAGGCCGATCTGGTCCTTTTAGCTCCCGCGACGGCGGATGTGATCGCCAAAATAGCGGCCGGCATCTGTGACGATATCCTGACATGCGCCGTATGCGCTACTGACCGTCCGGTGATAATCGCGCCGGCGATGAACGACAAGATGTACAACAACCCCATAATTCAGGACAAGATCTCTTACCTCAGGGAAAAGGGATACCATTTTGTCGACCCCATACGGGGGCGGCTGGCGTGCGGACGCGAGGGAGTAGGGCATCTGGCTCCGCTGGACAGCATCGTCAAAAAAGTGGACGAGGTCCTGGCCTTGTAGTACCGGCGCACATCCTTTATGAGTATTCCGCAGACAGAACATAGTTCGATACCCCGCGCGAAAGTCCTGGTGACAGCGGGGCCTACCATCGAGCCGCTGGATCCGGTAAGGTTCATATCCAACCGTTCTACGGGGCTCATGGGGTATAAGATAGCTGCGGAATGCGCCGTGAGAGGGTTCGAAGTCTGTCTCGTCAGCGGGCCGGTAGCTCTTGAGCCGCCGCGGGGAGTTGAGACGGTGAACGTTTTGACCGCGATCGAGATGCGGGACGTTGTCCTGAGAAAAGTGGAAGAAGCGGATTGCCTTGTGATGACAGCCGCGGTCTGCGATTTCCGCCCTTACAGGGCGGAACCCGGGAAGATAAAGAAAAAAAGAGGACTTACGCTGGAGCTCGTGAGGAATCCTGATATACTGGCGGACGTGGGAAGAAGGAAAGGGCTGGTGAAGGTAGGGTTCGCCCTTGAGACAGAGGACGCGGTCACGAACGCTGCGGAGAAGATGGCGGCGAAAGACCTCGACCTGGTCGTTGTCAACATGAAGACGGGGGAGAACGACCCCTTCGGCCCCGGGGACAAGACCGTCAGCATCATCGACACCGAAGGCAGGATAAGCGAGTTCGGGGACAAGACAAAAGAGGAGCTCGCGGCGATAATAGTGGACAGGATGGAGGAGTTGATCGGATGAGAAGGTTTTTCACCGGCAAGAGGGGCTTTACGCTCGGGGAACTTCTGGTGATCTTCGCTATATTGATCATCGTGGGGAGCGTGATGTTTCCCTTTGTCAAGAAGGCTTCCGCAAAGAACAAAAGAATAGTCTGCGCGAACAACCTGAGGGAACTGGGACTGGCCTCTTACGTATACGCGGAGGAACACGAAGGCAAATTTCCGCCCACGTTGAAGACCTTGTACGACGAGCATTATCTTGCCGATGAACGGCTCGTGGACTGTCCCGCGACCAAATCGGTGGGAACGCCCGGGGCGCCGGACTATATTTATACCGGAGGGCTCACGGTCAGGGACCCGTCCATGGAAGTGCTCGCGAGGGACAAGGCGTCCAATCACCCCCAGGGCGGAAAGAACGTGTTATATGTCAACGGGGCGGTGGCCTGGGAAGATTAGGGGCGAAAAGGCGGGGGGAAGACAATTGACTTTTTCCGGCTGGTATGATAACTTATGACCCTGCTTTTAGTTAAGTAAATATGATATGTCACGGGCGCGGTGGCCGAGTAGATAGGCAGCGGTCTGCAAAACCGCGTACACCGGTGCGATTCCGGTCCGCGCCTCCAGAGCTAACAGGGCATGAAGGCTTTTTAGTGTCAGAGTATCATCGCTCACTGCGTTCGCTAGCGTCAAAGTGTCATAGTGCTGTCTTTGACACGCTGACACTAGTAAGCGAAGCGCACGATGACACTCCGACACTATGCTGGCGGGCTTATGAGGCGCGAGATCAGGGGCGAGTGGCGGAACTGGCAGACGCAAAGGACTTAAAATCCTTCGGCTGAATAAGCTGTGAGGGTTCGACCCCCTCCTCGCCCACCATGGTAAAGGTGGAAAAGAAGCACGATCTGTGATATAAGTCTTATTATTATACGGTGGGCGGTTAGCTCAGATGGTTAGAGCGCCACGTTGACATCGTGGAGGTCACCGGTTCGATCCCAGTACCGCCCACCACTTTAGAAACGAATGATGGCAAGGAAAAAAGACGAAAATCTGGAAAAACTGCGGCACAGCACGTCTCACGTGATGGCTGACGCCGTCAAGAAGCTGTACCCGGGCGTGAAGGTCGCGATAGGCCCCGCCATAGAGGACGGGTTCTACTACGATTTCGACTTCAGCGGATGTAATCTCGCATCCGGCAAAAGATCCAGCCATTTTTTGACGCCTGAAGATCTCCCGAAGATCGAAAAAGAAATGGACCGCATAATCAAGGAGAACCATCCTTTTACGTGCGAAGAGATCACGAAGGAAGAGGCGAGAAGGATCTTCGCGGACGAAGCGTACAAGATGGAACTGATCGATGAACTCCCGGACGGGAAGATCACGGTCTACAAGCACGGGGATTTCGCGGATCTGTGTAAAGGCCCTCATATCGCCGCGACTGGAGAGATCAAGGCGTACAAGCTTCTTTCCGTAGCCGGCGCGTACTGGCGCGGGGACGAGACTAATCCCATGCTGCAAAGGATATACGGGACGGCTTTCGCGGACAAAAAAGCCCTCCGGGAATATCTGGCCCTCAGGGAAGAGGCCCAGAAAAGGGACCACCGGAAACTGGGGAAAGACCTGGACCTTTTCAGCTTCAACGACATAATGGGGGCCGGGCTCGTCCTGTATCATCCGAAGGGCGCGATGCTCAGGCAGATCATAGCGGATTACATAACGGCGAAACACCTGGAGAAAGGATATCTGTTGATATCCAGCCCGCATATACTGAAGAGCGACATATGGATCCAGTCCGGCCATTACGATTATTACAAAGAGCACATGTATATATTTGAAATAGAAGGGCAGGAAGCCGCCGTTAAGCCCATGAACTGCCCCGGACACATTCTTGTCTATTCGTCAAGGAACAGGAGCTACAGGGAATTCCCCATAAGGTATTTCGAGCTGGGGAGCGTGTACCGGCACGAGAAATCCGGCGTGCTTCACGGCCTTCTGAGGGTGCGGGGTTTTACGCAGGACGATGCCCATATTTTCTGTCTGAGGGAACAGGTGGAGAGCGAAGTAATGGGTGTCATCGATTTTGTGGTGGAGACGCTCAAGGTCTTCGGGTTCGAGGAATTCGAGATCGAGCTCAGCACCAGGCCGGAAAAGTTTATCGGGAAAATAGAAGAATGGGACGAGGCCACCGACGCCCTGAAAAAGGCGCTGGACTTAAAAGGGTTGGCGTATGACATAAACGAGGGGGACGGCGCTTTTTACGGACCGAAAATAGATATCAAGCTCAAGGACGCCCTGGGAAGGGCCTGGCAGTGCGCTACCATACAGTGCGATTTCGCGCTGCCCGAGCGCTTCGAACTCACTTACACGGACCGGGACGGCAAAGAACAAAGGCCGATCGTTCTGCACCGCGTGATACTGGGGAGCCTGGAGCGGTTCATAGGGGCGCTGATAGAACATTATGGAGGGGCGTTCCCGCTATGGTTGGCGCCCGTGCAGATGAAGCTCATCCCGATAACCGGGAACGAGGTCGGTTATGCGAAAGAGCTGGAAGAAGAACTTCGCGCGGCCGGTTTCCGCGTCGAGCTCGACAGCCGGGACGAGAAGATGCAGAAGAAGATACGCGACGCCGAGGTGGCCAAGATCCCTTACATGGTCATCATCGGCAAGAGAGAAGCAGAAAAGGGAAACGTTTCCGTCAGGAGCAGGAAGGACGGAGATCTCGGAACGCTCGGACGGAAAGAGTTCATAGACCGTGTGGCTGAAGAAGCAGAGAGCAGAAAGTAACATCCGGGAAAAAAGGAGGGGACTATCGTATACAAGGGTGGATTCAACAGGCAACACAGAGGCGGTTATTCGGGTACAAGGGTCAACCAGTTCATAAGGGCCGCCAGGGTGCGGCTGGTCGACGACGAAGGCAACCAGCTGGGAGTGGTGGACATAAGGACGGCGGTCAGCAAGGCCCAGGAAAAGGGCCTGGACCTGGTGGAAGTGGCGCCGAACAACGACCCGCCGGTCTGCCGGATAATGGACTATTCCAAATACAAGTATGAGCAGGAAAAGAAAAGAAAACTGGCAAAAAAGAAACAGCATGTTACGCATATAAAAGAAGTAAGATTCAAGCCCAGGATCGAAGAACACGATTATCAGGTAAAACTGAAACATATAAGAGAATTCCTGGAACAGAAAGACAAGGTGCGCATCTCTCTGCGCTTCAGAGGGAGAGAGATGGCTCACAAGGAACTGGGGTTCGAGCTCTTGAAAAGGGTCGCGAACGACATTGCGGCGCTGGGGGAGATGGAATCGGCGCCGACGTCGATGGGAAGGACGCTGCAGGTGACCTTGATCCCCAAAATGGACAGGGAAATAAACGTCGAAAAGGATAAAAAGGGACAGGACAAAGACAATGCCTAAACTGAAAACTAAAAAGGGTGTGAAGAAGAGATTTAAGCTGACAAAGACCGGGAAGGTCAAGAGGCAGAAATCCGGCAAAAGGCACATCCTTACGAAAAAATCGCGTAAGAGAAAACGCTCGCTGAGAAAAGCGACAACGGTGGACAAGACTTTCCAGAAAAAGGTGAGAGCCCTTCTGCCGTACGCGTGACTTTGCGCGGAAAAAACCAAAAAAGAAGTGAGGAGTAGGAATGGCTAAAGTAAAGCACGCGACAAGTTCGCTTGCTCGTAGAAAGAAGGTCCTCAAGGCCGCGAAGGGACAGCGCGGCGCCAGGTCTAAATTGCTTCGGACAGCCAAAGAGGCCGTGAGGAAAAGCAAGGCTCTCAGCTATGGCGATAGGAGAAAGAAAAAAGGCAATTACAGGGCGTTGTGGATCTCGCGCATAACCGCGGCCTGCAGGGCGGAGGGCATTTCTTACAGCAAGTTCATGTCCGGGTTGAAGAAGGCAAAGATAGATCTCAACCGGAAAATGCTCGCGGACATAGCGGCACAAGACGACAAAGGGTTCAAATCGCTCGTTAAGAAAGTCCAGACGTAAACTTTTTTATGGGAAGACTGCGGCCCCCGCAACTTTTGATATTGAGTTTTTTGTGCGCCATCTTGATGGGCACGCTCTTTTTATCCATGCCGTTCGCCACAAAAGAGCCCGGGAGGCTTTCGCTGGTAGACAGCCTTTTCACGGCGACAAGCGCCACCTGCGTGACGGGGCTGGTAGTAAAAGACACCGGTACGTTCTTTACGCCTTTCGGTAAATGGGTCATCTTTGCCTTGTTCCAGGCCGGCGGCCTGGGAATAATGACTTTTTCCACGCTGTTCGCCGTCATGCTCGGGAGGAAGATCGGGTTCCAGCAGACGGATGTTATACGCAGCACGCTGGGAAAGAACAACATACTGGGCCTGAAGAGACTGATAGGGTACATACTCGGCATCACGGTGTGCGCGGAGGCAATAGGAGCGGGGTTCTTTTTCCTAAGGTGGAGAGCAGTGACCGACTGGGGCGTCCTGGAGACGGTCGAAAGAGCGGTGTTCCACTCGGTGTCGGGGTTCTGTAACGCGGGATTTTCGCTTTTTCGGGACAGCCTGATGCGATTCGAGTCCGATCCGGTCATAAACCTGACGATGCTGTTTCTCATTTTTTTCGGGGGGATCGGGTTCGTCGTCATCGTGGACATGCTGGGGCTTTTTTATAAAAAGGGCCCGGACAGGAGGCTAAGCCTCCAGGCTAAGGTCGCTTTAACGGTATCGGTCTTTCTTATATGCGCGGGAGCGGGACTTCTTCTTTTCTTTGAAAGAGGAGGCCTGATGAAGACGATGACGTGGGGAGAACGGTTATGGGGGGCGGTGTTCCAGTCCACCACGGCGAGGACCGCGGGGTTCAACACGTTACCTGTCGGCAAACTCTCCATTCCGTCTTTGCTGTCCCTGGTGCCCCTTATGTTCATAGGGGCGTCCCCCGGTTCTACGGGAGGAGGCATAAAGACCTGTACGTTCGCGATACTTTTCGTTACGGTCCTGGGCATGTTAAAGAACAGGCGCCGGGCTATGCTCTTTGATCGTTCGGTCCCGAAACAGGTGGTGAGAGAGGCGCTTGTTATATTTTTTCTTGCGATAGCCTGGGTGTTCATATTCACGCTCGCGCTGACGTACCTGGAAGCGGGGCGGCTGGGGGGAACGGCGCTTGTGCGGTCGCTGTTCGAGGTCACTTCTGCGTTCGGTACCGTAGGCCTTTCCACCGGTATCACGGGCGGTCTCTGCGACGCCAGCAAACTTTGCATAACGGCGACGATGTTCGCCGGCAGGCTCGGTCCGCTGACCCTGGCTCTGGCCGTGGCGTTCAGGGAAAGACAGGACAGGTACGTTTTCCCCGAAGAGAACATAATGGTCGGGTAAGGCCCTGGAGGAGAAAATGAAAAAATTCGCCGTTATAGGTCTGGGAAGATTGGGAATGAGCGTTGCTACCACGCTCTCGGAGAAGGGCCAGCAGGTGCTGGCTATAGACAAGAACGAAGAGCTGGTGCATGATATAATGGACGTGGCCGCGAAAGCGGTCTGTCTTGACGCCGCGGACGAGAAAGCGGTAAGGTCCGTGGGTCTGGCGAACGTGGACGTTGCAGTATGCGCGATCGGGACCAACATAGAGGCCAGCATACTGGTCACGCTCCTTTTGAAAGAACTGGGTGTGCCCGTCATAGTATGCAAGGCGATCAGCATTGAGCATAAAAAGGTGCTCGACAAGATAGGGGCCGACAAAGTGATCCTGCCCGAAAAGGACATGGGGGTGAGGATCGCCGACATGCTCATATCATTTTCGGATAAGGTCCTGGACCACATAGGCCTTTCGGGAGACACCAGCATCATAGATATCGTCGCGCCGGATGAATTCGTGGGAAAGAGCCTGAGAGATCTTGAAATGCGGGTCAAATACGGCCTGAACGTCATCGCGATCAAGAAGAAGATAGAAACGACAAGGGATGGCGAGACCGTCGAAGAAGAAAAAATGAACGTAAACCCTCAGGCGGACGACACCGTGGCCAAAGGCGATATACTCGTCGTGTTCGGCGAGAACGAGAAAATAGACGGCCTGAAAAAACGCAGCAAAGAATAAGATGAGCGTTCTTGAGAGATTAGAAAAAATACGGGAAGAGTTCGATAAAGCGCTGGAAGCATGCGCGGACGCCAGGCAGGCTGAAGAGCTGCGCGTGAAGTTCCTGGGACGCAAAGGAGAACTGACCGGTATTCTCCGGTCGCTTGCGGGCCTTTCCGTCGAAGAAAAGAAACAGGCCGGCCAGAGGGCCAACAAGCTCAAGGAAGAATGCACCGAAAAGATCAACGCCGTCGCGGTAAAGCTCAGAGGCGAGCAATATGCGAAAAAAAGAAAAGCCGAAGACGTCACACTGCCGGGGGTCAGGCAAAGGCGCGGCACGCTCCATCCGCTCACGCTCACGACGGCGCGCATAAACGAAATATTCGTCTCGCTCGGCTTCAAGATCGCGGAAGGCCCTGAAATAGACACGGAGTTCTATAATTTTGAGGCGTTGAACATCCCTCTCGACCATCCGTCACGCGATGCGTTCGACACTTTCTATATAGAAGGGCAGCACCTCTTGAGGAGCCATACTTCGAACGTCCAGATCCACCTTATGCAGGGCCAAAAGCCGCCCATACAGGCCATAATGCCGGGCAGGGTGTACAGGCCGGATGCCGTGGACGCGTCGCACTCTTTCATGTTCCATCAAGTGGAAGGGCTTGTGGTGGACGAGGACGTGAAATTCTCTGACCTCAAGGGCGTGCTCACGCTTTTTTGCAAGAGCATGTTCGGCGAAGAGGTCAAATTGCGTTTTCGCCCGCATTTTTTCCCGTTCACCGAACCCAGCGCCGAAGTGGACATCTCCTGTTTTATCTGCAAAGGCAAGGGGTGCCGGGTCTGCAAGGGTAACGGCTGGCTGGAGATCCTGGGCGCCGGGATGGTGGACCCCACGGTGTTCGAAGCTGTCGGGTATGACGCCGGGAAATACACCGGGTACGCTTTCGGTATGGGCGTGGAGAGGATAGCCATGCTCCAGTACGGTATAGAGGACATAAGGCTGTTCTTCGAGAATGACGTGAGATTTTTAAGGCAATTTAACTAGTTATGAGTTATTAGAACGCTCGCTTTGCTCGCTTTAGTTGTTAGTTCCCAGGCGAGCGACTGACAACTAATAACTAAAAACTAATAACTAAAATGAAACTGAGTTTTGAGTGGCTGCAAGAATACGTGGATCTTGACGTGAGCGCCGAAGAGCTTGCGAGAGGGCTTACCATGTCCGGTTCGGAGGTGGAATCCATAACCGCGCAGGGCGCAGACAAAATAATGAGTTTCGAGATCACTTCCAACCGGCCGGATTGCCTGAGCGTTACGGGGCTTGCCAGGGAAGCATCCGCGGTATTCGATAAACCTCTCCGTCTTCCTGCGGCGAAGATCAACGCAAAAAGAACACACAAGGATCATCCCGAGGTCGAATGCGTGATCGAGAACGCCGCGCTTTGCCCGCGATATACCGCGAGGGTGATCACTGCCGTCAAAGTGGAAGGATCCGGCGAATATTTCAAAGACCGCTTGACCGCGATGGGCTTAAGACCCGTCAATAACGTGGTGGACATAACGAATTACTGTCTGATGGAGGCCGGGCAGCCGCTCCACGCTTTTGACATGGACAAGATAAGAGGCAACAGGATAATCGTCCGCCCGGCGAAAAAAGGGGAAAAGATAACCACGATCGACGGGGTGGAAAGAAAACTTGAACCGGGGATGCTGGTCATAGCGGACAGTGAGAGACCGATAGCCATAGCCGGAGTGATGGGCGGACTGGACACGGAAGTGGGTGAAGGGACCGGCAATGTGCTTCTGGAAAGCGCGTATTTCGATCCTATATCGGTCAGGCAGACCGCGCGCAGGCTCGGGCTTTCAAGCGAGTCGAGTTACAGGTTCGAACGGGGTGTGGATAAGGGAATGATAGCGAAAGCCTCCGACAGAGCGGCGGAGTTTATTGCCAAAGAGGCCGGCGGGAAAATAGGCAAGCTCTATGACGCGGGCGGCCTGAAGGCAAAAGGCGCACGCGTCAAGTTCGACCTGCAAAGAGCGGAAAAGGTGCTCGGCATCTCGCTGGATAAAAAAGGCGTGAAAAATATCTTTGAACGGCTGGGGATGAACGTCGCCAAAGCAGAAGGCGGCAAGATGACGGTGGCAGTGCCGACGTTCCGCGAGGACCTGACGAGGGAGATCGACCTTATAGAAGAGGTGGCACGGATACACGGATACGACAAAATACCCTTGACCCTCGGGAAGATGATACCCCAGGTAACAAGGAAGGAAAGGTCCCGCCTCGTGGAGGAACGGCTGAGACAGGTGTTGCCGGCCCTGGGGCTCAACGAGATCATGACATATAGCCTGATCAGCGAATCGGCCGAAGAACGGTTTAGCGCGATATCTTCGAGAACCGTTCAGCTGAGCAATCCGCTGTCGGAAGAGCAGAAGGTCCTTACGCCGCAGCTGGTGGACGGGATGCTAAAGGCGATCTCTTACAATATTAACAGGAAGAACAGGGATCTGGCCTTTTTCGAGATAGGGAAGATATATGCCCGGCGGGGGGAGAAAGGCGCTTTTCTGGAGACGCCCGCTTTATGCATGGCGCTTACCGGTGCCCTGCTGAAAAATTGGCGCGAGGGAGAAAGGAACGCGGACCTTTTTGATCTGAAGGGCATGGTGGAAGATCTTTTTGGTGATCTAAAACTGGGATCCGTGTTCGAGAAAAAAAAGGTAGACGGCTTCACGGACTGCGCGACCGTGAAGATAGCGCAGGAGAAGGAAGCATCGGGGTTCCTCGGCGAAGCCGGGAACGAACTCCTTGAGGCGTATGATATAGCCCAGCCGGTGTTCATCGCGCAGCTCGCGCTCGGCCGGGTCATAGAAAAGGCAGGGCTTAAGGACCATTATCATTCCATCCCTAAGTTCCCCATGTCCACGAGGGATATATCCGTTCTGTGCGATAAGGATCTCGCGGCAGCGGACGTGCACGAGGTAATAACGGCTACCGGGGAAGAGATCGTCAGGCGGGTGGAACTCGCAGATGTGTACGAAGGGGAACAAATACCGGCCGGCAAGAAAAGCCTCACCTACAGTATAGAATACGGGATCGATACGCGCACGCTGACGGACGAAGAGATAGAAGCCGTTCATTCGAAGATCAAAGAAGCTCTTGTCAATAAATTCGATGTCGCTTTCCGTTGACGGCCATTTTATGGCGGTGTTATAATAGAGGTGTAGGCGCCTGTTGGGTTCGTGAAGCGGAAAAGAGAATTTTGCCAACACCATTTTATCGGGAGTCTAACTCTTGCGGCTCCTTGGAGCTGTGAGGAGGGCACCCACCTGGGGATACCAGGCTTAATATTCTCATATCCGCGCACGGCTTGACGGGTCTTTAAGGCCGGATGAAAGTCCGGCCTTAATTTTTTAACAGAACATATTCCCGAACTTATGGATCTCTTCGAACCGACACAGAAAAAAAACGCAGCGATGCCGCTTCCCGTGAGGATGTGTCCGGAGAAACTGGACCAGTTCTACGGCCAGGAACACATCATAGGGGAAGGGAAACTCTTGCGGCGCGCGATAGAAGCTGACCGCCTCAGTTCCGTCATCTTTTACGGTCCGCCCGGCGTGGGGAAGACGGCGCTGGCCATGGTGATATCCAGGAGGACGGGCGCGCATTTCCTCAGAAGAAATGCGGTTTCCAGCAACGTCAGCGAGATCAGGAAGATAATAGACGCGGCAAAGAAACACAAGCAGCTTGACGGCCGCCGGACGATACTTCTCTTGGACGAGATCCACAGGTTCAACAAGGCGCAGCAGGACGTACTCCTGCCGGAGGTCGAAGCGGGGAGCATCATTCTTATAGGAACGACCACGGAAAACCCGTTCTTTACCGTGAACTCGGCGCTTCTTTCGCGGAGCCAGATCTTCGAGTTCAAGGCCCTGGACGAGGATGTGGTAATGACCATCCTCAGGAAGACGCTCGAGGACGGATCGCGCGGATTGGGCGGGAAAAAGATCCGCGTCGATGAAGAAGCCCTTCGCCATCTGTCAAAAATATCCGACGGCGACGCCAGGAGAGCGTTGAACGCCCTGGAGATAGCCGTGCTTACCACGCATCCCGCGAAGAATGGAGAGGCCCGCATAACGCTGAAAGAAGCCGAGGAATCGATACAGAAAAAAGCCATCGTATATGATCGGGACGGCGATTCCCATTACGACACGATAAGCGCTTTCATAAAGAGCATGAGGGGTTCCGATCCGGACGCGGCCCTTTACTGGCTGGCCAAGATGGTCGTCGCGGGGGAGGACCCGCGTTTCATAGCGCGCCGGATAGTGATATGCGCCGCGGAAGACGTGGGCAACGCCGATCCACAGGCACTGGTCGTGGCGAACGCGGCCATGCAGGTGGCGGATTTCGTGGGGTTCCCGGAGGCCAGGATCCCGCTGGCACAGGCGACGGTCTACATAGCCTGCGCCCCCAAAAGCAACGCCGCGTATATGGGCATAGAAAATGCCATGAAAGACGTCGAAGAGAACCGCACCCAGGAAGTGCCCGACCACCTGAAGGACGCGAACTATCCCGGAGCGAAGGAACTCGGAAGGGGCGAAGGGTACAAATACGCGCATTCTTATGACGCGCACTATGTTGAACAGGATTATGTGAGGAGGAAGAAAAAATATTATATTCCTACAAACCTCGGGCATGAGAAAACAATACGGGAATGGATGACAGAGCTTAGGAAGAAAGATAACGCAGGAAACTGAGGTTCTGGGGACACGTTTCTGAACGCGCAACTTAGACGACGAAACATGTCCCCAGAATATACTTTTATTATGTTTGAAGACACTAAAGCGATCGCATTGATATCGGGCGGGCTGGATAGCTTGCTTGCGGCACGGGTAGTAATGGACCAGGGCGTAGAGGTTGTCGGGGTCACTTTCGTGATGGCATTCGCTTCGCGCGACACGGAAAAGTTCAAGGCGAACGTTGAAGAAGCGGCTCGCGGGGCGGGGATCCCCGTCAGGATCGAGGATATCTCTGACCGGTTCCTGGAGCTTGTAAGGTCGCCGAGGCACGGGTTCGGGGCGAACATGAACCCGTGTATCGACTGCAAGATACTCATGCTCAGGAGCGCGAAGAAAATGATGAAAGCCGAAGGAGCCGATTTCGTGATGACCGGGGAAGTGCTCGGCGAAAGGCCCATGTCCCAGAACAGAGACGCGCTCAACACAATAAAGAAGTATTCGGAACTCGAAGGATATCTTCTCAGGCCGCTTTCGGCGAAGCTTTTGGATGAGACCGTGCCCGAACGGGAAGGTCTCGTCGACAGGGAAAAGCTCCTGGATCTGCAGGGACGGTCGCGCAAGCGGCAGTACGAACTCGCTAAAGAATACAACCTGACAAAGTTCTTCGCGCCGGGCGGAGGGTGTCTTCTGACCGACCCGATCTTCGTTCGCAAGCTCAAGGACCTGGTGGCGCACGACGGCCGTTTGGACCCGGACGAGATCGCTTTGCTCAAGTATGGAAGGCATTTCCGGCTTGATGCGAAGACCAAGGCAGTAGTGGGAAGGGACGAGCGCGATAACGAAGAGCTCCTGAACCTGAAGAAGGATAACGATGTCGTTCTCCGGCTGCAGGAGAAAGCGGGACCTTATGTTATTCTCAGGGGGGACCGGAGCAAGGGGAACATAGAAAAAGCCGCTTCTTTGGCCCTGAGCCATTCCAAGTTCAGGAACGGCGGGGATATGACGATCGAGTTCTGGTCAAAGGATGGCGCCCGGGACGCTGTCGAGGCGAAGCCGATGACAAAAGACAGGATCGAGAAACTAAGGATATGAGAAAAAGCGCATGAAGGAAAAAGGGCGGATAGTCGAGGCAGAGGACAATACGGCGACGGTCGAAATAGTCCCGTCACTTGAATGCACGAAGTGCTCATCGTGCGGGGCCGGTAAGCCGCGGCGTATAACCTTGAACGGCGCGAGGGCGAAAGGCCTGAAGGTCGGCGACCGCGTGGAGATAGACATAGATACTTCGTCCATGATGAAGGTCTACCTTCTCTTGTACGGAGCGCCCTTGGCGGCTTTTGCCGTGGGCATATTCTTGATATACGGTATATGGCGTTCGCCTGTCGCAAGCTTGATCGGAGCGATGATTGCCACGGCCATTGTCTATATGGCGGTAGGTATATATATTAAATACAATACCTCTTTATGGTCCGAAGTCACCGTTAAAAAGACCCCTTCATAAGATCTTCGTTCCGGGAACCCCTGCCCATATTTATGTTGACTTTTTTAGTAGGGTATAGTAGTATGTCCAGCGCGACAATAACAATAAGCACTCAAGGGGGGAGCATGGAAGAGAAAGTCAAAGAAGCGATCGAAAAGATACG
This sequence comes from uncultured Planctomycetia bacterium, assembly GCA_964409365.1. GTDB lineage: Bacteria > Omnitrophota > Gorgyraeia > Tantalellales > Tantalellaceae > CAYPCX01. Next base: position 43,860 of record CAYPCX010000010.1, on the reverse strand, counting down.
TCCTTATCTGCAAAGGGACGGAGGGGATATTGAGCTCGTAGCGATCGAGGGCAATATCGTGAAAGTCAGGCTGCGGGGGGCCTGCAGCGGATGTCCGATGAGCCAGATGACGCTCAAGGCGGTAGTGGAACAGACGCTGAAAAAAGAAGTCCCCGGAGTGGAAAGCGTCGAAACGGTATAAAAGGACGGGGGAAAATGCGCCTTACGACAAAGACCTCTTATGGGATAAGGGCCCTTATCGATCTTGCTGTTGTGCACGAGAGCGGCGGGCCCCTCTCTATCAGGGAGATATCACATGAAGAGGGTATCTCCGATATATACCTCGAACAGATATTCCACCGGCTCAGAAAAGGAGGTTTCATAAAGAGCGTGAGAGGCCCGAAGGGGGGATATATACTCTCCAGGGATCCCGCGGGGATCAGCGTATATGAAGCCGTCATGGCCCTTGAAGGGAGCATAGCCCCGGTGAGATGCAGTTACGATAAAAAGCAGTGCAAACCGTGCAAGAAAGCCACGAGGTGCACGTCGAAAGAGGTCTGGGACGAAGTGGCCAGACAGATACAGATCACGCTCGAGAAGTTTTCCCTGCAGGACATGGCCGGAAGGGCCCTCGAACTTGATCCGGACAAACTTAAAAAAATAAGATCCTATGGGAAAAATATATCTTGATTCTAACGCGACCACGCCCGTCCGCCCGGAAGTCGTGGAGAAAATGCTTCCTTTTTTCAGCGATAAGTATGGTAACGCGTCAAGCGTTCACTCCTTCGGGAGAGAGGCGCGGAAGCATCTGGAAGGGGCCAGGAAGCAGGTGGCCGGCTTGGTGAATGCCGCATCGCCTGATGAGATCGTATTCACCTCCGGCGGGACCGAGGCGGATAATCTTGCCATAAAAGGCACAGCCCGTGCTTTGAAAGATAAAGGGGCGCATATAATAACTTCCTCCGTAGAGCACAACGCGGTCCTGAACACGTGTAAATATCTTGAGGGACAGGGATACCGCGTGACTTATCTGGGTGTCGACGAAAGCGGCATTATAGACCTTGAAGAGCTCGAGAGCAGCATATCGGCTGACACGATCCTGGTAAGCATAATGGCCGCCAATAACGAAACGGGCACGCTCATGCCGGTAGCGGATATAGGTAAGATAGCCGCGGAGAAGGGCGTAGTGTTCCATACCGATGCCGTGCAGATAGCTGGGAAAATGCCTTTTGACGTTGAAAAAGCGGGCGCGCAGCTTGTTTCTCTTTCGGCGCATAAGATAAACGGCCCCAAGGGTATAGGCGCGCTTTACATGAAAAAAGGCACAAAATTGGAGTCCTGCCAACACGGCGGGCACCATGAAAAGAAAAGGAGAGCCGGGACGGAGGACGTGCCCGGGATAGTCGGTTTCGGGGAGGCATGCAGGATCGCCGCTGAGCGGGGTCCGGAAGAATACGGGCATGTGAAGAGATTAAGGGACAGGCTTTACCAGAGGATACGAACGGAGATAAAACAGACCAGGCTGAACGGCCATCCCGAGAAGCGTCTTCCCAACACGGTGAACGTCAGCTTCAAGTATATCGAAGGGGAATCCATAATATTGAACCTGGACCTGGAAGGGATAGCTGTCTCTACGGGGTCTGCCTGCACCTCAGGGAGCCTGGAGCCTTCACACGTGCTCCAGAGCATGAAAGTGGAACCCATGTTCCTTCAGGGGTCGGTAAGGTTTTCTCTCGGTGTGTTCAATACGGAAAAGGATATAGATCATGTTATGGAGAAACTGCCGCCCATCGTAAAGAGGCTGCGGGAGATGAGCCCGGTATATGAACCGGAAGGATAACGACAGGTTTCAGAATACAGAAGACAGAGGACAGAAGACAGAGGACAGATGGAAGAATACACGGATAAAGTAATGGAGCATTTCAGGAACCCCAGGAACGTGGGCGAGATGAAGGACCCCAGCGGCAGAGGCAAGATAGGCAACCCCGTCTGCGGTGACATCATGGAACTATTCATCAAAGTGGACGAACAAGGCACCATAACTGACGCTAAATTCAGGACTTTCGGTTGCGGGGCCGCGATAGCGTCAAGTTCCGTGATGACCGAGATGATAAAGGGTATGGCCGTGGAGGAAGCCGCCAAACTCAAGAACGAAGCGGTCATCAAGGCCCTCGGGGGACTTCCCCCGGTGAAGGTCCACTGCTCCGTGCTGGCCGAGGAAGCCCTGAAAAAGGCCATAGATGACTACTATGCGAGGGTAAAAAAAGGCGATGGATTTTAAGGCTTTTGGTGTATAATATATGGGTTCAAAATTGGATCGCATAAGAGAGAGTAAAGAGGAAATTAGAAAGGAGATACTCGGGCGATTGCGCGGCCTGGAGCCCTCGATCAGGGAGGAAAGAAGCCGGATAATACAGCAGAAACTTCTTTCCAGCGAAGAATTCCGGGCCAGCAAGACCGTCATGACATACGTGTCTTTGCCTTCGGAAGTGGACACTGTCTTACTGAACACGGAGGCTTTAAAGCGGGGTAAAAGGGTAGCGGTTCCTTACGTAGACACGGACAATCAAACGATAATAGCCGCCGAGCTTATTTCAATGGATCGCCTGGCCAGGGGTCCTTTAGGCATATACCAGCCGGAGGACGGCCTCGCCAGGGCGGTGGCTTTAAAGGAGATAGATCTAGTCGTGGTACCGGCAATTGCATTCGACAAAAAGAACATGAGACTGGGCAGGGGAAAAGGTTATTATGACCGGTTCCTCTCCTGCAGCGATCTGTCTTCAGCTAAGACTATCGGATTGGCCTTCAGCACCCAGATAGTGGACCTATTACCTTCTGATCCTCACGACAGACCCGTTACGAGAGTCATAACGGACTAGTCCTGCCGGCGGAAGCGAAACCGTTCCCGCCGTTATTATCCGCGTCGCCGCGATATCATACCTCTAAGAAGGAGGAATATCATGCAGGGAAACTCGATGTCTTATATGGGCTTCGCGTTCCTCGGGGGCGTATTTTTCTTTGTCCTGGGGTACGTGTTAAGGAAATACACGGCCAAGATGAAGGTCAAACGCGCCGAGGATAAGGCGAAAAACATCATCAACAAATCCAAGGTGGAGGCCGAGCGACGGAAGAGGGAGTCGGCCCTCGAGGCAAAAGACCTTCTCCTGAAGATGAGGACGGAGTTCGAGGAGGAATCCAAAGAACGCAGGAAAGAGCTTTTCGCCATGGAAAAACGCCTTATACAGAGAGAAGAGAACATCGACAGGAAAGTGGAACTTATCGAGCAAAAAGAAAAAGAACTGAAAAAGAACGAAGAGCAGATGAAACACAGGAACCAGGAACTTCACCGTAAAAAGGAGGACCTTGACAGGAAACTCCAGGAAGAGATAACGCGTCTCCAGGAGATATCCGGAATGAGCAGGGAGCAGGCCAGAGGCCTCTTGATGAAGAAGATGGAGGAGGAGGCCCGCAGGGACGCCGCCTACACGATCAAAAAGATACACGACGAGACCAAGGAGAAAGCGGACAAGGAGGCCAGGAAGATAATCGGCCTGGCCGTGCAGAAATGCGCGGTAGACCATACTGTGGACACGACGGTCAGCGTCGTGAACTTGCCGTCGGAAGAGATGAAGGGAAGGATAATAGGAAGAGAGGGCAGGAACATAAGGGCCCTCGAGATGGCGACGGGCGTGGATGTGATAATAGACGACACGCCGGAAGCGGTCATCATATCGGGCTTTGACATGCTCCGCCGAGAGATCGCCCGTATTTCCCTTGAACGGCTGATAGAGGACGGCCGTATTCACCCGGGCCGCATAGAGGAGGTCGTGGCCAAGGTCAAAAAAGAGATAGAAGCTACCATCAAGGAAGAAGGAGAGAACACGCTCCTGGACCTGGGCATCCACGGCGTACACTCGGAATTGGTCAAGCTCCTGGGGAGATTGAAGTTCCGTACCAGTTATGGACAGAACGTGCTGCAGCATTCTAAAGAAACGGCGCATCTGATGGCCGCGATGGCGGGGGAACTGAGGCTGGACGTGAGCCTGGCCAAGCGCATAGGGGCCCTTCATGACATAGGTAAGGCCGTCTCTCACGAAGTCGAAGGCACTCACGCGAAAATAGGCGCGGACCTGGCGCGGAAATTCGGTGAACCGGACATAGTGGTGCACGCTATCGAGGCGCACCATGGCGACGTGGAACCGCGGACGCTCCTCGCGGTACTGGCCCAGGCGGCGGACGCCATAAGCGCCAGCCGTCCCGGAGCGAGACGCGAGACCCTCGAGTCATACATCAAAAGGCTGGAGAATCTCGAAGCTATCGCCAACGAGTTCGAAGGCGTCGACAAGACTTACGCCATCCAGGCCGGCAGGGAGATCCGCATCATCGTGCAGCCGGAGAAAGTAGATGACGCCGGTGCTATAGTCATGGCGCAGGAGATAACGAAGAAGATAGAGGAAGGGATGCAGTATCCCGGACAGATCAAGGTCGTGGTCATAAGAGAGACCAGGTCCATAGAATATGCGAAATAGTTATTAGTTATGAGTTGTTAGTTCTTAGTTTGTGGACGAAGGACTCACGACTCAAGCGAGCGTTCTAATAACTGAAAAGGGGTTTTTGTGAGGGTGCTGTTTTTGGGGGACATAGTCGGCCAGCCCGGCCGGGATATAACCGAGAAGGTTCTCCCCGGCCTAAGGAGGAAAGAAAAAATAGACCTGGTCATAGCGAACGGCGAGAACGCCGCCGGCGGCAGCGGGCTTACCCCCAGGATCGCGGACGAGCTTCTCGGGAACGGAGTGGACGTTCTTACTTCCGGGGACCATATCTGGAAAAGACGGGAGATATACGACTACCTTGATACCACGGAGCATCTGGTACGCCCCGCCAATTATCCCGAGAACTCCCCGGGCAGGGGCTCTACGCTCGTAGAGACCGGGGACGGGATAAAGATAGGCGTCATCAATCTGATAGGGCGGGTTTTTATGGAGGCGGTGGACTGTCCTTTCACGATCGCGGTGAAAGAAGCGGACCGTCTACGCAAGGCCACGCCGGTGATATTTGTGGACATCCACGCCGAAGCCACGAGTGAAAAGGTGGCGATGGGCTGGTACCTTGACGGGGTGGTCAGCGCGGTCATAGGGACCCATACCCACATACAGACCGCCGACGAAAAGATCCTTCCGAAAGGCACGGCTTATATAACTGATTGCGGGATGACGGGCCCATACGATTCCGTTATCGGCAGGAAAAAAGAACAAGTACTGACCCGGTTCCTTACGCAGCTGCCCACCCGGTTCGAGATGGCGTCGGAGGGCGTTGAGATGCACGGCGTAATAGTAGAGGTCGACGAAAAGACCGGTAAGGCGCAGGGGATCAGCAGGATCCAGAAGAAGTTATGAGTTCTTAGTTATGAGTTGTGCGTCGGGAATTGAGGGCTAACAACTAAAATGATACCGCGAGAAGCGAAGACTAACGGAAGCACACGGATGCCGGAAGGGACTCATGTCTTCACGGTTACCGAAGTTACCAGGGATATCAGGTCCGTCCTTGAGGACACTTTCGGTGACGTCTGGGTGGAAGGGGAGATATCGAACTTCACGCTCTCCTCCTCCGGACACGCGTATTTCAGCCTTAAAGACAAGAACAGTTTGCTGAACTGCGTTCTTTTTAAAGGCAACTCAAGAAGCGTTGCCTTTACCATGGAAGACGGTCTGCACGTACTGTGCCGGGGGAGAGTAAGCGTCTACGACAAAAGGGGACAGTACCAGCTTTACGTGACCAGGGTCGAGCCCCGGGGCAGGGGCGCGCTCCAGCTGGCGTTCGAGCAGCTTAAAGCGAAGCTTTACAAGGAAGGACTTTTCGATGAAGCGCGAAAGAAACCGTTGCCGTACCTGCCGGTGCGCGTAGGAGTGGTAACGTCTCCTACCGGCGCGGCCATACGGGATATCCTGAAGGTAGCCCGCAGGCGGTTTGCCAACGTGGAGATCACGATATGTCCGGTCAAGGTGCAGGGTGACGAGGCGAAAGAAGAAATAGCCGCGGCGATACGAACACTGAACGATTATAATCGCCACCTTGCCGGGACGGGAGCCGTGGAACATCCGATAGATGTCATGATCGTGGGGCGGGGCGGCGGCAGCCTGGAGGACCTGTGGCCTTTTAACGAAGAAGTGGTCGCGCGCGCGATATCCGCATCGGAGATACCCGTTATCAGTGCGGTAGGGCATGAGGTCGATTATACGATCGCCGATTTCACCTCGGACATGCGCGCGCCTACGCCGTCAGCGGCGGCGGAACTGGTCATACCTCTCAGGGAAGAGCTGGCGGAAAGGATAAGGACCTTTGGTGGCAGGATCTACACCGCCGCGAAAAAGAGGGTGGAAGAGCTTGAAGGGACGGTCGGTAGATTGAGGTCGAGTTATGTGCTCCGCGCTCCGTTGAACGTATTCCTGCAGCTTGGCCAGCAGGTGGACGATCTGGCTAAAGCGGCTACCTCGAGCGTGACCTACACGATGGAGTTCAAGAGAAAAGAATTTGAGGGGATCAGGGGCAAGCTCGGGGCTTTAAGCCCTCTGGCCGTCCTGGAAAGAGGGTACAGCATTACCTTTAAGGGCGGGAAGATCGTAAAGGCGGCGGGAACCCTGAAAAAAGACGATATTATTCGGACCCGTTTTGCGCACGGCGAGACCGAAAGCACCGTCGAAACCGTTCATACACCCGATGTATAATTCATACATCGGGTGTATGTAGGGGGTAAGGAGGGGATATGGCGAAGAAGCCAGGGAAGACAGAAGGCAAGGCAAAAGGCATGACTTTCGAGAAAGCATTGGACAAACTTGAGGGGATAGTGGGGGAGCTCGAAACAGGCGATCTTTCTCTGGAGGCTTCGCTTGCGAAATACGAAGAAGGGATTAGACTCGCCTCTGCGTGCCAGGAGAAACTGGATAAGGCGAAAGCGAAAATAGAGATGCTTATCAGGAAGGATAACGGACGTTTTGACCTGAAAGATCTTGACGAAGGAAGCGGAGAATGACATGGGCAGTGTATTGGACCATATCCGGTCGCCGAAAGACCTGAAAAAGCTGAAGACAGGCCAGATGGAACAGCTGGCGAAAGAGATCAGGGAGAGGATAGTGAAGGTGACCTCCGACAAAGGCGGCCACCTTGCCGCGAGTCTCGGTGCCGTGGAACTTGCCATAGCGCTGCATTACTGTCTGGACAGCCCCAGGGATAAGATAGTGTGGGACGTCGGACACCAGAGTTACGCCCACAAACTGCTCACCGGCCGGGAAAAGCATTTTGACACCCTCAGGGAAATGGGGGGATTGAGCGGTTTCCCCAATGCCGGCGAAAGCGCACACGACCCCTTTACGTGCGGGCACAGTTCGACCTCTATTTCGTCCGCGCTCGGGCTGGCATCGGCAAGAGACCTACAAGGAGAGGATTTCAAGGTAGTCGCTGTCATCGGGGACGCTTCTCTTTCCACAGGACTGGCCTTCGAGGGAATGAACAACGCCGGGCATATGAGGACGAACCTGATCGTGATCCTCAACGACAACGAGCATTTTATCTCGAAACCGGTCGGGGCGATGAGCCGTTATCTGAACACCGTCATCACCAATCCCCTTTACAATAAAGTAAGGGACGAAGCCGAAAAAATAGTTAAGGGGATCCCCAAACTGGGCCCGGGGGCGTACAGGACGGTTAAAAAGTTCCAGGAAGGATTGAAGAACCTACTGGTGCCGGGAATACTCTTTGAAGAACTGGGGTTCAGGTACTTCGGTCCTATCGACGGGCACAATATCGACCAGCTGATCAAGATGTTCCAGAACATCCTGCCCATGAAGGAGCCGGTCTTTGTGCACGCGATCACCAGGAAAGGAAAGGGGTACAGGCCCGCGGAGGAAGACCCCGAAAGGTTCCACGGCGTCACGTCTTTTGATATCGTCTCGGGGAGAACATCCGACAACGGGAGGCGGCATCTGACCTTTACCGACCACTTCGCGAAAAAAATAAAAGAGCTGGGCCGTAAAAATGAAAAGATCGTGGCGATCACTGCGGCCATGCCGCGCGGCACCGGGCTTCTGGACTTCGCCGAGAAGTACCCGGAAAGGTTCTATGACGTGGGGATCACCGAAGGGCATGCCGTTACGTTCGCCGCCGGCCTGGCAAAAGGGGGAATGAGCCCTGTGGTCGCTATATACTCTACTTTCCTTCAAAGGGCATATGACGGACTCATACACGATGTCGCGCTTCAAAACCTGCCGGTCGTTTTGTGTCTGGACAGGGCGGGACTCGTCGGACAGGACGGGCCCACGCATCACGGGGTTTTCGACATGGCATATATGAGAAGCGTCCCGGACTTTATCGTGATGGCCCCTAAGGACGGAGACGAGCTGGAACACATGCTCGAAAAGGCGCTGGAATGGAAAAAGCCGGTCGCCATAAGGTACCCGAGGGACGAAGCCCGGCAGCTGGTGGGCGCGTCTTCCTGTGAGCCGCTCGAGATCGGCAGGGCGGAGCATCTGAGGCAAGGGAAGGACCTCATCCTTCTGGCCGTGGGAAGCATGGTGAATATCGCCCTTGAAACCGCCGAGCTTCTTTCACGGAAAGGCGTAGAGACCCAGGTCATTAATGCAAGGTTCATAAAGCCCCTCGACAGCCGGATGCTGGAAGAGATCGCTCACAGCGGGAAGAAGATATTCATATTGGAAGAAGGCGTGGTTAACGGCGGGTTCGGTAGCGCCGTTCTCGAGTTCTTCGAAAGAGAGAACCTGAAAGACGTACAGGCAAGATGTTTCGGACTGCCGGATGAATTTATCGAGCACGGGGCAAGAGAAGAGCTTCTCAGGAAATACCACCTTACACCGGACGAGCTTGCCTCGGTGCTGGAAGCGGAACTGTGAATACCATGAAGAAAAAAACCGGAACAAAAAAACTGGTCATAGACACAGAAAGGTGTAAGGGCTGCGTCTTCTGTGTGCACGCCTGTCCGCAGGGAGCGCTCGGGATGTCGGACGAGGTCAATAAAAAAGGACATCAGTTCGCCGTTCTTAAATATCCCGATAAATGTACGCGCTGCGGGTTTTGCGTGCTCATGTGTCCTGACTGCAGCATAGAGATAATTGAGGGCGAAGAGAAACAGTAAATAGTCCTTAGTCGATAGTCGATAGTGTCTAGGGTTGAAAAAACAAGTGACCAGCTATCAACGACTAACGACGAACGACTAAAGACTAAAGACCGACGACTAATAATGAAGAAAAAATATCTTTCGACCGGCAACGAGGCCTGCGGAGAAGGAGCGGTAAGAGCGGGTTGCCGTTTTTACGCGGGATATCCCATTACGCCGCAGAACGAGCTTACCGCCTACATGTCGCGTCGCATGGAAGAGGAGAACGGGATTTTTATCCAAGCGGAGAGCGAACTGGCCGCCGTGAGCATGGTCTTCGGCGCGGCAGTGACCGGCGCCAAAGCCATGACGACCTCGTCAAGTCCGGGGATAAGCCTCAAACAGGAAGGCATTTCGTATATGGCGGGGTGCGAACTCCCGGGTGTCATAGTAAACGTGGTGAGGGGCGGTCCCGGACTGGGGAACATATCCGGCGCGCAAAGCGACTATTTCCAGTCGACAAAAGGAGGCGGGCACGGCGATTACCGGATGATAGTACTTGCCCCGGCCAGCGTTCAGGAGACGTTCGATTTCACGTACGAGTCGTTCGGCCTGGCGGATAAATACAGGATGCCCGTAATGGTGCTTACCGACGGTATTCTCGGGCAGATGATGGAAAAACTGGAGTTCGATGACGATATACAGGCGGTGCCGGAGGGCGACAGGTCCTGGGTCCTTGACGGGGCCAAGGCGCGGGAAGCAAGATGCATAAAAAGCCTCTTTCTCGGGGACGGGGCCCTGGAAGCGCATAATATAAAGCTCCAGAAAAAATACCGCAAGATCGAAAAGGAAGAGGTAAGATACGAGACGTACAAACTTGAGGATGCCGATAAGGTGATAGTCGCTTACGGCAGCGTGAGCCGCATCGGCAAGGCATGTGTAGACCGTTTGAGGGAAGAAGGGGTCAAGGCGGGGCTTTTCCGGCCCGTTACGCTATGGCCTTTTCCTTATAAGGAGCTTTCGGACCTGGCGAAAAAGGGTACGCGTTTTCTTGTGGCAGAGATGAGCGCGGGGCAGATGGTCGAAGACGTGCGGCTCGCCGTCCAGGATGATATGAGGGTCGCTTTTTACGGCCGCATGGGCGGTGAAGTACCGACGGAAGAAGAGATAATAGAACAAGTAAAAAGGATCAAAGAAAAAGAGAAAAGGAAAAAGTAACAAGGAAAAAAGGAAAAGGAAAATGGTGGGCAGGTTCACAAAACCCAGATCGATGAAAGACGTGACGACGCATTATTGTCCCGGTTGCGGCCACGGGATCATTCACCGTCTTATCTGCGAGGTCATCGATGAACTGGGCGAGCGGGAAAACACCATAGCCGTAGCCCCGGTAGGGTGCGCGGTCCTGGCTTACGATTACTGGGATTTCGATACCATGGAAGCTGCCCACGGAAGGACGCCCGCCGTAGCGACAGGCGTTAAAAGGGTCCTCCCCGACAGACTGGTGTTCACTTATCAGGGGGACGGCGACCTGGCCGCGATAGGGACCGCGGAGATCATCCACGCGGGCAACAGGGGCGAGAAAATATCGGTGATATTCGTCAACAACGGTGTGTATGGGATGACCGGCGGGCAGATGGCGCCTACCACGCTGCTCGGGCAGACAACAGCGACGTCGCAATTTACGCGGAGGGCCGAGAAGGAAGGGTTCCCTCTTAAGGTACTGGAGATGATGTCCGTTCTTCCCGGGGTGGCATACCTTGAGAGGACTTCCATACATTCCCCGAAGGATGTAATGAGCACCAAAAAAGCGATTAGAAAAGTGTTCCAGACCCAGCTTGACGGGAAAGGGTTCTCGATGCTCGAGATCATATCTCCTTGTCCGACGTACTGGGGCCTTACGCCCGTTAAGTCCCTGGAGAGGATCGAAAAAGAGGTTGTAAAAGAGTATCCCCTTGGGGTTATCAAACAATGACGAATGACAAAACCCAAATGACAAAGGTCAACGAATCGATACTATGCGCCGGGTTCGGCGGGCAGGGCATCATGGTGCTGGGCAAGGTACTCGCCGAAGCCGGTATGATGAAAGACCTCAATGTTACCTGGCTCCCCTCATATGGCGCGGAAGTGCGCGGCGGAACGGCGCACGCGATCGTCCGTATAAGTACGGATGCGATAGCCTCTCCCGACGCTTCCCGCGCGGATAGCGCTATAATAATGAACGGTCCTTCGCTGGACAAGTTCGAAAACAAGATAGCCGAAGGGGGCCTTCTTATACTCAATACGTCGATGTCGGGACGCACGACGAGCCGTAAGGATATCGATGTGGTCGAGGCACCGCTCACCGGGGAAGCCATAAAGCTGGGGAACATCCGTGTCGCCAACATGATAGCCGTGGGGATATACGCCGCGAAAAAAGACCTTTTCGATAAAAAGGTACTTGTGAAAGTCATAGAGAAGATGGCCGAGGGAAGGGAGCACCTGATACCCGTGAACGTGAAAGCGATCGAGAAGGGTATGGCGATAGGGGAAAGTAACAAGTAACAAGGAAAGAAGGCGGACAAATGACGGTCGTGAGATTCGCACCGAGCCCGACGGGATTTTTACACCTTGGAAGCGCAAGGACCGCGATCTTTAACTGGATTTACGCGAAATGCGCGGGCGGCAAATTTTTGCTCCGCATAGAAGACACCGACCGGGTAAGGTCCGACAAGAAGTTCCTGGACGAGATACTCGAAGACCTTAAGTGGATCGGTATCGATTGGGACGGGGATATTGTCTTTCAAAGCGACCGGTTTGACGTGTACCGCGAAAAAGCCGGGGAGGTCCTTGCCGCCGGGAAGGCGTACAAAGAAGGGGATGCCGTCATATTCAAGGTGGAGAAAGGCCGGACCATCGAGGTAGACGATATGATCCACGGCAAGATCTCTTTTAACACCGATGAGATAAAAGACCAGGTGATGATAAAGTCCGACGGATCCCCCGCGTATAATTTCTGCTGTGTCGTGGATGACGCCGAGCTTGGTATAACCCATATCATAAGAGGGGACGATCACGTTTCAAACACCCCCAAACAGATCATGTTCTATGAAGCCCTGGGGCTGGAACCCCCGCGGTTCGGGCATATGCCGCTCATGATGGGAACGGACGGCGCGAAGCTCTCCAAGCGGCATGGCGGGGTCTCGGTCGAGGAGTACAAAAGGGAAGGTTTTCTGCCGGAAGCGCTGGCGAATTATCTGATGCTTCTGGGATGGTCCCCGGGAGAGGACAGGGAAATAATCTCCCTGGAAGAGGCCGTTAGGGTCTTTGATATAAAAGACATGAGCGATGTCCAGGCGAAATTCGACGTGCAGAAACTCCGGTGGATAAACGGCGAATATATCATGGCAAAACCGGACGAGGAACTCCTTCCTCTTATAAAGGAACAGATGAAAGCTGCAGGGCTTGACCCGGAAGGGGTCGGAGACGGGAAGCTGCTCAGGCTGATCGGTCTTTACAAGATACGGATAAAGACGCTTTCGGAGTTCAACGAGCTCGCCGACTGTTTTTTCGGAGATGATTTTACCGTGGACGAGAAGGGGAAAAAGAAATACCTCGCAAAAGAGGACGCAAGGAAAAGCCTGAACGAATTCGCGGACCGGCTTGAGGGAATGGAAGATTTTTCCCACGAAAGGATAGAGGAGGTTTGCCGGGCATTGGCCGACGAGAAAGGCATCAAGGCCGGACAGCTCATACATCCGGCCCGCATGGCCATAAGCGGCAAGACCAAAGGAGCCGGGCTTTTCGAGATGATGGAACTTCTCGGGAAAGAGACAGTAATAGAAAGAATGAGGAGAGCGGCAAGTTGAACACACCGAAGGCGCCTTCGAACTTTGTCAGGGATATCATTGACGAAGACAACAAGACGGGCAAATACGGAGGGCGCGTACACACCAGATTCCCGCCGGAACCCAACGGATATCTGCATATAGGCCACGCTAAATCCATCTGTCTGAATTTCGGTATTGCGGCGGACTACGATGGGCTGTGTAACCTGCGTATGGACGATACCAATCCCGCGAAAGAAGAAGAGGAATATGTGGCATCCATCCAGCAAGATGTGAGATGGCTTGGGTTCGACTGGGAGGACCGCCTTTTTTACGCCTCCGATTACTATGAAAAGCTGTATGAGTACGCGGTGCAGCTGATAATGAAAGGAAAGGCGTATGTCTGCGACCTGAATGCCGACGAGATCCGTCAGTACCGTGGTACGCTGACGGAACCCGGGAAGGAAAGCCCCTACCGCGAGAGACATGTGGAAGAGAACCTCGATCTTTTCCGGAGAATGAGAGCCGGCGAGTTCGAGGACGGTTCACGTGTCCTCAGGGGAAAGATCGACATGGCGCATCCCAACGTTCTTATGCGCGACCCGGTGTTTTACCGCATAAAGAGGGAACATCACCATCGTACGGGTGATGAGTGGTGCATCTATCCCATGTATGACTTCGCTCATTGTCTTTCCGATTCCATAGAAGGCATAACGCACTCGATCTGCACACTGGAGTTCGAGAACAACCGCCCGCTTTACGACTGGATACTCGACCAGCTGGGGGTTTACCATTCCCAGCAGATAGAGTTCGCACGATTGAACCTGAGCCATACCGTCCTGAGCAAAAGAAAACTGCTGGAGCTTGTGGAAGGCGGATACGTAAGCGGGTGGGATGACCCGCGCATGCCCACGATATCGGGCTTCAGAAGACGCGGGTATACCCCGGCATCGATACGGAATTTCTGCGAGACGATAGGAGTAGCCAAGATGAACAGCATAGTGGACGTCGTCCTTTTGGAGAACAGTATACGGGAAGAGCTGAACAAGACGGCTCTGCGCGCCATGGTGGTTTTGAAACCCCTGAAAGTGGTAATAACGAACTATCCTGAGGGCAAAGAAGAAGAACTGGACGCCATTAATAACCCGGAAGATCCCGATGCGGGTACGAGAAAAGTACCCTTTTCCCGGGAGCTTTATATCGAAGCGGAAGACTTCCGTGAGGAGCCGCCTAAAAAATTCTTCCGTCTGGCGCCCGGACGGGAAGTGCGCCTGCGGTACGCTTATTTCATAAAGTGCGAAAAAGTGATAAAGGACGAAAGGACAGGCGCGATAAGAGAGGTCCGTTGCACCTATGACCCGGCGACGAAAGGTGGGGATGCCCCTGACGGGAGGAAGGTCAAGGGAACGCTTCACTGGGTGTCCGCTAAACACGCTATTAACGCCGAAGTGCGGCTTTACGATCACCTTTTCGTGAAGAGGGACCCGGCGGAGACGGAAGAGGGAGAGGATTACAAGCAGAATCTGAACTCCGGTTCTATTGAGGTCCTGACCGATTGTTTTCTGGAGCCCGGCCTCAAGGACGCCGCGCCAGGCAGCCGTTTCCAGTTCGAGAGAAAGGGATATTTCTTCGCTGACCCGATCGATTCGACCAAGGGCAAACCGGTATTCAACAGGACCGTGACCCTGAAGGATACCTGGGCCAAGATAGACAAACAAGCATCGCGATAGTATAATAATTCCACGGAATTTCAGCGCTGGGATGTAGTGTAATGGTAACACGACTGCCTCTGGAGCAGCTGTTCCTGGTTCGAGTCCAGGCATCCCAGCCAAAAATAAAGGACAAGCAGAGCTTGTCCTTTATTTTTAGAGCATTCGAGATTCGAAATTCGATATTTGACGAGAATTGAGAATACAGTCGACTATCGAATTTCTAATTTCGATTCAGGCGTCCCCCTAGAGTTATTCGCAGTGCACAAAATCTATCACCAAAAAATAAGCCCGTTCGGGTAAACGGGCTTATGCTTATTTTTTGGTGCGCGAGGCGAGAAAACCAGCCCCGAGCTGGATGCGAGGGGCGCAGGATCCTCGGCTCACGCAATAACGGAACGAGAAATTTTGACGCAAAGCGGGATTTTGCAGGCAGAATTTTGAGTGAAGTTATAGATAGATTTCCTTGACTTATAGCTCGAGCGTAAAATCTATCTACAAAAAATAAGCCCGTTCGGGTAAACGGGCTTATGCTTATTTTTTGGTGCGCGAGGCGAGATTTGAACTCGCACAGGATTGCTCCCGCTAGCCCCTCAAGCTAGTGCGTCTGCCAGTTCCGCCACTCGCGCAAAAAAGTCATAGATGAACTGCTATATTTTATTTCAAAGCATTGATTTAGTAAAGGGGAAAAACCGGCAAAATTACGATTACGCTTCATAAGGCACCATGTATTTATCCAGAAATTTGACTATGTAATGCAGGACTTCCTCCTTGGCGTCGCCGGGGCTTCCTGCTACCCACATCGCAAAATTGTATAATATTTTTAGATCAACTTTTATCCACTTGTTGTTTTTCGCGAGAACGACAAACAAGGTTGTCATGGCGATCCTCTTATTGCCGTTTTGGAAAGGGTGATTTTTGATCATAAAGTAGAATAAAGCCGCGATTTTAGACGCGAATGCGGGATATAAGTCAGTTTTACCGAAGGTCGCAAAAGGAGCCGCCAGACAGCTTTCCAGGACACTGGGATATCTTGTGCCAAAATCCGGGATCGGTTCGTTAAAAGAGAGACGTTTACGCGCTAAGACAAAAGCCATATGTTCTACTTCATGTAAAGTTATTCGGTTCATTATTCGTTACCCAACCATTTTAATACATCGCCGTATTCTTTGATGGTTTTATCGATGATAGAATCTATTTTGTTTTTTTCATCCTCGCTAAGCATATGTCCGTAGATGTCACCGACAATCCGTTTTACCTCGTCCCTTGAGATGCCAAAGGCGTGCCCGATTTTAATCGTTTTTATTTCACCATTTTTTATTTTTTTATGTACAGCCTGACGGCTCATTCCTAAAAGGTTTGCAACTTGAGTTACTGAAAGATACTGTTTTTTTTCGTCTTTTGTCATTTTTTCTCCTAAAGTTGATAATTGTAAACCAAACACTTTTGGTTGACAGTTGTATTACTGTTAAATAATACCACATCCAGTTGACAGTTGTCAACTTGATTCATTGTTTTTTCGAAAGAATTGCAAGAAAACGGTCCTTTCCCGTGTCTAAGATGGTAGGAAAGGATAGACATGAAGCACGGGTTCGGAAATGACAGGGTGTATATAAGGGCCGTGGAGTTTGCCGATAAGGTCGTATTTCTTGAAAGGGGAGCGAGAGGCGATCAGGGATTTCTGGCCGGCAGGCTCGCGGGAACGGCCGTGACCATACTTGAGAATATTACCGCAAGCGCGGGGACAAGGGGAGGACCCGACAGGGCCGGGGGCCTGGAGCAGGGACGGAGGGCCTGCCTCAGGTGTATACCTCTGTTGGTCCTCATGGGGCGCAACGGTCTTATAGGCAAGCTCACGCTCGCGGCTTTGAAGGCCGAAGCGGAAGGGATCGCGGAAAGCCTGGCTGTCATGATAAGCCGCGAAAAAAAGAAACATTGGTACCGGTATCTGGTTCCCGGGAGCCGGCATGAGAGGCAGCCATTTGGAGGAGAGGAGTTGATATGATATAATAATTCAGTTCAGGAAGGTCTAATATGAGAAGGTCGGTCATAATACTGCTGCTTTTATTTTTTGCAAGTATGCCTGTCGCGGGGCAGCCTACGAGCCAGCTTGCGGGGCAGACCAGCATTAATATGTCCGAAACGGGAGATATCGCTCACCAGCTTGAGCTGTACCAGCAGACCACTAAATATCTTGATGAGATCTTCCAGCAATTCAGCGAGGGCTATCTTTTTGCCGATCCCGCGCTAAAGAAGGTAAGCGTGCTGAAACACGAGTATGAAAAGCAGTCCCAACCGGTCCCGCCTGAAACCCAGAGGCTGCATGAGCTCATGAAGCAGCTTCTTTCGCAGGTCGAGAATTATTTCATATATCACAAGAAGATCCTCCGGGAAAATCCTGAACTGAACCTCAAGATAGCAAAGACCACCTATGAGCTTTCCATGGAAGCCGACAAGCTCCAGAGCATGTACCTTCTTTAACTCTTGTAAGGATACTCTTTCAGCACGTCAAGTATACCGTCGGCGCAATCCGGCATCTTCGGCGGTTTGTCGACGAGGATGTCATCAGCCGACAGCGATTTACCGTAGAGCGTTTCATTGCCGTCCCAGTGCTGAGTGATAACGGTGCCTTCGAGGTTGACGCCTATAAAAAGCCCGCGGTTCCTTGAGTAGGAGAGGATGCCTCCCAGCCGGGTGTCAGTCGCGGCTTCCGCGGACCTTCCGACCGGGCCCGCCGCAACGGCCGCGTCAGCGCCCAGTTTTAGCTTACCGCGCAGTATGCCGTCAATGCTCCGGCGGTTCATAAAAAGAAGCACTATGTCCGTGGCCTGTCCGCCTATCTGCCAGCCGATACTTCCTCCGGCTATTGTGAAAATAGCGGGAGGGGACCATTTCCCCGTTTTTGTGTCGCGGGCCATTATTATACCCTGACCGTATTTGCCACCGAACCCGAAAGCGGCGGATACGGTGTTGGGGAATATGGCTATGGCATAGGTCTTGCGCATGAGGTCTTCGGGGATGCCCCCGTCCGGCATCTCCTGAACATCGTGGAGGATCGTGCCGCAATCTTCGACCATGCGGGTCCACTTGTTCGATTTGGCAAGAGCCGGGGTGGCAAGAAAACACGTGATGATGAGAAATACAAAAAACTTTTTCATAAGCATGATTACCTCCTTAAGGCTAAAAGTGTGTGTCCGGATTTAACTGATATTATACCTTATAATATTATCCCCGCCAAAATATTTTGCGTCTTAAGTTACAAGCGCGGCAAGAGGGGATTCGGCGCCTCCGGCTCATAGAAGTTTCTTAAGCCTTCTCTGTAGCTCGGCTTAAGAAACTATTCGCCTCCGGTCGGCCACCCGCCGCTTCGGTTGTTGTCATCGCTCCTTTTCGTCGCGATTCCCTCCATTAAGGACTCAGCGGCTCCCTTCGAATCCCCTACTCGCGATATAGCGTGGCCGAAGGCCACACAACTTGAGGGGGATATTATTCCGGAGAAGAAGGGGGATATGCTTCCCCCTTCTTCTCCGATCTAGGAAGCAGGCATAATTTCTATGGAACCTATGGGAAGGGGGTGACAGGGAGCGTCTTTTCTTTAACTTGGCGGCATAGCGAACGTCAAGAGGGGGAAACCCTAGTTTCCCCCTATGAAAACCCTAATTAACAAAAAATCCGGTTTTAACATCAACCGGATTTTTTAATTTAGCTGGCAGCCCCAAGGGGATTCGAACCCCTGTCGCCAGAATGAGAATCTGGTGTCCTAGGCCAGGCTAGACGATGGGGCCGCCTGTGTGAAGATAAGATATCACACCCGTCTTTTTTTGTCAACTTTCAAGGCCCCGTCAGCCTGACCCGTGTTAAACATTGAACTTAACGTGGATTATGTCGCCGTCCCGGACCTCATAGTCCTTGCCTTCGAGGCGCATGTGACCAGCGTTCTTCGCTTCGCGTTCGCTTCCGGCCGCTTTCAGGTCGTCGTAGGAGAAGACCTCGGCACGGATAAAGCCCCGTTCCATGTCCGAGTGTATCTTTCCCGCGGCGTGAACGGCGGCGGTCCCCTTAGGTATCGTCCAGGCGCGCACTTCGTGTTCCGCTATCGTGAAGAACGATATGAGGCCGAGCGTCTCATAGGCCTGCCTTATGAAGGCGTGCAGGGAAAGTTCCTTTATGCCCAGGTCGTCAAGGAAGGGTTTTCTATCCTTTTCCTCCAGCCGCTGGATCTCCATCTCCAGATTGGCGCACATGGCTATACAGTTCGGCAGTCCGGCCACGGACCTGTCCGTTTTTTCGCCTTTCAGGGCATCGTCGTTCACGTTGAGAAGGGTGATGTACGGTTTAAGCGTCAAAAGCTGGAACGATCGTATTATTTTCTCTTCCTCCGGCTCAAGAGACGCTTCTGAAGCGGGTTCTTCCGCTTCAAGCTGTGTCATGATCTTTTTCAGGACCTCAAGCTCCTGTTTTTCCTCTTTCAGCTTATCGGTGGCTTTTTTGACCGACGCCTCCAGTCTCTCGATCCGCTTTTCCGCGATGACCATATCGGCCACTATGAGCCCCATGTCGATATAGCCCAGGTCCCTTAAAGGATTGACGGTCTCGTGGGGATGGGGCACATTGGGGTTGTCGAATGCCCTGATCACATAGACGAGCGCGTCGACCTCACGCGCGGTCGCCACTATCTTTGGATCGGAAGAATCGTTGATGCTGCCGGGAATGTCCACGAACTCTATATCGGCATGGACCGCCTTCTCCCGGCCGTAGATCTTTGCTATTTCGTCGAGCCTTTCGTCAGGGACCTTCACGGTGGCTATGTGGCACTCGAGTTTGCCGTATGTGCCGACCTCCTTGTCACTGCCGGTCAGGGCGTTGAACACGGTGGTCTTTCCCGATTGCTCCAGGCCTATTATACCCAGTTTCATGTTAGTGCGTTTCCCTTACGATGATCCTTCCGCGTCCGGTGATCTTAAGCCGAACAGTATGCGATCCTATCTGCAGACTGGCCGATGAGCTTTTGCGGGGGAGCTCTATTGTCTCTTTTCCCACGGATCCTCCGCTATCGGACCTGGTGGTCTTCTCGATGTATATTGTGTCGTCGTCGACCCCGCCGAAGCTATACCTTGTGGAGATGAGATCCTTTTCCCGATATATGTAATGGCGGATCATCCCGCCGCCGACCGCTACCGGCGCCTCGGTGACTATATAAAACTCCTCGCGGTCACAGAACGCAAGCGGCGAGAACATAAAAAAGAATACTAAAAAAGACGTGAGAAATCTATCCACTAAAACCCATAATAACATGAAAACCGGCTTATCGCAATAATCGGTTATTTATGCTATACTTGACAAAAGCGCGGCATTAAAAGAGCGCGGTGTACAGGTTGACCCGGCGAGGGCAATATTCTGGTTGAAAAAATAGGAATAAAAGATTAAATTAAGGCAAAGGGCATAATACTCTAAAGGAAGAATGGAACAAGCGCGCTACGACAAGAAATGGGTGATCGCCGTTTGCGTGATGGTGTTCATAGTGGGGTTCCTGGTGTACGCCAACACGATCGGCAATGATTTTATATGGGACGATGAGTACCTTATCCTCAACAATTCCCAGATAAAGAGCTTCATCCACATCGGTAATGTTTTCAAAACGTATGTGGGATACGGCAGCGAAAACATAAATAATTTCTACCGGCCCATACAGGAAATATCCAATATGATAGATTATTTCCTGTGGGGAGAATACTCTTTCGGGTTCCACCTAACGAACGTGATCCTCCATGCGTTGGTCGGGGTCATGGTCTTTCTTTTTCTTTTTTACCTGGCGGGGGACATATTGACCGCCGCCGTGGCGGCTCTCTTCTACGTGGTGCACCCCGTGCATTCCGAGGCGGTGGCGTATGTGGCAGGCCGGGCCGATTCCCTTTATTCTCTCTTCATGCTCATTTCGCTCGTGTTCTTTATAAAGTTTTCCGACAGCGCCCGGTCAGGCAAGGCCGATTACCCGAAATACGCGCTTTCTGTTTGCTTTTTTATCGTCTCTCTGCTGTCAAAAGAGATCATCATAACGATGCCGCTGTTGATCTTTCTTTATATGTTCTATTTTCTCAAGGGCACGGAAGCCGACGCCGTGTACAAGAAACTCAAATGGTACTGGGTGCCGTATGCGGCTATTGTCGTGGTGTACGGTTACCTGCGTCTCACGGTCCTGGACTTCTCCGACATAGCCCCGCAGTCGGTGTTCGTCAAGATACCGCTGGTCTACCGGCTCCTTACTTTTTTCAGGACCATACTGGTATATTTCAGGTTAATGCTATTCCCGACCGGCCTGCACATGGAACGGGCGATATCGATATCACGAGATCTGCTGCACCCGCAGGGGCTCTTCGCCCTTGCCGTGATACTGGCCCTTGTGGCCGTGGCTGTGGCGACCTACAGGAAGAACAGGCTGGTATCCTTTTCCATAGCTTGGTTCTTTGCCAACCTGCTTCCGGTATCCAACATAATCCCGATAAATAGTTTCCTCGCGGAACACTGGATATACACGGCCTCTATCGGGCCTTTTCTGCTCTTGGGGATGGCGTTCTCCCGGATCTACTACGGTATTGTCCCCGCTAAGGTATGGTACCGGCTTGCAACGGTAGTGTTTCTCGCGGTGCTGATCGGGGCCTACGCGCGCGGGACCGTTCTGCGTAATATGGACTGGAAGGACGAGATAACCTTCTTTAACAGTACGCTGAAATACCATCCGCGGAACGCCCGCCTTTACCTGAATCTCGGGAACACATATTATGAACGGGGGGAAATAGACCAGGCGATAGAGCAGTACCAAAAAGCGATAAATATTAATAAAAAGTACGCGGTCGCATACGGGAATATAGGAAGTGCCTATCTCCACAAAAAGGACGCGGATAAGGCCGAGGAATACCTGACCGTCGCGATAAAACTTAAACAAAACTACCCGATAGCCCACTACAATCTGGGGATCGTCTATTTTCAAAAGCGTAAATACGAGGACGCCCTGAAGGAGCTCCAGATAGCCACGGAACAACTGCCCCAGTTGTTCCAGGCGTGGAACATGACGGCAAGGACATACCTAAAATTAAAGGATCGAGAGAGGGCAAAAGAGGCCTTCAGCAGATCTCTGGCGATCATGCCGGATCAACCACCTGTGAAAAGAGCGTTAGAAAAACTAAAATAGACACTATCCCATATATTGGCGATTTTATGGCATAAAGTGGAGTAAAATAGAAGATTATAGCCACAATTTCATGCTTACATCCTATAAAACCATGAATATTGAGAAGATCATACGTTGCCTGATAGGTTGGATAGAGGTACTGATAGGCATTATTACGGTCCTGGGATGTACGGTTGTGCAGACCTGGAGGGTATATTCTACTCCTTCCAAGCCGTTAAACGTGTATGTTTTTGTGGTCATAACGGCAGTTGCGGCAATTATCCTCGGTGTTGGCCTTATTGCAGGGAAGACGTGGGCGAGAATACTGCTCATCGTCTTCTCAGGGTATGTTATAATAACAAAGGGTCTAATATATACTGGGTTAATGGCTTTTTCGGGTGCGATGATAACACTGGTTCCCAGATGGGGGATCGATATAGCATCCGTACTCTATCATATGCTCGTAATGATCTTCCTGTTGTTGACGAAAGAAAAAACCGCATAAAGCAGACCTTTTCCTTATCCACAATAGAAAAATTTAAAGTCAGATTTGACATCTGACTTTTATTTGTGTATATTAAATCCTTGACGTGTTAAAAAAAGTTAGCTTGTAAGATTTTCTTGTGATATGTGAATTTTTATCATTTACGCGGAGGAGAGATATGACCAGAAATAAGAAAAGTATCAAGTATTGCAGATTACACCCCGACAATGAAAGGGAGCAACAATCCCTGCGGATCTTTGACCTGCTGAAAAAAGAAACGGACCAGTCGGTCAAAGATATAAGCAGAAGGACGGGGGTACCGGAATCGGATGTAGCGGATTACATCAACATCTGTGTCAAAAAAGACCTTTTGAAGATATCCGGTGAAGGGGACAAGGGGATGGTGAGCTTCAGTGCCGAGAACGGGAAGTTCCTGGGGGTCGGGTTCACGCCGCTGGACTGCGTTCTGACGGTGATGGACCTTTCCGGCAGCATAGCGGCGAAGGAGCACATCGAGATCGAGTTGCTCATGAAATGGAAAGGAAAGAACAAGGAACTGAAAACTATCGTAGAAACAATAGAAAAAGGGACAAAACTTGCCGATGAAAAATTCACGTGTGCCGGAGTAGCCGTCCCGGAAACCATGATCGACGCGAATGCCAAAAGTATGACCATACTCGGGGAGGGCATTGCCCGTATTTTTGGCTGCGACGCCCTTGTGTCGAAGGCCGCCACGGCCGCCGGATACGGTGAGAGTGATTACGGCAACGGTGCTGAGATGAAAGATATCCTGTACATGCATTCCGACCTGGGCGCGGGAGTTATCATTAAGGAGGGGATGCTTTTCGAGGCGGACAGTTCTGGCGCCGCAGCTGATTACCAATACCTGCGTCCGTGGAAACAGTTCGGGGTGGTGGTTACGGCAAAGAGCCTGGTGAACAAGGGGCTGGGCACGGATATCGTGAAAATGGTGAACGGTGATATAGAAAAGATATCGCTGGACGTGGTCATTGACGCGGCGGGACGCAAGGATGAACTGGCGGGGGACCTCGTGAAAAGGTCGGGACTTGCGCTTGGCGTCAGGGTGGCGTATCTGATCAACATGTTCAATACTTGTAATGTTATCCTGGGCGGAGGGATAGAACGGAAAGAAGGGGGTTTCATAGAACTTGTGAAGGAAAGTTCCGGCAAGTTCTTGCTGGATAATCTGGTCAGTAAGGTAGAGGTGATCCCGGGCAAACTCGGAAGAGAAGCGTCGTCGATCGGCGCCGCTTCTTTATGCCGTCGGGAATCGTTCATGGAGGTATTGGAGGTATAGTTATGGAAAAGAAAGCGAGAGTAGAGAAAAAATGCAGTGTGTGCGGGAAGTCGTTCATTGCGAACAAGTACAGGCCTAACCAGGAGGTATGTTCAAGCCTGGAGTGCCAGTACCAGAGGCAGCTTACTAACATGAAGTCCTGGCGGGATAAGAACCCGAATTATTTCAAATACAAAGAGTCCCAGGATAAGTCATGGAAGCAGGCCTGCCGCGAAAGGTCCCTCGAGTGGCGCAGAAAGCACAGGGAGTATCTGCAGCTTTACAGAGAGGCCAACAAGGAACGGCATCGGGAATACATGCGGGACTACATGAGGAAGTACCGCAAGAAAAAGAAAGCCGAGCAGAAGAAGGAAGAGGGGTAACTTACGCCGGGTCACATCTTAGGGCGCGGTTTTTTTAAGAGTAAAATACCTCCTGCCATCCGAGATTTTAGTGTAGACGTTCGAAATCGAATTAAAGAATAACCCGAGAATCATTCTTAGAAAACATATGAGAGCAAAGTGTTTTAGATGCCTGTTCGCTGCGATATTCTTAGTGTTTGTTTTTTGCGCGACGAGCATTGTTCTGGCTGATACAGCTTCCGGACGGGACGGGGCAACAGTCCTGGCCGCGGCGGATACCAGGATCATCACGTCCGCTGAGGATAAGGAGATGTCCGAGACGGATCGTCTTCTTTCGCGGGCCAGGGATTACCTTTCCAGGGGGCGGTTCGATAGCGCCAGGAAGCTTGTCAAAAAAGCACTGGAAATAGACCCCGTTAATACCGAAGCACAAAACCTTCTCAAATATATAGGAATATCAGAAGAAAAGGCACAAAAAGCCGAAGAAGCGGACCGGATCGCGCGAGAAAAAGCCCGTCAGGAAGCCGAAGCTAAGAGGCAGGCGGAACTTGAGGCAAAGCGCAAAGCGCAAAGCGCAAAGCAAGAAGAATTGAGAAAGACGAGAGAGGCAGAGCGCGCCGCTAAGGAACAGGCCCGCCAGGAAGCGGCAGCCAAACGCGCGGCAGAACGGGAAGAACAGAGAAAAGCCAGAGAAGCGGAACGCGCGGCCAGAGAAAAAGCCCGACAGGAAGCCGAAGCTAAGAGG
>CAYPCX010000010.1:3910-19107 GCA_964409365.1 uncultured Planctomycetia bacterium | reverse complement strand
GCGCAAAGCAAGAAGAATTGAGAAAGACGAGAGAGGCAGAGCGCGCCGCTAAGGAGCAGGCCCGCCAGGAACAGGCGGCCCAGGCGCAGGCAGAGCTTGAAGCCAGGAAAAAGGCCGAGGAAGCGGCCCGTCTTGCGGAAGAACAAGTGAAGCAGGAAGAGGCCGCTCAACGTCAGGCTGAAGAAGAAGCAAGACGGAAGGCGGAAGAAGAGGAACGTATAGCAAAAGAAAAAGCCCAACAGGAGCAGGAAGCGCAGAAAAAGGCGGAACAGGTCGCAAAAGACAGGGCAAAAGCGGAAAAAGAACAGGCCCGGATAGCGAACAAAGTGAAGAAACTCGCTCTCAGGGCCAGGGCATTCCTCCTTAAGGGGAAATATAGCGACGCAAGGAAATATGCCTATCAGGCGAGGGAAGAGAACCCCGCTGACGAAGAGGTCGCGGGACTGATAACGGATATAGATAAGGAAGAGATGTTCGGCCGGACGGTGGGAGCGACGGACAGAAGGCTGCAAAAGGGCGAAAAGGCCGCGCAGAAGTGGGAACAGCAGGAGGACATTTTCCATAGGTATGATGAAGGCAAGGCCTGGTACGAGTATGTGACCGGGATGTTCAAGAAGAAAAAACAGCCAATGGATGAGGTGCAGGATGAGCGCACGTATAACATAGATGAGTGCGTGGAACTGGCTGTGCAGAGAAGCCAGCGGAGGGTAATGGTGGACAACCAGGTCAAGCTGGCCGAAATGAGGGTATGGGAATCCCGCAGGGAGCTTTTCCCGGAAGTCTCGGCCAAGCTCGAGATGTCAACCGGTAAGATACACTCGGATAATTACTTCCGTCATTACAAGGGACAGAAATGGTCAATAGATGTAGAGCAGACCGCTTTTGACGGTATGGGTAAATGGTTCGAGCTCCGGCAGGCGCAGGCGAATTTGAAGGTCACGAAGCTGGAAAAAGAGAAGGTCCTGGGAGAGATAATAGAGGACACGAAGGAGGCCTACTATAACCTGGACAAGGCCGTCAAGGCGCTGGACATACAGGAAAGGCGAAAAGACACGGTCAGCGGTTTTTATGACATAACGGATAAGGCGTACCAGCAGGAACTTGTTTCCAAAGTAGAGTTCCTGAAGGTCAAGGCGCAGCACCTCACGGCCGATTTCCAGTACACGTCGGCGGAAGAGGACCTGAGCCTCGCGGAGATGATACTCTTCCAGAACCTGAACATGGAACCGGACCAGCGTATCAAGATAGAACCCGTGGAGAGGCCGCAGGACAGGCCTTCAGTCGGGCTGGAGAACTGTTACAGGCTGGCCCTTGCCAATAACCCCGAATTCCAGGGCAAGGCGGCGATGATCGAGTATTATAATCTCGAACGCAAGATCATGAAATCCAAAGGATGGCCGGAGATCGAGTTCACCGGGTCGTTCGGGCAGATGATGGAGAAGTATGAGCCGATGTTCCTGCCCGGCGACTGGAGGACCCCGCAGGCGGGCGGGGAAGGGACCGGCGGCGTGGCCCGGGCGCTTATAGGATGGGAACCGGAGTGGTATGCAGGTGTGAAAGGGAGCGTGCCGCTTTGGGGCAACACCCTGGAATACAATTATGTCCGTGAACATTGGGCCCCGACCGTATCGGCGTTCCGCGGCTCGGAATCGGCGACGAGCTATTTCACCTTCAAGTTCCTCGATGACCTGGCGTATTTCTCCAATTTGCAGGAAGCGAGAGCCGGGTTCGAGAGCGCCAAATATGAATACCTCAAGGCCAAGAAAGACCTCCTGGTGGAGGTAAAAGAGCTTTATTTCAAATACAGGAAGGCCCTACTCAATATGGACGTGGCCCAGTCGCACTACGAACACCAGAAGAAGTACGTGGACGTCCTGGAAGAAAGACGGAATTTCGGGGAAATGGAGATGTCCAAGCTGGTGGAGGAGTATGACAAGCTCGCAGAATACGAATACGGCATACTCCAGGGAGATGCCGATTTTTTCATCTCGCTGGCCGAGCTCAGCACCGCGATAGGCATACCGGATTATTTCAAGCCGGTGTATGAGAAAAAAGGGTATAAGACCTGGGAAGAGAACCGCGAGGCCTGGCTGGAATCGCAGCGGCAGGCCGCGCAGAAGGCCAGGGCCAGGAAGGGCCCTGAAAAGGAAGTAGACCTTATCGCTCTTGCGCGGAGTGAGCTGGACCGGAAGGAGTTCGGCAGGGCACGTAGTTACGCGCAAAAGGCGTTCGATCTGGATTATAGCGAGGAAGCGGCGAAGCTTCTCGCGGAAATAGACGCGGCGGAAGATGCCCATAAAAAATGATCCCGGGGGGATAGAATGGATAGCGAAAAGATAAAAGGGCGGGTAAAAGAACTGATCGACAAGCTTTTCGATTCCTTGAAACAGATCGATCTCAAGAAGATAGATCTTAAGAAGATCGATCTGAAAAAACTGGACCCGAGAAAAGTGGATTGGAAGAACATAGACCTTAAGAAGATAGACGTCCGGAAGATCAAAAAGAACTACATATGGATAATCCTCGGGATACTTGTCGCGACGTTCATCCTTACCCGCACGATAGGCAAGATCAAACAGGTGCTGTTCGGACCCAGGCCGGAGGAACTGAAGAAAATGGTGGAGTTCCTGGAGACGGTCCCCGTGAAGGTCTACAAGGTCAAGAGAATGGATTTCAGGGACACCTTGCCGGTCATGGGAAGGATAGAGGGGTTCAAGGAGATAGAGCTCCGGTTCGACGGAAAAGGCATACTGGAGAGCTTCAATTTCGAAGAGGGCGAACGCATACTGGAAGGTGACATAATCGCGAGCATCGACCAGAAGGACGCTCTCCTCAAGCTCAAATACGCGGGCCTTGAGCTGGAAAAGGCCAAAAAGCTGTATGAACTGGGCGGGGTCGAAAAGATGGCAGTGGACCAGAAGAAGCTCGAGTATGAATCCGCCAAGAGGGACCTCGAGAAGACCAATATCTACGCCGCGAGCGACGGTTACCTCGGGAGCAAGGAAAAGGACGCGGGCACGTACGTGACGGCGCAGGACAAGATAGGGGTTTTCGTGGACTTCAGCGAGGTATACGCCGCTTTCGACGTCATAGAAGAGGATTCCCCGAAGGTAGAGATAGGACAGAACGCGGAGATATTCCTGGACGCTTACCCGGGGCTTTCATATACGGGTACGGTGGACATGGTCTCCCCGATGATAGAAGGCAGGACAAGGACCCAGAAGGTGAAGATAGAGCTGGATAACGAAGAGAACAAGCTGAAGCCCGGCATGTTCACGAGGGCCATAATAAACACGTACGAGAAGAAGGATGCCCTGATCATACCTACTTCCGCTTTCAAGAAAAAGGAAAATAAGTATTATGTATATGTCGTGCACCCGGAGGAAGAAGAGGCCGAGGAAAGCGAAGAGCGCAACATGGGCACCGTCGAGGAAAGGGAGATCACGATAGAGTATCTCACCCACGATATGGCCGAGATAGGAAAGGGCCTCAAAGAAGGGGAGCTTATAATACGGGAACTGCACCAGGAGTTCAAGGATAAGGACAAGGTCGAGATAACCGAGGTGCAGGAAACCATATTTTAGTTATGAGTTATGAGTTTTTAGTTATTAGTTCTCAGTTCCCGACTCACAACTCACAACTAACAACTAACAACTAAAATGGGCTTACCTGAATTTTCTACAAAGAAACCCGTGACCACGGTGATGATATTCCTGGGGGTCATGCTTTTCGGTCTGATATCGCTGACTAAACTGCCCCAGGAGCTTTTCCCGCCCATAACTTACCCGCAGCTCACGGTCTTTACCGGGTACGCCAATGCCGCTCCCGAGGAGGTCGAGACGCTCCTGACCAAGCCCGTGGAGGAGGCTGTCGGCACGGTAAGCGGCCTTAAGTCCGTGAGGTCCATATCGAAGGAAGGCGTCTCCCTTGTCATGGCAGAGTTCGACTGGGACCAGAACATGGATTTCGCGTCCCTCAGGACCAGGGAAAAGGTCGACCTTATAAAAGCGCGTCTCCCGCGGGATGCCAGTGAACCCCTGGTAGTTCCTTTCAACCCGTTCGAACTGCCCGTAATGACCATAAGCGTTACCGGCAACCGGAGCCCCGTCCAGCTGAGGAAGATCGCGATCGATACCATCAAGGAAGAGCTCGAAAAGATCGACGGCGTGGCGTCGGCTTCCGTGGAAGGCGGCCTGGAACGGGAGATCCTCGTAGATGTCAACCAGGGCAAGCTCAAAGGTCACGATATCTCCATAATCGACGTTTCCGACGCTATAACGAACGCGAACCTGAACTACCCTGCCGGGACCATAAAGGAAAGTTTCTATGAGTATCTCATCCGGACTCTGGGGGAATTCCAGGAAGTCCGGGAGATAGAGAACGTGGTGGTCAAGAGCAAGACTGGCAGGGAGGAAGAGAGGGGCATGCCGTTCGAGGAACAACTCCAGCGGAGAGAGATAAGCCCCGAAGCGAAACTCGTCCTTGTAAGCGACGTTGCGAATGTGCAGGATACGTTCAAAGAGCGCAGCAGCTATTCCAGGTTCAACGGCAAAGAGAACGTATCCATATCCATACAGAAACAGGCCCAGACCAACACCATGCAGGTGATAAACAAGGTGAAGAAGTCCTTCGGCCACATCAGAAAGCTGTTGCCCGCCGATATCCAGATGGAGGTCATATACGACCAGTCGGTCTTTATCCGCGACGCCATAAACGGCGTGAGGGACGCGGCCCTGCAGGGCGGAGTGCTCGCTTTTATCGTGCTTCTCGTTTTTCTGCGCAATGTGAAGGCCTCCCTTATAGTGACGCTCAGCATACCCATATCCATAATGGTGGTCTTCACGTTCATGTATTTCGGGGGGCTTTCCATAAACATGATGTCGCTCGGCGGGCTGGCCCTGGGCGTGGGTATGCTTGTTGATAACGCGATCGTAGTCATCGAGAACATCTTCCGGCACCGGGAGATGGGAAAATCCCCCGAAGAGGCGGCGAACTACGGTGCTGAGGAAGTGTCGAATGCCATTATAGCTTCTACACTTACGACGATCGCCGTATTCCTGCCGATGATATTCGTGGTAGGCGTCGCGGGCCAGCTTTTCAAGGAGCTGGCGTTCACCGTCACGTTCGCTCTTATAGCCTCGCTCTGGGTCGCGCTGACGCTTATTCCGCTTCTTTCCTGTAAACTGGGAGGCGGCGAGGGCGAGGTCAAGGCCGGGGCTGCCGCGTTCGTCGGCGGCGAAAAATGGAAAGAATTCCTGAAAAAGTACGAGCAAATACTCCGAGAGTTCATCAAACACAAAAAGGACGGCCTCTTGATCGTTTTCGGGATCTTTATCGCGAGCCTTTTTCTTTTCAATTTTCTCGAGAAGGAACTCCTGCCGAAAACGGATCAGGGCCAGTTCATAGTGAAGGTGGACATGTCGGTGGGTACCAAACTCGAAGAAACGAACAAGGCAATGGTAAAGATCGAGAACGAGATCGCCAGGTACCCGTATGTGGAATCGGTCAGCTCCATAGTGGGATCGACGAGGGGTGAATCGGCGAAGGACATCATAAAAAGGCTGGGGTCCCATCAGGGACAGATAATCGTCAATCTTAAGGAAAGGCGGAGGATAAAAACGACCGATGCGGTGCAGGATCTCCAGAAGCGGTTCAAGGCTGATAAAGCGCTCAGGGGAGCGAAGATCGAGTTCTCCCTCCAGCAGGGCGTGATCTCCGGAGCGTTCGGCGCGGGGGCCAAACCGATCACCATAGAAATAAAGGGCGAAAGGCTCGACATTATGGAGGGTATAGCCAGGAAGCTGGAGCTGGAGCTGAAGAAGACACGGGGCATTTTCGGCGTGGAAAGCGACGTACCCGAGCCCTCGCCCGAGGTAAGGATAAATATCGATAAGGACAAGGCTTCCCTGTACAATATTTCGGTCGTCGACCTCGCCAGGATGGCCCAGATGGTCTTAAGGGGGTATGTATCCTCGCAGTTCAAGGAGAAGGGCCACGAAATAGACATAAGGGTAAGGCTCAGGGAACAGGACAGGGACAGTTACGACGAATTATACCGCATCAGGATCAAATCGCCCGCCGGCGGCATGATCCCGCTCGGCACGCTCGCGGAGTTCGAGAGGGGAAGAGGCCCCAGCGAGATCAAACGCCTCGGGCAGGAGAGAACGATCACGGTGTCGGCCAACGTCATAGGGAGGAAGCTCTCGGATGTTATAGCTAACGTTGACAGGATACTGCAGGATACGGAATTCGAAGAGGGTTACATGGTGAAACTCGCCGGCGAGTCGGAAGAGATGAAAAAATCCTTTAACAGCCTGCGTTTCGCGCTGATACTTTCGATAGTGATGGTATACATGATCATGGCCGCCCAGTTCGAATCGCTCACCCAGCCCTTGATAATACTTTTCACAGTTCCGCTTTCGCTGATAGGGGTAATGTTGGCCCTCTTTACTACCGGCACGTCCGTAAGCGTTGTGGCCCTGCTGGGGGTCATAATGCTGGGAGGGATAGTGGTCAATAACGGCATCGTGCTTATAGATTACACGAACATCCTTATAAGCAAGGGGAAAGACACGCTGGAGGCTGTCGTGGAAGCAAGTCTTGCGAGACTGCGCCCGATCATCATGACGGCGCTTACCACTGTTCTGGGGCTTTTCCCCATGGCGCTTGCCGTCGGAAGGGGCGCCGAGCTCAGGGCCCCCATGGCGATAAGCGTCATGGGGGGGCTTCTTATCTCCACGTTCTTCACGCTTGTCGTGATCCCCTCCATATTTGTCCTTGAGAGCGAAATAAGAGGCAAAGTGGCCAAGTTTTTTAATAAGTAGTTTCTATTAAAAGAGTTACGCACAAATGAGCCTGTCGCGATTTTCCATATTACGGCCGGTCACAACGGTCATGATCTTTTCCGCGTTATGCCTCATGGGGGTCATTTCGCTGACGCGGCTTCCGGTAGAACTCTATCCCGACATATCGTTCGGCCAGATAAGCATCATTATAAACATACGGGGAGGTATCCCGCCGACGGAAGTAGAATCGATGGTGACCAGGCCTATCGAGGAAGCCGTCAGTACCGTTTCGCATCTTGAAAGGATCCTGTCCATATCCAAGGAAGGCGAATCTACCGTAGTCCTCAGTTTTGAACGGGGGATAGATATGCAGCTCGCGGCCATGGAGGTCAGGGAGAAGTTCGCGAAAGTAAAAGAGAAACTGCCCAAAGAGGCCGAGAAGCCCATAATAGCCCAGTTCTCGCAGACGGACGTCCCCATTGTGATCTTCGCCGTCACGAGCCGCAAGCGCACGACAGAGGAACTGCGCAGGATAGTCGATGACCAGATAAAAGAAAGGATAAAACGCATCAGCGGCGTGGCCAACGTCGAGGTCGGCGGCGGAAGAGAACGCAAGATAATCATCGAAGCCGACGAGAAGGCGCTTTACCGTTACGCGGTCTCCCTGAACCGCTTGATAAGCGCCCTGGGGGCCAATAACCTCAACCTTCTGACCGGGGACCTGGAAAGGCGGAAAGACAAGATACTTATAAGGGCCATAGGCCAGTTCATGTCCGTGGACGAGATCAAGAACATGGGCGTGCTTACCCGCCCCGACGGGTCGGTGGTGAAAGTAAGGGACCTGGCGGAGGTCAAGGATTCGTATCTCGAACCGAAGACTTACGCCAGGATAAACATAAAGCCGATAGTCTCGGTATATGTGCAGAAGGAATCCAAGGCGAACACGATCCAGGTCTCAAAGAGGATACTCGACGAGATAGACGTTATAAGGCCGATGATGGAAGAGGATATAGAGCTTATAGTTACCAAGAACCAGGCCGAGTTCATCAAGACCTCGATAGCAAATCTGCGCGATTCGCTTTTGCGCGGGGCCGTGATGATCATTTTCATACTGATGCTCTTCATGGGAAAGCTCGGGGCGAAGGCCGCTTTTATCATACCGGCGGGGCTTTTCGCCGCCATATTCCTGCCAAATGTCCTGTTGTATATCCTGCTGTTCGGCCTGGTAGTGATGCTGGTCTCTTCCACAAAACACAGGCCTATCCTTATCGTGGCCGTGTCCATTCCCATATCGTTGATAATAACCTTCGGGTTCATGGACATGGCGAACATGTTCGTACCGGCCATCATGGACCTCACGATAAATTTCATAACCCTTTTCGGCCTGGCGCTGGGCGTCGGCATGCTCGTGGATAACTCGATAGTCGTGTTCGAGAATATCGTTACCAAAAGCGAACAGGGTTTGGACACGGTAGAAGCCGCCGTTACGGGGAGCACGGAGATGAACGTGGTGATCTTCGCGTCGACCCTGACCACCGTGATAGTTTTCCTTCCCATGCTTTTCGTGAGCAAATCCATGAGCCTTCTGTACGGGGGCGTGGCCTGGACGGTCACATTTTCACTGTTCGTGTCGCTTTTCGTGGCCCTTATGATAGTACCGCTCATGAGCTCCCGGATAAAGGTCGTCGAGGCGGGAGGAGAATCCCAGCAGGTGAAGGAAGGGTTTCTCAGGCCGTTTTATAAGCTCCAGGAAAAAGGACTGCTTTTTGTTTTCAGGAGGCGCTTCACGATAATATTGATAGCTGTTGCTCTATTTCTTGTAGCCATATATGTTTACGGGAAAATAGGGAAAGAATACATGGGGACCACGGAGCAGAACAGGTTCACCATATTCATAGAGCTCCCGACCGGGGCCAAACTGGACTCGAGCGATGAGGTGGTCAGGGAAGTTGAAGCCCTGCTCAAGGAAATACCCGAGGTCAAGGATTTTACCGCGAGGGTCGAAGCATGGTCCAGTAAGGTCTACGTCAATCTGGTCGGCCTCGAAGAAAGAAAGAGATCCGTGGGAGAGATCATAGACAGCCTCAGGCCGAAAGTGGCCCGCCTGCAGCCGGCATTCATCTATTTCGAGGAAGAGCAGGAAGTAGGGACAAAGGAGATCATCCTGAACATATTCGGGTATGATTATGACATCCTGAGAGAGATAGCCATAGCTATGACCACCAGGATGGGCAGGATACCGTTCTTTACCGATACCAAGATAAGGATGCGCGAAGGGCGGCCCGAGCTGGACCTGCGGGTGGATAAGCAGAAAGGCGCCCAGTTCGGGTACACGACAAAGGATATAGCCGATATGGTCCACGCCAAGGTAAGGGGCGTAAGGGCCACCTTATACCATACCAAGGCGAAGGAAGTCGAGACGATAGTACGTATGCAGGAAAAAGACCGCCGGACCGTGAAGGACATACACGCCCTTACCGTCACCAGGGTGGGGGATGACCGTGTGGCCCTGGACCAGGTGGTGGCCTTTGAATACGGCCTGGGGCCGAGTGAGATATGGCGCAAGAACAGGGCCAGGATGATCCAGGTAAGCGCCAATATAGGGGTGCTTCCACTGGGGAAGGCCGTAATGCTGCTGGATGAACAGCTTTCAGACCTCAAATTGCCAGAAGACTACTATTATGAGGTCGGGGGGGATTACCCGACCCTGGTAAAGACACAGCGCGAGTTCCTTCTGACCATAGTTGTCATATTGGTCCTGATATACCTGGTCCTCGCCTCGATATTCGAGTCATACCGACAGCCATTCATCATCATGGTAACGGTGATGCTAGCTACGGTCGGGGCGATAGGGGCGCTCTATATGACAAAGACCGCTATCGGCATGGGCGCGCTTATAGGCATGATGATGCTCGCCGGGATCGTCGTTAATAACGGTATCATACTCGTGGATCACGCGAACGAACTTAAAAAGCACCGCCGGAACCTTTTCCGCCTTCTCATGCAGGCCGCGAGGGACAGGCTGAGGCCGGTCCTGATGACCACGGCGACTACGGTATTCGGCCTTCTTCCGATGGCACTGGACAGGAGCGAAGGGTCGAACCTGTGGAATCCCCTGGCCATTACCGTTATCGGCGGTCTTCTTTTCGCGACGCCTCTTACGCTTGTACTCGTTCCGGCCATCTATTCGATCTTCGAGCAGTTCGGCCAAATAGCAAAAGAGTCATTGAGGCCGAGAAATCTCGGAAATACGGTAAGATTGGTCTGGAGAGCGGTATTTCAGGTACTCCGGAAGATAAGATTGCCCCGCTTTATAAAACTCCCCAAATTCGGAAGACGAAAATAGGCCAAAATCCCCCTATCAATATTATATATCTTTTATGCGTTTCATGATAACGTCGACAACAAAGCTGCATTTTGGTAGCATAAACGCAATCGTAAGTATGTGTTGGAAAAGAGGTTATTGTTAAGAAAATGTTAAGTAAATTATATTGTAAAAAGTTAGCTAATTTTCTTTGCTAACTTCTTTATGTATATGATATACTAATAAAGGCGCACAGATTCCCATCGAAGTACTACAACTCCCGGAAGGGATATTTTTTTGACGCTTTTTTAAAGGATTATTAAATAGTTTAAATAAGTATAATAACGTAGCTAAAAAAAGTGCTGGTAGCTGGTAGGTGTCCGAAATGAGTAGTGATAGTACCGACAATACGGGATATAATAATAAGAATAACAAAGCCGATACAAAGAATTTCTATGTATCGGATGATTTTCTGCATCCCATAAGTATAATCGAGGTTCGGACGAACCCGAGAAAAAGGATATGGCTTAAGGTCATATCCTTTTTTGTTGCGTATATATTTTTATTTCAGCAGATAGGTTATGCCGACATATTCCGCCACAAGAGGCTCGGTGGTGTAGCCGAAGAACTCCTCCCGACCTCGCGGGAATACAATCAGACCAATAAATTCGCCCCCGGATACCTCAAGCGCCAGCAGCAAAAACATGAAGAACTTGTCCGCCAGAGAATGGGCAAGGAAGACCTCATGGCCCAGCTTTCAAGAAAGGGAAGAATGGAGGCGGAGGAAGAACTGCCGCTCAAAAAGAAGAAAGGCGGCGGGGGAGGCGGCGAAATAGATTACACCCTGACGGAACCCGACGATATCGAGGACCCCCACCTGTACAACGACCTGGAATACCAGAACGACGCCCTGAGCCAGATAGATACGTACGACATTACGCGCTACCCGCTGATCGACGTGGACCTGTGGAAGGATAACGCGGAGGAAAAGAAGGATGAAAAGACGGACCTGAAATACTGGGTGGGGTACGAAGGCCTGGAAGGGCCGCCCGAAGAGAGGAAGATCAAAGAGGTGGTGTATTTCGGCGACTCGGAAGAGGAAAAGATCAAACAGGTCCTGTCGGGGTATGTGCTTAACCCGGACACCAACCAGTATGAGCCGAAATTCCGAACCGAGTACGAATATGAAGGAGACGCCATAGTTAAGACCCTCAAATATCTTATCTGGAAGGGGCAGGATGTCCTTATCGAGGAGTCTCTTTTTGAGGGGGAGGAAGAGAACAACAAGATCACCCGCAGGATCAACTATGACAAGGACACGCAGAAGGTGCTTTCATGCCAGGACTTTATCTACCAGGGGGACGGCGATGAAAGGGCGCTCAAGGAGATGCGGGACTATGACACCAAGGACGCCGAATTCGACGTGGATAAAGACGGGGAAGTGGACGCGAGTGAGGACCTGGACGGGGACGGCAAGCTGGGCGCGGATTACGACGTGGACGGTGACGGTGTCATCGACGATGTAGACGGCGACGGCCAGATCGGCAACATGGGCAAGTTGAGAAGCGTTACCTATTTCGTCGGGGAAAAGGATAAAGAGGTCGCGGATTATACGCAGAACATATCAAGGGACGGCAAGATCACATCCACGATCATCAACTATTACCAGGGCGATAAGCGGGCGGAAGACCTGAAAGATGAGGACTTCGGCTATCGCGAGCCGAAGGAAAGGGTCGTATCCTACCGCGGCGACGTTGATCCCACAACGGTTGACGCGGACGGCGACGGTATCCTGGACGGGTACGAGAACCAGCTTTCCAGCATATCATATTACCATGTGGACCACCGCCTGCCGGGCGAAGAAGTCCTGGACTATACCGAGAATTACGCGAGGGGCAAGGTTATACAGTCGACCGTTTATTATTACGGAGAGGACGAGCTCAGGGCGTCGGAGGCGAATTACCGGCTTCCCATGAAAAAGTCAGTGACGTACTGGGGGGACGCGGTAGACGCCGATGGGAATGTCATCCCGGGCGCGAGGGAAAAGTCAGTCACGTATTATTTTATAGAAGGCAGGCTCAAGGGCGAGGAGACCGCGGATTACACGATAAGGCGCAACACGTCCGGCGACATACTCAGCACCATGTTCTATTATTATGAAGGCGATAACAGGGCGTCGGAATCGGAAGCGACCGACAGGATGTCCAAGAGCGTGACCTACCGCGGCGTGGTGGATCCGGATGCGGTGGACGCGAACGGCGACGGGATACTTGACGGGTATGAAAGCCAACTGGCCAGCATAACGTATTACGACTGGGAAGAGAGAGAGAAAGGCAAGGAGGTCAGCGACTACACGTTAAAGTACAACTCGCGCCAGCAGGTGATGTCCACAACGATATATCTGTATGAAGCCGATCTCAAACGGGCGGAAGACGCCGCATCAGATGACAGGATGGACAGGAGCGTTACGTATCGCGGTGTTGTGGACCCGGATGCGGCAGATGCCGACGGTGACGGTCTCCTGGACGGGTATGAGAACCAGCTGGACAGTATCACATATTACCACTATGACGGAAGGGAAAAAGGCGAAGAAGTAAGCGACTATACGGAGAAATATAATTCCAAACAAGAGATCACCTCGACCACGGTATACCTTTATGAAGCAGAGCTCAAGAGGGCGGCGGATGCCGATTCTTATGACCGCATGTCGCGCAGCGTGACCTACCGCGGCGTGATAGACCCGGACGCGGCGGATGCCGATGGCGACGGCCTCCTGGACGGGTATGAGAGTCAGCTGGCCAGCATAACGTATTACGATTATGAAGACCGGGTAAAGGGTGAAGAGGTAAGCGATTATACCGAAAGGTACAATTCTTCCCAGAAAGTCGTCAACACCACGGTCTATTACTACGAAGACGGCAAGAGGGCGGCGGATGCTGGCGAGGCGGACCGCATGTCGCGCAGCGTGACCTATCGCGGTGAGATAGACCCGGATGCGGCAGATGCCGATGGTGACGGCCTTCTCGACGGATATGAAAGCCAGCTGGCCAGCATAACATACTATGATTATGAGGGCCGGCTCAAGGGCGAAGAGGTCACGGACTATACCGAGAGATATAATTCCAACCAGCAGGTGACCTCGACCACGATATATCTTTACGAAGCGGAGTTGAAAAGGGCGGAAGACGCCGATTCTTATGATCGGATGTCACGCAGCGTGACTTACCGCGGTGTAGTAGACCCGGATGCGGCCGATGCCAACAGTGACGGCCTTCTTGACGGGTATGAAGATCAGCTGGCCAGCATAACATATTACGATTATGAGGGACGGCTCAAGGGCGAAGAGGTCACGGACTATACCGAAAAATTCAATTCCAACCAGCAGATCACGTCCACCACTGTTTATTATTATGAGGACGGGAAAAGAGCGAGCGAAGCGGGTGCCTCAGACCGGATGTCCCGCAGCGTGACCTACCGCGGTGTGATAGACCCGGATGCGGCCGATGCCAACGGTGACGGCCTCCTGGACGGGTACGAGAGCCAGCTGGCCAGCATAACATATTACGATTATGAGGGACGGCTCAAGGGCGAAGAGGTCACGGACTATACCGAAAAATACAATTCCAGCCAGCAGGTCACATCGACCACCGTGTATTTGTATGAAGCCGACCTTAAAAGAGCAGAAGACGCCGGTTCGGACGACCGGATGTCGCGCAGTGTGACCTATCGCGGCGTGATAGATCCGGACGCGGCAGACGCCGACGGTGACGGTCTCCTGGACGGGTACGAGAGCCAGCTGGCCAGCATAACATATTACGATTATGAGAACCGGCTCAAGGGCGAGGAGGTAACGGATTACACCGAGAGGTACAACTCAGGCGGTAATGTTACCGGTACTACGGTATACCTGTATGAAGCGGATCTCAAGAGGGCAGAAGACGCGGGTCCCAACGACCGTATGTCGCGCAGCGTGACGTATCGCGGCGTGATAGACCCGGATGCGCCCGATGCCGACGGAGACGGTCTTTTGGATGGATACGAAAGCCAGCTGGCCAGTATTACATATTATGACTATGCGACACGCCTCAAAGGTGAAGAAGTAACGGATTATACAGAAAAGTTCAATTCGAACCAGCAGATCACGACGACGACAGTGTACCTTTATGAGTCGGACCTGAAAAGGGCCGTTGCGGCAGGCGCCGACGACAGGATGTCACGCAGCGTTACGTACAGGGGCGCGATCGATCCGCTGAAGACGGATGCTGATGGAGACGGCGTGATCGATGATTACGAACCGGCAGCGGACCCGGGCAAGCTTGCCAGCGTGACCTATTACGACTACGCGACACGCCTCAAGGGTGAAGAGGTAACGGATTACACCGAGAAGTACAACTCCAGCGGCGCAGTGACATCAAGTACGGTATATCTGTATGAAGCCGCGCTTAACAGGGCATCGGCAGCAGGGTCGGACGACAGGATGTCCCGCAGCGTGACATACAGGGGCGCGATAGACCCGCTGAAGACGGATGCTGATGGAGACGGCGTGATCGATGATTATGAACCGGCAGCGGACCCGGGCAAGCTCGCCAGTGTGACCTATTACGATTACGCGACACGCCTCAAGGGTGAAGAGGTAACGGATTACACCGAGAAGTACAATTCCAGCGGCGCGGTGACATCGACCACGGTGTACCTGTATGAGGCCGCGCTGAGCAGAGCAACGGCCGCGAATTCGGACGACAGGATGTCCCGCAGCGTAACGTACAGGGGCGCGATAGACCCGCTCAAGACAGACGCGGACGGTGACGGCATAATCGATGACTATGAACCGGCAGCGGACCCGGGCAAGCTCGCCAGTGTGACCTATTATGACTATGCGACACGCCTCAAGGGCGAAGAAGTAACAGATTATACCGAGAAGTACAATTCCAGCGGCAACGTTACCTCGACCACGGTGTATCTGTACGAGTCGGATCTGAAGAGGGCAGCTGCGGCCGGCTCAGATGACAGGATGTCACGCAGCGTGACGTACAGGGGCGCGATAGACCCGCTTAAGACGGACGCGGACGGTGACGGCGTGATCGATGACTATGAACCGGCAGCGGACC
>CAYPCX010000010.1:0-3810 GCA_964409365.1 uncultured Planctomycetia bacterium | reverse complement strand
CCGATTATACCGAGAAGTACAATTCCAGCGGCGCGGTGACATCGACCACGGTATACCTGTATGAAGCCGCGCTCGGCAGGGCATCGGCCGCCGGGTCTGACGACAGGATGTCACGCAGCGTGACGTACAGGGGCGCGATAGACCCGCTCAAGACGGACGCGGACGGTGACGGCGTGATCGATGACTATGAACCGGCAG
This sequence comes from uncultured Planctomycetia bacterium, assembly GCA_964409365.1. Taxonomy (GTDB): domain Bacteria; phylum Omnitrophota; class Gorgyraeia; order Tantalellales; family Tantalellaceae; genus CAYPCX01. The sequence goes on along the minus strand of CAYPCX010000010.1, from coordinate 3,612 downwards.
CGGACCCGGGCAAACTTGCCAGCGTGACCTATTATGATTATGCGACACGCCTCAAGGGCGAAGAGATAACCGATTATACCGAGAAGTACAATTCCAGCGGCGCGGTGACATCGACCACGGTATATTTGTATGAAGCGGGTCTTTTGAGGGCATCGGCCGCCGGTTCTGACGACAGGATGTCACGCAGTGTGACGTACAGAGGTGCGCTCGCGGACCCGCAGGCAGTAGACGCGGACGGTAACGGCTTGATCGATGCTTATGAGAACAAGCTTGCCAGTGTAACGTATTATGATTATGCGACACGCCTTAAGGGCGAAGAGATAACAGATTATACCGAGAAGTATAATTCCGACCAGGACGTTACCAACACCACGGTCTATCTTTACGAGGCGGGTCTTTTAAGAGCGACCGCGGCCGGGTCTGACGACAGGATGTCACGCAGTGTGACATACAGGGGCGCGCTCGCGGATCCGCAGGCAGTGGATGCGGATGGTAACGGCTTGATCGATGCTTATGAGAACAAGCTTGCCAGTGTAACGTATTATGATTATGCGACGCGCCTTAAAGGCGAAGAAATAACCGATTATACCGAGAAGTATAATTCCGACCAGGATGTCACCAACACCACGGTCTATCTTTACGAAGCGGGTCTTTTAAGAGCGACCGCGGCCGGGTCTGACGACAGGATGTCACGCAGCGTGACGTACAGGGGCGCGCTCGCGGATCCTCAGGCGGTGGATGCGGATGGTAACGGCTTGATCGACGCTTATGAGAACAAGCTTGCCAGTGTAACCTATTACGACTATGCGACGCGCCTTAAGGGCGAAGAGGTCACGGATTACACCGAGAAATATGATTCCAGCCAGAATGTGACGAATACCACCGTATATCTTTACGAGGCTGGTCTTGTAAGGGCATCGGCCGCCGGGTCTGACGACAGAATGTCACGCAGCGTGACGTACAGAGACGCGATAGATACGACAAAGCCGGACACGGACGCGGACGGTCTGATCGACGACGAAAAAGATAAGCTTTCCAGCATCACATATTATGATTACGCGTCGCGCATCAAAGGCGAAGAAGTCACCGACTACAGTGAAAGTTACAATACAAAAGGCACTCTCGTCCAGACCAGCGTCTACCTGTATGAGGCAGAGCTTAAAAGGGCGCAGGCCGCTGGTTCTTCCGACAGGATGAGCAGGACCGTAGCGTATCATGAATCAATAGACACGACGGGTGCCGATGCCGACAGTGACGGCGTGATCGATAATGAGAAAGACAAGCTGGCGAGCATTACGTATTACGATTTCGCAACACGGCTTAAGGGAGAAGAGGTCGTCGATGTTATAGAGAGGTACGGAATAAACAACATTATAACCGGAAGCACAGTGTATTATTACGAAGCCGGTTCTAAACGCGCTGTTCAGGCAAAAGAGGACGACAGGATCTCCAGGACGGTTTCTTACAGGGGCGCGGTCAACCACCAGGCCACAACGGACACCGACGGTCTTTTGATCGGCCACAAGACCGAACTTACCGGCATTACCTACTACAGGTACAACAACAGGCTTAAGGGGGAAGAGGTCGTCGATTATAATGAATCCTTCAACCGCAACCAGAACCTGCTCCAGACCACTCTTTATTATTACGGGGCCGCGTATACCCGTCCCGATGACGGGGCGAACCTCATGGTGGGAGATGCCCTTACCAAGACCGCGACATTCAACCGTAACGATACACTGATATCAGAGTCCTTCTACACCGGCGTCAAGGGAGAAGAACTCGTAAGTTCTGTGTACGGCCATCATTACCGGGCGGATACCGGGACGACAGTGACGATCTCCCGCACGGATTATGTGTATCATGACGATAACCGGGTCGACAAGACACGTACATACGATATAAAGAACCTGCCTCTGGATGATACCACGCTCATGACGAGGGAGACCATATACAACTATCGAAGTGAGCACAAATACACAATAGATGATGTCGTGGCGGTCGGGACACAGTATTTCGAACAGGATCCGGCAAAGATCACAGGTATCAATACTACGGTAACAGAATACAACGACTACGGCACCCAGACCGGCAGTGTAACCGTGGGGACGAATTACAGGTATTACGGCACGGCGGACGAAGTCATCGTAAGCACATATACGACTTCATCTGAATATGACGCTTTCGGCGTGCTGACCAAGCAGGTCACATCCGGTGAGAACTACACGTTTTATGACATGGACGGGAACGGTACTACCGAGACCAAAGAGATCACCGGGAAATATACGACATCCTCTGATAGCGCCGCGGCTTCCAGCCTGGGCGGCGGCGTGATGCAGATCGATGAATACGGCGTCATAAGGGAAAGCGTCACGGCCGGTGTGAGCGGCCGTGACTATGATGAAGCGGACCACGAATTCGACACTCTCAAGGGCATTTATACCACCAGATCGATAAACGATGTGAACGGCACTCTCACCGACCAGACTACAAACGGTGAATCCTATAATATGATATGGGACGGAACGAAATACGTAAATCACCGCGTAGGCACCTACACTACCACAGCTACCAGCATAGACTCGTTTGGTATTGTAGCAAGCAGTGAAACAGTCGGTGAGAGTGTCCGTTTGGATCATACCGGGGCGGAAATGCTGACCGGCACTTATACCACGACCGCGACCAACAACGAATACGGCACCCTCGTTAGCCAGTTGACAACCGGTCAGAGCTATAACAAAGTATGGGACCCGGCGGCGAACGGCGGCCTGGGAGATTACGTGCCTAAGACTGTAGGGGGTTATACCAGTTATGTTGGCATAAATGGTCTGGGCGAGATCGATGGGTATGGCATGGTCCGTAAGACTATTACGGTCGGGGAATCGTATTCAAGAGGGGACGAAAACCGTTTAAGTGGCGTGTATACGACCGAGGCCGTAAACAACATACACGGCACTCTGGTGAGCCAGGTGACGACCGGTGAATCATATCAGAAAGGCGATAAAGATCTTATAGCGAGTTCGTACACAACTGAAACCACCGAGATAGACGCATTCGGCACTGCCCGCAAGACAATTACCGCCGGGGAGTCCTACGCAAAAGGAGATAGGACCAAAATAAGCGGCGCTTATACGACAACGGCAACAATGAACGAATACGGGACCTTGGCGGATCAGGTGACAATTGGGGAATCCTATCAAAAAGGCAATAAAAGCTTGATAGCGAGTTCTTACACAACGGATGCCCTTGAAATAGATGGTTTTGGAACTGTTCGCAAGAATGTTACTTCCGGAGAATCCTATGCCCGGGGAGACGAGGATAAGGTAAGTGGCGTTTACACGACAACAGCAGAAAATAACTGGTACGGTACTTTAGAGAGCCAGACAACAGTCGGCGTCAGCTACCAGAAGGGCGACAAGAACCTGATCGGAAGCAAGTACACCACGACTGCTGCGATCGATACCACCTGGGGCAACATCGATTCCACACAGACGGTAGGCGAAAGCTACGCGAAAGGCGACGAGACAAAGGTAAGCGGCGGCTACACGACAGATTCCGTAAACGACGAATGGGGCATTTTGCAGAGCCAGACAACGGTAGGTGTCAGCTACC
>CAYPCX010000009.1:0-83694 GCA_964409365.1 uncultured Planctomycetia bacterium | reverse complement strand
GGGAGGGCCGGCGGGCTCGACGACGACGATAAGTTTCGAGATATTCAACCAGCTCTACGTCAAGAGCCAGGCCGGATACGCGTCGTCCATCGCGTGGTTTCTCTTCGGGGTGGTCTTTATAATTTTTATCCCTTAATCCGTGCCTATTGGTCCTAAGTCCTATCCCGTACATACTGCGTGTATCTTGATCCGGCTGATAACCATAGCCGAAATCCGGATCGGAATAGAATAAAAAGGGTGTCGTATCCCTTGTAAGATGAAAAAGACGGACACAGACCTCGCCGGTAATGATCGCCAGTGCTGATCCTAATAGAACGATAAAAACCCCTTTTATGAAGCGGTTATCTTTGAACGCTGTCATTGTTTTTTTCCTTTTAACTCATTCAAAAGATCGTTATAAATATCTATCTCCTTTTTGACAGCAATGTTCATGCCGTAGTTATCACACATGAACGATCTTGCATTATTGCCGATCTTATCAGGATTATTACACGAAACCATTTCCCTTAAACCGGATCCAATGGAACCGGCATCAGTCCCGCATAAAAAACCCGTCCTTCCATGCGATATCACTTCCCTTATACCGTCAACATCACTACCAAGACACGTCATCCCGCATGCCATGGCCTCTAAAAGGGCCTTGGGGCTTCCTTCGTAAAGTGAAGGCATCATAAAATAACGGTGTTCCGCCATCAGTTCAGGCAAGGAAAAGTTGGGTGCCCGCGATATCCATTCAACATCTATTCCCAAAGCATGCGAAAAATCCTTAAGCTCCTGGGAAAGTTCACCCTGCCCTATAATAGTAACCGACAATCCGGCTTCATGAACGGCTTTTATAGCTTCCCTGAAATTCTTATTCTCTACCAATCTGCCTATCATGAGCACATCGCGTTTCTTTTGCCTTTTTAACGGTTTAAACAGATCCGTGTTTACAGAATTGCTTATAACCATGATCTTTTCCCGCTCAACTTCGCATGTCGCGCATATCTTCTCTTTTATCCTCCCGGTTGGAACAATGATCCTATCCGCTTCCCGGCAAAGAAATCTTTCAAAAGCCGTAAAAACTTTCCACCCTCTGGAGGATCTGCGTTTTAGATTATCGCTCCATAAATAACCCATGCGCAGGATAAAGGGCGCTTTGTGTTTTTTCGCGAGCATCCAGGCAAGCCAGGCCCCGTTAGTCTGATTACTGCGATAAATGTCGCACTTCACTGTCTTGTTCCATGCAAAATAAGAATAAAGAAAAGACGATAAGAATTCTCTGTATCTGAAAGCGGGTAAAAATGAATTTACCGGGATCAGTTCCAAACGCGGCGCGTATTTGCTCACTAAACTTGTTTCCTCATTTTCACATAATGGATATGAGAATAGAACCGCGTTATTGCCGGACATTTCGGCAAGCCTGTCATAATAAGCAAGCTCCCTGCCTGCCGTACCCCTGTCCTCCCATACCCGGCAATTAAGACCTGTGGTCATAGTTATCCCTATGCGCATCGCTTATCCTTTTTATTGCATACAAAGACCAAAGAATGGCCCAAAAATGGTCTTAACCCGCGTCTTAAACCAAGTATCAAAGCTTTTGCCCAAAATCGCCCCTCTTTTGCGCGTTCATCAAGCATCCGAAATATCCCGCTGAACCCGGAACCGTCTTCCATCAAAGCCTTAAAAGCCGAACTATACCGGCTATACACTATATTGAATCCGTTCTTTTTTAACAGATCTTCCATCTCTCTTCTGGAGTAATAAAATTGATAAAACTCCTCCGGTTTTTCACGGCCGGAAAATAAAGGATATCGGTCTTCGGTTATTTTTCTCCGCCGGATGAAATTTATTACAGGGACCGATATGACAAGCACCCCCTCTTGATTAAGGACTCTATTGATCTCCTTGATGATATCATCCGGACCTTCCCAGAAATGTTCGACAACACCCATCGAGACATAGCAATCACACCTGAGGTCCTTATCCAACTTGCGAACATCTCCGCGGATCCATGCTACCTCGGGATGTTCTTTCGTTAATAGATCTATTGTTTTTTCAGCGTAATCTATCCCTGTTACATTGTACCCCTCTCTTGCCAGGCTGACGGTATGCACGCCATCTCCACATCCTCCTTCAATGATCGTAGCCCCCTTTGGTATTTTCTTGGCGAAAAGAGGCAGCAAGCTGCTTTTTTCAGGCACTCTGCGCCTGTATTTTTGCCAGTGCTCATCCCAGCTATCGGGATTTGCGTCTTTTTTGATCTCCACCAGTCTGTCCAAATGCTTTGAATAATAGATCATCTTCGTTCGTTCCCCTAAAAAACCCAGATCTTCTTCCCGATCGCCTTATTAAGTATTTCCCTGTCTTTGTTACCAAACCCTTTATTTAAGTAAGAAAGGCCAAGAAATACAAGTCCTGCGATTATCATTACAAAAATCACCGAGGCGATGCTGTTCGCGAAACCTCTTAGAAAAACCACCACGACCGCCATGACCAGAATATTGATCGAAAACTTCATGAACGCTTTTACCGGATACTTTAAATTAATCCCCTCTTCTCTTTTTATTGCAAAATGATAATATACGGGCAGCATTGCGCCGGCGCTCCCGGTCGCCAGGATAGCGCCTAATACCCCTAAAGGAGGTATCAAAATTATATCCATTATCAGATTATAGAAAGCGAACAAGCTTCCTATGAAAATGGCTTTTGTCTTTTCCAGGGTGTAAAGAAGCGCTCCATATGGATAGGCGAACTGCTGTATCATCACAAAACCAAAAGACAAAATGAAAATATATTTCACCTTCAAATATTCCGGGTTGAAAACGTAAATGATCAATTTGTCCGCAAGGATCATCAACGTTACAAAAAGAGGTATCATCACAAAAAATATTATTTTATTGGTCAGTTCAAAAAAATAGATCAGTTGTTCTTTATCGTTCTTTCTCGTGTAACTCCGGACCAAAAGAGGCGTGAAAACGCCTCTTAACATGGACCCGGGAGAAAAACTCATGATCATAAGAGGGATGCCGAACGCAAACGCGTATTGGCCCACCTCGCGGAGACCAAGAAAATACGATATTAAAAAGATATCGACCGCTCTATCCCTGAACAGCCAGGTCGTCTGCTGCAGGATCAGATACTTACTGAAATTAAAAAGTCTCCTGATGGGTAACGGCTGGATGTCTGCCTTTTGGGTCGGCAATAAAAAAACCGTCTTATATGCTTTGAACATGTACAGCAAAAATAGGAATATCTCGACAAAGAGCCATCCCCAAAGTATCCCGTATACCCCATACCCCCTTGAAAGGGCTATGAAAAAAAGAACCAGTTTTAAGCATTGATACGCGATCCTCGAAAAGTTCCAGTATCTGTTCTCAAGGAGAGCCATTAAGCAGCCCTGGCCTAAAAGATCTGCCTCCAGAGCGAACAAAATTATCAGAGATAACAGGGGGAGAAAATCTTTAAAATAACCGGGGAGATGAAAAATATTTATTATCCGATTATTGGCGAGGAGGATAATTAAAACAAACGCAAGCGCTGATGTAAGACGTATCAGCATCGCCGCTGAGAGCAGCCTTTTTTGAAGATAAGAATTTTTCTTTTCCCTGTACTCCGGAAGATACCTTTGCACCGTGATCGACAGCCCGAAAGATGTAATAACCGCAGCTACCGCGAACAGACTGGTCGCGAAATTAAAAATACCGTAATCCTCAACCGTAAGTTTCCTGATAACATAAATAGATGTAAGGGCGCCGAAAATTAGCCTGGCAATCCCCGCCGTATATTTATGTATCACGCCTGAAAACGCTTTTTTTAAAAGCTCTGTTGACATTTACCTTTTGCCTTTTTGTTCCGAAGTATCCAAGTAATTCTGGCAATTTTTGCATTCCTCATCGGGATACTTGCCATTAATAAGGTCTCTCCTGATCTTGACCAGCGTTTCATTGTTCCACAAATCAAACAGGTTATCATAATCAAGGATGTTCCCAAATGAACGCATCTTTCCTTTGACCACGGCATTACAGTCTCCCTGCACCGTATTCCCTATCCACTTTTCTCTGGGAATATCCCATGAAGGGATAGTCTGCAGGCGGCTCCAGAATACCCCGCATTTGGATGCTTTTTTATCGAAAGGCATGGGAACCGATACTTGAACACCCAGTTTTTCACAAACATCTTTAACCTTGTTCAGTTCTTTTCTCATCTCGACATCATCTGACTTATAAACAGCTTCACTGGAGGTAAAATCATTAAAATTGTGCGGATGCAGATTAACAATGCTGAATCTGAATTTTATACCCCTTTCATGCAATAATTCAACAAGCCTGTCCATGTGCCGGTAATTGTATTTTGTCAGTATGAGGTGTAGATCGAACAGGATATCGGTTTTTTTGTTGATCTTTTGCATTACTTCCAACAGATACTCGAAATTTGACCCCTTTTTTATCTTTTCATGTATAGCTGGGTCTGAGGATAAAATATCGGTTGTTATATAACTTATGTGATCGCCTCTTTCTATAATGGCATTTACATAATCGTTCTTCTCGAATATCTTTTTATCAAAATTGGATTGAAAGGAAACTTCTCCGTATTTTTGGATGACATAATCCAACATTTTTATTATGTCCCTGTGTAAAAAAGGCTCTCCCGGGGCAACCACGTGAACATGCGGGACTCTCGCATCGTAAGCCATATTAACTATTTTACAGAAATCATCATACGATATCGAAAATTGCAAGTTATACAGATGCTTGCTTACGGGATCGTTTTTGGAATCTTCCGAATGATGACAGCAAAAAACACATTGATTTGTACACGCGCCTGTAACCATAACAGCAATATGCATGGGAGGATACGGCAACTTAGCTATCCTCCCCCTGGTCAACCGGCACATCATTCTGTCTTTTAACAATAAAAATCTCCTAAAGCGCCCTTTAACTCTATTTCCAAACATATTTATCACCTTTCATATGAGATCCATTTTCATTTTTTTAAACAAAAACCGCTAACTTTATCCCCTAAAAATCTTAATCTTTTCCTTACTTTGGGCTTTTTTAGCATCCTGATCCTTTTCTCAAACAAAATATACGTTGGTTCCAGGTAAACCTCATCAAAATAATTTCTTAAATCGGTTTCCAATCCTTGTATCGACAATTTATTGCAATGGGTCGGGTCATCCAATAAATAATATTTGAACATCCCCGTCTGAAACGCTTTAAAAAGATCGTAAAAACGCTTGGCGGGATAATTAGGGGTACCGATAACAAACCGACCGCCTTTTTTTAAGACTCGGTGAACTTGCGCTAAATAATATAAATAATGTTTTCGGGGAATATGCTCAATCACATTTGTGGAGAAAACAATATCGAAATACTCACTATCGAAAGGAAGATCATTACCCGTCTTCAAATAAGTGCAATTAAAGCCTTTTACGCGAACCTCATTAACTCTTTCTGAAGCTATCTCGCCACCATATAAATTTTGTTTTGGCAAATACTTAGCAAATACTTCGAGAAAACGGCCGTTCCCACACCCAAAGTCCATCAGTTTCAGCTGCGAATTATCCTCCTCAGGATTTATACCGCAAAGCTGTAAAAGCTTCATCTCTGATCCTTTAGATACTTTCTGTTCCCATGGGACCCTGTGATTTTGCATAATACCTGCCTCTTATATCTTCTTCCCTTTCACAGTTAAACTCCACGGCTTAAAAAAAGGGCTGTATGGATAGGACTCGTTCGTCTTTACTACTTCAAAATCGTTCTCAAGATACCACTTTTTTGCTTCATCATACGTATGATGGGTCGCTACGGGCGCCGAATACCAGTCATACATATGAATCAAAGTAGGTTGAACTCTTATGAAAAGATTGGCGATTTTTATAAGCTTCATTTTTGCCAGTATTCTTCCCAGCCTGGACATAAAACCGGCAAATTCAACATTCTTTTCAACAGACATATTGGTCGTGATCTTCCTGATCAAAAAATCGTTCATTTCCCATACAGGATTCAGTTTATGATAAAGATGCGCTGTAAAAACCCCGCCTGCTTTTACATGGCCGGCAATGGACCGAAATGCCTTACACGCCCCGCCCGTATGCATTAGCACGCCGATACTGAAAACCGTATCAAATATGCCCTTTTTAAAGGGCAATTTGAACAGATCCCCCTGAATAATGTGGATGTTCTCCTTCTTTTTTGTGTTTTCATACGCGGCTTCTACTGTTCCTGTCCCTATATCTACCCCTATCACTTCTGCCCCGTATCCTGCCGCTTGATTTGAGTAACGCCCGTTCCCACAACCGGCATCTAAAACCAACTTTCCAACAGACAGATTACTTTCATCCATCAATGATTTTTTCTTAAACGAGCTGATAGTATTGTTTATAAAACCCCCGTGATATTTGATTCTCTCTTCTTCCGGAATCTCCTCTTCTTTGATCCATCCCCAGTTAATAAACCTTGACCATTCATAACCAAAATATTTAACTGTTTTTAGTTTTATCTCATAATTGACATTATCCGGACTCGTGGCATTGAAATCCTCGTCCAAATCTAAAAATTCCAGATCTTCCTTATAAACATGATAAAACCTTTTGAATGATTCGGAATTCTTATACATATCAAGAGAAACAAATCTGGGTATACCCTGTATTACCGGGTACTTTTTCCCACAACGAGAACAAAGAAACAATCCATTTATTACAATATTGTTCACTTCTTCAAAAATTTCCAACTTCAAATCGCTTTTACAATTTGGGCAAGACAAAAATTCTAATATATTTTTTTTCATTTGCAACACTCCTCATAAATCATTTTCTTTCAAGTATCACTTATTTTTTTCACAAACAAACAAATTTGAATAGGAAAACATTCTCGTAAAAGGGCTGGGGTGCCAATAGTTTATCTTTGTATTAACCTGTATAGTGAAATATTTCGTTAACATTTCCAGAATCTGTTGTAATGGGATCTCCTTATCATATGGTTGAGTGTATGTTTTGGGGGTGTTTTTAATCTCATTGTTTGCATGTCTTTTTTTTGATGTTTTAAATTTCTTAATAAACGTTAGAATTTTTTTAGCTGTGCGTTTAGCTGTACGGGGTATTTTGATAAAAGGATCTATGGCAGCTGCTATTTCTTTTATCCGCTGAATCTCTCGGCTTGGTGTCTGCAATATCAATTTCCCGCCAGGCGCAAGTACTCGGTGCATCTCAGATATTACCCCATGTGCATCTGGAATATGCTCCAGTACATCTAAACAGGTAATTGAACTAAACGAATTCGACTTAAATGGTAAATTACAACCGTCTCCCTGGATCAAATTTTTATTTTTCCGCACAGCGTTTTTCAGGCTTTTAAAGCCGTAATCAATACCTATTGTTTTTTTCTTCTTTGATATTACAAAAGTGCCGTCTCCATTCCCGGTACCGACATCCAGATGAAAACCATCAACTGGTATATATTTCAAAACTTTTTCCATTCTAAGTTTTCCGCGTGCTTCCTCGACGTCTTCCCAATAATATTTATCCCAATCCTCGTGAGCGATTTTGACTTGGCGCGAATCCATTATTTCCTCCATTTCCTATACCACAGTTCGAACAGGACCAATAGCCATAATTTTGCCCTATCGGCTTTTTTTCCGGAACAGATCAACTTATCAATGGCTTCCTGCTTAAGGATCCCATCTTTCACGGTATATGGATCCTCCAATAATCGGATATTATTGTCGATCAGTCCGAACTTATCGATCGGGGCGCTGAACCCCTTTTTATTTCTGTGGATAATATCCCACGGGAGTAATGAGCCCGCGACTTTTTTAAGCAAATATTTTTTCTCGCTATTCTTGAATATAATATCCGGATCCAGGGACATTACGTATTCCACTATATGATGATCCAGGAACGGCACTCGCACCTCGAGAGAATTCGCCATGCTCGCTCGATCCACTTTAGCCAGAATATCATCAACGAGAAAGGTACGCATATCCAAGAGCTGTAAGTCTTTTACCCTCGTCAGATCATTTTGAGCATATTTCTCTACTCCTTCATCCGAATCGATCTTCCTGTAATAACTCTCGGCAAAAAGACCACTGATCTCATCTTCTTCAAATCGCGGAGCCATAATAGCCCTGTATCGTTCTAAGCCATTCATTGAAAATGGCTTAAGATTGCGTTTTAGCCTGTTAACCGCTCTGGTCGTGAATCTATCCGGGATCTTTAAAAGAACGAAATATACCGTTTTAAAAAACCAGGAAAGGCCTTCAAATCTCTTATAAAAGAAAAAAGCTGAATACCAGTTATAACCGGCAAACACTTCGTCTCCGCCGTCTCCCGACAGGGCGACTTTGACTTCTTTACTCACCGTTTCCATAAGAAGGAACGTGGGAAAAATAGAACTATCCCCCAGGGGTTCATCGTAATGATATAATACCTTCTCCAATAAATGCGGAATCTCCGAGGATGACAATATTTTTTCCGTATTTTTGACCTTTAATCTGTCGGTCACGCTCCTCGAATATGGCAGCTCACTATGCTCCTCCGATTCAAACCCTATTGAATATGTTAATAAATCCTCCTTATGCTTGCTTCCGATCGCCGTGATCGTACTCGAGTCCAGTCCCCCGCTAAGAAGCGTGCCGACCGGCACATCGCTGATAAGATGATGGCTTACAGAATCTTCGAGCAGGTCCCGTATCTCCTTAGCTATCGATTCTTCCTCAGAAGCATCGTTCCCCGATCCCGGATCCCAGTATTCTTGAATTGAGCATTTACTGTTCTCATATACCAAATAATGCGCGGGAGGCAATTTATACATATTCTGCCAAATGGAACGCGGCGCCGGAACATACCGGTAAACAAAATAATGCTTTAACGCGGTAGGGTCGATCTTCCTTTCTATTCCTTCGTCCTTTATTATGCCTTTTAGTTCTGAAGAAAATATAAATCTTTTATCTTTCAAATAGTAATATAACGGTTTGATCCCTATTCTATCCCTCGCTAATAATAATTTACTTGCCTTTTCATCCCAGATACCAAAAGCGAACATCCCGCGAAGTTTCTTCAGGCAGTCTATGCCCCACTGTTCATACGCATGAATGATCACTTCAGAATCCGACTTGCTTTTGAATATATGATCTTTCCCTAACTCATCCCGAAGTTCCTTGTAGTTATAGATCTCACCATTGAACGTCAGCCAAACATCACCTGTTTCATTACTCATCGGCTGCCTGCCGGCCGCGCTGAGATCTATTATCGTTAACCTGCGATGCCCTAAGGCCACATTTCCACTTTCATTCACATATAATCCGGCGTCATCGGGTCCCCTGTGGAACAATTCGTCTCTCATCCGGATGAATTTATTAACGTCTATTTGCTTACTAGATATCTCACCTATAATTCCGCACATTTCCTTACCGCCTCAATATACCCGTCATCTCTGAAGGATCCTGGTACATCGCGTTTTTAGATCATATTTTTGAACGGTCTTGTAAGCATTTTTTGAAAGCTTTTCCGATAACTTTTCATCATTTAAAACCATTTTCACGAACCGGGCCAGTTCTTGTACATTGTTGGGCTCTGCCAGTAATCCGTCCACTCCATTCGTAATAGTCCTTGAGATCGCCGGGATATCCGTAGAAATTATCGGTTTTTGCGCGGCCATATACTCGAACAACTTCAACGGTGAGGTAGTGCTGATATCCATCACCTTTATTTCCTGATCCGTTTTGTAAGGCATGATAAGCGCTTCTGCTGCTCTTAGATAAAACGGCACTTTCCTGTTCTCCACAAACCCCTGGAACCATACATTATTTATTCCCTGAGAACTGACGTATTCCTTCCACGCCCTTATCTGTCGCTCCCTGCCGCCTACCAGCAAAAAAACCGCATCCGGGACCTCTTTAGCGACCAGTAATATATGTTCTATCCCTTTATCCGGAAAAAGGGAGCCGCAATAAACGACTATTTTTTTATCCCGCGGCAACCCCAGAATATCACGGCTTTTTTCTTTTGACGGGAGTTCCATGAAATCCCCAACATCAACACCGTCCTGCAGCACAAGTACTTTTTCCGCGGGAACTCCCTTGGTAACGAAATTATCCTTAAGCGCCTCCGAAATAGTAACAATACCCAAAAAATGTTCTGACCCGCTTAGATCGATCACCCTTTCAAGGTCAGGATGCCCGACCTTTGGAGTGTGGGATTCCATTACAGTAGGCACTTTATTTTTAATGTTATAATAGACCGCCCTATAGCTTCTACAGTAACAAACATCGACATTGCTTGCCTTGCAATACTCACTCATGACCTTTTCCGGGTCCCGGATATATCTTATCCTGCTGCCCGTAATCTTTGCCAAAGCTCTATTCATCAACCGTACAGGCTTTATGCCGCTGTAATAAAAAAAAAGGTTGTCCCGGAAAAATGATATTTTTATGCCCCTGCTTATGCCGTAAAAGTCATGGATATTTTCTATTGTTTTTCGTTGCATATTTTCCGGGTATCTTTCTACCGTCAAAATTTCAACATCGTGTCCGAGCTTATAAAAAGAATCTGCGGTCTTCATCGTGTTTATGCTGTGAGCCCACTGAGATGGTATGTGGCCTGAACTTATAACAGCTATTTTCATGTTTCTCCTGATCAAAATATCAACTTCTATTGATGTCTTTTTCCCCGATACTTTTCGCAAAGATCTCGATCTGTGCCTTTAATTCTTCATATTCCGCTAACTTATTCTTAATATGTTTCCTGGCGACAGAAATCTCTTCGTAAATATCTTTTGGGGTCAACTTGTACAGGTACGCGGCTTTATTATTGGATTTACGAAATCTTTTTAATTTGATCAATCCCCTATCGGCCAGAAAATTTATCAGGTAATTGACTTTCCCCAGGCTTACTCCAAGTTCTCGCATTAGCTCGCGTTGAGTCGCCTTTGGATTTTCCTGTAAATATTTAAGAAGTTTTATAGTATCTTCAACATTTTTCATGATCTTAAGATGCGAATGATAACAGGTTTTAAGTAGAGATAAGATAAGAACTTAATATATGTTCAATGAATGAACATTGTACTAATATAAGCCTGGAATGTCAAGACCAAGATCACTGTTCGATTTCGGAGGAGGATTTTTGAAGGTATCTTTTGTAAATTTTACTATAACGTTTACTATAAGGCTTAAGCCTCGTGCCCTTTTCCATCTCCGATAAAATAAGCTTTCGGGTCTGAATATTCGGCTGTGGGCTCATTCTTCTTACGGTAACCGCATAATACATATGGTATGCCGGCCAGGACGGACAAAGCTGTATACAACGTCTAAGGGTGTGCAACTGACGCTCTAAAAGGACATACCTCTTATCTCTTCCATCGTTTCTTATGATATCTTGCAAAATATCATATTTTCGCATATAAATATCCGCATTGGCAGAATCGATCTTTATAGAAATATTAACCAGAGATAACGCGATTTCCCGGTTTATCTTCTCCTTCTCAGCAAGCATACTTATGCTGGACAAACGATCCGCGGTAAAAATAGTTGCAACACGGATAAAAAAAAGAATCGAGAACACAACTACTATCGATCTGATCGTCTTACTCACGTTCACCATTTCCGTTCATTCTTGTTCCCTTAACCCGCGCAGACATCTTCCGAACATCTTTAAATACCAGAGAAGAAAACCTATGGCAAATACCAGCCCGAAGATACCCGTTTCTGATACAAGTTGCAAATAATCACTATGAGCATACTTCAAATTTTTATCATCAGCCCTGAATGACCTGTATTTGGGAAATATATATGAAAATGTTCCCATCCCGGTACCCGTAACGGGATAATCTTTTATTACTTTCAAAGTATCTTTCCATATTAGGGGCCTAATCTCGCTTAAAATGGGTTTTTCCTTTATTACGACTTTTGTCATTCTGTTTAACATCCTAAAACGTTCCACCGTCGGTTCCGGCCCTATCCATATGACCAGAACACAGAATAACAGTCCTATCAACAGAATGGAAAAAACCACGCGGCTTCGTCTTTTCCTCTTTGTTCTTACAATACACGCGAAGAAAAACACCAGCATAGCCGCGCTGAAGCTCAATATTCCCCCTCTCGATGTGGTTAAAAACAGCGCTGTTATCATAACTGTCGATAAAAACAAATAGATCAGTGCCATATTGGCTTCCTTTGATGAAAACCATAGCAGCTTTTCTTTTACTTTTTTAATCTGAAAAAATGACGAATATCTTATGCACGCCATAAAATAAGCCACTGCTAAACTTGCGCACATGCCCATGTATCCGGCAAAGTGATCATAATTTATAAACGGGCCGAATATTCCGCCTTTTTTTCTTATCAGCCAATATATCTTACCGTTCCAGCTGAACCTTTGTATGATACCGAATACTGCTACGACAAAACCTATTATGATGACTGAATTTACTAATTTTTTGATAAACGGTAGATTAAGAACGCTCTTGTCCTTTTTTAAGCCGATCCCGGCAATAATGCCTGAGAATACCGTGAAATATAACGCGTTAGACGGAATGCGAAGATTGAAATCAGAAAAACTATGAAAAATAATCGTAAGAACACCTGTTAACGCACCGAGCAATATAAATGTATGTGGCACGAATTCCGGGTGGGAACTGTCTGCTGCCTGATTTTCATTTTTTGTCAAACTGATTTTTGAAACAACGACCAGAAAAACCATTACATAGGAAATAAGTTTAATTATACTTGTTATAGTAGGATATGCATATATACTGATCGTTTGCCAGGAAACAGGTGCAAGCATATATGTCTGTCTAAGCGTGTAAGCTCCCGGTGTAACAACCTTAATGAGATATTCCGGAAAAGGTATAACGTAAAGGCAGGTTAGTCCGATAAAAGCTACAGCTCCAACAGATATCGGCAAGGTTAGAACTCTTTTTAACTTATCGATATTATTCAGAAAATGCAGGTCAAAAATGATAAGAGACAATGTCGCTAATATACAATATGCCCAGACATGAACACTTCCTAAAGCTAACGGTGCAAAGGCTAATAATCCTATAAGTAGGGAATCTTCAATTTGGACGCGACTGGATTTCATGTCCGATCTTATGACATTTCGAATTTACGTGGTCTGCTCTTGCTTCTTATGTTTCTGGCCGTATTTACCATACTTGCCATAATAGTGGTAATAATAATAGCCGCCGGTTTTACCGGTTTCGACCATGTTGAGAATAGAGCCAATAAGATTTGATGACTGGACGGATTCAAGGATCTCTTTTGTTTTTAACATCGCATTCCGGTTGGTTTCATTGGCTTTCACTACGACAATAGTCCCATCGACCTTGCCGGATAGGACCACCGCATCAGTTACGGCAAGAACCGGCGGTGAATCTATGATTATCCGGTCATATCTCTCTTCAACTTTTTGTAAAAATTCATCCATTCTCCTTGAACCCAGAAGTTCAGAAGGGTTGGGAGGGATCGAACCACATGTTATTAGATCAAGGTTCTCTATATGCGTTTTATGGATGACAGAATCGATTTCTTCTTTCCCAGCAAGTACTTCGGTTAATCCGTTCCCTATATTCAGATCGAAGGATTTTTCAACACGCGGCTGCCGCAGGTCACAATCAAGAAGGATAGTCTTCTCCCCGGCCTGAGCCATAACTATCGCAAGATTTATGGCGATCGTGGTCTTCCCTTCCTGGGGGCCGGAACTTGTTAAAATAAGCGTTTTTCGCTTATGTTCGACCGCTGTAAACATTATGCTTGTCCGCAAACTTCTGTATGCTTCAGATATCGTGGAATAGGGTTTTTGTGAAGTGATGAACTCAGGTTTTGCTTCCCTATCATCTTCCTTGGGTAAAGCGATCGATGCCAGGGCGGGTAATCTGATATAATTTTTTATATCCTCGGGCGTCTTTATGCTCTGGTCCAGGCTGTTGAACAAAAATGCCAGACCTCCGCCTCCTATTATTCCCACCAAAAATGCGATTATAAGATCCTTGACCTTATTGGGACGTACAGGCCCTCTCGGAACAGTGGCCTTATCGATTATCCTGATATTCGTGGCCTTCAATCCACCCGTTACTTCAGTTTCCCGAATACGACTTAGGAGCGCCTCATATACTTCCCTGTTGGTCTTCACATCCCTCTTGAGTATCTGGTACTGTATCTCCTTATCTTTTGTATAAAGCTCTTTTTCTTTTTCAGCTTCTATTTTGCTTTCTACGGAATCAAGCTCGGACCTGATGCCTATAATCTCGGGATGTTTTTCCTTGTAATATTCAAGGTTTTCAGAGAGCGTTATTTCCAGTTCAGCTTTTTTTTGAAAAAGCTGTTGCAGCATGCTGGTCCTCTCATCCGAATCGATAACTATCTTGTTTTGTTTTCGGTATTCTTGAAGATCAAGTTCAGATTTTTCCAGATTGGCCTTGGCCCCTTTTATTTTCCCCTGAAGCCATCCGGAAGCGTATTGCGTAGCTTCATATTTTGTATCCAGCACATAGGAGATGTAATTTTCGGCCCAAAGATTGGCTATCTTTGCGGCCATCTTCGGGTTTACGTCCTCGACGTTTATCTCCACCAGTTGCGTCTTATGTACCGGCTTTACTTCCACTCTGCCTAAAAGCGCCCTAGCTCGACTTTCGTCGCTTATTTTTTGTTCATTTTCTTTGGCTTTCCTGCGACCTCCCCAATTATCCCAGGGCTGATATCCCCCCAGGGTCTTATTGACCCTCTCGGCAAGAGACCGACTTTTAAGTATCTTATACTGCGTCTCATAATAGTCCCTGTCCTTGAACTCGGTCGGTGAAACTTCTTCTATATTAAGTATACGAGGTGTTTCCCGCTCTATGAGAACCTGGGCCCTTGCTCTATAAACCGGCCTCAACATGGAAGATCTTATCAAAGAGAATGTGCACAATACAATGGTAAGGGAGATAATCAGCCACTTTCTCTCATAGAGAATACGAAAATATTCCCTGATATCGATCTCTTGCTCTAAAAAGGGATTTTTGTTATCCATATCACTTTTCTTTTTTAAAATATGCTTTCTGCCACCGTTACTATATCTCCGGCCTGAAGCTGGATATCATCTTCTTCTTTCCCTTTGTTTATGATATCGTGCACTCTTACCGGAATAGTGACTTTTGTGCCATCGGAATGTGTCCTTATTATTTTTACCCAATTCGGAGCCGCGATTTTCGTAAAACCACCTGCCATGGAAATAAGCTCAACTACTGAAAGTTTCCCTTTAATAG
Source organism: uncultured Planctomycetia bacterium (assembly GCA_964409365.1). GTDB lineage: Bacteria > Omnitrophota > Gorgyraeia > Tantalellales > Tantalellaceae > CAYPCX01. Next base: position 68,473 of record CAYPCX010000009.1, on the reverse strand, counting down.
GATAAGTTCCGGGGCTTTTGACTTGACCTAATACCGAAACCGTACTGTATTCATCAATAAATACCGAAACCTGGGGATTTACCAGATAATCTTTTGCCAGTAAATACGTGAGCTTATTTTCAAGTTCGGCCACAGTAAGACCGTTGACCTCCACTTCCCCCAGCAGGGGAAATGTAATAAAACCTTTTGATGAAACGCGTACCTTGCGGGAAAGATTCCTGTCTCTGCCGTAATAAACATCTATCTGTAATACATTCTCAGGGCCGATCGTATATCCGGCAAGGTTGTTATTTTCTTCCTGTATTTTTTCCGCATTTACGCAAGTAACAGCCAGTGTAAGGGTTAGAAAAACAACGGGTACGAAAAACGATCTTTTAATAAAATTCATAGCAGAGTTATTATACCTATTTAAGTAAGGAAAATCAATAGTTTTCAGGGGTTGTGGAAATTATGTAAAAAATGACCCGGGAAATAAAACCGGGTCATTTTTATTATAACTTCTTTATTTTAAAGTATTAAAAAGCTAATTTCACGTCACCGTAAACGATATGGTCATCGTAGCTTCTGTCGGCCACGTTCGAATCCCTTTGTTTGAACCTGTAGCCAACGCCAGCTACCAGATATTCCTTCCAGTAGTATTCAAGTCTGGGACCCACCGCCCAGATATTATCGGTCCTCTTGTCGTTGTCGCCCTCTCGCTCTTTGGGATACTGATTCAGGAAATACATACCATTTACTATCACGGCAAAATTCCTCGGCAGCTTATGCTTGAAATTTAACTTGAAATGGTCACCCGCATAGTAATTGTTATCCCTGAAAACCGACTCAAAAGCTTCCCTTTCGTACCCGAAATGCACATTGGTTCTTTCTGTCGGGGTCCAGTCCAGATCAATCATTGCCACGGCATTGGTGAAATCGGTAGGTGATGAATTGTCATACTTTTTATATTCAAAACCTACCTTGGCAGTACCTGTTACTTTGGGAGCGATCTGACCAGTAACACCCAAAAGCGCATAATGAGCATTAGCATCACGGGGACTGTCATCGGTGTATTTGATATTCTTGTATTTGTATTCCGCCAATACCCTGGTCTTCGGGGCTACTTGCACATAACCGGTGACCCATCCCGAATTCTCATAACGGTCCACCTGATCCAGCGTATCGCTCAGGTAATCTATGATATAGAAGCTGTACCCAACATCAAAAGCAAGCTTATTGAATTCCATCTCAAGAACGGCATTAAATGTATCTTCTTTTCTCAATATCCTCTGGGTAAACTCCGTACCGGCGCGGTCAGAAGTGAAAAGGAACGTATTGTTCGCCCTGATATTATAATTCTCGTTGACATCCAGGAACAGTTCGCCGAAAACATCATGATTAGCGTAGTTCTGGTCAGTATGTTCATAAAAAATGCCACACTCGACGTTATAAGCAACTCTTGCTTTGTGTTTGCCTGCCGCCCCGAAACCGAATTCTCCGAGTATACTGGGAGTGATGATCGACATGTGATCACTTTTCGGATCGTCGGTATCATAAAAGATATTGCTGTCCCAGCGCTGTTCATATTTCGCCGCAGGAACCACCTTCATATGTCCTTTTTCCCAGGCAAGGGCTGGTTCAGCGAAAAAGATGCCCGCGACGAAGACAGCCAATATAAAAATTACGAAAAGTCTAAACCTCATATCCCTTCTCCCTTTTTATCGTATATTTATGAACACGGACTTACGTCTTTTTTCTTTTCTTCTGTTTTAATATCTTCGAGGTCTTTGCTGTCAGGTTCGGGTTCATAACCTTCCGGGGCTTCCCCCACACCTTTTTCAAGAGCATCCACCCAGACTTCCCATACGTCTTTTTCTTCAGGGGTCAGCGCCACAGGTTGTTCGGGCTTCCCATCAGACCTTACTGTTGTTTTCCATTCCTCAGGAACTATGAATTCCGTTGTTACTACATTACCGTTCGCATCATAAGTCGTTAAGTAAGCCTTATCTTCGAACGCTTCGACAATAGTTTTGCCTTTAACAACCGTGACACCCATACCCGACCCCCTTATCCCGCAGGCCGCGTTGGGTGTCCTTACCACAAAAGAAGACCCCGGTGTAAGATTGTCGAATTTGGCAAGGACGGAACCTTCAGGCATCTTTACGCTCGATCTATCTATGGTTATCTGGGTATTTTCCTTGATGCGTAATATATTCAAGCCGTCCACGTCAAAAACGATCTCGGCCCAGGAATCCGGACCCGCCTTCAAAAGGGCGCCCTTTTTGAGCTTCATACCTATCCAGGGGGTAAACCAGCTGCCATCAGCGTTCGGGTCTACTTTGACATCGCCCTTCATATTGATCACCGCGGCCTCATAGATACTGTCGACCGATGCGTTGGAAATAACGGCAAAACCTGTTACTAACGCGATCACCGTAACAAATAAAAATGCCTTCTTCATAAGGACACTCCTTCTCTGGTCACTTAGCTAAACATCCTTAGTAAGCTAAATAATATACTATAGTTATTAGAACGAAATTATCACATTCTATAACCAAAGTCAATGCCAATATCTGATTATTTACAAAATTATTATGTGTAAAAGTGTTAGAAAGACAGTTTATGTTTGCCTATCCCTGCCGAAAGCAGCCAATATGCTCACCAATACCGCGTAATAGACGGTCATCACCATCAAACCCGGAGCGGGAACACGTATGAATGAAAAAGGCACAAGCGATATCAGATGAAGTGTTCTAATGAAATACAGCACGATGATATTTATAGTTCCTGCTATCAAAAACGCTACCGGCGCAAGAAAGCCTGCGGACCCCGCCAGGATGAGCCCTCCCCCGAGGACCACCAGAAGGGTAAGCACCGGAACCGCTAAAAGATTTGCCAGGACTACCGAAGGAGTAACAATACCGAAATATGCCGCGATAACGGGAAGCATCCCTATCCAGACGGCCAGGGACACGGATACGGCTTTAAAGAAATATCCGCAGAGGAAATATGATCTTCCGGCACCACTATCCTTGACGAATATCCTGTCGGTGAACGGGGTAATGTACATGATCGAAAGGACCGCCAGATATGACAATATGAAGCCGGCCCGAAAAATCTGGGACGGTTGGAAAAACGTAATGATAAACGCCGACAAAACGAGCACGCTCAAGAGGTCCGGCTTTCTTTCCAGGGCCATGCCGAAAAGGATAAAAGCCCCCATAAGGGCCGCGCGTACGGCGGAAGGCCTTGCCCCTGTCAGAACGGCGAAAGCGAAGATACCCAATACCGTCAGAAAACACATGGCGTTCCTCGGAAGATATAAAAGCCGCAAAAGCCCCATTATGATCAAAGCCACAATACCCACATGCAGGCCGCTGACGGCGATCATATGCAAAGTGCCCGTTCTGATGAAGAGTTCCTTCATCTCTTCATCTATCTCCCCTCTCATACCGAGGACCACAGAGCTGATAAGGGCTTTCGGCCGGGGCCAGAGATGTCCCTGGATGGTGTGATAACTTTTCCTTCTCACTTCGGAAAGAGAACGTCTTATCATGAAGGACGGGGAACTATCTAACCCTGTTTTCATGTAATGATCCTTCTCCGCGGACCTCAGAACGGCAGTGATGCCCCTGGATCTCAGGTATCTTCCGTAATCGAAGTCGGAAGGCTCTCTTTTTCCCGGGGGAACGGATATCCTTCCGCCGATAACGATCTTGTCCCCCACCTCCGGCTGTTCTTTCCAGGAATAAAGACCTATTTCGACATTTCCTGTCACCGGTCTCTCTTTTTCCTGAGAAAGCAGCCTTTCCGCCCTTAAGGTAAATACCTGGCGGCACATGTAACTTTTCCCTTTCCATTCAGGGTCATTTGCCACGGTGCCGTAAACAAGGACTTTTTCCGGTGTCTTATCCGCAAAATTGCTGATATCATGCGACTGTGTATTTCTCGCGGAAATACAGCGGAAAGCGCCGAGAAGTAAGAAGAAAGCGCAAAGAAGTATCAAGAATATCCGCTGGCCTCTAATCGACAGGAAAAGCGCGAATAGCAGCAGGATAAGCCCAAAGATAAGTATGCTGATATTTTCGATGCCGGTCTTTTCAGCAATAAGAATACCAGAGAGAAAACCGATCATCGGTAGTAATAATGGACGATACATAGTTACGCTTAAAGGAGGAAGGGTGCTCCCGTACAGGGAGGATCCACACCGGGCGGAGGGGCCCTGGTAGGGAGCACCTTTCCTCCTTAATCTAATCGTATATACTCTTTGATACGGTTCAGCTTCTTCTCTCCAAGGCCTTTGATCTCTAATAGATCTTTCTCATCGAAGAACCTGCCATGCGCATCCCTGTATTCTACGATCCTTGAAGCCATGACCCTTCCTATACCCGGTATGGAAGTTATTTCCTCGATATAAGCAGTATTGATGTTGACCCTCCTGCTTTCTTTTAAATGTTCTTCGATCTCCGTAAGTGTGAGTCTCTTTTCTATTCCGTCAATCACTATGGCCGTATCTTGAGGCAGCCTATGCCGCCTTAAATGAAGCCCCAGGCCCCCGGTGAAGAGGATCACTGAGAGGACTATTAGAACGATGTTCTCGGATATTCTTGAATCCATATTAAAGTAACCAGTAACCGGTTTCCCGTAACCAGAAATAGAATTAAAAAGTTCATCGTTTTAAATTATTTTTGATCAAACCTTGAAGCATATTCGTAATTTCCCGAGCATCATTTCTCAACTTTAAATAGACATTTGTATCAATCATATTCTGTCTTTTTAAAATATTTAAAACCGAGACGCACTCTCTCGTAGAACCAGATGAAATAGACAAGTATCTATTTCTTTCCCTGTTAGACCCCTTGTCGTTACCTTCTGCAATATTATTGGATACTGACAAAGCTGCTCTGATCAAATTGCTGCCTATCGAGTATTTATATTCATGGCTTAAGTTTTTATATATTTTAAAAACTGCATCTATGAAATCCAAAGACTTCTGATAAACTTTCAGATTTTCGAAATCAAACTTAAATCCTGCCATTTTCCCTGTCACTGGTAACTGGTTACTCTCCTAATCATTATCCTTCAATATTGATTATTTGTCTATTTATTTTTTGTTTTTCATCAAATTTATGGGTAAAAAAGAACGTGGTCTCCCACGTTCCCTGGGCCCTACTCCCCCTTGCCCACCTCTACCTGATACAGCCCCGCACGGGTCCCCGTTATCCATAGATACTGCCCGTCCCAGGTGATCCCGGTAGGCGCCACCGCGGGCGAACGGAAAGACCCGAGGACCCTGAATGTCTCCACATCCACCTTATACACGAGCCGGCTGTACCAGCTTGTTATCCACAGGTAATGTCCATCCCACGCCAGGTGCGCGGGTTCATGTATCCTTTTTATCCGCATCTTGCGGAAAAGGCGTTCGTCCTCATCCATCTGCATGAGATGGTACGTGGTCCCGGTCACACCCCTGGTCCAGGTAATAACGTACAGGTTCTTCCCCGTCCACACCACACCCGTCGGGTGCGCCGGTTCGAGGGAGATGTCATAATCCACGACCATCTTGTCGTCTTCGACCTTTACGCGGTAAAGCTTCTTTTCGTCCCAGTCGGTCACCCAGAAGGTGCCTTTCCCGGAAAGCGTCACTCCCTCGGTAAACGTTCCCGGTGGTTCTATTTCCGAATCGACGGCGCCCGTTCCGAGGTCCACAAGCCAGATATTCCCTTTTTCGCCGTTACACACCCACATGTGCTGTCCGTCATAGAAGAGGCCCTCATGATACCCTTTGGGAAGCGGTATCTCCCTGACCACCTTTATGGGGATCTTCGCGTCATATTCTTTCGCTTTCTTAAGGTCCGGGACCTCGGAAAAAGCGGCACGCGCAGGTGTCAGAAGAAACGCAAGTATCAGAAATAAGGATATTCTTTTCATTATCCCTCGGCACTAACGACTAACGACTATATTCACCAGCTTATCGGGAAGGATTATCCATTTGCGGATATCTTTACCCCCGACCCACTGTTTGACCTTCTCGTCTTCCGCGACGATCGCCCGTATCTTATCCTGGTCCAGGTTGCGCTGCATTTCTATGGTACTGCGCAGCTTACCGTTTATCTGGACGGGAACGACCACGGTATCGGCAAGCAGCATATCTTCACGGTAGGCCGGCCACTTGCACCTGAAAGCGCTTGTTTTCACTCCCATTCTTCCGCGTATCTCTTCGGCTATGTGAGGCACGAAAGGCGCCAAAAGCAGCGTTATGTTGCCTATCACTTCTTCAAGACATTTCCTGCTGAAACAATGCTTGCCTTTTTCGTTCACGCTAACATACACCTGGTTAACAAGTTCCATGACCGCGCTGATAGCGGTATTGAAATGGAACGCCCCGTCTATATCGTCGGTCACTTTCTTGACGGTCTGGTGCATCTTCCTCATAAGGTCTTCTTTCGCCGCCCCGTCGGCGCCCTCCTCACCGGAGTTCTCATATACCTCGAGGAGGTTCCATACTCTCTTGAGAAAACGGTACGCCCCCTCCACTCCCCTGTCGGACCATTCGGCGTCTTTCTCGGGCGGCCCTATGAAAAGCGTGTACAAACGTACCGTATCGGCGCCGTACTTTTTAATAAGGTTGTCGGGGCTTACGACGTTCCCCTTCGACTTTGACATCTTGGCGCCGTTCTTGATTATCATGCCCTGTGTGAACAGGCGTTTGAACGGCTCGTCGAAACCCACGTAACCGGCGTCGCAAAGGAATTTCGTGATGAACCTTGAATATAAAAGGTGCAATATCGCGTGTTCCACCCCTCCTATATACTGGTCTACCGGCAGCCACCTGTTCACGTCTTCCGTGTCGAACGGCCTGTCCTCCAGTTTCGGGGAGATATAACGGAGATAATACCAGCTTGAATCGACGAAGGTATCCATCGTGTCGATCTCCCTTTTGGCGTTCCCGCCGCACGACGGACATTTCGCATTAACGAAATCGGATATTCCCTTAAGGGGAGATTCTCCCGTCGGTTTGAACTTTATGGCCTCCGGCAGGATAACGGGAAGCCGGTCCTCGGGAACGGGGACGATCCCGCACTTGTCACAATAAACTATAGGTATGGGAGCTCCCCAGTACCTCTGCCTGGAAATGAGCCAGTCGCGCAGCTTATAATGGACCGCCCTTTTGCCGATACCTTCTTTTTCCATGTGGTCGGCTATCGCTTCCATGGCTTTCGTGTTCTTCATGCCGTCGAACTGCGCGGAATTGACAAGGACACCTTCATCCTCGTACGCCTCGGTCATTTTTTTCGCCTCGAGATGCCCGGCCGGGTCGTCTATGACCACTTCTATCGGCAGGCCGTATTTCTTGGCGAACTCGAAATCCCTCTGGTCATGGGCGGGCACGGCCATCACGGCGCCGGTACCGTATTCCATCAACACATAATCCGCTATCCAGAGAGGTATCTTCCTCCCGTTTATCTGGTTGATGACGTACTTACCTGTGAATATTCCTTTTTTCTCGGTCTCGATCTGTTGCCGCTCGATCTTGGATTCGTTCCTCACTTCGCGGACGAATTCCATTATTCTTTCTTTCTCGGGATCATCCGCGACCAGCTCTTCTATCATGGGGTGCTCCGCGGCAAGGACCATGTAAGTACATCCATATATGGTGTCGACACGAGTCGTAAAGCAAGTAAGCTTCTTGTCGGAACCTACTATCGGGTAGTCTATGTTCACGCCTTCCGAGCGGCCTATCCAGTTGCGCTGCATTATCCGCACCTTCTCGGGCCACTCGTCAAGCTTCTCCAGGTCGTTAAGCAGCCGCTCGGCGTACTCCGTAATACGGAAGAACCATTGTTCCAGCTGTTTTTGCTCGACCCGGGTGTCACATCTTTCGCACTGGCCGTTCACGACCTGTTCGTTGGCAAGAACTGTGCTACAGGACGGGCACCAGTTGACGAACGCCTCCCTGCGGCAGGCAAGACCTTTCTCGAAAAGTTTCAGGAATATCCACTGGGTCCACTTGTAATAATCGGGCAGGCAGGAAGTGACCTCGCGCTGCCAGTCATAATCCACCCCCCAGGAATCCATCTGCTTCTTCATCATCGCTATGTTATCCAACGTGGACTCTTTGGGGTGCAGGCCGCTTTTGATAGCGGCGTTCTCCGCGGGAAGGCCGAAAGCGTCCCACCCCATCGGCGTAAGCACGTTCAAGCCCCTCATCATCTTGTAGCGGGCGACCACGTCACCTATTATGTAGTTCCTCCCGTGGCCGACGTGCAGCGCCGCCGAAGGGTACGGGAACATCATCAGGCAGTAATACTTATTGGAGGTATCCTTGACGTCGATATTGAAAAGGCCTTCTTTCCTCCAGCGCTTCTGCCATTTCTTTTCTATTTTACCGGGGTTATATTGTTCCATATGAATACGCTTGTTTAGTTCCCAGTCTGGTTACTGGTTACTGGTTACTGGTTACTGGTTACTTATTACTTATTACTGGTTACTGGTTACTTATTATATACATAACTTAAAAACTTATAAACCAGTTTCGCGGCCGTAAAATCGGGGGCCTTGTTGTGTTCACTGGGACAAAGCTCGACCACGTCAAAACCGACAACGTTCCTCGCCTCCGTCACGGTCCTCAAAAGCCGGAGCACCTGGTACCACGTAAGGCCGCCGGGTTCGGGCGTGCCCGTCGACGGCATCAGGCTCGAGTCGAACACGTCCAGGTCGATGGTCACATAAACGTCCGGCGAAAGCCGTCCAACCACGGAGTCTACCCAGTCCTTCTTCCCAAAGATGTCTCTGGCCGGAAAGACGCTTCCCGGATCGAGCCTCTTCTTTTCCGATACGTCCATGCTCCTTACGCCGACATGGACCACCGGGCATGTTTCCTTTACCCTGGCCATGGCGCAGGCGTGGTTATAACGGCTGTTCTCGTATTCGTCCCTCAGGTCGGAATGGGCGTCCAGCTGGAGAACGCAGAGGTCTTTGTGTTTTTTGTTATGCGCCCTTACCGGGCCGACGCTCACGGAATGTTCCCCGCCTATCGTTACGACGAACTTACCCTCGTCCAGGAGCTCCGTGATTTTTTCCTCTACCCGGAGCGCCATCTCTTCCGGCGGAACATCGACCTCGAGAAAAGGGCACGTATATATACCGCGCCTGTACACCTCGGAGTCCGTCTCCATGTCGTAGAACTCGAGAGCCGCGGAGGCCTCTAAAAGAGCAAGGGGGCCCTTATCGGCCCCCTTTATCCAAGTACTTGTCCTGTCGTAAGGAACAGGCAGTATCGTTATTTCCGCTTTATCCCGATCGCCGCATGATCCTTCAGACCCGGCAAAGCATATTCCGTGTCCCATCAGTATGGTCAGGCTACGGCCACTTCTTCGGCCTGCCTGAATCTCGCAAAATCCTTGCCCCTGTGCACTACGTATTTATCGTAATTCTTTGACTCAAAAGCGTTTATCAGATACTTGGCGGCGAAGTCCACGTCAAAGTCCTTGCACGAGAAGACATCCACAAAGCAGTAATCCTTCTCCTGAAAGGTGTGGATAGATATGTGGCTTTCCGCTATGATGACCGTCCCGGTTATGCCCTTGTCCTCCGGGACCAGCCCCGAATAAGGAAAGACATACGGCTGCGTTATCCTGGTCATCCCTATCTTTTCCGGAAGGTCGTGCAGTATCTCGAAAATGAGATCATAATCACGAAGCTTTTCCGCGACACACTCCCTTAGGTCCAGCATCAGATGCGGACCAAACGCTTCTTTTCTCACTTCTCTCATCACAGGCCTCCATTTTTGCGTTTATCGCTTTTGCCAGAGAGTTCAAAAAAACAGAGACAAAAACCATCTCTGACCCACCTTGATCTATATATATTATACAGGATAATCCTGTAATTTAGAAAAAGTATATTTCCTACCTCTTCATTTGTCAATAAAAAAATGCAAATAAGCAGAATACCGAACAGGAGGAGGTGACAGCGAAGCGCCATGGAGAGGTTCAGCGGCTCCCTTCGATCCCTATATTTGATTCCTGTAAAGGAGGGGATATATAAAAGGGGAACCAATGGTTCCCCTTTCAAAAATTGGTGGAGCTGAGGGGGATCGAACCCCTGACCTCATGCATGCCATGCACGCGCTCTCCCAGCTGAGCTACAGCCCCACCGGAATTTATGAAAAATCAATATAGCACCCGCTTAATCGCAAGTCAACTAAAAACAGCGTTAAAAATGCCAGAACATTGGGATAACAAACGCCGCGACTATGAGAAACAACACGTTCAAAGGCAATCCTACCTTAAGGTAATCAGTGAATTTGTACCCCCCCGCGCCCTGAACGATGAGATTGGTCTGGTATCCTATTGGTGTCGCGAAACTTGCCGAGGCGGCGATCGCTATGGCTATAAAAAAAGGTCTCGGGTCGACGCCCATCTGGGCTCCCGCGGAATAGGCTACAGGAAATATCAAGGCCGCCGCCGCATTATTGGTTATTATCTCCGTAAAAACGGTCGTAAGCAGATATATCGCGACAAGGACACCGACAGGCCCGAAACCTTTCACCAGGTTTATCAGAAAAGTGGCTATCGCGCCCGCCGCTCCACTGTTCTGCAGGGCCTTGCTCAACCCGAAGGCGCAGGCTATGGTCATAAGCACGTTCAGGTCCAATGACCTTTTTGCCTGGTTTATGGTCACGCACCTTGTTATCATCATGAGGGCTGCCGCGGCCGCAACGGCGTAGAACATACCTATCCTATTCCCTCCTATTTCCGGCAGTTTCGAACCAAAAGTGGCGGCCAGGACCATAAGTGTAAGTATAGCCACCGCCATGAAAGCTTTATGATAAACCCTGGGTTCCTGTTTTTTTATCGTGGAAACGAGATAAAAGTCGCGTGAATCGGACCAGTTCTTGAGGAACTCGTCCGAGGACAAAAGAAGAAGCACGTCGCCGGCATGCAACCTTATACTCCCGACCTTTGATTTTATCCTTTCACCGTTCCTGTGTATGGCGACAACGCCGGCCTTGTACCTGTCCCTGAAGTCCACTTCCTTGACGGTCCTTCCCAATATCGGGGATGAATCCGATACCACGGCTTCCACAAAATAAGACGTACCGCGCTGGAAATCATCTTCGAACATCTCGTGAGCCGCAGGAACAAGCCCTGGGATCTCTTGCAGATCCACGATCGCGGAAGTAACACCCACAAAATACAGTATATCACCGCTTTTTAGCCTTTCATCCGGTGAAACCGGGCCGAACACATCTCCGCCCCGTTCTATTTCCATAAGATAAACATTTTTCAGGTTCCTGAGGCCCGCTTCAAAGATAGTTTTCCCGATAGCGGAGCATTTCTTGGTCACCTTCATGCCTATAAAATATTCTTTCCTGTTCTCGATCACCACTTCCATTATGTCTTTTCTCTCGGGTAGCAGCCTCTGGCCGATGAAGGCCATGTACAGCCATCCCAACAAAGCACACGGAAGTCCCACCTTGCCGAGTTCGAACATAGAAAGTCCGCGAATATTGTTCTGGAGCATCATGCCGTGCACCACAAGATTGGTGGAAGTCCCGATCAAAGTGCATATACCGCCGAATATAGCGGCATACGAGAGCGGTATGAGAAATTTAGAAGCGCTTAGATCGAGTTTTTCAGCCCATTTTTTGATAATCGGAGTAAATATGACGACTATAGGCGTGTTATTAAGGAAAGCCGAAAGAGATGAAACTGGCACCATTATCTTGAAAAGAGAAGAGATCCTGTTTCCTTTTGCGGTCTTACCCAAAAACCTGTTTGCCACGGCGTTAAGCGCTCCGGTATACTGAAGACCTGCGGCCACCACGAAAAGAAGGCCCACGGTTATCATACCCCTGTTGGAAAAACCCGCCAGGGTCTCAGTGGGACTGATCACTCCGGTAAGTAGAAATAGAAGCAACGCCCCGGCCAGCACTATCGATGAAGGCGCCAGTTCTAACGCAAGCACTGCCGTCATCGCAACTATTATCGCTATTGTAAAATAACCGGTGAAATCCATTTTTTAAACGGGGATCTCCTTGAAAATATACTTCTTGTCCTTGAGATAATTGAAGGCGATCTGGCCGCATTCCTCTTTACTGTATTTGTCCGTATCCAGGACAACCTCCGGGGCCTCGGGTTCCTCGTACGGCGCTGAGACCCCCGTGAAATCCTTGATCTCGCCCCTCTTCGCTTTACCATACAAGCCCTTGACATCCCTTTTTTCACATGTGGATATATCGGCCTTCACGTACACTTCGACAAAATCCCCCTTCGCCATGGAGTTGCGGACATTGTCTCTGTCTTTTTTGTACGGCGAGATGAACGAAGTTATAACGAAGAAACCGGCGTCCGCGAAGAGCTTGGCTACTTCACCCACGCGCCTTATGTTCTCTTCCCTGTCCTCGGGAGAAAAGCCCAGGTTCTTGTTCAGGCCGTGCCTCACATTATCGCCGTCAAGCACATAGACGTTGCAGCCTTCCTCGAAAAGGAGCGCCTGAAGCTCGACGGCTATCGTGGATTTCCCGGAGCTGGGAAGCCCCGTGATCCATATGATCGCGCCTTTGTGCCCGTTCTTTTTCTCCCTGTACGGTTTTGTGATGCCCATCTCGTGCCAGGTGATATTGGTGCTCTTTACGCTGAGCTCCTGCTCTTTCTTGATCTTGTAATATTCCTCAAGGATATTAACGACCGGTTTACGCATTATGCGCTCATCGACGGGCTGGCTCTCCTGGAGTTTCTTCCTGAGCTCCTTGCCTGAAATACTGACAGGCTTATATCCTTTTTTGCCGAATTCGTCTATAAGGCCGACCCTGCCTATCTCCTCGAAGAAGGAAGCGAACCCCACCTTGACCGGCTTGATGAGAAGTTCGCCGCTCAGGTTCTCGAACTTCTCCTGGGCGTCGAAATCGCCCCACGCGGGAGTGCCGTCGTCAAAAGGCGCGTCGGCATGCTTCCTGCCGATTATGAGGTCCGTGAACCCGAAGTTCTGCCTGTATATGGCATGCATGACGGCTTCTTTGGGGCCGGCGTAGTACATCTTGATATCAAGGCCTATAAGGACCAGGTGGTCATAAATATCGTATCCTTTTTTCTTCCAGAGACCGGTGTCGATATCCCCTTTTCCCAAAAGCTTATTGTCCAGAAGGGCTTCATAGGTCTTCATCCGTATCTCGGCGGGAACGTCGTCCGATTTGGTCGTCCCTACCAGAGGGTTCAGGACGGCGCCGGTAAAATACCCCTCTCCGGTAAGTGTCTCCAGCCCGTACACCATCGCGTATTCATGCGCGCGGTGCAGGGCGTTCCTGGTCTGAAAAGCGACGATCCTTTCCCACTTGCGCGCTTTGAACAGCTCCCTTGACTCTTCCGGTGAAAGCATATATTTACCGTAAGGGGGATAATTGAGCGGCGGAAGCGCCCATATCTTCCCCCCGAGAAGATAGTCCCGGGGATCGTTGTTCACTATGCGGGGGCCCGGATGGTCCCTCCTGTCGGTGCCGTAAACGGATCTGTTATACTTATCCTTGTCGAACGGATAGATATCCGATACCTCGAGCGTGCCTATTATGAACCCGAACTCGTTCTTGATGAGAACGGTCTCGCCTGCCCCGAGTTTCTCTTTATCTCTTTTCGATACCGGGAAAACTATGGGGATCGCCCACGCGTATTTCTTGCCGCTCCTCTCGATGTTCTCTTCGTCAAGTACCCTGTGGAATTCCTCTTCGCCCATGGGACCTTCCAGGGGAGACAACCCGCCGTCGGCGATCCTGTAAAAAGCCGCCAGATCACTGTCAGAAATGGTGTAGCTTTTCAGGTCCTGGGCTTTCGAAAAAAGGTATTTTCTCTCTACTTCCGGGATGAACCTGTCAATAAGGCCGCACCCGCCGTGCGGGGGTAAAAGGGTCTGTTTCATCTGTACCTTCTTCCTTTACATGGTGCCGGAGGTGGGAATCGAACCCACATGGGGTTGCCCCCACCGGATTTTGAGTCCGGCGCGTCTGCCAGTTTCACCACTCCGGCACACAAAAATATTTTAGAATGTTAATTGTATTATCCGAACCGCCCGTAGTCAAGTGAAATGAGGTAATGTGGCCCCTTTTCATCCCTGCGTGAAAGTTATGAGCGAAGGGTCGTAATCCGCGACGTTCTCGAACCCCAGAAGGTTCAGGATAGTCCCGGCGACGTTCGAAAGCCCCCTGTCGGAAAGAGACGCCATCTTGTACTCGCCTTTGTACTGCGGGTCGAATATGATAAAAGGCACCGGGTTGAGCGTGTGAGCGGTCTTCGGCACCTTCTTACCGTCCTTGACGGTGAACATCTCGTCGGAATTCCCGTGATCGGCCGTTACTATGGCTATACCGTCCAGCTCCTTAACTACCTCAAGGAGGCGCCGGACGCACGAATCGACGGTTTCCACGCCTTTTATTATAGCGTCGGCCACCGCCGTATGCCCGACCATGTCGCCGTTGGCGAAATTGAGCCGGCCGAACCTGAAATCCCCTCCCTTAAAAAGCCCGATAGTCTCCTCGGTTATCTCAGGGGCCTTCATAGCGGGGGCTTTATCGAACTGTATCTTATCCGACGGGATCTCTATATATCTTTCCAGTCCTTTGCATACGTAACCCGACTTATTCCCGTTCCAGAAATATGTCACGTGCCCGAACTTCTGCGTCTCCGAGATCGCGAACATCCTTACGTGCGCGGAACAAAGATACTCCGAGATCGTCCTGTCTATCTCCGGAGGGTTCACGAGAAAATGCTTCGGGATATGGAGGTCACCGTCGTATTCCATCATGCCCGCGTAAAGGACATCCGGGACGAATTCACGGTCGAACTCGTTGAAATCTTTTTCTTCAAAAGCGCGGGAGATCTCTATGGCGCGATCTCCCCTGAAATTGAAAAAAACCACCGGATCCCCGTTCTCTATGCGCCCTACGGGCTTACCGTCCTCCGCGATGACGAACGGGTCCATGTACTGGTCCGTGATCTCTGGGTCCTCTATGTAATATGTCTGCACGGCTTCCCTGGCGGACGGGAACTGGCGCCCTTTACCGAGAACATGCGCCTCCCACCCCCTCTTTACCACGTTCCAGTCGGCGTTATAACGGTCCATTGTCGTGACCATGCGGCCGCCGCCGGAGGCTATCCTGTAATCGAACCCGTCCTTTGAACGTATACGGGAGAGGACTTCCTCGGTCTTGTCTATGTAAATAAGGGCGGATTTTGCGGGCACGTCACGGCCGTCGAGCAGCGCATGCACGCAGACATTACGCACCCCTTCTTCCGCCAACTTCATGATCATCGCGTAAAGCTGGTCGATATGTGAATGGACGTTCCCGTCCGAAAGAAGGCCTATGAAGTGGAACGTCGCGCTCGCTCCCCCGGCCCTTGCGACAAGTCGCTGCCAGATCTCGGTCTTGAAGACGGAACCGTCCTCTATAGCGCTGTTAACCCTCTTGGCCCCTTGCGCGAAAACACGGCCCGCGCCCAAGGCGTTATGCCCCACCTCACTGTTGCCCATATCATCATCGCTCGGCAGCCCCACCGCGGTGCCGTGTGCTCTCAACGTGGTGAAGAGTTCACTCTTGAACAGCTTGTCAAGACACGGGGTCCTGGCCACGTACAACGCGTTCGTCTCGTCCTGCTTACCTATGCCCATGCCGTCCATTATTATCAGAAGGAGCGGTCCCTTCCTCGGCGTGAATCCCTCCAGTTTTTTCAACTCCAAACCCATCCGTCCCCCTTCTTAATACTCGATACTCCATACTCGATACTCGATACTCGATACTACGTCTTTATCGCCATCACCGTGATATCGTCATGCTGATTGCCTTTTCCCTCGAATGCCCCGATGACCTTGTGTATGGAATCCACTATCTCCTGTGTAGACCGGCCCCTGAGGCCTTTTACCAGCTTCACCAGGCGATCCTGGCCGAACATCTCTTCCTTTATGTTCATAGCCTCCGTCACGCCGTCAGTATAGAACACGAAAATGCTTCCCGGTTTATACTCTTTTCTTCCCGGCGAGAAATCCCCTTCTATAAGCCCCAGCGGCATCCCCTCCGAAACGTCAAGAAGCTCTATATTGCCGTCCGGTTCCATGACAATCGTCGGCAGGTGCCCGCCCATCGCGAAATCGGCTATCTTTTTCTCCGTATCGAACACCATATAGGCAAGTGTCACGAAAAGGTTACTGGCCGCTTCCGCGACTAAACGGTTATTAATGTTCTTAACGACTTCCGAAGCCGTTCCTTCCCTCATGTAAGTCTTGAAAACACTGACCACCCTTGACATGTAAAGGGCGGCCGGAACCCCCTTACCGGAGACGTCCCCGATCATGATCCCGAGCTTGTTGTCGTCAAGCTGCTCTATATCATAAAGGTCCCCGCCAACCTGCCTGGCTGTCAGCATCTTTACGCTCACCTCGAGCCCCCCGACCTGCGGGATCTCTTTGGGCAGAAAACTCTCCTGTATCTCCCTGGCGATGTTCAGCTCTTTCTCGATGATCTCCCTTTTCTGTGTCTCCGTTATGTATTTTTTGAACGTAAAAATTATGTAGACTCCCAAACACGATATGATCGGATAAAAAAGGTCGATCCATATTCCGAGCGGCCAGAACATAAAAATGGCCACCATGATAAAGAGGACCGTTAAAAGGATCATGGAGAGAATAGCGAAACGCTTCCGGCTCTTTGAGGTAAGGTATCCGGTAAGGAACCAGAGCACAATAAGTATCAGGAGGTTCCACCACCTGTTAAGCCTTCTGAGAAAGATATTGCTCATTATACTGTTGTAAATGCTCGTATGTACCCCAATACCCGGGTATAGAGGCTCCATCGGCGACGGATGGGCGTCGGGAGCCGCCGTCGCGGTAAGACCTATGAAACATATGGTCCCGCCGAGCTCGTTCAGGTCCAGTATAGGTTTTTGTCCCGTTACGTCCGCGAGATACGACTGGATGATATCCACGTATGAATAATGGCGGAATGCCTTGCCCCAGACCGCCGGATAATCCACCAGCATGGAAGAGTCGCTGTCCAGGGGTATGACCAGGTCTTCGCCGATCATCATCCTTTTGCCGGGTATTATCTTAACCTCGTCGAACCTGTAACCCAAATTGTTCAGCGCCACAAGCACCGTAATATGCGGATACAGGACGTTCTTGTACTCGATAAAGGGAGGCACCCTGCGTATCTTCCCGTCAATGTCAGGTTCCACATTTATGAACCCTATGCCTCTGGCGACCTTTTTAAAAATATCTAACAGTTCCGCCGCGTAACCGGTGGCGTACACGCGCGTCCTGTCGGGAGGGTCGCGGTTAAGCTCGAAAACATAAGGCAGGTACACATTGCCCGCGTCTTTTATGGCCTCGGCGAACTCCTCGTCCCCTTCTTTTTCCTCGCTGAAGAAAACATCAAAAACGATCGTCTTTACGTTCGATGATTTGAGGGCATTCACGACAAGCGCGTGGTAATTACGGGGGAAAGGCCATTTGCCCAGTTTTTCGATGGAATCGTCGCCGATCTCCACTATCACGATATCCGAGTCGACCTTCTGGGGAGGCCTTAACCTGTACCTGAAGTCCAGCGTGCTGTACTCGAACTCGTCGAACACCCTGGCCCAGGAAAAAAAGAGGAAAAGCCCCGCCATGAAAACGGCAAGACAGATATAAGCAAGTTTGGTCCGGTCGAATTTCTTCATCAGAAACTGTAGTAAACGCCTCCGCTGATCATGCTGCCGGAATATTTTTCAAAAGGATCATTGGAAACATTCTCGGTATAGGTATAAGTGAACTCCAGGGTCATGTTCTTAGTTATATCGAAATAGATCGTTGAGTTGAATATGAAAAGGTTGTTGCGGGTAACGTCATTGATGTCTTCGGTACTGCGACGGTCTTTATAGATAAAGTGCCTGTAAACAAGACTAACGTCGGCATACAACTTATCGGTAAAAAACACCATCACTGCCGGCTTCACCCTGTAGTTCCAGTAATCATAATAGTCCTGGTAGACCTCGGTAGAATCGTTAAAAATGAACCCGTTCTCCAGACGGATGAAGAACATCTTCGTGAAGTATCCAAGATTGTACTTGTACCTGTAACGCGTGTCCTCGCGCTCCGCATTGCCTATCTCCAGGTTGGTCATCGTCACTTTCTGGTCGGGATACCACCGCCTCAGGTACTCGAAACCCGCCTCCTGGTAAAAATCCGCCGTGACAAAATGACGCAAGTAGGTCGAAAGGACTAGGCCTGAAAAAGTGTCTTCTTTCTCATTGGGGAACGAGAAATAATCATAAGTGACGCGGTTCTTTGAAACAAATCCGGGAAGGATCTCCCAGTCGAACCCTACGTAAGGAGTTATGTCCAGGATGTTATCGATATTGTATTTATAGTACGTTATATTAAAAAGGTCAGAACCGGCCACGAACTTGAACGTATCGGTCTGGTCGTATGTGACCTCCACGTTAGCGGTTGTCTGAAGGAACCCATCCTTGTGGCGGCGTGGGTCGAGGTCCACGTTGTTATCATAGCCCTGCTGGATATCTATAAAAGCGCTTATTTGCGTGCGGTCACGGTAGGTCGGAGCGGCTTCTTCCTCTTCAATCTTCCTTTCTTTGACGGTCGGGGGCGGGGCCGCGCCCGGAAAAAGATCGGTAATCACTTCGTCTACGGCAGAAACATAAGGACAGAAAGAAAAAAGACCGGCAGAAAATACCAGCGCCGTTATCAACGATATTATTGCCCTTTTATTCAACTATCCTGTCCCCTTCGTTTATGGACTTCCGGTACCACCACTCGGCGGCGGCGGTCTCCTCCTTCTCTTCCTGAGGATCGGTTCGTCTTTCTTTTCTCTTTGCTGGTCCAGGGATTTCTCGCGCAGGTCTTCACGGATATCTATGGTCCGGGTCCTTTTATCCATGGCCTCCTGCCGGTCGACCACTCTTTCGATCCTGGGCTTATCTAATCCGCTCGCCGAGATCCTTTTGTCGATCACCTTGTTCAACCGGGAAGAGAGCGGCTTCATTTCCCTCTTCATCCTGGCGAACCTGGCGGTGGGGATCTTTTTCATTTCGCCGGGGGCACGGAATTTCTTGATCGACCTCCGGTATCCCTTGTTCACCCAGAACACCTTATCGGATACAGTGCCGTCCTTGTTAAATCCGCGGACAAACACCTTATCGTCAACGACCGAGACGTCCGTCGTCTGGCCGTCGGTCATGGTCTTCCAGGCGGTACCGCGAGCGCCGCAGGTCGCGCACGGTGTCTTCACGCGAAACTCCTCACCCTCGCCGAGGTTCTGTATCAGGGCAAAGAGCTCGCCGTTGACAAGCTCCACTTTGTCGACCCCGTCTATCTTGATGACAACCTCGGTCTCCTCTTCCACTTTCAGGATGTTATCCCCCGACTCATCAAAAGTCATCTCAAGATAGCCGCCTTTACCCGTGGTTATCTTCGTGCCTTTTTCGAGGACCATGTCCTTTTTGGGAGAGACCGCTTCCTTTTCACCCGGCGCCAGGACCTTTACATCACCCTCGAAAGAGACGACACTCACGGTCTCCTGGGCGGCATACAAGACCGGTGATACAGCAAGACAAAATATGAGCAGTAATAATAAAAATTTTCTCATAATATGCTCTCCTTGTTTAGACAGACCTTTTCGCATATTTCGAGCAGTTTAAGTATATAACAGGATTGGTTTAAAAACAAGGTAGGGCTTTAAGGGCCTTTTACCAGCTTCCTGCCGCCGACGCGGCCTCCTCTGGTATCGGATTTATCCCGCTTGCTCCGCAGATTGTCCAGACGTTCCTCGTTCCTTTTTTCGATGATGCTGCTTATCTGTGATTCCCGGACATTGGTGCTTTTTTCTATGTTGTTCACGTCCCTGAGGGTCTTGCCGCTGCCCAGTCCGACCTCTCGTCTCATCCTGGCCAGCCGTTCTTCGGAGACCCTGATCATATCACCGGGGCGTCCGAACTTCTTCACTTTTCTTTCATACCCCTCTTTTATCCAGAAGATCTCTTCCTTCACGGAACCGTCTTTATTTACACCGTAGACAAAAACGTTGTCCTGAAACGAGACAATATCAGTGATCTTGCCCTTGACCCCGGTGTACCAGCCGGTCCCGCGGGCACCGCAAACGGCCCCGGGCGTGCGCACGCGGAAGGTCTGTCCTTCTTTGATATCCCTGAGGAGCGTGTAGACCTCACCGTCGATCAGATCGATCCTGCCGGCATCATCCAGTTTGATAACAACCTCGGTATTAGCCTTTATCTTCACCAGGTTTTGCCTGGACCGGTCGAAAACGATCTCTATGTAGGATTCTTCCCCCGTGATTATCCTGGTACCTTCCCTCAGTACCATTCCGGGCTGGCAGGGTATCGCCTTTGCGGCGCCGGCGGGTATTATTTTTACGTCTCCCGCGTAGGATATGACCAGTACCGTCTCACCCACGCCGAAAACCGAACTAACTGTGCTAAACAAAAAAAACAAACAACCGGCAAATACTAAAACTTTCCTCATCGTCCCGGCTCTCCTGAGACCTGACACCTGAACTACTTCTCTTCTCCCTTGAAGAGAAGTTTCCACGGGTTTTTCTTCACGTCTTCGCTGAATTCCTTGAAGTTCTCGGTGGTGTCCTCGAGGTTGACTATTATGTTGCTCATGTTCTCTTTGTTCTCCGCGACGACGTCTTTGACGTCCGCGATGATGCTGTCCAGGTTGGTGGCGATCTCGTCGGCTTTCTTCCACAAGAGACGCATCTGGATCGGGTCTTCGCTGGCCAGGGTGCCGCCCTTTTTCATGAACTCCTCGGCCTTGCCCGGCGTGATACCGACAAAGGCGTCGCCCACGATACCGGCTGTGCCGATATATGCGATGGAATCGGTCCGGACCTTAGCATTGCCGTCTATCTCCAGGAGACACTCCACTTTGGTCTCAGGTTTGTAAATGAACTTCATCTTCTTCACCCGGCCCACCTCTATGCCGGAGAGCTTCACGGTAGCGTCGGATTTAAGGTCGCCGGCGTACACGAAATACGTCTTCAGCTCGTATTTAGTGGCCTTGAAATCGCTGGTCCTCAGGAAGAAAAAGATACTCAGGACTATGGCCACGATAACAACTATGCCTGCCTTCATTTCGTTGCTGAATCTCATAACGGAACTCCTTAGTTAGTTATTAGTTATTAGTTATTAGTTATTAGGTGTTAGTTATTAGTTGTGAATGTGGTCGCTCGTGCCGACTCATAACTCAAAACTCATAACTCACCACTATTACGCCGTTAAATGTTCCAGGTAATCGTCTTTCTGCTGGAAAAACTTTATGGGACCGTCCGGGTCGCCGTTTATGAACTGTTGCACCATCCCATTTTTCGAATTTTTTATCTCATCGGGAGTGCCTACCTCAAGCACCTTGCCCTCGTAAAGCATGGCTATCCTGTCGGCTATGGTCATGACGCTTTTCATGTCATGCGTTACCACGACGGTAGTTATCGAAAGTTTATTGGAAAGATCAAGTATGAGCTTGTCAATGACAGCGGCCACTATCGGGTCGAGGCCCGCGGTAGGCTCGTCGTAGAAGATTATCTGCGGGTCCATGGCTATAGCCCTGGCAAGACCCACCCTTTTCTTCATGCCGCCCGAGATCTCGCTGGGCAGGAGGTCCTCGAATCCCCTGAGGCCCACCAGTTCCAGCTTCATCTTTACCACGATGTCTATTACGCTCTTATCGAGCTTGGTATGTTCCCTCAAAGGCAGGCTCACGTTCTCGCCCACGTTCATGGAATCAAAAAGGGCCGACGACTGGAACGACATGCCTATCTTCTTGCGGACATCGTCGAGCTGGTCCTCGTACTTATCGGTTATATCATCTCCCAGCAACATTACTCTGCCGGAATTCGGCTTGAGGCTCCCTATCATGTGGCGGAGAAGCGTGCTTTTTCCGCACCCCGAACCGCCCATGATCACGAACGTCTCGCCCCTGTATATCTTGAGGTTTATACCGTTAAGTATGGTCCTTGCGCCGAACTTCTTGACCAGGTCCTGTACTTCTATTACTACTTCTCTCTCTTCCATGTCTTTTCTTTCCTATACGTTCGAAAAATAGAATATACCCGTTATAATACAGTCAAAAAGGATTATAAGGATAAAACTGATGACAACGCTGAGCGTGGTAGCCCGCCCGACCCCTTCGGCCCCGCCCCGGGTATCCAGTCCGACGTAACAGGCTATCATGGATATGATCACTCCGAACGCGAAACTCTTGAAAAGACCGGTCCAGATGTCCTTCCAGACCAGAAAATCCAACGAAAAAGCTATGTATCTCCACACATTAAGATGAAGGCTGAAAACTCCCACTATCAAGCCCCCCAACATGCCTACTATATCGGCCATTATCGTAAGACACGGGAGCATGATGATGAGCGCCAGAAAACGCGGGGCCACGAGGAACCGTACCGGGTCGAGAGCCATGACTTCCATAGCCTCGATCTGCTCGGAGACCTTCATCGTGCCGAGTTCCGCGGTGATCGCCGACCCCACTCTTCCCGCCACGACCAGGGCCGCGAATACCGGGCCGAGCTCCCTGGCCATGCCTATGGCGACCATCGGTGCCACGTAGATGGTGGCCCCCAGCTCCTTAAGCTGGTAAGAACTCTGCATCGCTATTACGATACCCGTGAAAAGGGATATAAAGAACACGATGACAACGGACTGTACGCCGGCGAATACCAGCTGTTCGAAAAGGCCGTCCCGTTTGACCGTCTTTCCTTTGACCGGACCGGTGAATATGCACTCCAGGGTAGTATATAAAAGCGCCAGGATGTTCTTTATATGCTGGCCGAGGTTGAGGATCGTTTTGCCTATATTCTCTACCGTATTTTTCATCTTATATCCTTTTTAGAAAGTGCTTAAGGCTTCCTGTTCGTCGGCGACGATGTCGAACAGCTTGTCAAGCTTGGTTATCTCAAAAAGGCCGCGGACCTTGTCGGAAAGATCCGCTATTTTGAGCTTTCCCCCGTAAGCGCGCAGATTTTTGAGTATTTCGACCAGTGTGGCAAGCCCGGAACTGTCCACGTAACCCACGTCCTTAAGATCGATCACTACCTTGTCCTTTTTATCCTTTATGATCTGGTCAAAGGATTTTTTCACGTCGGGCGAAGTATTTATATCGATGTCGCCGACCATGCTGCAAACAGTCACGCCATTCTTATCCTCAATGTTAACCTGCATTTTACCTCCCCGTTAATTATATGCTTATAGGTGTTTTTTGTAAAAATATTTGGTCATCACGACTTTTCTGCCGCCGCGTTCGTAAGCGACCTCGTCCATCAGGTGGTTGATAAGATACACGCCCCTGCCCCCTTCTTTAAGGAGGTTCTCGTCAAGCGTCGGGTCCGGGAGCTTCCCGGGATCGAACCCTTCTCCTTCGTCCTCCACGGAGATTATGACCGCTTCCTCCGTGACCTGTGTCTCGATGGTCACCTTTTTTTCGGGGTCGTTCCTGTTGCCGTGGATCATGGCGTTGCGCAGCGCCTCCTCGAAACCCACATGGACGTCAAATATTATGTCCTCTTCAACGCCTTTGCCTTTGAGCGCTGCTATGAGGTCCTTGCTGACCTCTTTCAGGAGATGGCTGTCGTTCGCTATCCTTGTTTTCATGGCAGGTGTCGTCATCCTTCTTTATAGACTCCCATGGTACGGTACTTCTCGTACCTTTGATCGACAAGTTCTTCGCTTGAAAGTTTTGAGAGCTCCCGGAGGCTTTTCCTTATGGTCTTCTTTATTCCATCTGCGGTCTTTTCGGGATCCCGGTGAGCCCCACCAAGCGGTTCTGGTATTATACCATCTATGATACCTAATTCAAGAAGTTCCTGCGCCGTGAGTTTCAGGGCGGTAGCGGCCGAAGGAGCCTTCGAGCGTTCCCGCCAGAGTATAGCGGCGCATCCTTCGGGGGAGATCACGGAATAATACCCGTTCTCCAGGACGAATATCCTGTCGCCCAGGCCTATCCCGAGAGCCCCGCCTGAGCCTCCCTCGCCTATCACGAACACTATTATGGGCACTTTGAGCCCTGCCATCTCACGCAGATTGTAAGCTATGGCCTCGGCCTGGCCGCGCTCTTCCGCGCCTACTCCGGGATAAGCCCCGGGGGTATCGATAAAGGTCACTACCGGGATACCGAACTTTTCCGCCAGCTTCATTATGCGTATCGCCTTGCGGTATCCTTCCGGGTGGGCGCACCCGAAATTCCTTTCCAGGTTCTCCTTTGTCTCCCGTCCCTTCTGGTGCCCCATGATCATGATCTTCTGGCCGTCCATGCGCGCCAGTCCCGCTATAAGCGCCTTGTCGTCGGAGAAATGGCGGTCGCCGTGTATCTCTATGAAATCTCCCATGATCATCCCTATATAGTCCAGGGTATAAGGACGGTCAGGGTGGCGCGCAAGCTGGACCTTCTGCCAGGGGGTCAGGTTCTCAAAAACGTCCTTTTTGAGCCTTTCGAGCCGGGTGGTGAGCTTAAGTATCTCGTCGGAGAGGTCTATATGCTCCTTGTTCGTGAACTTCTTGAGTTCCTCGATCTTGTTCTCAAGCTCGATTATAGGTTTTTCGAATTCCAGCACTATAGCCATTTTTTGCGCGCCGCATTTCGTATTTCGTATATCGTATTTCGTATATCGTTATTTTTAGCGCACGTCAAAGATTTCGACGATATACTATATGCGAGATACGACATACTGTTTTTAATCCACGATCTCGACTTCGGTGCCGCTGGGCACGATATCGTAAAGCTCTATCACTTCGTTATTGCGCATCCTCACGCAGCCCTGCGTGATCTGTTTGCCTATGGAACCTTCATCGTTAGTGCCGTGTATGCCATACCCCTGTTTGGAAAGCCCCATCCATCGTTCACCCAGTTCGTACTCGTCGCTGTCAGGGGAGACGACCGCGTTGACCTTGTACCATACGGGCCTTACCATCTTTTCCTCGATCTTGAAGACCCCCACGGGCGTGGAATTATCTTTCCCGGTCGACACGATGTAGGTCTTGAGCGGCTCGCCGTCCTTTCTCAGCACCAGGATGTTGTCGGATTTGTCCACGAACAAGGAGAACTGTGAGACCACTACCTTGAGTTTCTGGCCCGGTACGATCAGGTCGCCTTTCAGGCCGTTGACTTTCTTAAGAAGCCCGATCGTCGTACCGAACTTCTTCGCTATGGCGAAAAGGGTATCGCCCGACTGGACGACGTATTCCATGCTGTCCTCGGTTATCGCCGGGGACAGCATCATGTCCATGTTGAAAGCTTCCACCCTGGATCGGATCTCGGAGGCGTCCTTCACATCGGGAAAATTCTTGAGCAGGCGGCTGTAATAATACCTGGCTTTTACCGTATCCCCTTTTTCGTGATAGATCGACGCCAGTTCCCTGAGATATTTTTCCGTGTATTTCGAATCGGGATACTGGCTCAGCCCCACCACGAGGGCGTTGATGGCCTTATTGTAGTCCTTCTCCTTGGCAAA
This sequence comes from uncultured Planctomycetia bacterium, assembly GCA_964409365.1. Taxonomy (GTDB): domain Bacteria; phylum Omnitrophota; class Gorgyraeia; order Tantalellales; family Tantalellaceae; genus CAYPCX01. The sequence continues at coordinate 42,984 of CAYPCX010000009.1, read as the reverse complement.
ATCCTTAGCCCTGTCGTAGATGAGAGCGGCCTTGTCTATCTTGTCCGGATAGAGCCTTTTGTCCGGCACCGCTTTCAGGACGAAAAACGATACGGCTGCTATCACTACCGCAAGGCAAAGAGCGGAAATATAAATGATGTTCTTATTCACGGCCACCTGTCCCCGGTTATTTTAACCCACTATATGACATCAACGCCACTGTCAGGCCTATCAGCATGCCGGCCAGTACCTGTATGGGGGTATGCCCCACGAGTTCCTTCAGCCGGTCTTCCTGGATCTTCTTCTTGAAATATATATCGTCCATTATCCTGTTCAGTATCTCCGCCTGCTTGCCGGTCGACCAGCGCACACCCTGCGCGTCGCAAAGCACCACTATGGTAAAGAGGAGCGCCAACGCGAAAAGGGGCGACCCTACGCCAACCTGGAGCCCCACGCTGGTAACAAGGGCGATCACTCCGGCCGCGTGGGAGCTGGGCATCCCCCCTGTTCCCACGAACCACTTGAAATTGAACCGCTTCTCCTTGATAACGCCCAGAACGACCTTGATGGTCTGGGCAATGAACCACGCGGCCAGGGTCGTCATGGCGACCTTGTTATTCAGGAATTGCGCTAATGTGGCATGTTCGTTCATAAATGGCTGTCGGGCCTTAAACTTGAATTAAAGGTGTATTTTTTATGGGATAATTATATTATAAGAGGGGTAAAAACGCAATTGTTAAAAACCGGTTCACGTCCAACGGGGGTGCCGTATAAGCGACATGGCTTCCGACCGCGTTTTCTGGCTTGTCCTGAATATCCCCTTGACGGCGCTCGTCGTAGTGATAGTGCCGGGCTTCTTGACCCCCCTCATGCTCATGCAGAGGTGCTCCGCCTCTATCACTACCAGGACCCCTTTGGGCTCCAGTTTCTTCATGAGGGTGTCGGCTATCTCCGTGGTCAGCCTTTCCTGGACCTGGAGCCGCCTGGAGAGGGTATCCACTACCCGGGCGATCTTGCTAAGGCCCGTGATCCGGTTGTTGTCGGGAATATAGGCCACATGCGCCCTGCCCATAAAAGGTATCATATGGTGTTCGCATATCGAATACAGCGGGATATCCTTCAGTAGGATTATCTCGTCGTGCTCCTTGTCGAAAAAGACCTTGACCTCATCCTCGGCGTTCTTTGATATGCCGGCAAGTATTTCTTCGTACATGTCGGCGACCCTTCTGGGGGTCTCTTTTATGCCGTCCCTTTCCGGGTCGTCCCCTATCGCCTCGAGTATATCTTTTACCGCTTTCTTTATTTTTCCCTTATCCATTTTTTTCCTCCGTTAAATACATGTCTCAGAAAACAGAGGACAGAAAACAGAGGACAGAAAAAATATTATAGTATCTTTCAACAGCAAACACCTAATATCTGACCTCTGACCTCTGTCTTCTGACTTCTGTCTTCTGGAACGTTCCATATCCATCATTTTCCTATGCAGAACTGCGAGAATATCCTGTCCAGTATATCGTCCTCGACGGACTCACCGATCACAAGCCCCAGCTGGTGGGCCGCCTCCTTGAGGTCGCTGGCAAGAAGTTCAGCGTTGTAATCCGCGCCTGTGACCGAAAGGGCCCTCTCGATGCTCTCCGCCGCCTTTTCCAGCGATCTCTTGTGCCTCAGGTTCGTTATCACCGGCCCTTCCGTGAGGCTCCCCATACTTCCGCTGAAAAGCTTCGCCGCGACGGCGTCCTCGATATCTTCCAGGCCTTTCTTCTCCAGGACCGAGACCCCAAGGATGTCATCTCTTTTGAACCTGCGCCTTGCCTCATCCATATCGAGCGCGGAAGGGAGGTCCGTCTTATTCGCGACGATCACCATCCTTTTATCCCTGATCGTATTATATATCTCTTTGTCTTTTCGCGAAAGAGGGAGACTGGAATCCAGCATGAAGATCACTACATCCGCGCAGGCCAGCCTCTCCCTGGACCTTTTTACCCCTTCTATCTCCACCCGGTCGTGTGTTTCGACTATCCCGGCGGTATCGGAAAGCCGCACCTTGACGCCGGATATCACTATCGCCTCTTCTATGACGTCCCTGGTCGTACCGGCTACGGGCGTCACTATCACCCGGTCGTGCCTCAAAAGCGCGTTCATCAGGCTTGACTTGCCGGCATTGGGCCTGCCGCATATCACGACGCTGGCTCCTTCCCGTAAAACCATGCCTTTTTCGGAAGTCTCGAGCATGCGCCTGAGAGAACGAGAGATCTCCTCCACCCTACCGGTGATATTATCACGTTCCGGGAAATGCACGTCTTCCTGCGAAAAATCTATCGTGAGCTCTATGAGCGAAAGGATATCGAGGATGGAACCGCGTATCCCGCGGATTTCCCCGGAGATGGATCCCCGTAACTGGTCGAGGGCTACCTTCCTCGAGGTGTCGGTCTGGGCGTTGATCAGGTCAAGGACCGCCTCGGCCTGGGAAAGATCCATTCTCCCGTTCAGGAAAGCGCGTTTAGTGAACTCACCCGGTTCCGCGAGCCTCGCCCCCTCCTTCAGGCACAGTTCAAGCACCCTTTTAAGCGGCATGAGCCCGCCATGGCAGTTTATTTCCACCACGTCTTCCGTGGTATAGGTCTGGGGAGAACACATAACGGTGAGAAGCGCCTCATCGACGATCTCATCTTTACCGGGAACCTTTACAAAGCCGTAATGGACGGTATGGCTCCGGCAGGCCGAGGGACCCGCCCCCGTGCGGGGGGTGAATATCCTGTCGGCTATCGCCAGCGAGGCCCGCCCGCTCAGGCGTACTATCCCTATGCCCCCCTGGCCGAGAGGCGTGGATATCGCGGCTATGGTATCGTTCATACTGTTCATGAAAGTATCAAGTGTCAAGGATAAAGGATAAAGTATCAAGTGTTGAGTTGTTAGTTATGAGTTGTACGACTAAGAACTAACATCTACCCTTACCGTCTCCGAGTATCATACGCCTGATCTCGCCTATCACGAAAAAAGACCCTGTTGCCAGTATTGTATCGTTCTTCCCGGCACGGCTCAGCGCCGCGCCGAGGGCTTCCCTGGTATCCCCCGTTACCGTCACTTTTTTTCCCTTGATGTAACCCCTTATCAGAAGGGGGTCCGCGGCGCGCTCAATGGAGGCACGCGTAAGCACCACACTGTCCGCCAGGGGAGCCAGTTCTTCGCAGACGCTTTTGATGTCCTTGTCTTTAGACATCCCCAGAAGAAGTATAAGCCTGCCATGATCGAAGATCCGTTCAACAGAGCTCCTCAGGCGCCTGGCGCTTTCCCCGTTCTGGGCCCCGTCTATGACGATAAGCGGCTCGCGGCCTATGATCTCCAGCCTTCCGGGCAAAAAGGCTTTCTCTATTCCCTTCTTTATTTTTCGCGCGTCCAAACTTGCGCCTTGCAGAAGCTCCTCACAAAGACCCACCGCGACAGCGCAGTTCAAAGGCTGGAAATCTCCCGGCATCCTCGTCAGGCAATCTTCATACGCGCCCGATCTGCCGAAAACATCGAAACAACTCCCCGTTTCGTCAAGCCGTTTTATATCGTACGTGATGTCCTTTCCCACTACCGACAGCGAAGCGTTCTCTTTCTCGCATTTTTCCCTGATGACCTCGAGCGCCGCGGGTTTTTGCGGGGAACTCACGCATCTGGCTTTCCTCTTTATGATAGCCACCTTCTCCCCGGCTATCTCTTCAATAGTATTACCCAGCACGTGGGTATGGTCATAGCTGATCGGACTTATACCGCAAACACCGGCGTTGATCACGTTCGTGGCGTCCAGCCTGCCGCCGAGACCGACCTCAAAGACGGCATGGTCCACTTTTTGCATGCTGAAATGCAATATCGCCATCAAAGTAAACGCTTCGAAATAACTGAACCCCGGGTCCATATGTTCCCGCAGGCGGTCGGCCACACTGACAAGATCCCTTTTGCCGATCATACGGCCGTTCACCCGTATCCGTTCACGGACCGACGTAAGATGGGGCGAAGTGTAAAGGCCGACGTTACAGCCTGATTCCCGCAGCATCGAGGATAGGAAAGCGGAGGCCGATCCCTTGCCCTTTGTTCCGGCTATGTGCACGCACCGGTAATCCAGCTGGGGGTCGCCCATTTTCCTGAGCACTCGTCTTATCTTGCCCAGATCGAAATTGGTATCGCGGGCGGTCAGACCGATATGCTCAAAATTGACGAAAGAATCCAGAAATTCCAGGGTATCTTCGTAGGTTGGCATATTCAGGTCTCAGGTCTCAAGTTTCAGGCTTCAATGTCGGAAATGGCGGAAACCCGTGAACACCATGGGTATGCCGAACTTGTCGCATGCCGCGATCACTTCTTCGTCGCGGATGGACCCGCCGGGCTGTATTATAGCGGCTATTCCGGCCCTGTGGGCCTCTTCTATGGAATCCGGTTTCGGGAAGAACGCGTCGCTGGCCAGGACGGCGCCTTTCGCCCTTTTACCGGCTTTATTCACGGCGACCGTCACCGAATCCACGCGTGACATCTGCCCGGCCCCGATACCGACCGTTCTGGTCCCCTGGCACAGCACTATGGCGTTGCTTTTGACGAACTTGACTATCTTCCAGCCGAACATCAGCGAATCCAGAAGTTCGCCCGACGGCTTTTTCTTCGTGACGACCTTCAACGCCGAGGAAGCGACATCATCCATATCCCTGTCCTGGACCAGGGCCCCTCCCGGTATCTTCTTGAAGTCCATCTTTTCTTCGGTGATGCATCCCGCGAACGGGAGCCGTAAAATCCTCAAATTTTTCTTCTTACCGAAAACGTCAAGAGCGCCGTCCGCGTAATCCGGAGCGATCATACATTCCACGAAATCCGCCTCGTTAAGTATCATACCGGCAAGGCTGCCGTCTATAGCACCGTTAAAGCCGACGACACTGCCGAAAGCGCTCAAACGGTCGCAGTCAAGCGCGTCCAGATACGCCTTTTTAAGGTCGTCCGCCGTAGCCGCCCCGCAGGGGTTGGCGTGTTTTATTATACTTACAGCGGGCGTTTTGAAACCCGCGACTATCTCAAGGGCGGCATTCAGGTCCATTATATTGTTGAAGGAAAGTTCTTTACCCTGCAGCTGCTCTGCCGCGGTAAGACCGCGGGGAGACCCGGAGGCATCCGTGTAAAAAGCCCCGCGCTGGTGCGGGTTCTCGCCGTACCTGAGCTGTTTTACCTTCCTGAGCTTGATGTCGATCTCGTCCGGAAGTCCCTCTCTCTCTTTGACACCTTGACCCTCAGACACTTTGACACTTTCTTTGGATAAATACTCCGCTATAGCTCCGTCATAACCCGACGTCTTCCTGAAGACCTCGGCGGCAAGGCCTTTGAGTGTTCCTCCCGAAAGCTGGCCCCCGCTTTTTTCAAGCTCGTCAAGCACCGGAGCATACTGCCCGGGGGAGCTCACCACCCCCACCGACCGGTAGTTCTTGGCGGCGCTTCTCAGCATCGTCGGCCCGCCGATATCTATGTTCTCTATGGCCTCTTCCAGGGTAACACCGCTCTTGGCGACGGTCCTCTCGAAAGGATAAAGATTGACCACGACCATATCGATAGGTACTATTCCCTGCTTCTCCATCTGCCGCATGTGCTCTTTATTCTCCCTGAGGGCAAGAAGACCGGCGTGTATCTTGGGATGAAGGGTCTTTACCCTGCCGTCCATCATCTCGGGAAAACCGGTATAGGAAGATACCTCGAGGACTTTGATCCCGAACGAAGTTATCGCTTTAGCCGTTCCGCCCGTGGACATTATCTCAACGCCCAGGCGGTCCAGCCCCTTGACGAAGTCCTCCAGGCCGGTCTTGTCGGAAACACTTATCAACGCTCGTTTAACTATCATATCAGATGTTTGATGTTAAATCTTAGTTGTTAGTTTTTAGTTCTTAGTTTTTAGTCGTACAACTCATAACTAACAACTCAACACTCAATACTCGATACTTATTACTTGATACTCAATACTTTTATTTTTAGCTTCGTTATCTCGATCTCTTTCGCGAGACGTTCGATCTCGGAATCTGCCGCGGACTTTTTCTCCGCCAGGGAAGCAAGCCGCTCGTTCCAGGTCTTTACCTCCTCCTGTGTCAGCACGAGCTGGTCCTTTTTGTTGATCAGGGAGTTGATCTCTTTTATGTCCCTGTCGATGTCGCCAAGCTCTTCTTTCTGCCGCTTGTGATCGCGCTGCATGTCCAGAAGGTTGCGCTGCAGCTCCCTTACCTCCGGGTTTACCTGCCGCTTAAGCTTATCCAGAGAGGTAAGGTACTCGTTCTTTACCTGCGTCTTTTTTTCTTTAAGAGCGGTTATCTCCTCGTCTATCTTCATGCACGTCTGGCGGTAAGCCGCCTCCAGCGAGGCGATCTCCTTCTGGACCGTATTCCGCTTATCCAGATCTTTCTGGAAAGACGGGTCGTGGCCGAGTATCTCTTTCTCCATTTCGGCCCTGTCCTTCACGCACCCCTGGCACAAAAAGGAAGTGATAAGGACCAACACGATCAGCAGGGTTCTAAAATACAGGGACATACCGGGTCTCCTCTGATCTCGGATAATAAAACCGGCCCGGGCAAAGAACCGGGAACTATTCACCTTTACTCTTCAGGACGTCCTTGAGTTCGCTGAAACCGGCTATAACGGCTATGACACCGCCCAGTATAAGGATAGCCGGGATGACCCCCCTGAGGACGAACAGAAGTTCGTACCACCACGCGATAAGAAGTATAAGTCCTACGATCGCCACGATCGCGCCTATCAAAAGGCTCAACACTTTACCCATCTTTAACCTCCTTTAATGAAATCCGAGTATATCACAACCTTTTTAAAAGTGTCAACACGCGCTTCAAGCCAGGAATACCGACGCCACACTGAGATATATGAATACTCCCACTACGTCGTTCATCGTGGTTATAAGCGGCCCGGACGCTATAGCCGGGTCTATGCGGAGCTTCTTGAACGTCATGGGTATCACTACGCCCGTGATATTCGACCATATCACTACCAGGAGTATCGAAAGCCCCACTATCATACCCACGACGCTGTTCCTTTTCCAGAAATTGGCCAGGGCCGTAAGCACTATGCCGCAGACAAGCCCCAGGGTTATCGCTATCTTGAGCTGCCTCCATACCTCTTCGCCTATTTTTGTGAGGTCCAGGTGCCCGAGGGCTATCCCCCGCACAACTACGGTGGACGCCTGGACGCCGCTGTTCCCGCCCGTAGCGGTAATAACGGGGATGAACGACACAAGAGCGATGGTCTCCTCGAGCGTCACCTCGAACATCTGTATCACGAGCCCCGTTATGATGCTTCCCAGCATGCACGTTATCAGCCAGGGAAGCCGGTTCTGCGTCGCCTTCATCGTGGTTTCGGTGCCGTGCTCCTCCTCGATAGTCCCCGTCATCCTGCTTATATCTTCGGCCATTTCCTCGTCTATGACGTCTATGATATCATCAACGGTGATCCGGCCCACTAGTTTTCCCTCGTGGTCCACGACGGGGAGGGACGTGAGGTCATACTTTTTGATCATCAGCGCGGCTTCTTCCCGGTCCTTGTCCACAAGGATCGAGTGGATATCCTTCGTCTCCATTATGCTGTGTATAAGCGTGCCTTTGGGCGCGGTAAGCAGCTTTCTTATCGGGACTATCCCCCGAAGTCTCATTTCGTCGTCAACGACATATACGTAGAATATCTCACCCTCGATTTCCAGGCTCCTTATGTGGCTTATCGCGTCCTCTACGTCGTTCTCTTCCCTGACGTAGACGAAGTCGGGGTTCATGACGCGCGCGGCGGTGTCCTCGGGATAACTGAGTATCTCCTCGACCTCTTCGGCGTCCTCTTTTTCCATGAGATCGAGAATGTCTTCGCGTTCTTCTTCGGGGACCTCTTCGACCACGTCGGCCGCCTCGTCGACGGGCATCTCATCGAGTATCTTCGCCAGCTTGTCGCTGTCGAGCTTCTGCAGGATCTGGAGACGCGTCGGGGAGTCGGTATCGTCAAGGACCACGGCCGCTTTCCCAACGTCAAGGGAATTGAATATGATAAGCTTATCGTCGACAGAGAATTCCCCCAGGATTTCCGCTATATCCTCCGGCTCCATTTCCCCGAGAAGGGCCCGGAGCTCAGAACGGCGGGAATCCTCAAGAAGACCTGCGAGCTTACGGACCCTGTCCTCAAAGGTCGGTTCTCTCTTTTTTGCGGGATTTTTTTTCTGCGCCATAAGTATCAACCGTTATTATTTATAATATGCGCCGCTTAAATTATTATTATACGCCTAAAACACAAATTGCCAACACCTTTTTATGTGATATAATTGTTCTGCCATGCCTAAATCAGGATTCGTAGCCATATCGGGCCAACCTAACGTGGGGAAATCCACTATTCTGAACGGGCTTCTGAAGGAGAAGGTCGCCATAATCAGCAAGAAGCCCGAGACCACCCGGGACAACATACGCGGCATCCTTTCCGAAGGGGACTCGCAGATCGTCTTTGTCGATACCCCCGGGATACACAAACCCCATGACCTCCTGGGAAAGCTCATGCTCACGCGGGCGCAGTCCACCCTCATGGAAGCGGATATCATCCTGTTCATAACCGAGAAAAGGAACGCGTTCAACGCGGACGACAAGAACATCCTGGCACGCCTGCCGGACCCGAAAAAGGACAAAAAGGTCATTTTTATCATCAACAAGGCCGATAAGGTCAAAGACAAGAAACTCCTCCTTCCCATCATGCAGAAAGCGCGGGAAGCCTACCCGTTCGACGAGATCATCCCCATGTGCGCGCTCAAGCAGGCCGACCTCGACAAGCTTCTCGGGATCATTAAAACGTATCTCCCCGAAGGGCCTTTCATGTATCCCGAGGACGAGCTGACGGACAAAAGCGAACGTTTCATGATGGCCGAGATCATCAGGGAAAAGGTCCTGAACGAGACTTACGAAGAGATACCCCACGCCGTCGCGGTAGTGATAGACGATATGAAGGAAGACAAAGAGCGCAATGTCCTCATGATCTACGCGACCGTCTTTGTGGAACGCACATCACAGAAATCCATCCTTATCGGCAAAAAAGGCGCGATGATGAAAAAAATAGGTAAAATGGCGCGCGCCGACATCGAGAAACTCCTCCAGCGCCACGTGTATCTCGACCTCTGGGTCAAGGTGAAGGAAAAGTGGAAGAAAGACCCCGATGCCTTGAGAGAGATGGGGTACACGGAATAAACCCGACCCCTTCCACCATTATCCAACCCCGGGGGTTGAATCCCGGGGGTTAAGTTAGAGGGGGAGGCCGCATTTGGCGAGCTGGGCGCGGAGCTCTTCATGCCCCACGAACTGGAAAGCTCGAAAACCCATAACTCTTGCCGCTTCAATAAGATCGAGACGGTCGTCGGTGTAGAAAGTGGTCTTGGGCATGCTGCCGGAAAGGCGCATGGCTTCATTGAATATGCTGGGAACGGGTTTTTGCCTGCCATGTTCGTGAGAGACCACGCAGGCGTCAAAAAGCTCAAGTATCTTAAATTGACCTTTTATATATTCATAATGCGCTTCGTTGGTGTTGGAAACCAGGATCAACTTGACCTCGGGGTATTTCTTCTTGATCGTCCTTATTATCTCTTCCACCTCCGGGTAATGGTCGAACATGCTGTTCCAGACGCGGTAAAAATCCGGGAAGGAAATGTCCATCTTAAAGCGGCGGCGGGTCCGGTTATAGAACTGGGAAGACGTGATCTTGCCTTCCATGTACTGGTTTATGTCTCTTGAATCCATGTCGGTGATAAAATCGATAAAGGCGCCCTTTTCCAGCTTACAGCAACTTTTGTAGCCTTCCTCCAGCGCTTCGGGTCTCAATTTCACAACGACGTTGCCAAGATCAAAAAATATACTCTTTATTTGTTCCATAGGTCAATGGCCTTCTTAAGCAAGTTCCGCGACCCTTCGTATTCTATAGTTTTCAATGCTTCTTCCGGGCTGAACCAGCAGCCCTCCGCTATCTCGGACTTCTGCACGGAGATCTCTTCCCGGGGCTCGGCTTTTATCAGGAAAACGCAGACCGTCTTGAATATATGTTTGCCTTCGAGAAAAAACCCGTACTCCTGTTTGCCTATTCTTTCAACTATCTGAAGGCTTTTCAGGCCAGTCTCCTCAGAGACTTCCCTTATAGCCGTCTCTTCCGGGGTCTCACCCTGCTCTATATGCCCCTTGGGCCAGATCCAGTGACCGTAGCTGTCCTTGATGAGAAGCACCCAGGAGCGTCCTTCTTCTGTTTTTATCACTATGCCACCGGCGGAAAACTGTCTTTCCATACTTTCCTCACAGATCAATAACGATCTCCACATCGTCATCGTCATCAAATTTACCAAGCCCGCTTTCGCTATCGGAGGTCGATGATGAGTCGACTTCCCACACCTCGTAATTGTCGCTCGCTATTTCCTCAAGGAAACGGCTTCGCCTTGCTACTACCAGGCCCATCTGGTAGTCATACCGCGTCGCCGGATGAACGAGATACAGGTACTGTTTCGCGCGGGTCACCGAAACATAGAAAAGACGCCTCTCCTCTTCCATCTCGGAGTCTTCCTTCAGGGCCTTGGGGTGCGGGAACTGGCCTTCGCAAAGGCCTATTACCATCACGGCGTCCCACTCCAAACCTTTAGCCTGGTGTATCGTCGAAAGGACCAGCTGTTCGTCCTCCTCCGCCGTCTCCAGCACGGTCTCACCGCGGAAGCTTTCCCTTAAAGTTATATCGTTCAGAAAATCGTTAAGCGACACATAATCGTGTGAAAAGTTTACAAGCTCGCGTATATCGTCTATCCTGTCTTTGGCGTTCTCAAAATTCGCCAGTACGTGGGTCTCGTATCCCGCCTCCATTATTATCTGTATAACCTCGCCGGGCGAGGCGTTGGAACCTTCGCGCGCGACCGACTCCATCACTTTCCTGAACCTTTCGTATCCGCTTTCCGCCTTTTTGGGAATAATACCGGACATGTCCGCTTTCACGAAGGCGGCAAGATCCGCGCCTGACTTGAGAAATGCGTCAAATATCCTCTCGGCATATCCCGGGCCTATCCCCGGGCTGAGTGTCAGCGCCCTGATCCACGATATTTCATCAGTGGGGTTGGCTATTATCTTCATGTAAGAGAGGACGTCCTTTATATGCGACTGTTCGAAGAACCTTATACCGCCGCGCACAACGTAAGGGATACCCCTCTTTACAAGTTCCATCTGGAGCTCCGCGGACTGGTAGTGCGCCCTGAAAAGGACCGCTATCTTATCCAGCTCGATCCCTTCCTCCCTCAGCTCGAGCACCCTCTGCGCCACGAAATTCCCCTGGGCGTAAAGGTCCTTTACCTCAACGAGAGCGGGCTTTTCAAGAGAGGGGTTAACGGCTTTGAGTTCCTTATAGAACTGGTTCACGTTATTTTTCAGGGAATCGTTGGCCAGCGCCAATACTTCGGGTGTGGAACGATAGTTCGTCTCCAGCTTGAAGATCCTGGCGTCGGAGAACCTGTCCGGGAACTTGAGTATGTTATCCACGCGTGCCCCGCGGAACGAATAAATGGCCTGGGCGTCGTCACCCACTACCAGCACGTTCCTGTGGTGCCCGGCTAAGATATCTATGATATCCGCCTGGATGAAGTTCGTATCCTGGTATTCATCGACCAGTATGTACCTGAACTGCTCGGTGAACCTGCGTTTTGCCTGCGGCACGTTCTCCAGGAGCCACTTCCACCTCACGAGGAGATCATCGTAATCCATATTGTTGGAATCTTTTTTCTTTTTATCGTAGATCTGTCTGATCTCCTCTATGTCCCCGGTGAACTTCAAAAAATAAGGATACTTTTCGTCCAGGACCTCCTCGATCGAGTTCTTGGTATTTGCGCTGAAACTTATTATCGACTGGACAACGGAAGGTTTCGGGAACCTCTCCTCCTTGACCCTCTTGCTCTGCTTTTTCATACAGGCCTTTATAAGGTCACGCGAATCCTGCTGGTCAAGTATGCCGAAATCCCTCTTGAACCCTACCTGGGAAGCGAACATCCTGAGAGAGCGGTTGCCCACGTGGTGAAAAGTGCCGCTCCACAACCCCTTGGGAGTATAGCGCAGGAGCATCTCCGTCCTGTCCCGCATCTCCCGCGAGGCCTTGTTGGTGAACGTCATGAGGATGATGTTCTTCGCGGGCACACCGCGTTCCAGGAGATACGCCAGGCGATATATAAGCGTGCGCGTTTTGCCGCTCCCGGCCCCGGCGAGCACCAGGCACGGCCCTTCCGAACCGGTCACCACCTCGTATTGCTGGGGGTTAAGGTTGCCCTTGAAATCGATATGCGTCTCTACCTTGCCGGTAGGTTCGTGTAAAACGTATTTTTTCATGATCCGTTTATTAAGAGCTTTCGGGGCGGAACTGCTTGACGACACCCGGACGGGTAAAAAAGAAGATCACTGACATTTCGAACAGGGTCACCAAAGCCGTGAACGCGATGGCGTACCTGTAGACCGGACTCATCATGTCCGGCTCGACGCCCAGCTGGCCCGAGAAGAGCATTTCCCTGAAATTGGACATGACCGGCCTGTTCAGCCCGAGCCCGCTTATGACGCTGACCACTGTCAGCCATATTATGGCTCTCCTCGCCCAATCCTCGAGGCGCAGTATTTTTATGCCGCAATATATGCCGCACACACCGTAAAGTATGGTAAAAACGTAAGCTGATATCGACACGAGATTGCTGAGCCCCTTGAACATCAGCGCGAACTGCCTGTAATTGCCTATGCCTATCAGGTTATACACGCCGAGCACTATGATCGCGACGCCGAAAAAGGCCACCCCTTTGCTTTTCTGCATTGCAGTTATCCCCCTCTTTTCATTGAGCCCTGTGGTCCACTTTCCAGATATCTTCCGCGTATTCACGGACGGTCCTGTCACTTGAAAACTTACCGGAATTCGCGGTGTTCAGTATGGATCGTGCCGTCCAGGCGTCCTGGTCGAGGAACGCCTGCGCGGCCTTGTCCTGCGTGAATAAATAATCCTCGAAATCCGCCAGGACCATATAATCGTCGTGCCATAAAAGAGAATCATACAGCGGTTTGAAGATCCCCGGCTCGAACTGCGAGAAAAAATCCTCCCGGATCAGGTTTAGCGCCTCGCTGAGCAGGGGATTCTTCTGTACGTAATCCCGCGGGTTATACCCCTTTTTCTTCAGTTCCGCCACTTCGTGCGCTTTAAGCCCGAAAATAAAAATGTTATCGAGCCCTACTTCCTCGGCGATCTCTATATTGGCTCCGTCCCACGTGCCCATAGTGACCGCACCGTTAAGCATGAATTTCATGTTACCCGTCCCGGACGCTTCCTTCCCGGCCGTGGATATCTGCTCTGAAAGGTCGCTCGCGGGAAATACTCTCTCCGCCAGTGACACACCGTAATTTTCCAGGAAGACCACCTTCAGCTTGTCCTTGACGGTGGGGTCCTTGTCGATCACGTCGGCAATACTATTGATGAACTTTATGACAAGTTTCGCCATGACATAGGACGGGGCCGCCTTCCCGGCTATCACCGCCGTCCTGGGAACGATGTCTCCGTTGGGATTATTCTTTATCTTTAGGTACTGGGCTATGAGAAAGAACGCGAAAAGCGTCTGCCGTTTATACTCATGTATCCTTTTCACCTGGACATCAAAAATAGAATAAGGGTCTACCACTATACCGCTCTTATCTTTGATGAACCTGGCGAAGCGTATCTTGTTCTCCGTCTTGACGGCTCTCCATCTTTCCCCGAAGGACTGGTCCTGCGCGTATGGTTCCAGCTTCTTCAGCTTCACCAGGTCCGTTACCCACTCTTCACCTATTGTGGAACTTATAAGTTTCGAAAGAAGAGGGTTCGCTTTTCTGAGCCATCGCCTCTGCGTTATCCCGTTGGTCTTGTTGTTGAACTTACGCGGGTAAAGCTCGTAAAAATCCTTGAAAAGCGTGGTCCTGAGAAGTTCCGTGTGCAGTTGGGAAACACCGTTGATGGAGTGGCTCCCCACTATCGAAAGATGGCTCATCCTCACTTTTTTCTCCGGGCCGTCTTCTACAATGGACATCCTCTGCAGTCTTTTGCGGTCATGGGGAAAACGGCTGGTCACTTCTCTCAGGAAGCGTTTGTTTATTTCGTAAATAAGCTCCATATGCCTCGGCAGGAGCTTGCCGAAAAGCGATTCGGGCCAGGTCTCCAGCGCTTCGGGCATGATGGTATGGTTCGTGTACCCGAAAGTCCTCACGGTGATGTCCCACGCCGTTTCCCAGTCGAGGTCTTCGTCGTCTATGAGGATCCGCATGAGTTCCACTATTCCCACGGCCGGATGCGTATCGTTAAGCTGGATAGCGACCTTATCGGGAAACGTGCGGAAGTCCTCGTTATGCATCTTGAAACGGCGTATTATGTCCTGCACCGACGCCGACGTGAAGAAATACTCCTGTTTCAGGCGCAGCTCAAGCCCTTTATATATGTTGTCGCTGGGATACAGGACACGGGAGATGTTCTCGGAGACTATCTTATCCTGGCAGGCCATTATATAGTCCCCGGTATTGAAATAATCCAGATCGAACTCATCCGTGCTCTTGGCTGACCAGAGCCTCAGGTTGTTCACCACATCGTTCCTGTACCCCGCTATGGGCGTGTCATAAGCTACCGCCGTCACGTCCCTGGTATCTATCCAGTCCACCCGGAACCTGCCGCCTTTATCCACGCGTTTGGCCGTCTTGCCGTAAAAACTCACCTTGTGGGTGAGTTCCGGCCTTTCGAACTCCCAGGGGTTGCCCAGCTTCAGCCATTCGTCCGGGTATTCTACCTGGTAACCGTTCATGATCTTCTGGTTGAAAATGCCGTAGTCGTACCTGATGCCGTAACCGGTAGCCGCTATGCCGATAGTAGCCATGGAATCCATGAAACACGCCGCGAGCCGGCCCAGGCCTCCGTTACCGAGCCCGGGATCCTTCTCCCGTTCGTAAAGGTCCTCCACGCTGAACCCCAGCTCCTGCATGGCCCTTTTGGATTCGTCCTCCAGGCCCAGGTTCAGTATGTTGTTGGCAAGGAACCGTCCGGGGAGGAACTCCATGGAAAGATAGTACACCCGCTTGCAATTCTCGTCATGGTACCTTTGCTGGGTAAGTATCCACTTCTCTATCATGCGGTCCCGTATGGACATCGCGAGCGACTGGAAGTTATCGTGATCGGTAGCGGTATAAAGGTCCTTCGCGAGGGAGAACCTGCGGTTATGGATAAAAGCGTTCTTCAGACTTTCGACGATGTTCTCGTCTTTTGGCTGTTTGTTCTCCATAAAAAACTCTTATCAGACGTTCAAAAGCTTAAGGACATCCTTGACCTTGGCCGTGGCAACACAGATAACGGTATCGGCCCCGCCGTAATACAGGAACAGCTCATCACCGATGGTCACTGCCCCGCAAGTGAAAGTGACGTTCGGCACGACGCCGCTCTTTTCATAATCGGTCTCGGGTTCGAGAAAGGGCTTGTCATACCTGGCGATCACCTTGCCCGGATCTTCGAGGTCCAGGAGCGCAAGCCCCAGGCGGTATTGCATCTTACGGTCGACGCCGTGGTATATCGTTATCCAGCCCTTGTCCGTCTTGATCGGCGGGGCGCCTCCCCCTATCTTGAAATACTCCCAGTCGAACTGGGGGCTCATGAGGATCTTCTGGTTCTCCCAGTTCTTAAGGTCATCCGAATAAGCGATCCACATGTGCGGCGGTATTCTGTGTATCAGGACGAATTTGCCGTTCACTTTCTCGGGCAGGAAGAACGAATTCTTATTGTCCACTCTGTAGAAGGGGTATATCCTTTCCCCCCAGTTCCATTTCTTGTTGAGGAAATCATCCACCGATATGGACGTGATCGCCACCTGTACGCCCTTGACCGGGAACACCATGCCCATATTGGACCCGTAAGCCGTGTAATTGAGATATATCGTATCCTCTACCCTTGTCAGCCTGGGATCCTCTATACCGAAGAAATCAAGGTCGCTGTCGGGACTGGGCCCGAAGATCGGATGATCCAGCCTCTCGTCTATGTTGAACCCGTCCTTACTGGAAGCGTACCCTACTCTTGAGGGGCCCGTCTTGCCGCCCTGCGCCCTGTAAAGTATATGCACCTTCCCGCCTTCGTAGATAACGGCTGCATTATACACCATAACGGATTCCCATCCGTTCCCCCTCGGAGCGAGTATGGGGTTGCCTTTATATCTTTTCATCACCATTTTTACTCTCCTCTCTATCTTTCTTTCTTTAAAAGGTCCTCAAAAAGCTCAAGGAATTTCTGGGCGGTCGGGGCCGCGGCGTTCCTGCCCAGGTAATCCTCGACCACTTTCTGCTGTATCTGGTATCTTTGACCTTTCTCGAACACATCGATCAGGTTGTCTTCCAGGTCATAATAGTGCTTGTGCTTCAGGACCTCCCTGCCGAAAGAATAAACATAGTTGGTGTCGCGGGCGAGGATCGGGCACATAGACCCCAGGCATTGGAATATAGTGCTTCCCACAACGACCACGGGAGCCCAGTGCTTGTTGTAGATCATGCAGTCCGAAGCGTATAGATATTTAAAAAGAAGATCCTGGTCCGGGGACTTCTCGATCACCTTGAAATCGAACTTCACCCTGTCCTGTATTCGCCTGAACTCGCTGAGGACCTTCTCCACCTCGGTAAGGAGGACGAGGCATATATCATACTTGTCCGCCAGGCGGTCCAGGACGATGACCGTGTTCAGTGCGTGCTCGGCCGCCTGGCCGAAAAGAAGGACTATTTTCTTGTCCATCGGAAGATCCAGCTCTTTCCTGGATTCCGCCATATCACCGGGCTTAAGGGGGTATGAAGGATAAGGTATTATGCTCAGGATGCCCTCCGGATACGCGCCCTTGAGAAAATCATAATACCTGTCGTCAAAGCAGACCACGTGGTCCCAGTTGAATTTGAAATATTCCGGCTTTCTGGAAAGCTCCCCATCGTGGACGACATTGATGGTCTTGGCTTTCTTCTGTATCTCGGGGAATATGTTCAGTAAAAGGTTCATGGGGAGCATGCCGAGGTCCTGGGCGACGAATATATCGTAATCGGCTTCAAGTATAGGCTTGGAATCCAATTGCTGGTCGGGGAACCCGTAAGCGGTGAAACAGCGCGTAACATAATCCTCATCCTGTTTTTTAGTAAGAGCGGTGCCGTGGAAGGCGTGTTTGTAGAACGTGAAGACCTTGAGATCTATGCCCTTTTCGACCCAGGCCCTGCCCACAAGCTCGGCGTGGATCGACGCCCCGGAATCGGCGTTCCACGCTCCTATCATACCTATTTTCATAAAAACCTCCTGTAAGCCACGTAAGTCACGCGTGTACCGGCAAAATATGCTTGCTTTAGCCCATTAGTTTAGTATTATATATAGCATAAATATCTAACGGATGGCAACGAAAATCATATTTGCGGGTCCGAGGCATTCGATATGCGCGGGGATATACTCATAATAAAACGGCACCACACAAAAGCGGCCAAAGAGATCGTTAAGGTGGTACTTCACGAGGTGCAGGCCTCCTCTTCACGGTACGTAATCACCATAGCGGGCGAATCCGGTTCGGGGAAGACCGAGATCGCCCATGAACTGGCGCGCCTCTTCAAAAAGGACGACATAAAGAGCGTCACTATCCACCAGGATGACTATTTCCGTTATCCCCCGAAGACCAACTATTTGATGCGCCGCAGGGATATC
Source organism: uncultured Planctomycetia bacterium (assembly GCA_964409365.1). Classification (GTDB taxonomy): domain Bacteria; phylum Omnitrophota; class Gorgyraeia; order Tantalellales; family Tantalellaceae; genus CAYPCX01. The sequence continues at coordinate 25,269 of CAYPCX010000009.1, read as the reverse complement.
TCCATCGTGGGGCCTTCCGAAGTAAAACTCGACCTTCTGGACAGGCACATCGCGCGGTTCAAACACTGCAGTGCGGGAAAACTCCTGAAACCTCTCGTCGACTTCAACAATGATAAGATCGGCAAGGAGACCCTGAGGTGCAAAACAGCGGAGGTGCTCATAATCGAGGGCACCTACACCACCCTGCTTAAGAACGCCAATAAGAGGGTCTTTCTTTTGCCCACTTACAGGGACACCCTCAAGACCCGGCTGGAAAGAAAAAGGGAAAAAATAGACGATTATGACAGGAAGATACTGGCCATAGAACACGGCATCATATCCAAACACGCGAAACTGGCAGACATACTGGTAGGGAAAAACTACTCCCTGGCGGACATCTGGAAGGTCACCAGCAACATCAAACGGGTATGCATGCTGTCCATCCACGGCTATGTCGAAGCTAAACCGACACTCGGTAAAACGGATACCGGCGGACAGGTCACTTACGTCCTGGAACTGGCCAAGGCCATAGCTAAAAAAGGCATCAAGGTCGATATCTACACGAGGAAGTTCCAGAAAAGGAGAACAATAGAGCCCGTCTCTAAGAACGTACGCATAATAAGGATACCTTGCGGCGGAGATAAGTTCATAGCCAAAGAGAAACTTTTTCCGTATCTGGACACCTTTACCAGGAACATGGAGCGTTTCATGAAGGAACAGGGCCTGGCATACGACGTGTTCCACTCGCATTACTGGGGCGCCGGATATGTCGCCATAAAACTGACCGAGCGGCTGCACTGCCCCTTCATACATACTCATCACTCCCTCGGCGCGTGGAAGAAATTCCAGATGGGCGGCGACACGAAGACGATGGAAAAAGTTTTCAACTTCAAAAAAAGGATAAAATACGAGCGTATCATATTTAAGAAGGCCCGGGGACTCGTGATGACGAGCCCGGACATGGTCAGACTCTCAAAAAAGTTCTACAACTACAGGTCAAAGAACTACACCGTCATCCCGGCCGGTGTGAATACCAACCTCTTCAGGCCCTTAAGAAGCGGAGAAAAAGAGAAAAAAATAGACGTCCCCCAGAACTATATATTCTGGATGGGCAGGTTCGACACGAACAAGGGCCTGGATTACCTGTTAAGGGCCTTCGCCAAGGTCGTTACCAGGGCAAAAGACCTTTTCCTCGTGATCGGCGGAGGTTCCAAAAGACCGGAAACCAGGGAGATAAAACTAAAACAGGACCTTCGCGAAATAGTTGACGCAGCCCAGATCAAAAACAGGATCTTTTACACCGGGCACATCAAAGACAACTTTGTTCCTTCTTATTACAGGAAAGCCAAGGCCTTCGTCCTGCCGTCAAAATTCGAGCCCTTTGGGATGACAGCCGCCGAGGCCATGGCCTGCGGGTCAGCGGTCATAGTAAGCGAACGCGCCGGCATCAGAAAATACCTCAAGAACAAGCACAACTGTCTTATCGTCAACCCGGTGAACAAGAAAGACCTGAGCTGGGCGCTTTTAGTGCTCAACAAAAATGTGACCTTCCGGAGTAAAATAGCCCGCAACGGGCTCGAACTGGCAAGGAATGAATTCTGCTGGAAGAAAATAGCCGAGAAAATGCTTTCCTTTTACTGCAAATGTTCCTATAACGTCTGCGAGTAAGCTATTTTTTTGAGACCTTTGCTTTGGCTTTTGCTGTCCTCTTTCTGGGAGAAGACGAACCTTTTTTTTTGCCCGCTTTCTTCTGGAGTTCCCGTACCTCTACAGTGGTCAATTTATCCAGTTTTACCTTATCGTATCCGGCAGCCACGAGCCGCCTTTTCTGGGCGGCAACCCTTTGTTTTTTCTTGCCGCCGGTCTTCTTCGGGCGTGTACGGTAGTTCTTTCTGGGTTTCATCATATCCTCCTCTATGCGATCGCTGAGATATTATACAACTTAAACGGACGTTTTCAACTATTTTATAGCGACACTCATGATGAATATGTCGTCCCTGAAGTCTCCGCTCTTGAAGGCGTTCAACTCGCCGATAAGCTTCTGGTTGAACTCGCCCGCCGGGATCGCGTGCTCCCTGGCAAGAAGGTCTTCCACTCTTCCAGTGCCGAATTCTTCTTTCCTGTCGTTGAACGTCTCGGTGACCCCGTCGGTGAAAAGCAGCACCCTGTCCCCTTTGCCGAACGGGATACTGTCCTGGTAAATGTTCGTATCATCGAAAGGAAGCCCTAAGAGCGCGGTCTGCGCCGGCATGGCCTGTACAGATGATAACGACGCGCGGTAAAGATACTGCGGCGGGTGCCCGTAGTTCGAATACAAAAGCTCCTTTTTACTGAAATCCAGCAGACCGCAGAAAGCGGTGAGGTACATGTCAGTCCCTTCAAAATCCTCTTTTATGAAGCCGTTAAGCTCGTTCAAAAGCGCTCCGGGTTCCCTGCCTTCCTTCGCCAGCCGCTCGAATTCGGCATGTATCCTGTTGACCAAAAGAGCCGCCGGAACGCCGTGGCCGGTGACATCGCACATGATGAATATTATCCTGTACTCATCGAGCACGTTGTACTTCGCGTAATCCCCGCCCATATAATAGACCGGGAGATAATCCACGGCTATATCCACCCTGTCATTGCCCAGGGGGCCCGGGACAAGGGTTTTTTGTATCCTCGTCGCGAACTCCAGCTCGTCATGCATCTGCTCTTTCTGAGATTCGACTCTTTTAAGGAGGACGAAATCCTCGGTATACATCACGGCGTCCTTCCTGCGGATCACAACGCACAACACCAGGACCATAACTATGAAGATCAGGCCGTCCAGGAAATCCCTGATAGTAAAAGGTTCCATTTCCAGGCCGGGAACATAATTGACAATAAAGTACGTGGCCGTGTAAGCGACAGAATGCATCACCCCTATCAATACGATCTCAAAAGGCGTCCAGGGTATGGTGGAAGATACCAGGAACAGGATAAAGACCAGGGTCGTTGCGCTGGTCTCGGCGTCATCGGCATAAGCTATCCCCATTTTCACGGCAAGAGCCAAAAGAAAAACTATGAAAAGATACGCGTTGAATTTAGCCGCGACCAGCGTCCTGGACTTCCTGTTAAGAAAGATCACGGCCGCGGCGCCCGCCGCAAGTGCCAGGCCGGCAACGATATCGAGGGTCCTGAACTCTTCGGGATTTATCAGGACATATATTGCGGCGACGGCAAAATATATAGCGATAGCCAGAATGCACAGAAGAAGCACCCTGTTCTTGATAAGCGAGGTGCGTTTTTTCAAGAGCTCTTCGCGGTACTGTTCGGGAACTATATCGATCAGTTTTTTCATAAGGCCTGCCTTACTAAATGAAAATAGCATATAAAGTGTCAAGTAGCAAGTAACAAGTAACAAGGATAAAGGAAAAAGGAAAAAGTGTCGAGTATCAAGGATAAAGTAACCAGTAACCAGTAACCAGTAACCAGTAACCAGTCGCAAGTCACCAGTCACCAGTCGCAAGTCGCAAGTCGCCTGAAACTGACACTATGACACTAGCGAGCGTAGCGAGCGGTGACACTCTGACACTTCCTTCTGTCTTCTGTTTTCTGTTACCTGCCACCTGAAACCTGACACCTGAGACCTGACTCCCTTGACCCTGAATTTTATTGCCGCCCGTTATTAGTTATGTTAGAGTAAATGAGGTCCAGGCTTACGGAGTGAAACGACGTAAGCCTGTTGACCGAATTTATCCTGAGCATAGCGAGGGATCTCATATAGAAAGAACATGGTCATGCTGGAAAAACTCAAAAAAGACATAGACAGGGAACTCGCGTATTTCCTGCCGTATGCCAATAAAAAGCACGGCCTTGACCGGGCATCGGGCCTGCTTTACGCGGGCATAAAGGACTTCCTGCGGCGCAAGGGCAAAAAGATACGCCCCCTTCTTTTTCTTATAAGCTATCTCGGATATACGAAAAGAAAAAGTTTTTCCCGTAAAAAGCTCCTAAGGAGCGCCCTTTCGCTGGAACTCATGCACGACTTTTTCCTGGCGCATGACGACGTGATCGACGACTCCGCCATCAGACGCGGGAAGCCGACACTGCATAAGGTCTTTAACAAGAAACTCGGTCTTCCAGGAAAAAGCAAAACGGGCCCCGACCTGAGCATAGTCGCCGGGGACGCGATGTTCGCTCTGGCGATAGATGCCTTGCTTTCCTCGGACGAAACCCCGGCACGCAAAGAAGAGGCCTTAAAACTTCTGGCAGAGGCGGCGGTTTCCACCGCGGCCGGAGAGTTCCTGGACGTTACCAGCGGCATGGAGAGCGTCGACAGAATATCGAGAAAGTCCATATTCCTGACATATACCCTCAAAACGGCCAAATATACGTTTGAATGTCCCCTTGTCATGGGGGCCGTGCTGGCAGGGGCCGACAGGAAAGAGATAAAAAAACTTTCAAAGCTGGGTATCCTGCTGGGACAGGCCTTTCAGATATATGATGACCTGCTTGACGTGTTCTCCACAAGCAAAAAAATAGGTAAACCTGTCCTTTCGGACCTGGACGAATCCAAAAAGACACTACTCGTATGGTCCGCTTACAGTAAACTGGACAAAAGTGGCAGGAAAACCTTAAAAAACCTCATGGAAAAAAAGAAAAAGACCTACACGGACCTCACGAAGTTCAGGAAGCTGGTTATCACGACCGGAGCCCTGGACCATTGCCTGGACACGATATCCGGCCTTCTTGATAAAACGGACCCCCTTCTCCGCTCTCTCAAAATGAAAAAAGGGCACAAAAAGGCGCTGAAAGTCCTTTCTCAAAAACTCTTTTCCGGTATGGACACATGAAAATAAATATCGCTAAAAGTTCGGGTTTCTGTTTCGGTGTCAGGCGCGCGATAAACATAAGCAAGGACCTGGCCGGAAGCAAAAATAACGTCTACGTGCTCGGGGATATCGTCCATAACACCTTCGTAGTCAGGGAGCTTTCGGAAAAAGGCGTAAAAAAGATAAAGAACCTGACGGCCCGGGACAAAGGCTCGACACTCCTCATAAGAGCGCACGGGGCCCCGAAAAGCGTTTTCGATAAGGCAAAAAAATGCGGATATAAGGTGGTCGACGCTACCTGCCCCAAAGTGAAAGACATTTACAAAATAGCCAAACGGCTCGAGAAAAACAACAAGATGATCATAATCGGCGACATCAACCATGACGAAGTAAAAGGTATCGCCGGCCAGCTTAAGACCAGACCTATAACCATTGAATCTTCGAAGAGGATACCTGTAAAAAGATTGGCGCGTATCAAAAAGGCCGCTGTTATAACACAATCGACACAGAGCTCGGACAACATCCGGGGGATCATGGAACGCTTGAAAAAGATCATACCAAAGGTAAAACTGTACGACACCACCTGCCGGACCACCCGGGTCAAACAGCAGGAGATAAGATCGCTGCCCGGGAAGAACGATATAGTGCTTATAGTCGGTTCAAAGACAAGCGCGAACACGAAACGCCTGTACCAGATATCCAGGGGCATGAACAGGAATACCCACTGGATAGAATCGGCCAAAGACCTGAAAAAGGCCTGGTTCAAAGGCACCAAAAAGGCCGGCATAATGGCGGGCGCCTCGACCCCGGACTATATCACTAAGGAAATCGTGAGAAAATTGCGGAAAATCAGCAAAAAACAAAACTGAGGTTCTGGGGACACGTCTGTGTAAACACCATGTAAACGACCAGACATGTCCCCAGAATATATTCTTAACATGTATTTACTCATCGACAACTACGACTCGTTCACTTACAACCTGTATCAGGCCTTCGCCGAACAGGGCGTGAGCCTGCTCGTAAAAAGGAACGACGGCATAACACTGAAAGAGATCCGTGACCTCAAGCCCCGAAAAATAGTGATCTCCCCGGGACCTAAGACACCGGACGAGGCCGGTATCTCGAACGATATCATAAAGAGGTTCGGTCCCGACACCCCTATACTGGGGATCTGCCTCGGTCACCAGTGCATAGCGAAAGTATTCGGCGGTAAGATCGTCCAGGTGAATAAGATCGTCCACGGGAGCACATCGCCCGTATATCATAACGGCAATGGCATCTTAAAGGGGCTCCCCTCTCCCTTTCCCGCCGCAAGGTACCATTCCCTTGAAGCGGTCGACATCCCCATCTGCCTGGAAACCACGGCATGGACGAAAAAGAACCTCGTTATGGGAGTACAGCATAAGAAATGGCCCATAATAGGCCTCCAATTCCATCCGGAATCGTTCCTCACGGAAAACGGCAAGAGGATAATTCGCAACTTTATAAAGATGTAAAATGGAAAAGTGTCTCCCTAAGATCGGATCCGAACCCTTTATCGAAACGGCGGAACTTAACTCGCCGCCGGAAGAACTGTTCAGGCATTTCGAAAACTCTCCGGAAGCTTCCTTCTTGAACAGCTCCATGGAAACCGATGTTGCGAGATTTTCCTTCATAGGCATAGAGCCCTTCCTTGTTCTGACCTCTAAAGGCAAGAACATAAATATCAGGTTCGACGGTCACCGGCTCCGCTTTAAAGGCGACCCCTTTGAATACCTTGACTCGGTCATCAGGACTTACAGGATGAAAAAGCTATTTTCCCTGCCTTTCACTTCCGGCGGCATCGGATACCTCTCCTACGACCTTAAGGACGTCCTGGAAAAGCTGCCGCAAAAAGCCGAAGACGACCTCTTGCTCCCCGACCTATATTTCGTCTTTTACCGGGCTATACTCATCCATGACCGCCAGGACCCCGGCCGCGTTAAAATAAGCGTCATCGGACCCGAGACCGCGGGCCGTGAAGAAGCAAAAAAACTCATAGATCGGATAAAAAGAATGATAAGTTCCCCTCTTCCGGAAGGCCGGCCTCCAAAGGCCGGAAAGAAAAACTTCAAGCCCTTCCCCGAGTCAAATTTCACCAGACCCGGTTATGTCAAAGCCGTAAAGAAGACCATAGATTACATCCGCGCGGGCGATATCTACCAGGCGTGCCTGTCACAGAGATTCAAGACAAAGTGGCCTTACGGGGCCTATGAACTCTACCTGAGGCTGAATGAGATAAACCCCGCGCCTTTCAGCGCTTATCTGAATTTTGAAGGTGCGAAAATAATATCTTCATCGCCCGAACTTTTTCTGAAGGTCTCGGACAGAATGATAGAGACCCGGCCGATGAAAGGTACCCGCCCCAGGGGGAAGAACGCTAAAGAGGACAAAAAACTTAAGGATGACCTCAAGAACGACCCGAAAGACGCCTCGGAACTTGCCATGATAGTGGACCTGGAAAGGAACGACCTGGGTAAAGTCGCCATACCGGGCTCAGTCAAGGTCATCCAGCATAAACGCCTCGAGACTTACCCCACCGTCCACCAGACGATATCCGTTGTAAAGGGAGAAGCGGACGCCGGCGCGAGCCTCATCGATATCGTAAAAGCCGCTTTTCCGGGAGGGTCCATCACCGGATGTCCCAAGATACGCGCGATGGAGATAATCGACGAGCTGGAACCCTCAAAACGGAATGTTTACACGGGAGCGATCGGTTACATAAGCTTCCATGACACGATGGAACTCAATATAGCCATCCGGACAATGATAATGAAGGGAAAAGACGTGTACTTCCAAGCCGGGGGCGGTATAGTCGCCGACTCTGACCCGGAAGCGGAATACCAGGAAACCCTGCACAAAGCCCAAGCCCTCATGACCGCCCTTACACATCGGGTGTGTAACACACCCGATGTGTAAATAAGGTTACGCCTGGGCCAATAGATAATTCGTTCTTTCTATCAATTCAGTTCTTTCACCCGGATCGACCTTTATCGCGTCCGGGATGAGCTCGATGATGAAGCTGCCGGGATCATTCGAAAATATGCCTTTATGCTCCCTGTATATCTCTTCCGGGTCCAATGTGCCTTCTCTGAATCTTTCCAATTGATCGGCCCTTAACGCCCCGGGCGTCCTTACTAAAAGACACAGCAGATGTTCTCTTTTCTTACCTAAGTGCCTTGCTATCGCTAAAAGCATAATGTCCGGTAGCGGCAAATATGTCTCGTTCACCGGGAATCCATACTCGGTTTCCGGGGCTCCTCTGGCGTGTATTCCCACGACCGTGGCTTTTTTGTTCCCGTCCTTAATGCCGTCAAAATGTTCCATATTCGGACTTGGCGTTATGACGATAATATTTTCCGGACTCACCCGGCCTTGCCCCAGAGTACTGATATTATGAAGTCTTTCAGCTAAAGAAGGACCCTTCCCGCTGACTATGCTGAGATTATCAAGAAAAACTTCCAGTTCTTCATTGTTGTGGGGAAGCTGCCCCAGCGCTTCGTAAAGCTTATCATAAAGGCCTTTTATCTGACCCTCCGTAAGTTCCAGGTCTAACGCGAGAACGCAAGGCCTATCATCATCTTTGCCCCTAGTCTTATTTTTCTCCGCCCATTCGATCATGGCCTGCACAAGAAGCTTTATCTGTAACTCCGCGTTTCCCCTGATCCTCCGGTAATCAAAAAGTTCGGGAAGGGTCTTTTGCGCCGATGCGCGTTCATCCGCCACACGAACCAGTGGGGCGTTTTCATGGACTTCTCCGGCAAAACGGTTATACTCTTCGGTCTTTTCTTTTCGCCACTTTCTGAAGGCATTAGCCGCATCGGCCCGCTCACTTTCAGGGATGTCTTTCCAGGTTTCATAAGAATGTCCCTCTTCATTGTATATTTCCAGCGCTTTTTCCCGATGCTCACTGAGTGCCGCTCTTTCATGCTCCACAAATCTATCCAATTCCCATTTCCAGCCCTTGCATATATAGATCATCCCATTCTCCACACCGGTATGTCCCTCGATATTCCGAAGTTTCCCTACTTCCAGCAGCACCCGGGTATCGGTCAGGCGAATACCCGTATCTTTCTGAAACTCGTCCCCGAAAATATCCCTCACCTTCCTCTGCCCGTTTTCGTCCAGACAGTCATTATAAAGATCCCCGAAATTCCCGGACGTATCGTCCCCGAAAAGGTATACATCCTCCTCTTGTGTCTCAAAAAGGCCTTTTTCAAAAAGCACCTTAACAAGTGCGTTCACGAGCCTGTGGTCGGGTATGGGGCCGTCTTCCCGCGCGAGCGCCCCGATACCCCGCTGGGGCGAAGGCGCTCCGTCATTTTCCGACTCTTCTTCTCCGCCGATGGGGATCTTCTGTTTACTTTTTCCCAGAAGAAGCACAGTCAGGGCTATTTTTAACAGGTCCTCTTTTTTACCAGCTTTTTTAAATTCGCCCAGTTTACCCAGATTTTTAACCACTTTCGGAGACCTGTTCAGCGTCATTTGAAAAGCACTTAACTCGTAGAATAACCTTAACCCCTCTCCCAACCTGCCATCCCACCATGGGAATCTGGCTAACGCCACTTCGAGGCTATCCAGTTCCTCGGGATCAAAGCCGAACTCGCGCAGACATGACTCATAAGCTGTTTTTGCTTCATTCCATTTCTCATAAACATGCTTTACCACCCCAAAGGTCAAATAATAATCTTTCTTCAACGGGGCAGCGTTCGGTGTTTTCAATAACGCATTTTTAAATGTGCTCTCAGACGCCCTTTCCCGGGATGATGCCTTCGGCTTCCAAGGATCCTCAAAGAAAAATTCATTACGGCCCAGAAAATAATAATCACCTGCGCTCGGAGATTTTAATGGATCTTTTTCTTTGGACTCCACCTCCTCTCTCGCAGTAATAAGCCTAATGCGCAACTTTATTATTGCCATTTTCTCTTCCCAGATCGACTTGACTTTTTTTCTTTCTGTTTCCCTTGCTTCTTTCTTCTGCTTTTTCTTTTCCTCCGTTTCCCACTCCTCTTCCTCTTCCATGCCCATGAGATTATCCAGCGCATTCTCCAATACCCGCTCAACGATAAGGTCCAAAACGGCTTGTTTTTCTTTCTTGTTTTCCTCTTCCCATACAGACGACTGTAAAAGCCTCTTCGATACTTCCCGTGACACCTCATGCAGGGCTTCCGCGGTCTCTTCCTCGGCTTTTTTTCCGTCCCATTCATCCAGAAATCTCAAAGCTTCCTGGACATCGTGATCGGTAGATTCAAAAGTCTCGGGATCAAACCCGCTTTCGAGTCTTTCCATCTGTTCCTCGACCCGCGGACGCAGCTCTTTCATCAACGCGGGGCCGGGAATCGTATCAGATGAGATCTCCAATCTGAATAGGTTATCAAGCACTGTTCGCGTATCCAGTTTTGCAGCACGTTTATATTTATCCTCTCCTCCTTCTTGGGGTCTGGGAAACCTGAGCTTCGTTATCCTGTCTATCAATGTCAAAATGTCATCCGTAATATAAATGTCCGGGTGTCTACCTTGAAAACCCCGTGAGATCTTTTTCTTCTTTACCTTCTCTTGCGCCTTACTATCTTTTTCAGTATGTGTCTCCTCGGCATCGGCTTCATCCTCATCCTTTTCCTTTTCAGCCAAAACCTTTTCACTCCCCCAGAGCCCGGCGGGGGATTCATATGCCTCTTTCCCCTTCTGCTTCCACATCCGGTGCATGATAACTATCGCCAGTGAAAGACCGAGCCAGCGTATAGGAAGCAGCATTGACAGCAAGATCGAAAGACCTACAGCGATGAACACACCTTTCCAGCTAAAGTGCTTCATGATTATATATATGAAGAGCCCGAAAGGAACGCCGAAAGCGACCAGGTCAAAGATCCAGATATAGGCTTGAGGTATCAGCAAAGGAACTGCCAGGTGAAAGGCCCCGCAAAGAAGAAACGCGAGAGCGAACGTTTTACCCACCGATCTCCAGTTTACATGGCCTATGACAAATTTTAATTTTTCCCTGAAGCTCATGCCGACCCATATATCCTTTGCTTCCGCTTCAGGGGTTGTTGCCTCATCTGAAAATCCTGCTGTCGCCGTTGCTTCTTTTGTTCCCTCAGTTTCTTCGATTTCTATATCCTTACCGGTAATACGTTCCAGTAAATTTTTCCCTTTCGCGATATAGGGGTCTTCCTTTATAAGATCGAAGACCTCCGCGTCCAGCGTCCCGGCAAGATTCTGCATAATGTGGATGTATGCCACTCTAAGGACCTGTACGGCATTTTTCAGGGTTTGTCGTCCGCGGAGCCGTTTTGTCGGGGATCTTTCTTCATCTTCCCATAATGTCTCCAAAATATCCCTTCTCCCTTTCCTTGTTCCTTTTGATTTACTTCTCGCGGCCAAAAAATCTTTCGCCATCGACCATGCCGTCTCCATTTGCAACAGCCAGTTCATTTTGGCATTCATATATCTGGATAGCCTGTCTACTTCTTCCGGACACTTCCCGTCTTCTCCCCTTTCAAGCCTGCAAATACGAGACTGTCTTAACATCCAAGCACGGTAGATCTGCGCGGCCCTTCGCGGCCCATCATTCCTGAAACCGAGCTTTTTGAACTCGTCCAGTTCTTCTTCAAAAGAGACCTTTTCCACTTCCTTAGGAAAATTCCCCAGTTCTTCCTTGATAACACGTTCAAGGATCAGGGTCAGCTCGCCGTCTTTGTGTCCGTCTTTCGTCACGCCCAGAATACCTTTATAATTATCTTCAAAAAATATTTTCTCCTGTATCTTTCTTGACCTTGCATGCCCAAAAACGGGACAGATGATCTCATGCAACAGATATTCCTGAAGGAGAGGCTCATCATAGTTAAACCTGTTGAACCCAATAAGATCCAGCATCCTGGTCGACAGCCCCACGGTATTCGGGAATTTCTCCTTTAGAAGCGCGTTCAAAGCGCTTACGGGCTCTCCTGACTGAATCGCTTCACTCTCTATCGTATTGAATCCCAACAACCACCAGCCGCACTGACGCAATTGGTCATCAACATCCACTCCTTCGTCCGATAACACTATGGGCTTGAATTCAAGAATATCCGCCCGTAAAAACGTGTCGATCGCCTTGGCCATCCTTTCTTTTTCTCTGGATCCTATCTCGGAACTTTCTATCCTTTTTTTCAGATTCCGGGCCGCCTTTCGCAACCTCCACCTTTTATAAAACCTCATAGATCCCGCTTTTCCTTTTTCCGCCTGGGCCAGCAACTCCCGGTAAAGCGTACCCGCGTTGCCCTTTGCGATCTGGCCGGTAGACAGCAAAAACACTTCTGAGATAAGCTCTTCCGGGCTGATATCAAGCGCGGGCGCCAGGGCCTCGGCCAGCCTACTGCTTGTCTTCGGGGAAAGATTATTTATTTTTCCTATTTCGATCAGATGTATATTTTTGACCAATAGCCCGGTCTCCCTCGCGAGTTCTCTCTGCCACAACCATCCCCGGGCTTCCCGCAGGTATTCTATCCGTTCACCCAAGGAGGGTAATTCCTTTACTTCGGCCAGTCTCTCCTCCGGCGTTCCCGCTACGGTCGGCCTCGGCGACACCAGGAACACTTTTTCCAAAAGATCATCCATATCCACATGCAGTTTGTACGCCAGAACAAAGGCGATCTGCCTAAGGATATCCTTAGTAGGATGTTTTGTATGCCCTTTTTCGATCTCGGATATCGTATTAGTTTCTACTCGAGCTTCATCCGCAAGTTTTCTCTGGGACAATCCGGGACAAAGTCCACGCAGGTATCCAACCCTCTCGTAAATAAATCTCTTCCTGAGCGCTTCTTCCAATATCTTGCCCACCGATGGGACAGTCTCTGACTCGGGGCTGCGTTTTATGAAAACCTGCCGGCGAAGATACCTGCCTTTACCCACCCACCTGTCTTCACGGACATCATAAGACGCTCCCGGATCGGACGGGTCAGCATCAAAGTAACGTTTCTGGATAATACCCGGGGCATAATACCTGATCTTGTACACACCGGCATCTATCACGAACTCTCCGATCCCAAAGGGCCCTCTTTCTATCGTGGGCGGGTTTCTTTTGTAGGTTTTGGGAATATCATCACTTTCCAGCAATCTCGCGAGCTCCCTTCGCACCTCCTCTTCCATGGGGAAGATATTCTTATGGATATCATCCCTCGTTTCCAGATCGATAAGGAAGGCCGAAAGATAACCGGCGGCTACCGCGAAAAAGTCACTCTCTTTTCTCAGCGTGTGGACCTGCAGGTTATTTGCCCGGAAAATATCAGGATCCGCCCATACCACACCCTGCCAGACCATTAGAATAGCCAGCAAGAAAGAGATCACTTTGATAATTCTTTTGCCTGATAATTTACGCATAGTTATATATATGTTGGCCGCCAAATATATCTTTTTTTTTACTTAACATATGATGTAATATATCATTTATGCGCCACGCTTTCAATATGTTAATCTAACTATTTTAAACCTTAATATATCATGTAAACATTATCACTTGTATAAGTTTTTTAAATTGAAGCTGTTATGATGGTCTGGGGTTGGAATTTGAGCTGATCAACCTGAAAGCGTGTGCGAGAAGAGGACCTTTCCGCAGGTACAGAAGTTGCCAAGGTGGCATAAGGCAAGTTCGGTCGAGGTGAACTCAAAAGATCCCACTTCTACGGCCGTTTCCCCGGAACCCACGGTAATATGGGGAGTGTAGTTCTCAAAACTCGAAGCAGTAGGGAACTTCCTGATGTAATCGCGTGTTACGTCGTTTATCTCCTCCCTTTCGCCGTGGCATATCATGTCGGTCGACACGCGGTAGCTGAAGAACTTCTGCATTCTTATCATCACTATCTCGTGCAGAAGTTCGATATCTCTTGTTTTGTCGATCTTTATCCACGCTTTGCCGCCTTTTGAAGGCACTGTCTTCATGCTGACGGGACGGAAACTCGTGGCTATGTCATTCAGGATAAAGTCCACCCTTTCCAGGTCTTTTTCCTCGACACAGCCCATAGCGAGGGTAATATGGGGGATGTATTTATCCATATCAAGAACGATGTCATTACCCTCCGCGTCTATGATGCGGCGGTTTATCTCGATGGCCTTTTCCATCACTTCCCGCGGAGGCAGCAACACGACATCTACAGCTATCATGATCTCTCCTGTCAGGGCTTTACCGGACCTCTCCCGTTGCCCGGAACAATATGGCCCCTATGACCGTCCCTAAAAAAGCGCCCGCAAGCACGTCAAAAGGATAATGGACCCCCAGATACACTCTTGAGAAAGCGACGATCGCGGCCAACGTGTAAAAAATGTACCATTTCCCGTAAGTCTTCGAAAGAATATAGGCCGCCATAAAGACCGTCGTCGCATGGTGCGACACAAATGAGTAACCGTCCGCGGTAAGGAGCATTTTCATGTCATCCAGGACCATAAAGGGACGCGGCCTTGCGACAAATTCTTTTATGAGTTTCGCGAAATAATAGGACATGGTAAGACCCGCCAGAAGCAGTATCCCCGTTATCCTGGCGTGTTTTCTGCCGATGAGCACAAGCACGAAACCCAGGGCAAAAAGCGCTATCCCTCCCCCGATCTCGGTAACCCACGGCATTATCATATCCAGCACCTTGTTGCTGCAACCCACATTGATCTCATAAAAAAGTTTAATATCGAAATCCGTCAAGACAGGCATCGCATCCCTTCCCTGATCACTTTTTTCAATTCATCCGGCGAGCCGAGCTTAACCACCCCGGGTATATCCCAGGTCCCCAGCCCGTATACTTTTTTCCCCGAGTTAAGGGCGAAAGCTATTTCCGAGAGCGTGCCGTATTTGCCGGGAAAAGCTACCACTATATCGGCTGTGCCGGCCACAAGGGCATTACGCGAATAACCCATACCCGTAGCTATCACTATATCGACAAAATCGTTGGCTTCTTTCTTGTCCTCTCCGGGTATTATACCTACGGTGATCCCTCCCGCGGCTTTCGCTCCTTTGCACGCGGCTTCCATAACGCCGCTTCGCCCGCCCGAGACGAGCACGGCTCCCTCTCCGGCTATAACGCTTCCCGTATCCTCGGCCAGCCTGGCAGTAGAGTCGTCACATTCATACCCGCCTATCACGGATACCAGGAACTTGCCCTTACTCATATGCCCTCCCTTGACACTTGATACTCAATACTTAACGCTCTATCTCAAAATCCGCTCTTTCGCAGAAAACTGTCTATATGCTGTTCGTATTCGTCCTCGTACAGCATCACCGCATCGTTATGCCCTCCGCGCATCCGGTAGAACTCTTTCGGCTGCGTTGATCTTTCGAATATCCTCCTGCCGTGATGAAAAGGCACGATCTCGTCCTCCTCGCTGTGTATAATCAGCTTGGGGGAAGTGACCTCTCCGACCTTCGAGATCGTATCATACTTCATGGTGATCATGTGCCTCAGGGGCAGGAAAGGATATATCTCTTTACCCATATCTACTGTCGAGGTAAAAGCACTTTCCGATATCAGGGCACCCGGGGGATTCTTCACGGCGAGGTCCACCGCGATGGAGCCCCCGAGGGACTTACCGTAGAGTATTATTTTTTCCTTATCGACATCGCCCCTCGTGAGAAGATACCCGTAGGCGGCGGAAGCGTCAATATACGTGCCTTTTTCCGACGGGCTCCCTTTACTTTTGCCGTAACCGCGATAATCGAAGATAAAAACGTTAAAACCCAGGCCGTGGAAAAGCCTGATCATCTCGAGCCGGTGACCTATGTTCCCGGCGTTACCGTGAAAGAAAAGTATAGTGCCCCTGGCGCCTGTGGCCGGCATGAACCAGCCGTTGAGCGTCACGCCGTCCGAAGCGTCAAAATACACGTCTTCGTACTCGATGCCGATATTGTCCGGCGTAGCCGTGATCTGGCGGTAAGGGAAAAATATGTTGCGCCTTTCGAACCACTTGGCATAAAAGAAAAGAAATCCCGCCAGTAATACCGCTACAAGGAAATATTGCATGATCTTTTTAAATAACATGTCGACCGCCGGATGCGCGCACGTCCTTTTATTGAACAAATATAAGCGCCGCGCCTATAGCAATGAGCATAGCACCCAAGATCCTGAAATATGCTACCGATCTTTGTGACCACCACTCGAACATCTTCTCGGAGGTCCTCGATGTCAATATTATTATACCTTTTATCATGGCAAAAAGCCCGATTATGCCTATTATCTTCGGTATGATACCATGTAGTTTCAGGACGCTCCCGAGAAGTGAAAACCCGAACACTATAAGAAAAAAGAACACCACACGCCTCATCTTTTTGGTCATCCTCCTGCCCAGAAATCCTTTCAGCATATGCGGTCTCGCGGTCCAGAGGATCCCCAAGAGCATCCAGAACACACCTGCGATCTTCGCCAGCATCTTCTATTCTCCTCAGTTTCGGCCGTAATATTCATCGACCATTTTCGCTACCTTCCGGGCTATCGCCGGCGCGGCCGTAAGGCCGGGCGACTCTATCCCGACAAGATCGATAAAACCCCTTAATCCGGATCTCTCCTCATGTTCTATGATGAAATCCCTGAAACCTTCACCGGGGCCCTGTAGTTTAGGCCTTATTCCTGAAGTATCCGCGGTAATATCCTCCTTTTCAAGAAAAGGCAGAAAACTTCTTATGTCTTCAAAAAACAGATCTTTTTTGCCGGGATCCACGTTGTAATCGATCTTTCTCGACCCGAGATATTCGGCGTCCGGCCCGAGCCGTACGCCTCCGGCCAGATCAGGCGTAACGTGTATTCCCAGGCTCGGATCATCAGGTCTTGAAACCGGATATACAAGCCCTTTAATAAGACGGCTTTTCCCGCTCGCAAGGCGAAAATAGTCCCCTTTGCAGTATGACAAAACATAACCGGGATCCTGTATCCCGGCCATAGCGGCAACTTCATCCGAGTTCAGTCCCGCACAGTTGATGACGACCTCTGCCAAAAAAGAATAAGGATCACCGCTCTTGCCGGAAACGGTCATCCGGTACCCCCCTCCCGCCTCCTTGTCGACACTTTTGACCTCCGCATCATAAATGATGTCCGCGCCGCCCGCCCTGGCCCGGGAAAGAAAATGCTCCATCAAAGAGTGAGAGTCGATTATCCCCGTCATCGGAAGGTAGATGGCCTCGACGCCTTCCACTTCAGGTTCGATCCTCCTGAATTCTTCCCTCGCCAGAAACTTGATACCCTCCAGGCCATTCTCCCGGCCTTTCCTGAACAGCTCTTCAAGAGTGTCTATCTCAGACCCGTCCCTGGCAACTATCAGTTTCCCTGTCTTTCTGTGAGATATGCCGTGTTCGGCACATATTCCATAGAGGAGCTTATTCCCCTCTATGCACAACTCTTTTTTCAAAGACCATACAGGATAATAAATGCCGGAATGGATCACCTCGCTGTTGCGCGAACTTATCTCCTGGCCGAAGGACTCATTCTTCTCGAAGATATATACATCTTTACCATTGCCCGCGACAGCGGCCGCTACGGACAGGCCTATAACACCGCCGCCTACTATTGCAATGTCTATTTTTTCCATATGGATATTATGCCCGCCAGGATCCGGCGGGCTTATTCACCTTCCACGGTTATGGCTATTTCCGGATGATGCAGCAATGTGTTATGCAAAGTACATTTCCCCGCGGCGGCGCGAAGGGCGTTCTTCCTGGCCCCCAGAACGGCATTAGGAGCGTTCACGGCGAAACTTATCTGGCCGACCCTTTTCTTGTCCTCGCTGAAATCCCAGTCAACTTTCACGTTCAGCCCTCGCGGGTCCAGCCCGGCCGTTTCAAGATATCTCATCGCGAAAAGCGCCACGCACATGCCCAGGGAAGCGATAAAAGTCTCTGTCGCCGTAGGCGCCGAATCTTCACCGCCATTTTCTACCGGAAGATCGGCCGCCAGCTCATGTCCCCGGACCAGCGCTTTGAACTTTCTTTTGCCGGCAAAACCGACATCTATTCTCCTCATCTTTTTTCCTTGTTCCTTGTTACTTGTTACTTTATCCTTTTTTCTCTAAAGTCTCTCAATTATATCATCCACTGACCCCGGAAGAGCGTTCGGTGGCGGGCTCTTTTTGGGTTCGCCTACAGGTACGAGCGCGAGAAGATCCTCTTCTTCCCCGGCCGAAAGTACCTTCTCGAGCCCTTCCTTCGCTATCATAGGGCCTGTCATCCAGCATGCGCCGAGCCCCTGGGCCACTAACGCCAAAAGCATGTTCTCTATGGCGGCCGCGACGTTCTGGATACCGGCGGTGGACATATAATCGGTGTTATCTTCATAACGCTTGAGGATCCTTGCCGAAAGAGAATCGTATTTTTTCATGATGACGGCTACCACCACCGGCGCTTCCGAAAAAAAGGTGAAATATTTTCCGTAAGCCAAAAAGTCTTTTCGCGCCCGGGAAGACTTCATCTTTCCGGCCAGGTCCTCCATCCTGGAGTCCACTGCCTCGCGCATCCTCACTTTCATATCTTTATCGCGCACCACGATGAAGCGCCAGTTCCGCACCTGCGACCCGCACGGCGCGAGGGCCGCGGCCTTGATCGCCTTGTCCAAGACCTCATCCGGAACGTCCCCGGCAGCGAACTCCCTCACCGAACGTCTGGTCCTTATAACCTCCCAGAAATCCATGCTGCTTCTCCTTCCAATATACTTAATATATTATATAATAATCATATGTACACTCAACCATTCTTTTCAGTGATAATACCCACTTTCAACAGGAGGCCTTTCCTGGAGAAAGCGGTGAATTCAGTGCTGGGACAAAGCTGGCGGGACCTGGAACTCATCGTCGTCGACGACGGTTCTGATGACGGAACGGACGAATTCCTTTCCGCGTGCGATGATAACAGGCTGACTTGCGTCTATCAGCAAAACCGCGGCGTTTCCAGCGCGCGGAACAGGGGCCTCGAACTCGCCAGGGGCCGGTTCGTGGCTTTTCTTGATTCCGATGATCTCTGGACGCCGGTAAAACTCGAGATCGCGGCCTATTACATAAACCGCTTCCCCCACATCAGGATATTTCACACGGAAGAGGTCTGGTACCGCGGGGGAGAACTCCTGAATCAGAAGAACAAGCACCGCAAACCTACCGGGGTCGTGTATAGGAACGCCCTCCCTCTCTGCTGCATCAGCATTTCCACGGCTGTAGTAAAAAGGGATCTATTTGACTCCATCGGCGCATTTGACGAGAGTCTGGAAGCGTGCGAGGATTACGACTTCTGGCTGAGAGCAACAAGCAAATACGAGGTCAAGTTGATCCCGGAAGAGCTCACGCTGAAAGACGGCGGCAGACCGGATCAGCTTTCTTCAAGGATATGGGGCCTGGACCGCTTCAGGATAAGGGCCCTTGAGAAGATGCTGTCCTCCGGCGACCTCACGGACGAACAGTACAGCTGGACCCTTGAAGAGCTTGACAAAAAGTGCGCCATCTTCTCCGCCGGATGTTCCAAACACGGCAGGTCCAAAGAAGCCGCCTATTACCGAACCATTCCCGTAAAATACAACTAGTCTTTTTTGGAGATCTTGAGGGGATCCGAGCCGGGGTTCCAGTCAAGGGTGTTGATCGGGTAAGGTATAACGATGCCCTCTTCATCGAAGCGCTTGTGGAGACGCTTGATGAACTCGTGTTTGACGAGGTAGTTGTCCACGAATTCCTTTGCCCGGAGTATCACGGTGAAGTCAATGCTGAAATCATTGAAAGTATGGTAACGGATGAATGGCTTGAACTCGGGAACGCCGCCCTGCACCGACCTCAGGACCTCTTCGCCCACTTCGATCGTCACCTTTTCCACGTGTTCAAGATCGGAATCATAGTGTACGCCCACCTGCACAAGCACGGCCATCTCGGGCTCGGGATAATAATAGTTCAGCACTTTAGAGTCGACCAGGACCTTGTTCGGTATAACGACCATGTTGTTCGGGAGCATCCTCACCCAGGTCGAACGCCACCCTATCTTATGCACGTAGCCCTCTTCGCCAGAATCCAGCTTTATGAACTGCCCCACGGAGATAGGTTTATCCACCATGATCTGTATACCCGAGAAGAAATTCTCCAAAGTAGGCTGAAGCGCCAGCGCTACCGCCAGGGAGCCGATGCCAAGCGAGGCGATTATAGGCGTTATGGACACCCCGAAACTGTCCAGGAGTATCAAAAGACCCAGGCCCATTACAGTCGCACGTACGATCCCCCGGACCATTCCTTTGGAATCCCTCAGGATAGAGGTCCTCTCCGCGTACGTCTCTATCAGCATCTTGAGAAGGCGGTCGAAGAACAATATGACCGCGAAGATGGTCGTGGCCTTGAAAGCCACATCCACGAACACCAGGATCTCGCTGTCCTTGCTGAACTGGAAAACATTATCAAGGACGAATATGCCGCCCGCGAATATCAGCAGTACCAGGGGCAGATCAAGCGCATAAAGGATTATGTCGTCTATCTTGGTGGCGGTCCGCTTAGCGAACCTGCGGACATGCGCGAACACTATTTTCTTGAGGAGAAGGAAAAAGGTCACCCACACGAGATAAAGCACGGGGATGTACATCGCGGGATTGATCTCATGCCCTAAAATGGCAATGTCCTTCATGGGGTCATCCTTTTATTCAAGCTTTTCCGGCGCTGCCGAGCACGTTCTCGTTCTTGTGCTTATACATCTTTACAAGTTCTTCTCGCGCGGGGCCGAGATATTTCCTCGGGTCGAACTCCCTGGGCTTAGTGGCAAGGACTTCGCGGACCTTCGCCGTCATGGCGAGGCGCCCGTCAGAGTCGATATTGATCTTGCATACCGCCGATTCCGCGGCCTTACGGAGCTGGTCTTCCGGCACGCCAACGGCGTTCTCGAGATTGCCGCCGTACTTGTTTATGATCTCCACGTACTCCGGCACCACTGAACTGGCGCCATGAAGGACTATCGGGAAGCCCGGCAGCCGCTTCTCGACCTCTTCCAGTATGTCGAACCTGAGCGGCGGTACTTCTTCGCCCGGTCCCAACTTGAACTTGTAAGCGCCGTGCGAAGTGCCGATCGAGATGGCAAGCGAATCCACACCGGTTTTCGAGACAAACTCTTCTACCTCTTCCGGCTTGGTATAATGGGTCACTTCATGGCTTACCTCATCCTCTATCCCGGCAAGAACACCGAGTTCACCTTCGACACTCACGTCATGCTTGTGGGCGAACTCTACGACTTTCTTGGTGAGGGCTATGTTGTCCTCGAAGGAATGGCCGGACCCGTCTATCATGACGGAAGAAAAACCCGACTCTATACATGATACACAAAGGTCGTAAGTATCGCCGTGGTCGAGATGGAGGGCTGCCGGTATACTCTGGCCGGCGTCCTTGATTATCTCCATAGCGCCCCAGGCGATATACCTTAAAAGCACCGGGTTGGCGTATTTCCGCGCGCCTGAGGATACTTGGAGGATGACGGGGGACTTCGTCTCCATACAGGCCGTGATTATTGCCTGTATCTGTTCCATGTTGTTGAAATTGTAGCCCGGGACGGCGTATTTGCCGTCTATGGCTTTTGCATACATGCCTTTGGTATTCACCAGGCCGAGATCCTTGTAACTATGCATTATCTTTATCCTTTCCGCTGTCATTTTAGTCATGATCCCTGATTAAGGGATTATTTTATCAAGTTTTTACTACAATACAAGGGAAAAATGGCTTACCGGGCGGGCTGCAGGAGGTTGTCGCTCGAAACCCTGTCGAACATATTATGGATGATATGTTCCGCGGTACCCTCTTCGGGATGTCCCTGGATACTGATCGACCCGTCGTCATACTTGAGGGCTTCGATTATCTCGATCACCCTGTTATCCTCATCCAGCGCTTTACTCACGGCCAGGACCTCGGCGTCCCAGGGTGCCGTGGTGATAGCAAGTTCATGATACTTCATTATGGGCATTTTACCTCTGGTGCCCAGTATATCGTCCTCTTCCAGGATATCGACGTGCTGCACGCCCTTGATGCATCCCGAGAGCTGGATAAGCTCGCCGCCGCCGGCCTGGGCCTTCCATTCGTGAGAATGGCAGATATAGATCTTCGGGACGCTGTGGACATTTTCCCGCACCGGCCGGCCGTCACCGCCGGAATGGATTATGACGTCCGCGGGACCGGCGTCCGATTCGGATTCCACCCTGTCGAACAGGTACATATCCATGACAAAACGGTTACCCGGCCTGGACTCGTTGTACCTGGCTATCGTTTCCCCGAAATAAGGAGCGAATTTGCTGTTATAATTGAATACTACTACCCGCCGCATAATGGATCTTACCGCTTCTGTTGAAACGTTTCAGCTCTTTCACCATGGCCCGGGCCAGATTGAACGTTCTCCGTTTCGGAAAACCCGGGAACATGTTCACGTCCATCACGTACACGTTCCTGAGATCGTTATCTATTATAACATCAATGCCCGTCATGTTCAGCCCTAAAATTTTAGCGGCTTTGAGGGCTTCCCTTTCTACTTTTTTCAGCAGCCGTTCCGGGATTATTTCCAGAAGACCGGGGTCACCCCGGCCTCCCTGTGAAATATTCGTCGTGACGGCGTCTATCCTGTTCCTGCGGGGATACACGTACAGCACCCTGTCCAGGAAGGTATATACCCTGAAATCCACCCTGTCTTCTTTGATTATCATGGATTCTATAGCTTCCTCCATAAATATGTTCTTCCTGAACAGCTTGGAGAGAAATTCCCTGTTCCCCGTTATATCCCGGAAATGCCACCCCTGGTCGGACTTACGGCTCCGGATCCTGCTATTCTTGTATTCAAAATTGGTCTGCCAGTTGCCAAGCTGCAGGTAAGTTATACCTTTTCCCATCGACCCGCAACGCGGTTTGACAAAGAATTTGTGGCCGGCTTCCAGCATGCGGTTCACGCTCTTAACGCCCCTGGTCCTGTACAGGGACGGGACCGATACGCCGGCCCTGGAAAGCTTTTCCATCACCAGCAATTTATCCCTGTATAACGATGAAAGCAAAGGGTCGTTCACGAAAAAGAGCTGCTTATCAGCCAATTGCTCTTTGGCCGTGACAACGAGCGTCTCGCAGAAGGCCTTGAACTTCCTGTAGAAGGTGCCGTTTCCGTAGATGCCCCGGTATCCCCCTTTCTCGATATGTCGAAAGGAAAGAAGAAAAAGACGATCACTTTGCCGGTCTTTATCTCAGGGGCCTTTCCTTTCAGGAACGCGTTATAATGGACGCTTTTGTAGTCGAAGCCCTCGTCCAGAATATGCCTTCGTTCTTTGTGAAACTTTTTATAAGAATCGTAGTCGGCCCGGTCGCCTATGTTAAGAATCGTGGTGTTTCTTCGCTTTTTTCCCATATCATCGATCCAGATATTCTTTGAGATACCTGTAGTCTTTCGTAAGACGCTTGCCCTGTGCTATAACGGCTCTTCTCAACTCCGCCGGGATCGCCGTATGGTTGGTCACGTCCAGAACGCCGTGCGCCGCCAGCTGGTACACGTAATCCCGTATAAGTTCCCCGAAATTCCTTGAAGAATCCCTCGGCAATTCGGCCGGCAGGTTATCCACGGCAAGCACGGTAACACCGTCCGCCTCGTAGCCGTCGGTATACCTGTCCTTCCCCGGATCATAAGTGTAGACCGGGTTATCGGGTGTCGTCGCCTTGTGGGTTATCTCTATGGACCCTCTTATGTCGCAGGATATATCCCCTATCATCCTCAACCGGAACTTCCTGCTCCTGGACAAGTTCTTAAGCATCTCCCTGCTCACCATCCTCGGGTAGCGTTTGTCCCAGTAGCTGGTATGGACAAGCACGTTCAGGTAAGGAAGGTATTTATCGAGGTTGGATTCGAACTTTCCGGGATGATGGATATATTCCTCAAAATAGAACCCTTTCCCGTCCCGGGCCCTGAGCTTTTCCTCTCTCAGAAAGACGATCTTATATATCTTGTTGCGTTCGTACTTTTGGCGCCTGATGAACCGCGCCATATCTCTCGGATGTATCTCGATCGGGTTAAGCTGCCCGAGTATCTCCTGAGCGCCTCTCGAGACGTTACCATGTCCGGTTATCCCTATTATGAAAGGTGAGATGCGCCAATCGAACATGCCCCGGCGTATGCGCCTGCCGATCCTCGTCATCTCCTTCTTAAGCTCCTCCAGGGACCGGTATTTCCAGGAGGGTTTAAGTCCATGAAAAGGATTGGCCAGTTCCTTCCATTCCAGCTTTTTCCCAAAATAATACAGGCTGTCCGTCACACCGCAGATGCCGGCGAATCTCCCGAAATACACGAGACGCCTTCCGTAAAAGTCAGTTATCTTTTCATAGTCGATCAGCGTGTCGCGTTTTTTCAGGAATTCTTTCAGCAAAGAAAGGTTATACGGCTGTCCTTTAGTGGTGTGCGAAAAGAGCATGTATATCTTGCCCTCGAGCACTTCTTCCGGGAGCGGCTCTTTTATCCCCACAAGGAGAGACGCGTTCAGCGTTTTCTTGACTATCCTGGCGCCTGCGTTTTTATACTGGCTGTCCGGAAAGACCCTTATAGGGCTGGACTCGACCTCCACCCTTATGCCTTTATCGACCAGCCACTTCACGTCCGAGGGCGTAAGGGGGGCTCTTCTTTCCCATTCATTTTTACGCTCGTTCAGTACTCCTACTATAAGACCTTTTCTCATGGCACCTTCAGTTTTCTACTACGACCACGGACGCACCCGGGTCGAACAGGACCCCCGAAAGAAGCACTAAGAACAGGGCAAAGTACACCTGCCAGTTAAGCCGTCTCATTAACATCCCCTCCGGGAACAAAGATTATCGCGCTGCCCCGGACTTCATTATTACCTCGAAGTCCTCAAGGAGCGCCTGGAGGTCCTCTTCATGCTCCACTTCATCCTGGAGTATCTGGAGGACTATGTTGTAAGTGACCGGGTCCTTGTCCTTCGTTTTTTCGAGTAGGCTGCTGTACGTGGTTATCGCGCACTGCTCCCCTTTTATGTTCTGCTTCAGGACCGGCTCGACGAACGGGTCTTCCGGGGCGTCATACCCGCAATTAGTGAGTTTATACCAGTCTTCCGGCCTTACCGGGGGAGTCCCGCCAAGCTGTATTATGCGCGTGGTGAGCATGAGAGAATGTCTCAATTCATCGCCGGCATGCTGCTCGAGTTCGGCTATCACCGCTTCTTTGTTGGGACCTTTCACTATCTTGGCCCCGATCCAGTACTGGTAATAAGCCAGCCATTCGTCAGAAAAGGCCTTGTTAAGAAGGGTCAGGACCTCATTTACGTCCATACCCACGATCGATTGACCTTTTGTCCCCATCTTTACCTCCTTCAATAAATACTAAGGTTTTAAGAACACCGTAAATATTCTAACGCATAAGTCCTTGAACGTCCATATTAAACGGGAATAGGGATCTTTTAAGCTTTTATCAAAGGCACGACGTTATCGTTATGTTCTTCAGTTCCTTTATGACCTGTCCCTCGATACTGTCTATCCTCTTCTTAAGCTTGCATCCCTTTAT
>CAYPCX010000008.1:0-95701 GCA_964409365.1 uncultured Planctomycetia bacterium | reverse complement strand
TCAAACCGATTTCTACGAATATCTTATTGAGAAAGCCAGATTAGTAGGGCAGAAGATGGAAGATTTCCCAGAACTACGTAAATTTATAATATATATTTCTTTGTACGGTGCTGTGGATAAGTTCCAGGTGATGCAGGAAATGGAAGCCCTCGAGGGCGAGATTAAGGAATCCTTATATACCAATGACAAACAGAGGGAGTTGGGCATACTTTCGAAAAACCTCGTATTGACCAGGAATATATTTGATATCTCGTTTACAAAGGAGGACTACGTTTATTACAAGAAGAACAAAGCGGCGTTTGACGTCCAAAATTATATCAGGTTCATTGAAAGGGAAGCTCCTTTGTACAGGATAACAGCTAAGCTTGACGAAAATATTGGCAGGCTTGATGAATATCGCAACAAGATATTCAAATTTTATGAATATTCGTTTGAGAGAGACAGGATTTTTCTTGAGAAAATAAAGCTTTCCGGCGGTAAGACCAAAACAGGGATAATAGTTACCGGAGGTTTTCACACCGAGAATCTACTCGAACTCTTTCAGAAGGAAGGTGTTTCATATGTATCAATTATCCCTAATTTTAAGATGGAGGAAGGATACGAATCTCCTTATTTCAGGGTTTTGTCAGGCGGTATGAGCCCATTAGAGAGATCGATTGAAGCAGCTATGTCTGCCTTACAGGTGTATGATCTGTTTTGCGGCGAAAATTCGGAAAGAGTCTGGGGTCCGGAGAGGCTGCAATTGATGTGGCTGACGGTGGAAGCCATGAGGGAAATGCTTCATGCCAGGAAATATGGCAGGGGCGAAGACAGGGCTCGGGCGATAGAGTTTGCTGATAATGCCGGGTTTCTTTTGTTTGAGTTTAACGCACGCGGTGATGTTGTCTGTAATCATGTGGCTGCCGGGACTACTCTTCCTGCAGGATGTTTTGTCGCCCCAGGGCTATATAATTTAGGCGACTTCGCAAGCATAAGAAATGCCCTCCACCAGGTCGGGCAGGACAGGAACATAGCGGAGGGAGAAAGAGATATTGCAAGAGCCGAAAGGGCAAGGGAGTTTGTTGATAGCCGTTTGCCGGATGATGGTATTTTAAAAACAGCATTGAACAGTGTTTGGACAAAAACTGAATATATTGATGAAGACGGAAACGTTAAACCGCTCCCCGAAGGGCAGCGAGGTGTGCAGGTAGTAAAAGGGCTTCTTCAGGCGCATGCCGGACAGATGGTTTATCTTCCATCTTTGAATGCAGATGGAAGGGAGCTCTCGGACGAAGAACTGGCTGCTAAACTGGTGCATGAACTTGTGGCCGGTACATTTAGAGGCGGGATAGTCGATGGCGAAGAAGTCGATTCTCATACTTTGGCGGCGAATGTTGAGGGAGCCTTTGTGGCAGCTTTGGCAACCGGAGATTATGCCGCAATGGAGAGACTGCTCGAAGATTCCAGGGATTTCGGGTACAAGGTAGAAGACCGGCATACTGGAGAGGAGGGAATATTCCTCTGGGATATGGAAGCGTTTGAGAGGCTAGAATTGGGTGCCGTGAGAGATTTAGCGGCACCGACGGGTATTGCTGCTCCGGATACCCGAGCTCAGTGGAAACGATTTACACGGGAGAACTTTGCTGAAGCAGCAGTGACTATATCAGGATGGATTGACGGCGTAGCTGTTATAGTAGTAATTGGACTGGGAGCTTATATGGGGTTTGGGACTTTCCTGGTTGACTATAGTCTTCCTTTGATTTCAAAAATAATAATAGCTAGTTCATCCGCTAAAATGTTTAATGCGATAAGAGCAGCACTTAAGTTAATGCCCGGTGAGATAGCGGCCAAATGGGAGGGCTCGGCAGGCATAATGGGCTTTTTCGGTTCCAGACGTCCTACAGCGCGTCAAGTTGAAAGGGCCGCCGAGCCTACAACTACACCGCGAGATGGAAGAGCCGGTCCCATAACAATAGAGGAGCCCGCAGTTGAACGAATAGATCCCGATCTGAGAAGAAAACTAAAAGAAGTTCAATCAGCGTTTAAAGGAGTGTTGAGGTCAACTATCGTTCCAGGTGTTTGGTTCCCTGAAAGAAGCACATTGAGTAATATATTGATTGAAGATATCAGTAATATTGCGACTACAGGAAGAGGCGACTTAGGTTGGTTTACCTCTCAAGTTATAGGAGCTATGGTAAAGAGGAAATGCACACCGGATATAGTCCGCGATTTTAGCGAAAGATTTACCGCTTTATTGCAAAGAGGCCAACCCCTTTATACTGGAGATATATTGATAGCTTCATATCCAGGGCTTTCGGCCGCACTTACCAAAAGCAGTGATGAATTTAGCCGTTTTGCGGTAGAAGTGGCTATGAGAGCTGAAAGGGAAGAAGCGGCAAGACAAGAACCTGCAGACAGAGCTACAGCAGCTGGCAGGGGCGCAGCGCAACCGGTTGACACAGCATGGTGGACTTATATTTTTGACCATTTAAAAGTTCAGGATCCGCAATATCAATATACTAGAAAGATCGCGGATTGGTCCAGAGGCAATCCTGATACTCCTATAGTTGACGAAAATAGAATTGCGCGTCTTGAAAGCCATATTGATCTTCTTAATACTAGAGGAATTGGAAATTCAATCGAGATCGGGAAGGCGATGAATACATTTATAGCTTATTTGATATGGGCGACAAGGACATCAGAAGGAATGGATGAGTTTGGCAATAATTATCTTCAAGGAATTAATACGAGCGGATTGATCGCGGGACTTGAAGCGCAGAGGCAAGCTTTAATTGATGCTGCCTCCGGCAACATGGGCAGGTGGATTGTTGTAGTAGACGGTGAAGAGGTGTTGGCAACTGACGGATTTATGACAGACGAGACAGAAAGAGCGGGCCGCAGGTATCTTGTTGTCACTCATACACCTTCTGGAGATAAGGCCGAGGTAGAGATAACAGAGGCACCTGAAATAACTAAAGGAACAGTTCTTGATTCTTTGCGGGCCTTTCGTGATAATGCAGAAAGGATGAGAAAAAGAGGGATCGGCAATACCTTGACGGATGATGAGATGAAAGCGATTGAATCGCTTGTAGAAAGAGTGGGTGCTGTTACGGATGTGTCAGCTATAGAATACGATGAGAGGGTTATAGGACATTTTGGCACTAATAACAGGCTGTATCTAAATAAGGTTCTGGTCGAAAATCCCATGGCCCTTCTTCATGAGATGATGCATAGTATGTATTTTGATGTTCCAACAGGGGCTAAAGAAATCAACATACATACTGTAGCCCGCGGTTGGGGGGATGACCCCAAAATATCGTTTGATGTCCGTTTTGGGGAGGGCGCAGTTGTGCCACTTCCGAGCAATGAGGACGAGTTTAAGAAATTTATAGATGATAGAGATGCGGACACGATGGAGTTCATGGGCAGGCATTTGACTGAAGATGAGAAAAAGTGGGCTGAATATAATTTTGACCAGATACAGAAGGGTAACCGACCAGAGGAACTTGTGAATGCTATTGGTGCGAGGATATTGTTCTACGGTCTGCAGGACCATATGGACTCGGAGAGCAACGAAGCACTTTCACGCAATATAAGAGAAATAAAGAGTGAGATAAGTAGGGGTTGCACGAATATTGTGTATGATGAAGATTATAATATTGAAAAGGCCAGTGTCCGTGAGAAATGGGCAAGAAAGGCTGGCAGAAAAGTGACGAGGGATTGGGGAGTGGATAATGATTACAGGACGTTCAATAAGAATAAAGATAATAAGAGCACCAGAGAAAATCTTGATGAGGCTTTGGGCGCGGTGAGGAGCATGAAGGCGAACAATCCTGAAAGAACGCCGATGGCTATGTTCAAGTGTGTTGATCCCGAGACGTTGAGAGAGCTACGGAGTTTTCTAGCTGAGGATGGAGAGTATAGTGATTTGAAGGGTGTGGTGATCATTCTTGATAAAACGCAAAAGGATCCAAGGAGTTACACTGATAATATATTGAGGCTTCTTATTTATGCAAATGACGTATTGAATGAAAAGAGAACGGGAGAGTATTTTGACATTCCCGAAGACAATCCGGTAAGGGTTGATCTTAGAAAGGGCATTACCAGGCGTCTCGTGAATGCCCGTTTCCTTCAGATTGGGCAACTTTTTAAGTTTGGAGTGCGAGAAGACGCAGACATTGACAGAATGAGTACAAGCCAGTTGAATGAATTGTTTGAGAATCTGTATTATGCGACTGATCCTAACTTTATTATTAACATATCGCCTGTAGATTGGAAAGAGATTCCCGACTATAATGACGCGATGGAGGAGGTCTATAGGTCGCTGTAACATGCAGGTTTCAGGTCTCAGGTGGCAGGTTTTTGGAATGCGTTAGCTCACAAAGGGTTAGCGCATTTTTTTATGAATTTTAAGTTAGAAGTCAAAATAGCTAGAAATAATAATTGCCTTTTTTTTAGTTTTATGTTAAATTGAAATCAGATTAACAATACAAAAAGTAAGCTATTAACTTTTTAAAGCGAAAGGTGTAAATGTGCAGAAAAGTTCAGGGAAAATATACATTAAACTCATATCGATATTAATACTAATTTCTTTTAGTATGTCTCTTACCGTTTCTTACTCTTACACATCGACTAACAGCGGAAGAGGGTCGGTTTGCGAGCTTCATCCGGGGCTGATGGTTGACGACGATGAAGCGTATTTAGAATGGCTTATTTTGGGGCAAGTGGCAAAAGATTTTAGTATTTTATCGTCTGGGATAAAGGGGAAGAATCTCTTTTCCTTTTGGGCTGGACAGGTAACGGAGGTCTTGTTTACAAAAACGGAAGAGATAAAAGGATTCGATGGTGTTAACGGTGCTAACGAAGTTGTGAGTGGATTTGTTGTTCCGTGTTTTATGGGAGGGAGGAAATATTTTGGATTGACAACCAGGTTCAAAGATAACGGGATAAAAAGTGAAATTTTTCCAGAAAGTCATTTCTTTGATACTGAAGTCGAGAAACTGGTTGGTAAAGGAAATTTAACGGACGATCAAGTGAAACGATTGCGAGAAGTAAAAGTGTTAGAAGAGGATGAAGAGAGATGTTTCATGCATGAAACGGATCAAAGTATACGAGCGATGGCTGTTTTTATCGGAAGGATAGCGGGGGGGCAGGCTAAAGAACAATTTCTGGGAACAGTGAACACTCGCGATGTCCCTCTTGTGGCAGGAAACACTGATAAAGAACGGGCGTTATCTATATTGAAATTAGGACTACTAGACAGGTGGAATATTGAGGGGAGAGAAGGGCACCGTATAATTTTGGCATTTGAAGAATTTTGGGAAATGTGGAAGAAAGGCGATTGGAATGATTTTGATGCAAATGAAAAATACCCGGCTATCGTTGCCATGTTAAGACGTGCCCAGCCAGAAGTTGGAGATTCTTCTAAACCTGAGAAAATTTCTAATGAGGGTTCAATAACATTTGATATCTATGCGTACGAGAAGATGTATAACCTCAGAGGCATAAACATCCTGGATTGCTGGGAGGTTGAAGAAGACATAAGAAATGTTATAAAAGAGGAATCTGAACGTGCGATGGTAAGGCATAACAAGATGGTAGAGAAACACAATGTTCAAGTTGGATTTGAGGAATGGAAAAGAGTATCTGCAGAAGACATGGTAGGCATGGACCCCGAAGAAATAGAGATAAAACCTATTTCTAAATGTTTAATACCGACCGATATGTCGGATGAAACAGGCAAGCTTGCGATAAACGAAAATTTTGTTAAATTGATGCACTTACTAAAAAGCGGGATGAAAGGTGAAAATGGGGCGATATATTTGGATCAGAAAAAAGGCGTGGTCGAAAGGGAAGAGGTTGAATTAACCGAAGATCAGCTCCGTGAGTTGGAAGAAATAAATAAAGGTAAGGGGACGAATGAAAAAATGACAGAAGATGAGTATATAGAAAAGTATATTAAAATGGGAGATTTATACTCTGCGATACTTTATTCTTTTGCCCATCATTTTGTCGGCCATTTCCCCATAAATAAGAAATGGGGCATCCCTGTTTATAATCCGGATGAATATGTTGTACAAGGGGAAAGAGGAGAGGAAAAATATATTTACACAAATCTTCTCGGGTTGATGTATTATTGGATAGTACTTGTTGAAAGGATGCCACCAGCAAGCCGGGGAGAAAGGTTTATAGAGGAGTATCCATATATATTCAGAAAACTTTCTGATGCTGAGAGAGAAAAACTCCAAAAAGATTTTCCAAGATTGTGTGATATTCTTAATAAAAGGAGGGTTTTTCCCTATCCTGCACTGCCAGTTTTTACGGACACGTCTAGGGAAGAAGTGGAGGACCTTCTTGAACCACTCCCCTTTAGGATATTTCGACTTCTCTCGTTTCTGAATGAGCCATTGAGTAGAGATAGGATAATCGCAGGTTTGAAGATATTTATCCCAGAAAGAGTGCAAAAGTGTCTGGATGATCTTGAGGATTTGTGTGTTTTATCTTCATCGATTGATTCGGGAGAAAAAAGGCATGAAACTGTTGTAATGTCCCCCAAGGAAAAAATAGAGATAAAGAAGCTTTTATTAAACAGGGATCTTACGGATAGTGCGGATTATAGCAAGATTAAGAAGGAGATATATCCGATGATCGAGAAAAGATGGGGGGATTCAATTGTGCGATCTTTAGTTGCACGGGAAGCCGAACCTCCAGGAGCTGTCGAAGAAGAAAAGAAAAAGATGGTAATAGGAATAGAAGAAGATCTGTTTGCCGGGGAACAGGGGATGATGCTTCAGCCGCTTATCCAGGAACTCGTTCAATTAGGAAGGGAAACAGGGACATTTGAGGTAGTAAGGGGAAATGCCGATGAACTCGGGGAAGCTGTGCAGTCTGTGATGAATAAAGAAAATGCTCAGCCTGAAAATGTAATTGTATTGGCCAAGCCTGAAACTTGTATAGGCATTAAAAATACGTATAATACTGGTGTAGAAAACGCTTTTCTTGTCGGTGTTAACGCAGAGAAAATGACCGAGGGTAATTGTTATATAAGGCTCTTGGAGATGATAGCCATGGCCAGGCGCGCGTCGATCTACGGTCCCGAATCCATTCAATCAGGCCATCCGCATATATCGGTAACGGTCGACGCAAAGACAGGAATCCTCATATTCATACCAGATTCAGAACCCCTTGATTTCAAAGCAATAAAAGACATATACGACGCCCAGATCACAGTCCTCCAGAACGCCTAATTCAGGGACGTTTCCAAAATCGTTCCCAGATGTGTCCCTGTTTCGATCCCAGACCTGTCCCCACAAGGTATTAGTGCACGAACTGGAGCATGTGTATCGTGAAGATGGTCACGCCGATGATGACGCGGCAGGACCTGAATATCTGGTCAGGAAAAAGAGGGGTTTTCGAGGTCAGTATCTTATAAGCGCCTTCCAGTACAAGAAATGCCCCGGCCAGAAAAGCGAAAAAATCCACCGAGATCTCCCCGAACGGGGTGTCAAATACGCTATACGTCACACCTGCAGTAACAGCGGTCAATATTACGAGCAGTACTATCCATAGTATTTTTTTCATGCCCCAAAGATATCATAAATTTCTCCCATATGCAAACCGATCCCATTTGACCTCATTCGACACCGGGTGTATGTCATACACCCGGTGTCGAACAGGGTGTCAGGTCAATACGGATTTGGACAAACCCCCATCGGTGCAGTATAATAAGAGAAATTCAGAAGGAAAGGAAAAAATATGCGGTACAGGAAGCTTGGCAATACGGACCTGGAAGTATCGGTCGTCTGCCTGGGAACGTGGGTGTTCGGCGGGGATTTCTGGGGCGGAGCAGAGGATACAGAATCTCTTAAGGTCGCCGAAGATGCTATCGAGAGGGGTATAAATTTTATAGACACCGCTCCGGTATACGGTTTCGGGCGTTCCGAGGAGATCGTCGGGCGTGCGATAAAGGGGAAGGCCGATAAGGTAGTTATTGCCACGAAGCTTGGCCTTGAAGGCAGGGGGAAGGACGTAAGGCCCAATCTGAGCGCGCCGTTCATCAGGAAAGAGATAGAAGACTCCCTGCGGCGGCTCGGGGTGGAGAAAATAGATCTTTACCAGTGCCACTGGCCGGATCCAAAGACGCCCCTTGAGGAGACCCTGGGAGAGATGAAGAAGCTTGTCGAGGAGGGCAAGATCAGGTGCATAGGCGTCAGTAATTTTGACAAGGTTCTTATGGAGAAAGCTACGGAAATAGCGCCTGTTGTGAGCGATCAGATGCAATATTCGCTTCTTGACAGAAAGATAGAAGAAGACCTGATGCCCTTTTGCAGGGAAAAAGGGATATCCATTCTGGCATATGGCCCCC
Organism: uncultured Planctomycetia bacterium; assembly: GCA_964409365.1. GTDB lineage: Bacteria > Omnitrophota > Gorgyraeia > Tantalellales > Tantalellaceae > CAYPCX01. The sequence goes on along the minus strand of CAYPCX010000008.1, from coordinate 87,357 downwards.
TGGGCGGAGGGATATTGACGGGTAAGTACAAGAAGCCCCCGGCATTTCCGAAGGGGGACGCGAGATCGCTTTTTTATACCTTTTATAGTGAGCCCAATTGGAGCAAGGCGAGAGCCCTTGTAGATGTGCTCGAAGATATAGCCTCTAAGCGGGGAGTTTCCACATCCCAGGTCGCGATCAACTGGGTGCTCAGCCATGAAGAAGTCGCGAGTTGCCTTGCCGGGTGCAGGACCACCCAGCAGCTTGAGCAGAATTTACAGGCAGGCGCCTGGGAGCTTACTGAAGAGGAACTGGCAAGGATCCAGCGGGAATATAGTTGTATATTTGATGTTGGATGTTAGATATTGGATATTAGATGTTAGATGTTGGATGCTCACCACTCATAACTCAATACTAATCCGGTATTCGTCCTGTGCGAATTATCGATGAATAATACCGCGCGGCATCCGTGACCGTGCGCTTCTGTGTGGCATAATCCACATTGATCAGCCCGAAACGCGGCCTGTACCCGTCAGCCCATTCGAAATTGTCGAGAAGCGACCAGTGCAGGTATCCTTTGACCGGCGCGCCTTCCTCTATGGACCTTAAGAGCTGTTTAAGGTGATCCCTTATATAACGCTGTCTTAAGGCATCGTCTGTTGTGGCGAGGCCGTTTTCCGTGATGAGGATAGGTAGTTTGTATCGGATGAAGCTTTGGATCACCTCGTAAAGTCCTTCCGGGTAGATCTCCCAGCCCATGTCAGTCAGTTTGCCCGCATTTTTATGATGCGTGTAAGAGCAGACTTCGCCTATCGGGTTTCTGATAAAAGGCCTCGCGTGGTGAATGAACTGCCTGAAGTAGTAATTGAGGCCGATGAAATCCAGCGATTTCTTCGAGGAGCTTATAAAGACGTGATTATGGAACTTGCCGCGCAGATAGGTCGAGAGCCTGTCAAGGCGCGATGAATGCCGGCAGGGATGAAAAGCGGTCACCGCCTTGGCTATCCCTATTTGCGGGGGCTTTATTCCCGGTTCTTCCCGCGCTTTTTCGTGCATCAGCCCATATGCTTCGATGTGGCTTTTCCGCATATTTTTAAGGACCTTTAACCCTTCAGGAAGACTTCTTTTGCAGGGCGGCCATTTGCCTTCGACATAGCCCAGTAAGGCCAGTATGTTCGGTTCGTTCATCGCTATCCAGTACCGGACACGGCTGCCGAGTTCTTCAATGGCTTTTACGGCATAGCGGCCAAAAAGCGGGACGATATCATTATTGAGCCAGCTGTCTTTACGCGACAGCCACAGGGGAAGGGTGAAATGGTTGAGGGAGACGATCGGTTCTATATCCAGTTTGATGAGCTCATCAACGACGGCTTTATAATGATCCCACTCGGCCTGGTCCCACACGCCTTCCTCTTTTTCGACGCGGCTCCATTCGATGCTGAAACGGTGGGTGTTATGGCCGAGTTCTTTGGCAAGGCGGAAATCGTCCCTGAACCGGTTATAGTGGTCGCAGGCCTTCCCGGAAGGCTGGGTGTGCCCGGACTGTTCCCATTCCCACCAGTCGTTGTTGGTGTTGTCCCCCTCGACCTGGTGGGAGGAGGTAGCGGAACCCCACAAAAAACCATCCGGAAATTTACCGTTCATGTCTAAGATTATACCTGTTGGACTTTACAGGGGCAAGCCATTCCGGGAATTCATGGAAAAGACCTGGAAGAATGCGGGATGTGGGGTCTGGATTGACAAAAGCAACATAATCAGGTATACTTAATTAACAATTGTGTTAACTAGGTATACTTATGAAATTCCAAGAACTTAAAAAGATCAAAAGGTTATATTTCGGGTACGAGGACATCTCGGGAGCCCTGGGCATAACCCGCGCCTCCGCGCGTGTAACGGCCAACAGGTACGCGGAGCAGGGGATACTGGTACGCGTAAAAAGGAATATCTATGTCCTGAGAGAGAAGTGGAGCGTTCTCGACAAAGAGGAAAAGTTCATGCTGGCCAACCTTATACAGGTGCCTTCGTACATATCCCTGATGACCGCCATGGAATATTACGGGATAACCACGCAGGTGCAGCGTGATTTTATAGAGTCGGTCGCAGTGAAAAGAAGCAAGGAAACAGCTGTGGACGGGACCGTTTTTAATTTCAGCAAGATGGACAAAAAGCTTTATTTCGCCTTTAAAAGAGTAAAGGGCTTTTTCATAGCCGAACCGGAAAAGGCCTTTTTGGACTCGTTATATCTCATGTCCCTCAAAAGGTATGGTTTCGATATGACATCCATAGAGCGTGATAAGATGGACGCGGGGAAACTGAGAAGAACGGTAAAAAAATACCCTCAAAGAACACAAAGGATGCTTAAAAAATGGATGACCTGAAAAAACACGAGAGGTTCGAGATAGAGACCTTGGAAAAGCTGAACAGCGGAAAGTTCCTCGAGCCGCTGGTCTTCGGCGGGGGCACCATGCTCAGGCTCTGCTATGAACTTGACAGGTATTCGGTGGATCTTGACTTCTGGTTCATAAAAAAAGTGCCGGAAAAGGAATATTTCGCTAAACTGAAAGATCACCTCGGTAAAGACCTTGAGATAACCGATGCCTGTATTAAATATCACACACTGCTTCTCGAGGCGCGTTCTCCCGATTATCCAAAGCGGCTAAAGATAGAGATACGCCGGATGATGAAGGAATGCGATCTCCAGGAAAGGATAGCTTTTTCGAAATACAGCACGGTACAGGTGATCCTGAAAGCGCACACCCTCGAACAGACGATGAAGAACAAGATAGAAGCGGCCCTGGAACGAAAGGAAATAAGGGACTGCTTTGACATAGAGTTCATGCTCAGGAAAGGTATCTCACTTCCCGCGGACAAAGAGCGGCTGGCCGCGCTTGCCCACCTCATAGACGGCTTCAGGGAAAAGGACTACAAGGTGACCCTGGGCTCGATACTGGAAGCCGGGACACGTTCTTACTACGTGAAGAACGGCTTCAGTTTTCTCGCCGAAAAGATCAGGCAGGCACGATCTTAGGCGGATATAACCTCCTATATTCATAATAGACCAGTGTCCAATTTCGCGGCGTTCATCCCGCAGGGAAGTAAGGGATAGCCTTGATTTGCTGAATAATGAAAAAAAGATTGACAAATCATCAATGAAGGAATACAATAAAAGGCGGGTGAGGGTAGGGGAAAGTCACCCGCCTTTCCAACGCGAAAGATCCTGAATGGATCCGCGTTTTGATGATGGTATTATTTTATCAAAAATGTCCTGGTTGTCAAGCTATAATTAGGTTTCAGGTGTCAGGTATCAGGTATCAGGAGGGGTGGAAGATGAGGAAAACAGAGGTGATCCGCGCTATAGCGGTTATTTCTATTTTTACGTGTTTTCCGGTGTTCTGTTTTACGGTATTTTATTCGTCCGCGAACGTTCCGGGATGGGAAAAAGCGTTCGAGAACCTGTCCGGGAAAGCGCTTTGCGTAGATGTAAAAGAAGGGACGAATGATCTGTATGTCGGGGCGGAAGACGGCCTTTACGTAACGAAGGACAGCGGTGGGAAATGGGAAAAAGCCGCGCTTCCCGGAGGCGCCATCAGTGTCAGGGATATAGCGGTCGCCGGGGGAGATATTTATCTTGCCGCGGGGGAGGGCCTGTATAGAAGCGGCCCGGGAGACTCGTGGAAGTGGATACCGGGTAAAAAAGGTATTGTCGGTGTAGCGGGGTTTCGCGATAAAGAGGACATGGTCCTGGCGTGGACTAAAGAAGAGCTTTTCCGGATAAACGGCAAAAGCTGGGAACGCATAGACCCCGCGTTGATACACGGATCAATCGATGACGCGGCCTGCCGTGGCAAAAGAATATACGTAGCTTCGGGGACCGACATGTTCATTTCTTCGGATGAGGGAGAGACCTGGAAAAAAGTTGCTTTGCTCAAAAGCGGTGATCCGGAGGCGGAGATCGAGGAGAGCGATGGGGATGAGACGGATATCGGCCGGTTTTCCCGGATAACGGACGTTAGTACCGGTAGCCGGGGCATGGTAGTGGTCGCGACAAAAAGGGGCATATTCAAGATAGAGGACGGAAACTCAGAACCAGAACTCATTGATACTACAGGACTTCCGTCAACATCCGTCGCTTTCGCGGCCGGGACCGAAAAAGACCTTTTCGCGGCTACACATAATAAGGTGTTCCGGTTCTCCGGTAAGGACCGCTCCTGGCAGCCGGTCTTTGAAGCCCGTGGACCGGGGGATATATCATCTTTGAAGGCCTGCCGGGATAACGCGAAGAGAGACCGGCTCCTGGTTTCCTGCGGTAACTCCGTCTATATGCAAAATATCGATGACACGTTCTCTTTCGGTTACGACCCTGAATTGGCAGGCAGAATGGTCACGTTCACCGAGCCTTCCATAATAGAGGTGCAGGCGATGGCTATAGAGTACGCCGAAGTGAGCCCGGAAAAGATCAGGTCCTGGCGCCGCGGCGCCAGGTGGAAAGCCCTTCTGCCGAAGCTTTCGGTGGGTTTTTCGGAGTCGTATGATGATAATATAGACATCTACAAAAGTTCCTCGTATTCTTATGTGATCCGCGGACCCCGGGAGAGGGGCAATGACTGGGACGTTGATCTTGTCTGGGACCTGTCGGACCTCATATGGAACGACGCCCAGACGAGCATCGACGTTAGGAGCAAACTCATGGTCCAGCTCAGGGACGACATCCTTGAGGAGGTCACCCGGCTCTATTTTGAGAGGAAGAAGCTTCTGGCCGGGCTCGAGCGGCCGGGAGACAGCGACGAAAAGGCTTTTCGGGCGAAAAAGCTCAGGATAGAGGAGCTCACAGCCTACATAGACGCGCTTACCGGCGGGAAATTCTCGGAAGCGCTCGGATCACGGGAATGATCCAAGTAGACGATCCTGCTGTATAAATAATCTTAATATGCCCACCCAAGACATACTCCTTGACAAAACATATAATATTGCTACAATTAGTTCGTAATTCTTTATTATATGGAGGTGTCATGAAGCTTGAGAATAAGGTTTCCCTTATCACGGGAGCCGGCCGCGGCATCGGGAAAGAGATCGCCGTCCTCTTTGCCAAAGAGGGTTCCGACCTTGCTTTGTGCGACGTTGACGAGGGATTATTGGAGGCCACGAAGAAGGAGATCGCCGATTCCACCGGAAGGAAGGTCCTGGCCGGAAAAGTGAACGTTACGGTGGCGGAAGAAGTGGAAGAGTTCGTCAAGAAAATCCTTGACAATTTCGGTGGATTAGATATACTTGTGAACAATGCCGGCATTACCCGGGATAATCTGGTCATGAGAATGACCGAAAACGAGTGGGATGCCGTGCTGGATGTGAATCTCAAGGGTGCCTTCAATTGCCTGAAGGCGGTTACCCGACCCATGATGAAGAAGAGAAGCGGGAAGATAGTGAATATGGCTTCCATCATAGGCATCATGGGCAATGCCGGTCAGGCCAACTACTCCGCCAGCAAAGGGGGGCTCATAGCCCTGACCAAGGCGGTAGCCAAAGAGCTGGGCTCCCGCAATATTAACGTCAACGCGATCGCCCCCGGGTTCATACAGACCGATATGACCGATAAGCTTGCGGGCGACGCGAAAGAAAGACTGCTCGGGCTGATACCCCTGGGCAGGATGGGCAACACCCGGGACGTCGCCAACCTGGTGCTTTTTCTGGCCAGTGACGATTCATCGTACATCACGGGTCAGGTGATAAAGGTAGACGGCGGCATGGTGATGTGAGCAAGGATTTTGAAGTTGTCTAACTCTAAGTAAAAGGAGGAAACAGATGTCGGACGTTGGTGAAAAGGTCAAATCGATCGTTGCTGAACAGCTTGGTGTGAAGGTAGAAGAGGTCAGGGACGATGCCAAATTCATAGACGACCTTGGCGCGGACTCCCTGGATACGGTCGAGCTGGTCATGGCTCTCGAAGAAGAGTTCGGGGCCGAGATACCGGATGAAGATGCCGAAAAGCTGACCACAGTAGGCGAAGCCATCAAATACATAACGGATAAAGCATCCAAGAAAGAAGAATAGACACTATCAACTTATCTAAAAGCATAATGCCCAAGAGAAGAGTAGTACTCACGGGGGTAGGTGCTGTTACTCCCGTCGGGAACAATGTAGAGGATTTCTGGAATGCCCTCATAAGCGGGAAAACAGGCGTTGCGCGCCTGACCGCTTTCGATCCCTCACCTTTTAACAGTCATATCGCCGCCGAAGTAAAGGATTACGATGCCACTCAGTACATGAACCCCAAGCAGGAAAGGCGGCTCGACCGGTTCGTTAAGTATGCTATAGGCGCTGCCAAGATGGCCGTGAAAGACAGCGGACTGGACCTGGAGAAGATCGTCAGGGAGAAAGCGGGCGTTTATATCGGTTCGGGTATCGGCGGCCTTCATACCGTAGAGGCCGAACATGAGAAATACCTGATGACCGGTGACGAGCATAAGGCGGCGTCCAAGATATCACCGTTCCTTATACCCATGCTTATCGTGAACATGGCCTCCGGGATAGTCTCTATAGAACTGGGTTTTAAGGGCCCGAACTCGGCGGCAGTGACCGCGTGCGCCACGGCGAGCCATTCGATAGGTGACGCTTTCAAGATAATCCAGAGGGAAGAAGCCGATATAATGGTGGCCGGCGGTTCCGAGGCGGCTATAACAAAGATGGGTTTCGGGGGGTTCTGCGCCCTGAAAGCCCTTTCCACCTGCAATGACACTCCCGAGAAGGCCTCCCGGCCTTTCGACAAAGAGAGGGACGGGTTCATAATGGGTGAGGGGGCGGCGGTCGTTGTGCTGGAGGAACTTGAGCACGCGAAGAAAAGGGGAGCGCAAATTTACTGTGAAATGGTGGGTTATGGCATGAGCGGTGATGCTTACCACATGACCGCTCCCGATCCTTCCGGCGACGGGGCCGTGAGATGCATGAAGTCTTCCCTTGAAGACGCGGGCCTAAGCCCGGAAGACGTCGATTACATCAACGCGCACGGCACGTCGACGCCGTTGAACGACAAGATGGAGACCGCCGCGATCAAGACCGTTTTCGGTGACTACGCTTATAAACTTCCGGTAAGTTCCACCAAAGGCGTCACGGGTCACCTTCTCGGCGCGGCCGGCGCGGCCGAACTTATCGCCTGCGTCAAAGCTATGGAGAACAGCGTGATACCTCCCACCATAAATTACGAGCACCCGGACCCCGAGTGCGATCTTGATTATGTTCCCAACCAGGCCAGGGAAGCAGAGGTCAATGTCGCGATAAGCAATTCTCTCGGGTTCGGAGGGCATAACGCCACGCTCGTGGTCAAAAAGTTTACCGAATAAGCTTTTTTCTGGCGCAATCATAGTTAAAATAGGAAAAGCAAGGAGACGGATCATGGATTACCTATTGACCGAAGAACAACAGATGATCAAAGATCTTTGCCGGCAGATCGCCGAAGAGAAGATCAAACCGGTCGCTGCCGAATACGATGAAAACGGGGAATTTCCGTGGGACATCGTGAAGATCCTGGCCGAGTCGGACATTTGCGGTATTTATATCCCCGAAGAGTACGGGGGAACGGGCGGCGGCGTGTTCGAGCTGGCTATTGCCACGGAAACGCTTTCATGGGGGTGCGGCGGTATTGCCCTTGCGTTCGCCGCTACCGGTCTCGGGGCATTTCCCATAATACTTTACGGGAACGACGAACAGAAGGCGAAATATCTTCCCGATATAGCTTCCGGGAAAAAGCTCGCGGCGTTCGCCCTTACCGAAGCGGAAGCCGGTTCCGACGCGGGCAGCATAAAGACCACCGCTAAAAAGGAAGGCGATCATTATATACTCAACGGGACCAAACAGTGGATCACTAACGGCGGCGAGGCCGAGATATATACGGTGATCGCCATGACTAATAAGGCCAAAGGGGCAAGGGGCGCCAGCGCTTTTATCGTGGATAAGGACACCCCGGGCCTCAGTTTTGGTAAAAAAGAGGATAAAATGGGTATCAGGGGTTCCACTACCAGGGAAGTGGTCATGAACGATTGCAAGGTGCCGAAAGAGAACCTTCTCGGTAAGGAAGGCCTCGGTTTCATAGTCGCCATGAAGACGTTCGATTTTTCCAGGCCGGGCGTGGCTGCCCAGGCGCTGGGCATAGCGCAGAGGGCCCTTGACGAGGCCGTAAAATACGCTCACGAGAGGAGGCAGTTCGGCACTACGATATCCTCTTTCCAGGGCATACAGTTCATGATGGCCGACATGGCGATGCAGCTTGAGGCCGCGAGGGCGCTGATATACGCGGCGGCCCGCATGATCGATTCGGGCGCCAAGGATATCGCCAAGGTATCGGCCATGTGCAAGGCCTTCGCTTCGGACGCGGCCATGAAGATAACGACCGATGCCGTACAGATCTTCGGCGGATACGGCTACATGAAAGAGTACCCCGTGGAGAAGCTGATGAGGGACGCGAAGATCACGCAGATCTACGAAGGCACGAACCAGATACAGAGAGGTGTGATCGCTTCCTCGCTCATCAAGGAAAGCCTGGCGAAATAATGACAACAAAATGAAGATAATCGTACTGATAAAACAGGTTCCCAATACGACCGATGTGAAAATAGATCCCGAGACCAACACACTCAGGCGCGAGGGTGTGGAGTCGGTCATCAACCCGTTCGACATGTACGCGATCGAGGAAAGCATACGTATCAAGGAGAGGTTCGGCGAAGGGGAGGTCATCGTGGTCAGCATGGGGCCGCCCCAGGCCGAAGATGCCCTGCGCGAGGCTATCTCCCTCGGGTGCGACCGCGCCATCCTCCTCAGCGACAGGAAATTCGCCGGCAGCGATACCTGGGCCACCAGCTACACGCTTTCCCAGGCGATAAGGAAGATCGGCGATTACGCCCTCATCTTCTGCGGCAAGCAGGCTTCCGACGGCGATACAGCCCAGGTCGGGCCCGGCGTGTCGATGCACCTCGATATACCCCAGGTGACCTACGTAAAGAAGATAGAGGAGATCACCAAGACGAATGCCAGGGTGGAACGTATGACGGAAGAAGGCTTTGATATCATAGAGACCCCCATCCCGGCGGTCTTCACGGTAGTAAAAGAGATCAACGAGCCCCGCCTTCCCTCGCTCAAAGGCAAGATGAAGGCGAAGAAAGCCGAGATACAGGTATGGACGGCCGAGGATATCGGCTGTGACGAGAAAATGATAGGGCTTGACGGTTCCCCGACAAGGGTCGTGAAGATATTCAATCCTCCCCCGAGAGAGGGAGGGCAGATCCTCGACGGCGAAGCGGACGAAACTTCCAGGAAGCTGGCGGAGTTCCTGAAGGATGTAGTGATAGGATAGAAGATGGCGGGAAAAGATCCGATAAAAGTAATACTCGATAAATGCGTCGGCTGCGAGCTGTGCGTCAAGGCGTGCCCGTTCGACGCGATAACGATGGAGAACAAGAAAGCTGTCATCGACCTGGCCAAGTGCACTCTTTGCGGTGCCTGCGTCGACGCGTGTAAGTTCGACGCCATCATTATAGAGAAGAAGGAAGCGCCAAAACAGGCGGACTTTTCCCTGTATAAGGACGTGTGGGTGTTCTGCGAGCAGAAAAAGGGCAAGGTCCAGTCGGTAGCTTACGAGCTTCTGGGCAAGGGCAGGGAACTCGCCGATAAGCTCGGCTCGAAGCTCTGCGGCGTTCTTCTGGGGGACAACATCGAGGCCGAATGCGACGAGCTTATCGCAAGGGGCGCCGACAGGGTGTACCTCGTGGATTCGCCGAAACTCAGGGCTTACCAGGACGAACCCTACTCAAAAGTGCTTTGTGAGCTTGTCACCAAGCATAAACCGGAGGTCGTGCTCTGCGGCGCGACGACGATCGGAAGAAGCCTCATATCGCGCGTGGCAGTAAAGATAAGAGCGGGCCTCACGGCGGACTGCACCGGACTGGATATCGACCCGGAAGAGAAGCTTCTTCTCCAGACAAGGCCGGCTTTCGGCGGGAACATCATGGCGACCATCATAGCGCCTAACACCAGGCCCCAGATGGCGACGGTAAGGCACAAGGTGATGAAAGAGGCCGATCCGGACCCCAAGAGGAAAGGGGAGGTCATAAAAGAGGACTTTGACGAGGAGACCTACTCTTCGCGCAGCAGGCTTGTAGACATAGTTGAAGAGATAGAAGAGACGGTTAACCTTGCCGAGGCCGATATTATCGTTTCGGGCGGAAGAGGAGTAGGCGCGCCCGAGAACTTCGATGTGATAAAAGACCTGGCTCTTACGCTTAACGGGGCCGTAGGCGCGTCAAGATCGGCCGTGGACGCCGGATGGATACCGTACTCGCACCAGGTAGGCCAGACCGGCAAAACGGTCTGCCCGAAACTTTACATAGCCTGCGGGATAAGCGGTCAGATACAGCACCTGATAGGCATGAAATCTTCCGATGTGATAGTCGCCATCAACAAAGATCCTGAAGCCCCCATCTTCAGCGTGGCCACTTACGGGATAGTCGATGACCTGTTCAAAGTGGTTCCCCGGCTTACGCAAGAATTCAAGAAGATCCTTCACTAATATCTTTCATACCATAAGTAATTACTATTAAAGCACTTAAGCATTATTTTTAACTAATATGATAATAACAAAGTTCCCTTGACAACTGCACCTTACTTATGTATACTTTATCAAGATTGCTTAAACCTATATAAAGGTGTTCAAACTCTACCATAACCAATATGATAGATATCGATAAAAGCAAACAAAAATACAACGTTCAGCAGGTCGCTGATATGCTGGGCCTTTACCGGGGCACAGTGATCAATTATGAAAAGAAAGGTATATTCCCGCCGCCGAAGAGGAACCCGATAAACGGCTACAGGGAATATACCGAAGATGATATACGCCATCTCAAAGATATCCTTGAAGGGAAAATAGATCGAAAGGGGAAACATGTACTTTAAAAAACTTGATATCGTCGGTTTCAAATCGTTCTTTAACAGGACGAAACTGAAATTTGAACCCGGCGTTACCGCCGTGGTCGGGCCTAACGGTTGCGGGAAGAGCAATATCGTTGACGCCATAAAATGGGTGCTCGGCGAACAGTCCGCGAAATCCATGAGAAGTTCCGCGATGCAGGACGTCATATTCAACGGGACGGATAAGTACGACCCCCTGAACATGGCGGAGGTCTCGCTCACGCTTTCCAACGAGGACAGGATACTGCCCGTGGACTACGACGAGGTCATCATAACCCGCAGGCTTTTCCGTTCCGGGGACAGCGAGTACCTTATCAACAAGACGCCCGTGCGGCTGGCTGACGTGCGGGGCCTGATCATGGGTACCGGCATCGGCACGAGCTCCTATTCGATAGTGGAGCAGGGCAGGATGGACATGATATTGAGCTCCCGCCCGGAAGACCGCCGTTACATATTCGAAGAAGCCAGCGGCATCACCAGGTACAAGGCGAAGAAGAGAGAAGCGATGCTGAAGCTCGAGAGGACCAACGAGAACCTGGTGAGGATAAACGACATAGTCCGGGAAGTAGAGCGCCAGATAAAGTCCATAGAAAGACAGGCCCGCAAGGCGGAGCGGTACAAGGCGAAGTATGAGGAGCTGAAGGATCTTGAAGTGAAGCTTGCTTACAGGAATTACTCGGCGCTCAGCACCGACGACAGCGAGCTCGGCACCAGGAACGATGATCTGCGCCGGCTGTCCGAAAAGCTCAGGGCAGGCCTGGAAGAAGCGTCGGCTTCTCTTAATCGCCAGAGGGAGGAGTATAGGACCCTTCTTGACGATCTTCAGGGCACACAGAACGAGCTCATGCGCCTCTCGTCCGATATCGACAAGAACGCGCACGTGATAGAGGTGGACGGGGAAAGGATACAGGAGCTCAGAAAGTACGCGGAACAGCTCGACCATGAAATAGAAAGGACGATGGGAAGGCACAACGTCCTGAGGGTCCGTCTGGAGGAGCTTGGCACGAAACATTCCGACGTCAGCGCAAAACGCCAGAACAAAGAGAACGAGCTTATCTCCGCCGAGGAGAAAGTGAAGAATATCGCCGAGCGGATGGAAGAAAACAAGCACGAGCTCAAGGTGACCCGCGAGAAGACGGTGGACATAGCCTCGGACGAGACCCGCACGAAGAACATGCTCATAAGGGCGAACGCCGATATCCAGAACCTTCTCGCCCGGGAAAAGCGCCTGAAGATGGAAAGGAACAACGTGCAGGCCGAGAGGGACAATGTTCTCGAGGACCTCAAGGCCGTCGAGGAGAAGCTCCGGTCGGTGACCCTGAGGCTCGAAGAGAAGAGGAACGAGTTCCGCGCGTTCCACGACGAGTTCGCGGGCATGCAGCGGAAGCTGGCCCTCGTGAACGACAAAAAACTGGAAAAAGAAAAGAAACTTAACGAGATCAAACCCCGCAGGGAGTTCATCGAAAGGCTCATCGCGGAACGGGAGGGCATACACGACAGCGTGAAGGAGATCGTGAAGCGGGCCGAAGCGGGAGACCCGCGTTTCGCGGGCGTCCACGGCATACTTTCGGAGCTGGTGAACGTACGCGATAACTACGAGGAATCCGTGGAATCCGTTCTGGGTCACATGGCGCAGGCGGTCGTCGTAGAGGACAGGGATACCGCGGGGAGGGTGGTCTCTTTCCTTTCGGAGAACTCGATGGGCAGCGTGAGTTTCCTGATCCTCGGGGAATTGAAAAGGATTCTTAAGCGAGGGGCCTCATCCGGCATCAAAAAAGGCATCCTTGACGACGTGACGCATATACTCGCGGCCAAAGAACCTTATCGCTCGGCGCTGAGGGCGCTTCTCAGGGATACCTTCGTGACGGTGTCGTCGGAAGTGGCGCGCATATTCATGGACGGGAACAACGATTTTTGCGGGCAGATCGTAGGGGAAAAGGGCGAGATCTTCCGGGAAGGAATGCGCCGCAGCCGCAACTATTCCGCGAAGGAGACAATACCCCTTTTCGGCCGCCGGGAAAAGGCGGAACAGCTCCGCGCCGAAGAAGAAAAAATCACCCGGGAGATAAGCAGCCTTGGTGCCGAGATAAAGGAACTCGAGGAGTGGCTCAGAGAAGCGGCCGTCAGAAAAGAGAAGCTGGAAACGGAACTGCGCGAGATGGAGGTCGACCACGCGGACGTATCCTCCAGGAGGACGTCGGTAAAGGAGAAGGCCGACGCGCTTTCGGAGGAACTGACGCTTCTGGAGGACGAGATAGAGGAAGAGAGCGCCAACATAAGGCATCTCCAGGAAGAAAAACAGCGTATGGAGGAAGCCCTCAAGGAGCTCGAATCCGAGAGCGAAAGACTGCAGAATATCATCGACCGGTCGCAGAAAGCCATCCAGGAGTGCTCCCGGGAAAGAGAAGAGACCCTTTTCCGCATGTCCGACATAAGGGCTGAACTTTCGGCCTTCAGGAAGGAAGAAGAGAACCTCGCGGATAACCTGGAAAGGGAAAAGGACTCCTTCCAGCGCATCGACGATGAGGTCGGCGACAAAAGGAAGAGGATCGCCGAGAGCAACGAGCGCGCCGACGCCCTGGCAAAGGAAATCGAGGATCTGAAGGAACGCAACACCGCCTTTATCGTTTCGAAGGAGCAGAAAGAAGTCCAGATATCAGAGAAGAAAGAGAAGAAAGACAGTCTGGCGGGTATCATACAGCGCGAAGAAGAAGAGTTCAGAAAAATGGAACAAAAGCTCGAGGATACCAGGAACAAGACCAGGGATTCCGACATAATGAAGAAGGAACTTGAATACAAGAGGTCGTCGCTGGCCGAAAGGATCCTCAACGTGTACAAGGTGAACCTGGCCGAAATAAGCATGGAAATAGACAGCCAGGCCGACTGGGAAGAGGCCAAAGCGAACATCGAGGAACTAAAATCGCAGCTCGAGAGGATGGGGGAGGTCAGTCTCGGCGCGGTTGAAGAGCATAAACAGCTGGAAGACCGCTTCCAGTTCCTCGCGAAACAGAGGGACGACCTTGTCAGCGGAAAAGAATCCCTCATGCAGGCGATAACAAAGATCAACCGCACCACCCGTAAGATGTTCATGGAGTCCTTTGAGAAGATACAAAAGGAGTTCAACGACTATTTCCGCATGCTTTTCAGCGGGGGCAAAGCGGAACTGATACTTGAAGATGAATCCAACATCCTCGAATGCGGCATCGATATCGCGGTACGCCCCCCGGGCAAGAAGCTTCATAATATAATGCAGCTTTCCGGAGGCGAAAAGGCGCTTACGGCCACCGCTCTTATATTCGCCATATTCAAGGTCAACCCGAGCCCGTTCTGTATCCTGGACGAGATAGACGCCCCGCTGGATGAGTCCAACATCGTGCGTTTTTGCCGCGTCCTCCAGGAATTTCTGAAGCTCTCCCAGTTCATCATCGTGACGCACAACCGGATGACCATACAGCTCGCGGATGTCCTGTACGGCATAACGATGGAGGAGAAAGGCGTATCAAAGATAGTGTCCGTCAAATTCACCGAAGAAGCAAAAGACTCAGAAGAAGAGACGGTACCCACCACCGCATAAGCATCTATCATGTTATCCTTATTCAACACCGGGTGTCTGACATACACCCGGTGTTGGTAATTGGTGAATCCATAAGAAGGCCTGTTTCACCTTGTCATAACTTAAATATCCATAATATATTACAAAATTAGCCAGCCAAAACCCTCACTTTTAAGTTAAGGTATAAAATAGCCAGTATTTGATATTGACTAATATAGTCATAAATGTTATATTAATGTAAACTTAGTTAGCTAAACAAATACCCAGCTCAAAGCAAAAACATAATATGGGGCAATATAGACAATGATATTATGGGCTACCAAATATAAGTTATCTATCAGGATGATCGCAAGCGTGATCATAATATGCTTCCTTGCTTACGACCTCGCATGGGCCTACCCCGACTATTCACGGATCCGCAAAAGTACCGTTGCCCCCGAATCCATGGTCACTTCGCCGGACCAGGACATCCAGCGCGCGCGCTGGGCGGCTTTATATCTCATGGAAGACATAAAAAGCGAAGAGTTCAGGGAAAAATACCTTTCCGGGATAGAGGACCATATCAAAGACACGATAAAGTATATCCGTGGTAACGCCCATTACAAGACAGGTGTCCATTCCGCTTTCAATCCAAGCCGCGGTCCGCAGGATATAAACCACCAGGTCTTCTTCCCGATAGGGAAGTACTGCATGAGGTTCTATGCCTCGAACATGCCGGAAGGCGATCTTCCGCTGCCTGAGGGGTTCAAGAGGACACCGGTAGACGAGTTCGATATCAACAATGACATAAAGTATCAACTGTTGGAGGCCGGAACGGAAACCCGGCAGGAGGAAACGCGCGAACAGGGGACGATCGATTTCGGGTTCATATTCGAGGAGGCAATTGCGGTTGACCACGAGAAACTGGAATCGCCGGAAGGGCAGATCGCTTTCAGAAACGCGGAGAGGGAAGTCTTTACGGTGGGCCTCGAGACCGTCGGGGACGTGTTAGAGAAGCTCACTAATTTTGACAGAGAGGGAAAAGGATCTAACGCCCTGTCTTGGGTCACATTGGTTCCCCCGGATAGCTGGTGGTTAAACCTGAGCACCACCCGCCGTGATATGACAAGAAAGAAATACCTTATGATCCTCAGGGACGCACGGGAAGACTTTTTCAGTTTATTCAGACCCAGCACCGGCAGGAATTTAAGGAGCGCTTATGAAGCTTTGGTGGATCGTATCATCGCGCATGATGCAAACGGGCGGGGCAGGGAATTCTGGGAAGACAGGGCATTCGCGACTTTTATGACCAGGCTTTTGGACAGCTACCATGCTTTCAGGAAGCAGAAGGAAATGGAAGAAGCCGCCAGGAAGAAGGCGGAAGAAGAGGCAAAAGATGCCCGTATCGCGAGAATGTACTATGACCGGCAAAATTTTGTGTCGGTAGACGTTATAGCCGGAGAGACCGGAAAGACCGAAGATACCATTATCGACATATTGAGAGCGGACAGGTGGTCCGTGCACCCGCTGTTATCCGAAAAAGTAAGCGAGATCGGCGTTGAGAAGATCCGGGATACGCTGAACGGTTTACCGAAATGGTATTCCTGGACCAGACATGTAATGACCGACGACTGGGCAGCTTATTACCGGATAATGGGTTGGAACGAGCGGCAGCTGCGGCAAAGATCGAGAAACGCGAGGGAGGCATTTTTCGGGCGGCTGGACCCGGCGGACCGCAGAAAACTCGAAGCCGTCTATACCAAATGGGTAAGGCGCGTCGCCATCGAGGCCGGTATCCCGAGCAATAAAGACGCGTGGGAGGACAGGGCGTTCATATCTTTCATGTTCGAGATCGTGAAACAGGCAGGGCCCTTTGATGAAGCCGGTGAAGTTCAGGCGCGCCACGGGGTGCGATTAGGATGCCGTTTCGGTTTGGCGGCAGCCCTGGCCGTGCTTATCGAAATGGGGAAAGGCGCTTACGTCCTTGTTTTCGCGGGCCTTGCCCTCAGCGCGGTCATTATCGCGAACCTGTGGGTTTTTTATAAGGCATGGAATGAGAAAAGGAAGATCCTGAAACATTACCGCAGGGAAGGGAACATAAAGACCTACAAAAGAATCGAAATGAGGGGCGATGATCACAGGAGAGAATGGCCGACCGTAAGCCTGGTGCCTGGGGTAAGATTATTTGTCCAAAGGTATTCAAAAGAAGGTATATCGGCCCAGATAAGATGCCGGAAAGCCTCGATGTCCAATCTTTATCTTCCCGTGTTAATTATACTCTGGGTAAAAGACAATTTTCGGCAATTGGGCAAAAAAATACAGTCGTGGCGGGAAAGAAGACGGTTCAGATCGGGAGGCGGCAGGGGATTTTTCGGTCTGCTGGCTATGGTCGCCGTCGGAGGCTATGTACTTCACACGCTTTTTGGTTCCGCGTTCTGTTCGGCATCCGCCCCGGTCGTCCAGGTAGGCATAGCGGGCGGCCTTACCGGATTCATTGTGATCTTGCTGCTCTTATCCTTGGCATTTGGCCCGGAAGGCGGAGAAGGACAGGAAAAGATCCCAGATCCGGAGAAACTGACCCTTAAGGAACCGCGTACTTTCCTTGAATACTACATGACTTTTATCAGGCATCTCGAGAAGAAGATCGAAAAGATGAAAGCCCTTCCCGAAGAAAGGTACAAAAAAGCGGCCCTCATCGAGTTGGGTGAGAAGTATGTCCGTCCTGTTCACCACGCGCTTCATTCACCGGATAAGTTCAGGGAGGAAATGGAGGAACTCGAGGAGCAGGGCTTAAGTCTTGACTGGTACCAGTTTCTTGTAAGATCTGTCTTTGACAACCCGTTCAACGAGATCCGGGGTTATTTGATATCGCTTGCTCAGGAGGGTGGAAAGAAGCCCTCTATTTCTTCGTTTACCATGCAGATAGACGTAAAAAACGCGGATGATTGCATCGGCAAGATCAGTGACGCGGTCCTGAGGTTCAAGAAGAATATCCTGGCTTTTTCATGTCTGATCAACAGGCGGCAGCTGGATAAGATCCCGAAATACCTGGAAGGCTTTAAACTTCACGAAGAGACCCTGCTCGATGCGATGCTCCGTTACGAAAGAATTACTTTCCCGCAGCTGTTGATAGAGGTCATATTCGAGCATCATGATATAAACAATAAGATAATGGTGAGTCTGGTGGGGTTCAAGGATAATCTCGTTGTCAGTTTTACGCCGCGCGACGATGACGAAAAAAGGATCGTTGAAAAGTCGGCCCGGTTCATAGAAGGGGTCGCGCAATTTTCCAACAGCTGTGTGGACAGGGTTTTAAACGCGCCCGCTGGAGAAGATACGGCCGGGATGCTCCGGGATGTCATTCGTATGTGTCAGAACGCCGAAATAGATCTTGCGTCCCTCGAGGTGCTTGTGAAAAGAATAGAAGAGCTTACAAGGGGAGAACATGAAAAAGTGGAGATCGAACAGGAATTGGGCAAGTTGGAGGAAGTGTTCTCATCCGCGGTTAAACTGCTGGATGAGGTAGAGAGGAACAAGCCTGAGGATGAAAAACTGTTATTAATAATGTACAACATTGCGGAAACTTCCGCCTGGAAGCATCTTGCAGATGATGTCAATATGGCTTTGGACGGCATCAAAACGAGATTTGGCGGGGCCGGGATGCCCGGGGCCGCCAGCCCGCAAGAACGAAAGAGAATAGCGGCTTCCTCAAAACTGACGCTCATACACGCGGAGATCAAGAGAATTTTTAAATACGTGAAATACGGCCGATCGGAAGAGGCGAAGGAGGCTATTGGAAGGGCATTATCGATGGTTTATTCTGCGATGGGGTTTCTCGAAAAGCAAAGACCGCAGATCGCGGCCCCGTTCCGTTTGGGCGGCATCATATCAGCCACGCTGATGGTATTAGCGGTGTTATTTTTAGGCACTCCCGGGGATATGGCTCTTTCCAGGGTCATCGGGATACTGATGCTGTGGATGTACAGCGTGTTAAACGTGCGGCTAAGCCCCATATGGGTCCACGAAGCCGCCCATCTTAAAGCTTCAGGCGTATCCTTGAAAGAAGTATTTTTGCGTTATCATGAACACATATCCACGGATGGTCTTAGCGTGATCCCTAAAGTACCGGATTCTATGAAAGACAAGAGGGGGGTCTTATACGCGGGTCCGGTAACCAGTATGGTGTCCGCTATATTGTTCCTGGTCGTTTTTCTGATAACGGGATACACCCCGCTTCTTATTCCTATTATCACGAACCTTATGTTCTCACTAGCAGACGGCATACTGGAGGGGACAATGGCGCTTCCGGGTGTTGGATCAGAGAAACCGGCAGCGGATATGTCCGGTGAATATAAACCGGTAAGGCCGGAAATAGACGTTTTAGCCGAACTAGCTCATTACAAAGAGATCAACACACAGAAGGGGCCGTTCAATAAAGATGAAGTGGATGAACTTGTCGCCTATTGGGATGCTCGATCCAGAGGGTTTGTAGATAGAAATATGTCCAGAAGGTTGCTTAGGGCGCTTATAGTCGCGGGGGTAACGGAGGATGAAACCGGCGCGATCCTGCCTGAGGTCAAACCCTGGAAGCTCCTGCACCCGGAAGCCGCGAAGAACAGGACGCCGGAAACGGGATGGGATTGGTATTTGGGAGATCTGACTTTGGGATACACGATGAGGAGGTCCCCCGGGGTCCTGTATTCCGAACAGGAAGCCTTTAACAGGATCATGAGCTTCGGAGCTGGGGACGTTTATCTTGATCTGTGCGGGGGTAAGGCGGAAGAGGCGATCCATGTGGCGCGGAACAATAAAGGAGTGACCGTATATTCTTTGGATGCCAGCCCCCTCAATACCAGGGCCGCGCTGGATGCTGTAGAGAGGATGGGGGCAAAAGGGGAGAAGCTCGACAATCTTCACCTGCTTATGGCTGACGCCCGGGCGGATCACGAGGGCATCCCCCTGGAAGACAACAGCGTGAACAAAATATCCTTTCTCTTCGCCGAGCCCCTGGAACCGAGCGGCGCGCAGCAGGCGGAAATATTCGAAGAAGCCTTGAGGGTCATAAAGAACAAGGGAGTGATCCTGTTCGATTATGAAACCCCTGTCGAGAATATAAGGGAAGCGGCTGAAAGGAAGGGATATTTTCTGGTGTCGGAAGAAAAGATAGAGGTGGATGAGCCTTTTGTTCATAAATGGCATGCCTACAGGGTCATGAAAAAGTATCCTGACATGGATACCCTCATGTTCAGGGTAAGGAAAGGGCGCGGATTTGACGAGAAACGCAAGGCCGTGAACAGGCTCATTGAAGCGCTCCGTGACACCGAGATCATCGATTTTGTGAGAGAGGGATTCAAACGGCTCCTTGTAAAGGGTGCCGATCTTGACACGAAGCGCGCCGCTGCTTACGGCCTGACACGGATGCGCGCGGAGTTTCTGGAGCAGACCGGCGGATATTTCAAGGGGCTGTTTTCGGGGACACGCGATTTCCGGACAAAGTGCGCCGCGGCTTACGGTTTGTCCCAGATGCCCGAGTGGTTCTTTGAGGAAGCCTGTGAGTTCCTTAATGACAAGTTGTCGAACAAGGACGATCTCGATACGATGAGGGCCGCCGCTTACGGCCTGTCGTTTACCGGGCAGCATGGGCACGACGCGTTAATGGGCATTTTGTCCAGCGAGAAGGAAAATGCCACGTTCGAGCGGAAACACGCCGCCGCTTACGGCCTGGCGAATATGGGCGAGGATGGCTTGAGTCCCCTCGCGGGAGTCATGTCGAATGACAAGGATTTTGTTAATAGGCGCGCCGCGGCGTACGGCATATCACAGATACCCCGGTTCAATGATGACATCGAAGCCCATAAATCGCTTAAGGGTGCTTTATATAACAGTTCTGAAATACTCGCTAAATGCGCTGCCGCTTACGGACTGGCTTATATGGAAGAAGTAAAGGATGATAGGACGCTTACGGAAGCTTTATTGGATCAGTCGGAGCTCAGTGAGGCGGGTTATAATCGGGCGAACCTCGATACCAAACGGGCCGCCGCTTACGGCCTTTTGATAGCCGGGGACAAAGACGCGCTGGAAGACCTGAAAGAGCATCCCAACAAAGAAACAAGGCAGGCGGTAATAGAGGTTTTGAGCGGCATGATCCAGGCCGGAAGGGATGACGTATTGCTGATCGATCCCGAAGAGAAAATAGATATAAGATCCGACGGAACGCGCGATAGTAAAAAGGCCGATATTCGCAGGTGGGTTCCCCTGATATTGATCGGTATCGTTTTAGCGACCATGGCTCCCCTGGCGCATACGTGGCAGCAGGCGGTGGCCGGTTCGCTCGTGCTCGGGACCATTTTTACAATGGCTTTTATTGTGGGAGCAGCCTTGAGTAAAGGTGGTGCATCCCGGAAGAAATCAGAGCTGGATGAGAAGAGCGGGGCTGATCTCGCGAGAAGCAGAGTTCGCCTTATCGCCGAGCTGGAAAAGGCGAAAGGATATTTTCTGGGGAAGAAGAACAAACAATGGAAATGGGCGATAAGAAAGCTTGCCGGTCTAAGGAATAGTAAAGAGTTTGACGGATTCCAGATCAAGGGAGACCTGGATGCTATTTGCACGGTGATCCGTAAAAGCCGATGGGCTTCCGATGAGACAGCCAGACATCTCTCGCTCGAAACGATCGATTACTGTATTGGATGCATAAACGAACTGAAAGGGTCCAACCCCCGTGAAGCGGTCAGGTTTATAGAAGGGGTATGTTATAACAACACGCTGGAATGGGATGAAGTAAAGGATGATACGGGCAGGATAGATCCGGATACGGCTATACGGGCTTTGAAGGAATTCAGACGGAAACGCGTGAGGGAATCTAAGAAAGAAGGCGTGGATTACATAATAAAACAGCTCACGAGACTGCAGAAAAAGGTCGAGAAAAAGAAAATCCCGGTCAACCTGCGCTCGCTTATCCCGCTTGTGTCCTTCCTGGGTTTCCTGTGCATGGGCGCATTCGCTCAGAACTGGCAGCAGGCGGTAGCGAGCTCGCTCGTGCTCGGCATCATATATTTAACAGCGATAGGGCTGGGGATGGCGATAGGCAGATCTACAGGAGGGGACGCGCGTATCGACGACCTGGTAAAAAAGATGTGCCTGGAGAAAGACTTTTCGGAGAAGTGCGAAATAGCTTGCAAGATAGCCGGATCGGGGTATGGACGAAAAGAGCTGCAGGAGATACTGGAGACGCCGGACGGGCTCCCCCAAAAAGGCGACTGGAAAGAAGACAATGAATGCTTTACTAAAGGCGCCGCGGCCGCCGGTATAGCCCAGAGGGGCGACTGGGGTTTCAGGGCACTGCAATATATCCTGATAGAAGCTCACAGCATGAAGGGCAAATATTGCGCGGCCGATGCTCTTGTACGATATTATGGGGAAGACGGCCGGAAAGCAGTGGAAAGTATAGGCAGGAACATGAAAAAGTTTACCCCTGAAACCCGGCGTGAAGCCAGGAGGGCCCTGGATGACGCGGGACAGGAAGAGACCGAAACTGAGGAAAAAGAGGACGAAACGGTCGAGATAGAGGGTGAAGACGAAGATGTGGAAGAAAAAGCGCTTGTTGACCACTTAAAAGAAGACAAACAACTTGAATCTGCGTCCGCTTCCCCGGTGAACATATTCGATGTCCTTCGCACTCAGGAAGAACCTCTTTCCGTCGCAGAAATAGCGCGATTAGAAGGGGTGAATGCGGCAACGAGTACCGTGGCAAGAAGCATGAAGGCTTTTGAGCGGCTCGGGATAGTAACGGTGGCACTTGAGAGTGGAAAGAAGAAGTTCGAAGCCGTGCGATTGGACGATGATGCCGCGGAAAGAATAAAAAAGACTTTAAGCGAACAGTCCTGGCGGCTGACGGCCGATGACGTTGAAAAGTTGAAGGTTCCTGTCGGGGAGATCATCAAAAGCGGGAGGCAGAAAAAAGACCTTACCGATGAAGATCTTAAGCAGTTCATGGGCCGCCTTAAAGACGCGGGGGCGGTTTTTTCGGGAGCGGAAGGCGATGTGAGCGAAGATGACATATCCCGGCTGAGAGAGATCGCGCAGGAGTTTTCACCGGGGCGCATTTATGCTTCAAGTTTCGTGCGGGAGAGGATGGGCGACATCCGGATAAAAACGTATTTCAGGCAACTCGAGGCACTTGGCATAGATATGGTTCGCGTGGGCAGGGAGACCTATCTTCGCGGGAATGACGCGGTACATTTAGTGGCGTTCCGGGAATTGAGGGAAAAAGATTTCGCGGAAAGATCGAAAGAGCAGGGATTTCTGGATAAAGCGCCGAAGGGCTGGCATTCCATAAAGAGTATCCACGCGGTGCTCCATATAACGCGTCCTGACCTGAAATACCACGAGGTAGAGCGCATTGTCGGGCAGCTCCCGGAGAAGAAGGACATAAAGGTGCGTGTTCTTGACAGGTCGCGTCCCAAAGGCAGCAGAATATTCATCTCGAAGAAGGGGTTCGATATGGTCCGCGCGACTGTTAAACGCGAGAGGGTTGAAACCATACACGATATCAGATCGGGTAAATATTATCCCTTGAAAACAGCGGCTGCCGTTCTCGGTATCCCGGAACACACCTTAAAGTATTTACGGGAAAAGGGCGAGATCGCTTCCAAGAAGGTCGAAAAAACTCCCGGAGGAAGAAAAGTATATATGTATAGAGGTAATGCTATCCGGGCGTTGTATCTGAAGCGCAAAAAGGAAAAAACCAGGGGGTTAGCTCCTATTGTCAATATCTTACCTCCTGCTTTCAGCGCTATAGGGGCGGTTATCGGGACCGGTATTGTCGATCCGGGAACGGCTGCCCTGACAACGTATTTGACCGGGCTTTTGGGCGGGGTCGGCGTGGGCCTGCTGTTGGCCATGCTCGTGCCGATCCTTATGGCGAAAATAGAGGACAATTCGGGTAAAAAGAAGAAGATCGATCTTGATGCCATTGTTAAAGAGACACTGGGAGGAGGGGACGCAAGCATAGAAGACCTTTTGAGTGCCAGGCGGCAAGCCGCGGATACGGAAACCGATTCGGGAAGCAAGAAAAAGAAGAAAGGCCCAAAAGCAAAGAAAAAGGATAAGAAAAAGCCAAAGCAAAAAAAGAAAGCAAAAGAAATAATAAGTACCGGGTCCGGAACGGTCGAGATCGAGAAAGTGACTGTAGGCGGGGGCGAAGAGGGTGTCATATACACTAAGGGAGATCCGGATGATAAAGAGAACTATGCGGCGCTTAAAGAGATGTACGAGGAGGTCATAAGGGATTATGTGCTTAGACAGGAAAACGCGAGGCCCGTGTTCCTGAAAGTAGGATTAGACCCGGATGTGGATTTCTGCTTCACCATCCACCGTGTGCTGCGAGAGCTGGGGACAGAACCGCTCTGGTCAAGCGAAGAAGTCGCGCGTGCCATGTCCGGCCGTGTAAGAAAGGTCGAGGTAGTGGATCCGCCTTTTCCGGACAAAATGCCGCCGGCGATCAAGATCTCGTTCAGGGGAGGGGTCAACCTTGGCAATGAGGGCCGCGGTTACTTTTACGCGTTTATTAGGAAAGACGGGGTTATCGGGCAGAGCTGGGGGAAGGAAGAGTTCATGGATAAAGCCGAACTCGCGCAGTTTACCGGCGAGGAGGATCACCAGAGGATAGTTGCCCTTGTGCGGGATGAGAGAGCGTTGCTTTGCGGACTGGACTACGGATTTCTTTACCTCGACTCGGCCAAGACAGCCTCTCGCGCCTGCGGCAGGGATGACGGAGAAAAAGAACGGTTGCATGACATGATAAGAAGAGGGCTTGAGGAAAGGCCGGAAGACGACCCTGAAATAAAAGAAAACAGGAAAGAGTTCATAGACAAGATGATGAGAAGGCCGTTCGAAGAAGAGAATATCAACTATAACATAGTGGTGTCCAGGTCAAAGGAGAGTAAAGGTTTGCCTTCACCCGCGACGACGCGGTTCTTTGAGGAATGCGGTTTTGCGCCCAGCCTGAGCCCCGAAGAGATGGCGCGGATACTGAAAGACGAGCATATAGATTCGCTTAAGGTCATTCCCGCCCGCGGATTATACCCTTCATATATAGAGGTCACCATGAAGGAGGGTTACAAGATCGACATGCCCGGCAGGAGGGGCATGTCCGATGAAGAAAAAAGGGTGCTTCATTTCTACCTCTGGGACAGTGAAAGGAAAAGGCCCATATACGACCCGGCGCGCTGTGGGAGGCTGATCACAGGTGGAAAGCTCGCCAGAGATGCCAACGGGAATATCGAGTTTGTCACGCTTTACTCTGAGGGCAGAGCCAAAGCGGGTATCGATTACGTGCTGGCAAAGCCCGGCATCCTTCTTGATGCGGTCACGGCGGGATTATCCGATAATATGAAAGAAAAATATAGGGAAAAATTCCCCTACCTTTATTATGCCCGGCCGGGATACAGGGCGGAAGAGGTCGTACCGGTATTAAGGCAGGAAGAGAAGAGGACCTTGAGGCTTGCCGAGGGCGTCTGGGAGGAGATAAAAGAGGAGATGATATCCTCCTGGGACGGGACATTACCTAAACCGGGGATATATTCGTATGGGGGAAATGACGGTTTCTGGGTAGTGGTCAGCGGTGAGCCCGGTGTGATCGAGGTGCCTATCGAGGCGTTCGGCGGACCGATGGATTACAGTTTGTCTCATCAGGGCGGGACCGTGGTATACGTTTTCAGGTTCGCTCCTTTTATCGAAGAATGGGAGAGTTTTGTCCACGAGCCGAAACAGATATATTTTCAACTCCATGACCGGCTCGAGCCCGGGACGTGTTTCAAGGATATACAAGATGAGATGGACCAGCTGAGGAAAAAGATATCCGGATCGGTCAAAGGGGGCGACAAATTGATCAAGGACGTGGAAAGGGTGATCACCGAATGCAAAAGATACTGGCATGAGATCGCCACATGTGCGTCACATATCTGGATGGACGTGGAAATATATGCCACGGACAGGGACTTATTGACCCGGAGATTGGACAACCTTTTGTCAGAGATGAACGGGTCGCTGTCAGAGCTGCGTTCTATCGCGCCCGCTCTTGCCGAACAGTTGCCGGAAACGATAGACAAGGAAAAGGGCGGAAAGCTGTGGCTGGCATACCTTGCTTTCAAGGAAAGAGCGCTGGCGGGTCTCTCTTGTGAAAAGGAATTCGGAAAGTTCAGACAAGCGACCCAAGATTTTTACGTTGACGCATACTCGGATTTCACCCGCGATTCCTTAAAGAACGCCGGGGCTCCCATGGATGATGACAACGAGGTCTTCAAACTTTTCTATAGATTTCACGAATTGCATGAATGGCACAGGGCTTATTACACGCTGGAAGAGACGATCGATATGCTGGATAAAAGGATGGAAGTCATCGAGAAAGACAGGGCTCGCTCCCCGAACGCTATCCAGGAGAGGATCGATGCCCTTAAAGAGGGGTTTATCGGACAAGGCGTGCATCCCGGGGAAGCTGAAAGGTTGCTCGGTGGGATCAAAGATCACGTTAAGCAGGCGATAGTATCAGCGCCGTTCGTGTGGGAAGCGCGTAAGATCACCGCGGATCCCTCGCGGAAAATGTCCCGGGAAGAAGTGGTAAGAGCGAAGAGTACGTTACTCGAAAGTTTACAGGAGCAGACCGACCAGGTCGACAGCGTGCTGGCCCGCGAGATGGAAGAGCTGTCACAGGGGTTGAAGCCGTTCTCATGTGAAGAAAACCGCGATATCCTTAAAGGTATGTCCCGCGTTGTCAGCGACAGGCCCCAGCAGATGCTTGATAAGCTCAGTGGTGCTCTCAAGGAACAAGGCGCCCGTCCGGATAACGTGCACAAGGCGATAACGCTGCAGTTCCTGTTTTATACACATGCGGCCGTCAGGAAGTTCGCGGGAAACGCGCGGGAGGAACTTGAACTCTATAAAGAGGTGCCTTTCGATAACGAGACCATGCGCAGTTTTAACATATGCTTGTACGATCTTCGCGAGTATATAAGGTATTATTCGTATTTCCTGATGAGAGAATTCATCAATGAAAAAGAGACCGAATCATACACTGCAACATATCCGGATGATTTTGTCTGGGCGTATCAGTTCCAGGAAACAAGTGACGGTTTTTCGGACCTCTTGTGGAGAAATGGTTTCAGTATGGGAGCATCGCCGCCGGTCGGATGCAGCATGTACCTTGCCGCCCGTGACAGTGGCGAACTTGAGTTGATGGAAAAAAGGACGAACATTAACTGCGCTTCGGTCAAGGACAGGACCGACAGGGAGGTCGAGGGAGAGCCCGACGTAGTAGTGAGAAGGGGGTATTTCTCGGGCATGCCCTCGATGGGAGACCTTTATGATCTCGCGGAAGGCCGGACCGTATTGATTCTTGTGCCGTCCAGGGATGACCCCGAGAAAATAGGGGCCAAACAGTTACGGAAAAATGAGCTTGTTTCAAAGGATCGTTTTACGGATATGATCATATTCGTGAAAGGCGTCCTGGAGGGTTTCCACTCCAGCGATAACCCGGATCTAAAGCAGGTGGAAACGGAATTGCAGGAGTTGGCAGACCGGAAGCTGGAAGGGGCTGAGGCCGAGGAGGCACTTGAGCGGCTCAAGAAAGAATACCTGGAAGGCGCCCTGGGCAAGTATCTCCAGGAGGTCGTGGACCACAAGGAGATCGTCGCGGAAGTTGTAGAAGATCTGGGCAAGGAAGCCGATAATCTCCTGGGTAACGGGGCGGCTTTTGACAGGTTCGGTTTTGACATTTTCAGGCACCTGGTCCATGTCAGGGTCACGGAAGCCCTGGTGGAGAGGTTTTTCGGAATACCCGATTATTTCGTGGAAGATAAAAGCGTGGAGCTGGTCGCCGCGGACGGAGAGCCCATAATCCCCGAGGACGAGGCTAATGAAGTGGCTTCACCAGCCTCGCCGGATGAAGCGGAAAAAGCGGTTGAGGATGAAGGCACGGCCGATGCAGGCGCCGATTCAGAGGATGCCCCGGTTGCCGCAGAAGAGCCTGCCGCCGAGGAACCGGTTTCCGAGGATGGATCCACCGCCGCGGAAAAATCGGCAGAATTGAGCCCGGGGCAAAAGCTTGCTGCAGAGTGGAACTGGTTCCATTTGACGGGTCCCCAGCAGGAACGGCTGGACGCCTTTTCCCAGTCATTGATCCATAGCGAGAGTTCCAGGATCTGGACCCCGCTGATCCGCGCGCTTGTCGCCGTCGATGAAAGAGGCGAATTCGTTATCAGCGAAGAACAATTTACCAGGATATCTTCAAGGTTTGGGCAAAAAGAGGATGACATCAGGCGTCTGGAACAGTTGGCTGCCTCCTCACCGCCGGTATTGGAGGGAGAAGGGTCGTGGCAGGAGCGCATGTGGACCTTAGTGTCATTGTGTCTCGTTGATAGCATGGTCGCTTCAGGAAGCAAAGATCAGAGGCAGATTGCCAGAGAGCTGAGGGAGGCTTTGCTGTTATCCCCGGAAATGATAGAAGAAGACACAACCTCATATATGAACGAAAGGAGCGGGGAAGAAGCAAAGACACTGTTATCCGCGGTACTTTCGATAAATGAAGCCGGGCTGGTGAACGGCGGGTCCGGGGTTGCCAAGATGCTGGAAAGCGGCATAGGGAGATTGGAACAGGAAACCGGTCACACTGTTCCCGAATTTACCGGTGAGGATGGATTGGCAAAGATGTATGCCGATATTGTCTGTGCGCGCATGTACGGACTTTTAGGGCGATTGAAACAGGCAGCCGAAAAAACGAAACAAGCGTATGTAGAGATCAAAGCCTGTTCCGATATCGGGCAATCCCTGGAAAAGTTCGCCGAACAGACGGCTAAAGAAACAGAAACCGGGAAAAAAGTCGGCAAGGCTAAGAATAGATTATTGGCAAATTATAAGAAGGATCCCGCGGCAGCCATGGCCGAGGTGAACCGGAAACTTTCCGAAATAGATGACGTGGTGCAGGGGATCGAAAACGCTCTCCAGGCCAACGGGGAAAGCAAACCTGCCTCAGAACGCGATTCGAACAACTTGTCTATGATGACCGAAGAGGCTCTCACGAAACGATTCGAGCAGAGCAGCACCGGATATAAAGAGCTTCTGAATAAAGTTAACATGCCCATGAGCATGATGTCTTCTGTGATAACAGAAGAGGATTATGGTTCACTGCCTCAGGTCGGTGAGGCCAGGGAAGCGCTGAAAAAGTTATCGGCGTTCAATCCCGGTAAAGCGGCTGAAATGGAGGAGAAACTGCAAGCTGAAGTAGACAGGATGAATAAGGTAGGTAAAGCATTCTCAAAGGTAAAGACTTTGCGGAAAGATGTTCAAGAGATCGATCCGGCAGAAGAGGGCTCGGAGGAGAAATTTCAGGAAAAGGCTAAAGAGATCGAAGCTTGCATTGCTTGTTTGCGCCAGTTTGGATTTGTGAGAAGTAATCGTCTGGTTCGTGAAGCCGTGCATGAAGCCGTGATCGAAAAAGACCGAAAAGGCAAAGAGATCAGGATGCATAAGATAGGTGAAGCATTATTAAGGTTAGAGTTTTTGCGGAATGATGTTCGAAAGATCGATCCGGACGGGGAAGACCCATGGGGAGAACTCCGGGAAAAGGCTAAAGAGATTGAAGCTTGCATTGCTTGTTTGCGCCAGTTGAGGATACCGGAAGACATAGAACACCTGATCGACGAAGCCGAAAAAGAAAAAGATCAAAAAGACGAAGAGATAAGGCAAGTCAATAAAAACAAAAATTTGAGAACAATAAGGGAACAATTAAACAGTCTCAGTGGCGGGAAGTTTGTGGCGGAAGATGCTGTAAGAGAGACGGCTGATCAGATCAGACTTCTTGTTGAAAGACTGCCGGAAAAAGAAAAAGCTATTTGTCTGGAAGAAGTTGCAAGGGTAGAAGAACAGAAAATGGCTGAAACAGAAGAGCGGAAAAAAGTCGCAGCCGGAATAGAAAGATTGAAAAAAAAGATGGGAGGGGAGCAGAAATCCACCATCCGGGGCGCGGCGCGGGCAGGTCTTGCTGCGGGGACTCTTTCCGTTCTTTCCATAGTATTAGGGTTGCACCCGGCCGTATCGGTCGGGCTCGGCGCGGCGGGAGTGCTGCTCTTTTTGAGAGCGATGATAGGCCGCATGAACCTGGATACGGATGCTATGATACGCGTCCCGGCATTTGCATTTGATGTTTGGGTCGCGGTCGTGCCGGGGTTATGTGCTATTTATGCCGCGAGTTGGAACTTGCACCCGGCCATTTGGATCGGGTTTGGCCTGGCCGGATTCTTGCTTCTTGTAAGCGGGGCAATAGAGAGCGGCGCTCTGGATATACCTATCGTTGAGTCGACGCCGACGCACGCGATTCCCCAAAAAAGAGGTTTTTCCGTTTTCTTTGACCGCCGCGAGACCGCGTCTTTTGATCTTAGAACGAAAAAGATCAAACTGGATAAGGACGATTCCATATTGGGAAAACTTATCGACCTCCCCCACGAATGGACCCACAAGATCATCGACTGGCTCCAGGAAAAGTTCAAACTGCCCCGGTGGCTGCAAAGCAATCTCCTTGTGTATTCCATCCAGGTGGGGATATTCGCGTTTGTTTCAGGATGTCTCTTCCAGCTTCTTTACGTGCTCTGTAATATGCTCGGCCCTCTCAACGTGATTGCGCTGGTGGCCCTTACGACTTTCTTACCGGCACGGGAATGGGGAGCACCGCTGACGGTCGATGACTTCAGGAAGGTGTATGAGGAAATACTGGAAAAAGAAGGGGACTATCCCATGCAGGCAAAGATAAAGAAGGCTTTGGGTGTCAACGATGTGGTCCTCGCAAGGTTAATAGAAGAAGATGAAAAAAGACGTAAAGAAGAAGGTCTCCCCGCGCCTGTATTCAGCAGGAAGCACTTTACGGTCAAGAGGTTCAATAAAGCGTATCAGGAAGTGAGCGCTGAATATGAAGGTACGGCCATCGCGAGGAAAATGATGGCGAGGATGGGATGCGCGCCATATACATTGAAGAGCCTGCTGGCCGAGTCTAATAAAGAGCGTGTTTCCAACGGACAGCCGCCGATAGTGATATCAGACCTTAAAAGCGTTACTTCCTGGTCGTCACAGAATGACGATGGAAAGACCGAACAGTTGGAGAGGTTAGAGCAGGATGTCGTGGGAGAGAAAGAACGCGGTGACGCCGTCCGGGATAACGACCCTGAAAAAGCAGCCGAGCATTACAGCCACGCTTTAAAGATGCTTGATCTGGGTAAGGGGTTGATCGCCTGGATGAAGGCCGATGAACAATTCGCGAAAATACAAAGCCTGGTCGATGACCAGTTAAGTATAGTTGATGCCAGGTTGGAACGGGAAAGACCCGGAAAAGCCAAGAGTGCTGCCCGTGCGGAAGAGAAACTAACAGGTTTCGCTTTCAGCAAGGATGATATCTGGAGCATGAACAGGGCAGGCCTGGAGAACGTCCTTGAGGACGCCAGAGAGAAGCTGGCCGGCCTTGAAAAGATGTCCAATAAGGCGATAGACAATATGGGCAAAGGGTATGATGAGGCGTATGAAGCGGCACAATACGTGAAATGGACGGCGCATTTCATACTCACGACCGTTTATGCGGAAGATCTCAAAGAAGAAGAAAAAGAAGAAGATGATGACGATAATGTTGTTCTCGGGATGTTCATCGCGGCGGCAGCCACCATTGGAATAGCGGCTAAAGCGCTCTCATCCGGCGGGCAGGCCGCGCCCGCCGGCGAATTGATGGCGGGATTCGGGACAGGATGGCCCATGACGATATTTATGCTCGGTATTCTTTCGATGATGGTCCTGGCCGCAGGGAATTTCCCCCGGGGGTTTTTCGTAGATACTACCAATAAAGAGGAAGAAAAGAAGTGGAGAAGGCTCGCGGGAGAGGATGAAGAGCAGAAAGAGGAGTATCCCGGCCTGGTCCCCCCTGTTGAACTGAAAGGCGGGGTCAGAAAGAGGGGATTAAGGGTAGCGTGCGCACAGATCGAGAGAGGAGATTTTGGGGATAATACCCGGAGGATGGCAGCTATAGTTAAGTCGTTGAAAACAAGATTCAAGGAAAACGCCCCTGATCTGGTGCTTTTCCCTGAGCTCCTGGACCGGGGTTCTCTGAGGACCGAAGAAGAAGAGAAAGAAAGGGTGTCCGCTTTAACGAAAGTGGCCAGTGAGACGGGTATAGCTTTGGGATTCAGTCTGGTGAATTCAGGGTTGGATATCACGTATTATGTCATCCGGACAATGGGCGGGGCCAAGAAGTTCACAAAATTCTCCCACGAATCAGAGGACCGCAGGTTTACATTAAAAGGTCACAAGGTTTGTGCTCTTATTTGCATGGAGTCCGACCGCATAATCGCGGATAAGGCGGCTTATTTACAAGTGTCAAGGGATGCGCGTAAAGCCGATCTAATAATAGTTCCTTCTTCGACGATACCTTCCGAGGGCCAATCACGGGTGGAAAAGCTCAGCAATGATTGCAAAACAACGGCGATATTCGTGAATACGGCGGTCAAACCTGAAGATATCGCGTATCGTGATCGTCCGGATCGGTTTGAAAGGGGCCACTCTTGC
The DNA here is from genome assembly GCA_964409365.1 of uncultured Planctomycetia bacterium. GTDB lineage: Bacteria > Omnitrophota > Gorgyraeia > Tantalellales > Tantalellaceae > CAYPCX01. The sequence goes on along the minus strand of CAYPCX010000008.1, from coordinate 55,301 downwards.
GCTGTGTCATCAGGGGCCAAAACCGTTCTGTCCAAACCCGACGAGGAGGGGATCTTAATAGTTGATGTGAGCAAGAAAAGGGAAACCAAAAAGATCCGGGGAGTTACTCTTCTCGAACTTCTCGGGGGGCTATCTGTCATTACTATCGCCGTGGTCGCTCTCGGCGCTCAGGTGCTGGGTATAGTAGCGGCACTTGCGGCGGCTATCCTTCTGGCGTGGAAGATGCCGTGGAAGAAGATAGCGTCTTTCAAGATCTCCGTTGGGACCCGGGGAGGCATTTTCGCTTTTCTTCTGGCATTGGCGTCCGGGGTAGGGGCTGTTTATTATTTTTGCAGCAGCTATCCGATCAGTCTTGCCGGATGTGTTCTGGTGTTCATATGTTTTGCGGTAGCGGGAGGTATGACAGGTTTAACTTTTGCTACGCTGGGGAAGGACGTGTATGCGCTGATAACGCGGCAAGGCAAGGACGAGGTTGCGAAGCCGTCCGGTTATGACAAGTTCGCGGGCGCTGAATGGAGCGATGATAACAACAGAGAACTTATCAAACTTGCCGAGATAGAAGGCGAAAACGGCCATGTTGCCGAAGTCGCGACCGGGACAGGCAGGTCTTTAGGTGTGCTTCTTCCTTGTCTGGGTGACCAGGCCAGTGTTACCGCTTTGGAGCCCGATAGAACATCCCTGGAAGAGGCAAAGAAAAGGTTCAGGGGCGACAGGCGGATAACGTTCGTGCAGGGAATGGCCGAGGAGTTCGCGGAGAAAGTGGCTGAACCTGTTGACGTGTGGATCTGCTTCAACGGCATGCACCTTATAGATGATTATGAGGATGTGTTCCGGGAAGTGTATTCCGCCATGAATGAGGGAGGCGTTTTATCTTTCAATACGGCTTATTTCAAGGAGAACCTCTGCCCGATGTTCGGTTTCATGAACGCGGTCGTGATAAATGCTATATACAAATTGCGGGAGAAAGTGGGCCTGGATGAAGTGCAAAAAATAATAGCCGCGCGCGAGAAGATACATCCGAGATCTTTGGATGATTATAGAGAAGCCCTCCGGCAGGCGGGTTTTACCGATATTGAGGTTGAAAAGAAAAAGGTTCGCATACCCCTTGATGATATGAGAGATTTCTATTCCGACCCCTACGTGACCGTTTTTATCTGGGGCAAACTGGATGATAAGAAGCAGCAAAAGTTCCTGCAGAAGATACTGCTTTCGTCTCTGGATGAAAAGATCAAAGAAGAGAAGAAAAATGGAACGAAGTCGCTGGAAGCCGGATGGCTCCATGTTGTCGCCAGGAGGCCGAAAGATACACCGATATTTCGTTTTGAGAGGCCAGTCAGTCGGGGTAGGAGCAAGACACAAGGGGCCACGCTTACACCAGAAACGGGAACGACTTCGGATGAATCTCAAAAGAAAGCCAGAGAAACCAGGTCAAAAATACAAGAAGCCCGTGAATTTGGCCGGGGCGGGGATTTCGTTGCAAGTCCCGACCCAAAGAAAGACCAAGAACTGTTGGACCGGGTGATGTTCCAGGCACAGCGCGAAGTAGAGGAATCTCCCGGGAAAACTGCCGGCAAAAGACTGCAGGCGATCCGGAAAAGACTGGATTTAGCCGTGGAAGAATTCCGGGAACTGCTGCGCAAGAATGATCCTGTACACCCGAGTACGTTCTATAAATGGATGAACGGTACGCATCCGGTCCCTCTACATATTATGGAAGTCGCGCAAAAGCTCTACCATGATCGGGCCGGGAAAAGGCTGAGGACGTTCCGGGAAAGCCTGGGTTTGACCCGGAGAGAATTCGGGGAACAGCTGGACGAAAAAGATCCCATAGGTCCGGGGAAGATAGGAGATTGGGAAAACGGTGAAAGCGAGATCCCCTTTGACGTGATGGACGATGCGAAAAAGCTCTACCGCGGTCGGGCAGGGAAAAGGCTGAGCTCGTTCCGGGAAAGCCTGGGTTTGACTCAGAAAGAATTTGCAAAGCAGCTGGATATCGGAAAGCCAGTACGTGTAGGCGCCGTTATCAAATGGGAAAGCGGTGTAAGAAGTATTCCTTTCGCTGTCATGAAAGCGGTAGAGAAGTTTTACCGCGATCGCGCGGGAAAAAGGCTAAAGATATTGCAGGTAAGGTCGGGTTTAAATCAGGGTCAATTTGCAAAGTTATTGGGCGATAAAGATCCTGTTTATGGCGGCACATTCAGCCAGTGGATAAACGGCAAAAACCGTGTTCCTTTACACATAATGACGGAAGCGGAAAAAGTCTATCGCGGTCATGCAGGAAATAGATTAAGGGATATCCGGCTGATGTTGGGGTTGAGCCAGGGGGAATTAGGCAAACTGTTAGATGACAAAAGAGATGTATCTCTGGACATGGTGTCGCTATGGGAGCAGGGTAATTGCCCGGTTCCGCTCGAAGTGATGGAAAACGTGGAAAGGATCTACCCAGGCCTTGCGGGAAAAAGATTAAGGGAATTCCGTGAAAAACTTGGGTTGACCAGGGAAGAATTTGGAGAAGAACTGGACAAGAAAAACCCCATACATCCGAGGACCCTCGGCATATGGGAACGCGGGGAATATACCGTTCCTTCCAAGCGCATGAAGGATGCGGAGAGATTCTATCTTGAACGCGGGAGAAAAAGGTTAAAAGGGTTCCGTGTGGGGTTAGGGATGACTCAGGAAGAATTCTGGATGCTGCTGAATGAAAAGTATCCGGTGCATCACAGAAAGATCAAGGCTCTGGAGAAGGGTGAGAGCCCGGTTCCTTTCGATATGATGGAGAAAGCGGAAAAGCTTTACCGTGGCCGGGCGGGGAAAAGATTGAAAACGATCCGTAAAAAGTTGAAGTTATCTCAGGAAGAGTTTGAAGAACGGCTGAGCAAGGAAGGCTATATGGATGTGCCCAAAGTCGGGGGGATGGAACAGGGTATGACTGAGATTCCTTTCGAGGTCATGGAAAGCGCGGAAAAAGTTTACCGGGTAGAAGCGGGGCAAAGGATGCGGGTGTTACGCGAAGCGCTCGGCTTAAGTCAGGACGAGTTCGGGAAATTGTTGAATGAAAAAAGCCCCGTGCCTGCGACAACGGTCAGCAGCTGGGAGACCGGCAAGAATATGATCCCATTAGAGATCATGGATAAAACAGAGATGACCTACCGGGACCAGTCACGAAAAATGATGAGGGCGTTCAGGATGGCGCTGGGCTTGTATCTGGCGGAATTCGGTGAACAGCTGGATCCGGAAAAGATCATACCGAAGATCACAATATGCAGCTGGGAACGCGGCATACGTTCGATTTCTCCGCGTGTCATGCAAATGGTGGCAGGCCTGTATCGTGACAAAGCGGGGGAGAGGTTGAAGATGCTCCGTAAGAGCCTGGAATTAAGCCATGCGGAATTTGCGGAAAGATTAAGTGAAGATGGTGAGCATGTTTCACAGAACGCGCTGTCCCACTGGGAAAAAGGCGATTACCAGGTTCCCTTGAACATAATGGAAAAGGCTGCCCAAGTAGTCCGGTTGTGGCCGGGGATCATTCCTGTTTACCCGCACAAAATTGAAGCTGAGAGGGGAATATACAGTATGGTGGTTTCAAGCAAAAGGCCGGAATCACCGCCGATAGCGGCTATGGAAAATGAGTTCAAAGAAGCTGTTGAAGGGGCTATCGAGAACGCGTTAGCAGAATTTCCTCCGCCCAGACAAGAGTTGGCAAGAAGGGTTGTGGGTGCCATCCGTGATAATGGGTTAGATTACCGCAAGTCGCTCGTCCGGGTACTTGCGTCCATGTTAAACGCCACCACTGATGAGATCCTGAGTGTATTTGATGCTCTTAAGGTAAGCCCGCATCTGAGGGCGTTCCAGCCCGGATATGATGTGGTCGGGGAAGCTCAAAGGCATATCGGTGTGACCTACCAGAAAGGGAAAAGAGATAAAGAACTGGTCGAGGTCCAGCCCGTTTCCTACAACAGGGCGCAAGGGGCGGCGCTCACACCGGTTCTTGTTTCAGTGGTCATTTTAGGGGTTCTTATTATTGCCGTGGCCGGACTGCTTCCCCAGCTTTCCGGTCTCGCCGCCCACCCCGCGTTCGCCCCGCCGGTCCTGAAGGGCTTTGGTGGTTTCGCTGGGATACTGTCGTTCGCGTTATTAGGTCTGGCTGTCGGGGGATCCGGACAGCCCGAGACGCCTGAGATAGATTCCGGTGACCTGGTTGCCGATAAACACCTCGTGCAATTCTTCAAGTTAGACGCCAGTACGCGTGTTTTGATGTTAAATGATATTTTAATAAGGCTTGAAAAGCGCATGCTTGATGCGTCAGATCCTCTTAAACCCGAAGAAGAGCGACGGAAAGTATCGAAAAGCTGTTGTCTTTTGTTGAAGATCCTGTCTTATGTTTTGACCACGGATGATCCAACGATCGAACCATATGAAAACGTTCATATACACAGGGCAGCCGCAAGGGCGCTTAGGGAAATCGTAAAGATAGATGACTTAGTAGTGAAGCCTTTACTGGGGCAAGAGATCGCGCGGATCGAAGAAGCCGGAACGGAAGAGGAGAAAGTAGAAGCGGTGCGCGTATTCGCCCTGGCCTGCTTGCGTAAAATAGAAAAATTAGAGAAAAAGAATAAACCAAAAGACCAGGGAAATACTCTTGTGGGCGGGGTTGCTTTGGTGGTATTGGCGGGTATCGCTATCTGCTTGGCGGCGGTTGTAGCTCCCGGATTGCTTGCCCAGGTCTCCGGCTGGCTCAGCCACCCCGCGTTCGCCCCGCCGGTGGTGAAAGGCAGCTTTGGTCCGGTTTCCGCATTGCTTTTCCTTTCTTTGCTGGCAGCGCACGCAGCTCTCTTCAAAGGACGGAAAAAAGCCCCTTCAGAACTTTATATCTCAAAGAAAATAAACACCCCTGCCCAGGCATGGGATGCCGTTTTTGAGAATGAAACTAACGCGAGAAAATTCTTCAAGCTGGCAACGTCATTGAGGGAGAGATTTCCGTTCGAATTGACAAGTAAAGACCCGAGAGCGCCTCTTGAATATGCCCTGGAAGAGGGCCTGACGGTCAAAATAGGCTCCAACCTTTTCATGTGCCCGATAACGGAGTCTTTCCGCAGGCATGTCATTTTCGGGAAAGACGATAAAGGGAATATCGCCTTTCGATTCGAGGTCGTTATCCCCGGCAAAGAAGAGGACAAGAAAAAAGTGCTCACAAAGAAGCGGCGCGCGATCGCTTCGGACATATTAAGCGCTTTCCCGGACAGGGAATATTGCATGAGGCCGCTTTTCGACAAAAAGTTCCCCGCCGGTATTTACGATCTTTACGGCAAAAAAGAGGTCTTTGACCGCGAAAGCCCCTTGTGCGTCATGGCTTTTGAATATGAGGACGGAAAAAGGCTCGAGTTCTGTTCGCCGTCAATACTTGACGGCCTGGTCAAAGAGCTGGGAATAACCCGCGGGGAACTGGACGGGATGATCGTAGATCAAAGCGCGGAGATCACGGCGGCGATCCACCACCTCGGATACGTAGGCCACAGGTGCAAGTATTTTGACCGTGACAAAAGGATGCATTACGACCATCACATAGCGAATATACGCCTCATAAAGACCGAGGTCGGGATCAGACTGAAACTGGTCGGGGATTTCGAAGTTTTTGAAAAGGTAGGCAGGCCTGTCGATACGGGAAGAACGGATATAGAGGAGATCATCGGCAAAGGATACGGGAACGTAAAAGCGCTTAAGGATATTTTATCATTCTCCAGGGAGGAAATAGAAGAGAGGTTCGATGGATCATACAGGAAGTCCCTGGATGAATTCGAAAGACCGGGACCGAAAATGACCCCGGAAGAGGCGCGGAAAAAGGCCAGGGAGACCATAGCAAAGATACGGGAAGCCCGTGGATACGGTTGGGGCGGGGATCTCTCCGTGAGCCCCGACCCGGAGAAAGACGAAGAACAGCTGAACCGGGCGAAATTCCGGGCCCAACGCCCGCGGCTTTATGTAATGAACTTTTCTGTCAGGAATATGCCGTCGAACAGGATAAGACAGGTTCTGGGGGAAGGCGCCGTTATTCATTCAATAGTCACCCCCGACAGGGGGGCGATGGCGCAGAGTTACGAAACGGCGCTTGATTATTTCAGGCATGCCGTTAACACGGCCCTCAGCGAAGGGGCCGTTCCCGTATTATTGGAGGAACAGCACCGGTTTTCGCTTCCATTCTACCAGGCCCTCAAGGAAGCATATGCAGGCGGCGCCCTCAGGGCCGTTTCGCTGGATCACCATTTAGACTTTGGTTCCAGGGAGTCTTCATCAGGTTCTGGGGAATCACATTCAATCGGGTTCGATGACGCGGGATTCTGGCCTTTTGGAATTGCAAAGGGCATTTTGACCGGCCGGGAGTTGTCCATAACGGGTTCTCCGCAGATGGAACCCCTTGATGGCTTTTTCAGGTTCATCGATGAATGGATAGAAGGATTCGACATGGAAGAGTTCCTGGGCCTTCTGGGCGGGCTTGGTGAAAACCAGGAGAAAGGCATAGCCCGCGCGATCGAATATCTTTCAGACAGGACCAGAGAAGGCGAGAAATTTTCCACTTTTGAAAATATCAGGGAAGAGCTGGTCCGGAATAACATTGCTCTTTTCATGGCGCTCAAGTCGAAAACAAGGATGTCCCGGCACGTCATGGATGATGATCTCGAAGGCGAGAATGTGTTCGTATCGTTCGATACGGATGTCATGTTGTCGGAGGATGAACTGCAGGAGAACGCCAGGAGGATATCGCGGGGCAACGTGGTCGGGATGCATATCGCCGAAACACGTATCGGATTAAAGCAGTTGGGCGAAAGGGCTATAGGGGCTTTTTGCCGGACGGCCCTGGCCCGTCCGCCGGCGCCCGCGCCGCAGAAGGCAAAGACGCCAGCTCCCGCACTACTACAGCCCGATGACATAAGAAGCGGTGAAAGGCAGGACGTCCCATCCGGAACCGAGAGCCGCATTGCGAGGTCTTACAGTATCACACCCGGGCCGTTCAAACGTGAATTCGGCCGCAGGGAATTCGGCTATATTGTCGTAGCGGTGCTCGTAACCGGTTTTATCATAATGCTTGTGTCAGGCCCCCTTGGCGATATGGTGAAAGCCGTCTTAAAGGCTGTTTTTGGGGTACTCGGCCTATCCGGCGGTTCCGCCCGGCTTTCCGCCTGGCTTAGCTCTCAATGGCCCGTTGTTGCGACGGCTCTGTTTGTTGTATTCGGTATGGCGGCACGGAAAAAAGGGACGGATGATAGAAAACGGCACGAAGTAGCCGAACGATATTTAAAGGAAGCGTATCCGGGTTCGAGTGTTTACAAGAGAGCATTGGCTGATGTGAAGCAAAAGCAGCAGGAAGCAGCACGCAGGAAAGATCAGGAAGAAAAAAAGGATGATGAGAAGAAAAAACAACGCGATTTGGCTAAACAGTACATGGAGAAATATTTGCCGGATCTTTACGAGAAGGCGCTGAATGAGGCGATGCAAAAGCGGAAAAAAGAAGCCACGGAAACAAGGGGTGAAAAAGAGACCGATCCAAAGCGCGGAGGGAAAGGCAAAGATGTCCTCGGGATATTGGTTGCCGTGGGTGTCGGCATCGCCGCTGGTTTTGGTGTATCTGCCTTGGTCGGTCCCCAGCTTCCAGCAGCAACACCCGGCATTATTAAGACAGCTGGATTCAGTAGTGGGATCGGGTTATTGCTAATGCTCGGCATAATAATAGGAATGGCAATAGGAACGGCGTTTATTAGGAAGGGAGGCGAAGGGGAAGAGGAGAATAAACAGAAAATACTCGAAACCCTGGATCTTGCCCCTGCCGTTTTAGATTTTGTAGTGGTCGGCGAAAGAGCGGGTATAGCGGAAGAAGATGCACAAAACTTTCTTGATAGCCTGGTCGAGGAAGGAAGGGTGTTATGTGAATCAGGCTGGTATTTCTTGGATCGCGGCGCGGACGGCCCTTCCCCTTACCGTGACAATGCGCTTGCTGCTATCGGTGATGCGAATACGATGGCAAGGCTGTCCGCGGACGGTTTCAGGTTCCGGACGACAGGCATAGACTGGTTCACCAAACAGTTCAACCTTCTTCAGGAGCCGGCAGACAATGAAACGGTAAGATCATTTTCCGGATATGTCGACGAGTTTGACGCATTGAGAAGGGAGCAGTATCCCGCCGAAGGCTCCTTATATAAATATTGGCAGAGCATCCTGATGTTCCGGGATGAGGTCGATGAAACGCCTACATTGGATGATTACAAAAAGGATATTCTTAATGCGTACGATTTTGCCGTTTCACTTGAAGCTCTAATGGAAAAAATAAATTCCATAGATCTTAAGGACCTGCAGATCTCAGAGGGGGAAGAAAGAGCGCTGAGTGATTCGATAGCCGTAAGCGCGAGCCTTACCGCGAATTATATAAAGGTCATGACGCCGGTGATCGAAGCGATCAAAGGCGAACACGATTCCGCCGGGACGGATCGGTTCCTTCAAGAGACCGTTCGGTTGCAGGAAAGGGATCCATTAGACTTCAAGGATGAAGACCTACTGAAACTGAACGGTCTGGAGATCATGGGCCTGAGCGGAGAGATCTATGCGATAGAGGTAAGGTCCGGAGAAAACGGGTTGGACTTCCTGATATGGTATCAGGATAAGGACGGTTTCCGGAAATTGGCGGGTATTTTGGATAAATGCAATATCTCATCTGATTATTCCGGAACCGAATTTACGGTAGATTGTGGCGCGATCAACAATTATGCCAAACTGAGAAGAGAACTCGTTAGGGGTGAGTCCGGACCACACAACTATTCTCAATTAATAGATAGTTACCACGGTACGTTCGACCTGGCTATACGCAATATGGATTCTCTTTTAATAGAAGAGCAACTACGCGTTATAAGCGATGAGTCCCAAAAGCTTGTTAGACAAGAAGATAGGGAGGCTTATTTGAGGGGTTGTTTTGAGAATACCAAACCGTTCTCTTCGGAACTACTTTACCAGCGCCTTCATATGCTCATAAGCGGTGTGATGCCATGCGGTGTAAAATTGGCATTTACCCTCAATAATCAGCGTACCCTGAATAGCCTGCGACAGGGCATTGAATGGGATAGGACAGGTTTTAGCGGGATGTTGCGTACCTGCGGGTTCGATCTGGTTTCCTCTGTTCCTCGACCACTTGGTTATAGCATCTGTGTGGTGAAGAAACGCTCTATTAAGCCGGAAGAACTTTCTTTTGTAGTGTCCCGAAAGGGAACGTCCTCAAGTGACGGTAGGAAGAAGCCGAAAAAGGCATCCGGCCGCGGGACGATGTACCTCGCTAAAGAAGAGATGGACAGAGCGAAAAAGCTCAGCGATGAAGCCACCGCGAGAGATATTGCGGAGAAGGCGATGAAACAGGCCCAGGCCCGGCACGCGGCAGAGGAAGACAAGTTATTTGTGTTGGACAACAGGGTAAAGAAGATAAAGGCCCTTCGTGTTTTTCATGCCGAAAATATTAATGACCCTGATTTTGTTGAAGCTGTGGATAGAAGTTTTAGGAAACGCGGGTATCCTGAGTATCAGAGAATAGTAAACATCAATACAAACCTGCGAAGTGGCAACGATCTTAGCTGTTATTATGTCGTGTCGGATGACGGCCAGATCCAGGCCATTGCTTTTTACGATGCCGAAAAGCATGAATTAAAAAGAAGAGAGCTAGCTCCATGGAACAGGAATGAGTTTGAAGGGGAAAGAGAGTTCATCGGTCTGGGGCACCAGTTGCTTGCTTTTTGCATGAGAAAGTTGACCGAAGGGGGCAGGGAAATGTCTTTGTATATGCCCCGGGAAAGAGCGAAACACACTTTGGCGGAAGCAGGGATGCTGGTGAAGGATAAGTATACTGCGGTTGATGCGGAAAAACTTACCAGAAACCAGGAGAAACTTGTTCGGGAACTTATAGATAAATACGGCCTTGAAGTCTCGGAACCTGCTGCTGTCCGGCACGCGGATAGCGCGGCTGCGGGACCGGCCAGGTTTACCGAAGGCAGCATAAAGGCGATAAATGAGGGGCTTCCCGGCTTGAGGGACAGGCCCGTTGCGATGTACCGGACCTGGACAATATTCCCGTTTTTCGCGGGGGATAGTATAAGGTGGATGCTTATCGAAGGTGTGGAAATAATGGCTATTTTGAGACGGGAGTTTGTCGACTGGATCAACAGCGCTCCGGAACAACGCGCGAAGGCGCGTCAATTCGGCTTCTTTGCCGGCATGGTAGAACTTTTCAATCAAAGAGGGGTCCAACTGGAAGAGCCGGCCAACTTCGCGGCGGCGGCTCACCTGGCCTTTTTTACTTTGCATCCGTTCGAGGATGCCAACCACAGGACGGGTTGGGAGATCATGAACAGGATCCGCGCCCGTGAAGGCCTGCCGGAGGTCGGTTACAAGGACGAATGGTACGGCAAATACAGTGCTCTCAGTTTTAAAAGGAATGATCCGTGGCCGTTCATTAACTTCATAAAGGATAAGGCAGGCGATATCGGAGAAGAAAGACAGGACGTCTTAGCGGAAGGGGCGTTGACCCACAATGCGCAAGTTCCGGAATCATCGTTCCTCGGTATATTGTCATTACTGGTCGAATTATTCCGGGACGTATTGTCAGCACTGAAACCGTCTCGGGATGTATCAAAGCCGAAAGAGGCGAACAGGTCTTTATTGCTTACCCTGCACGGGATGATGGTAACTACCGCCGAAAACGTAAAGAAAGAGGGGATCCCGCCTTCAAGGGTCCCGCCGGTCTATCTGATCGGTTCGTCGGTGATCGGGAGGGAACGGCAATATCGCGCCCCATATATCATGGAGGGAGCATCGGAGGCCAAAGAGACGGATGTAGATATTTTAATGCCTGATTATCATGGCCAGGGTAAAGATATAAACCGCATTCGCGAAACATTCACACGTGAACTACAGAAAGAGAGAGACAAGGGAGAAAGGATCTACTCGGTAGTTCCGCCTTATGTATGGGATGACAAAGAGCAGGTCTTCAAGTACGGCCACCTTTACGAGATCAGGCCCGAAGGGGTATGGCGCATAGATAAAGCCGGAAATAGAACGGGTGTGGAGGATCTCGAACAGAAAGACAACAAGCGGCTGGACGGGGGCGGGATCGAAGATGAAACGGTTTTCTCGGGCGGGATATCTTCAGCTTTATATATGAAAAATTTGAAAGGGATGCTGGAAGAGATAAGAGATCCGTTGTTAGAGACGCTTGCTACGGGTGCTTACCTGAATCCCGGTGACATTATAGAATTCTTTGTCGGTTCAGAGAAGAACGCGCCGGTAGGGGTGTTGAAGTATCCTGAGGAAGGAAGCCCATATTTAAAGTTCAAGGGAAGGCAACACAGAGTCCGCTCGGAAGAGAAACCCGGCGCCGGTGGTGCGTATAGGCTGGAAGATACCACCGTAAGGTGTGGCATAGAAAAGTTAACCTTGAAAGAATTCTTCACTAAAGAGCGGACGGGCCTGTCGTTGACAGAACTGTCGCCGCAGGCGGAAAGCAGTGAAACGGATATATGCCAACTCGAAGCATCGGGATACATACATATGGACGAGGATGAAGGATGGAGAGTATCCCGCGGCAGCACAAGATCCGTCATTTTTGACGACGAAGGGAATTTGCACAGATTAGGCTGTCTGTCGGAATTTTTGGATCATCCGGAAATGCGGGGGAAAATGGCTACGTCATTCCACGCCCATCCCGGCGGCTTGATGGGATTACGTATCAGTTCCAGGGATATCCTGGTCATGAAGCGGTCGAAAGCATCGGGATATGTCGCCTCGGATATTATCCTCAACGAGAAAGGGCGCGGCCTTTTGTACAGGCTAAAAGAAGGCAGCGATGTAGACGAAGCGCACGCGAAGATCTCTGCGTGGGAAGAGGAACACCCGGATGCCGCTTTAGAAGAGCAGGCGGCTTATAAAATAAATACCTGCGCGCGCTATTTCGATATTTACTATATCGACATAAGCTGTACAGCTCCTGAGGTGTTAGTGCGACAGATCGGCACTTTTGACGAATTTCTTGGAGAAGCCGCCAGAGCCGAAGAGGCCGACAAACGGCAAGAGGCAGAGAACGCGCTGCAAAAAGTGAAAGAGAAGTTGACACGGGAAGCTTCCGTCATAACCGGAGAGTTGTTACGCGAGGGTCATGTAGAGGCGGCTGATGTGCCCGGGTTGATCCGTATAGGAGATGCGGCATTACAGTGGAGCCATGGCGGTTACGGATATGATTATGAGTGGGGGGAGGTTAACGGCACGTTCGAAATAATGCAGGAGATGTTCGCGGCCGGGATGATCGTCCGCGATGATCTGGTCCATTTGTCGGCTATCGCCGGCAGGGCTAATTGGTCATGGCGCGACGACGACAATATGGAGTGCGGAAAAACATCGAATGTTCTCTCGGCTTTCGCAGAACTGAAGAAGCTCTTTGAAGACGGGAAAGCTACCCGCCTGGACCTGCCGCGTATCGGGGCAATAAGAGGCGATATTCTCCATGTGATCAGGGCATACGACGCGAACGCGCTCAAGAAATGCCTTGTTCTGGACTGCGACGGGGTGCTCTGGAAAGGGGTCGTGGGTGAGGACGGTCTCACCGGTATCGAAGTGACCGCCCCGCACGCGGACCTTCAGAGAAAAGTGAAGGAACTGAAGGAGAGGGGTGTGATCCTGGCGATAAGCAGCAAGAACGAACTCAAAGACGTTGAGAAAGCTCTGGAAAGTCTTCCCGGCATGGTATTGGAAAAAGATGACTTCGCCGTGATCAAGGCTAACTGGCAGGACAAGGCGACGAATTTACAGGAAATAGCCCAGGCATTAGATATCGGATTGAACGCCTTTGTTTTTGTTGATGACAGGCCACAGGAGAGGGAATTGGTGAGCAGCGCATTGCCGCAGGTGGCGGTCCTGGAGTTTACCGGAAGTGCCGGAGAAATACCGGGATTGAACGAAAGACTGGACGTAGCTTTCGCGAAAGAAGCCGTTACCGGAGAGGACAAAAGGAGAACGGAACTGGTCAAGGCAAGGGAACAGAGAGAGGAGCTCAGACGGCTATCGAGGTCCCTGGAGGATTTCTATCGCTCGTTGGAAATGGTGGCGGTAATACGGAGAGGGACTGAAAATCTAGGTTTTGCGTCAAGGTTGGCGCAGTTGACCCAAAGGACAAATCAGTTCAATCCGACGCTTTACCGTCTTTCACAGGAAGAAATAGAGGCTTTTATCAGACACGAAGGATATTCAAGCTATATCTATTCGTTAGAGTTAATAGATAAATTCGGCAATAACGGAGTGGTAGGGGTTATCGTGGCCTATTCCCACAGATTACATCCCGAGTCTTACAGCAGGATGGAAAGGGAAGCGGTCATACACAGTTTCTGCCTGAGCTGCAGGGCGATCGGCCTGGAAACGGAAAAAGCGTTTCTCGCGTATGTTCTGGATGACATTAAAAGGAGCAGTCCGGATACGGTCAGGATCCGCGGCAGTTATAAAAAAGGAGAAAGGAATTCCCTGGTCGAGGATCTATATCCCCGGCTTGGTTTCGCAAAGGTCGAAGAGGATCGGTATGGAACGACCTTCGAACTGCCGATGGGTGGGGAAAGCGGCATCGCCGCCCCCGACTTTATAAAGGTGCTGCCGTTAAGGGATTATTATCTCGGTTCCGATGAGGCCAGGGAACGGCTGGAAGAGAGGTATGTGACCGGGGAGGAGGTCATAGAAGAGCTGGTAGAGTGCGATGACATAATGGAATTCAAATATGACCGGACGAAAGAAATAGTCGATTCGGAGGAGGTTGACAGAAGATACGATAGCGACGATTACTATAGCCGCAATCCCCTTATAACTTACAAGGTACATTACAGGGAGAGGACATGGAGCGAAAGAGAAAGAGGCGCTTTACATGAGATGTTAGATCATGTTCACCGCAAATTCGGGATCGGGGAGATGACCCCGGAACAGGTTCAGGAACTCCTTTCCGAGGAGGGCCAGCGGCAGATATTAGACCCCGAAAGAGGATTGACCCGGGAAGAAAAGGGCATGTTTTTGACGATGTTACAAGGCTTCGCGCAGTTCGGGCAAGAGGCCGACAAGCGGCAGGACGGCGGCAGAATTGGGATACAAGTGGAATCTTATGACATTCGTGAAAAGGAACAAGGAGGATATACTCACGAAGTCAGATGTAAATTTAGAGATGGGAAAGAAGCAGAATTTCCGGCAAGTTACGTGTCCGCTGTCTTCCCCGGGAACGGGGAGCCTCATGAAATATTGAGCACTGTTAATACATGGCCCGCGGATGGTGCAAGAACCACTGTGCCTCTTCGTAAGTATATCCTTTCCGAAGAATCCGGCATAGTAAACCCATCAGCGCAAAAAATCCTTGATATCGGCTCGGCCAGCGGCGTCCAGATACTGAACTGCGCGGTAAATATGCCCTGGGCTGAATGTGTAGCTACGGATAAAGTGGAATTCTTTTATGCGAATCTTGTTGTAAATGTCCTGGAAGCGGAAAGAAAAGGTTTGATAAAACCGGGGCAGGTCACCTGTCTTCTGGGTGACCTGTTCGAACCGATCGAACAGGGAGAAAAATTCGATCTTATCATTTTTAATTCGTGGCTCGAGGATAAAGGTCTTTTCCGCCGCTTTATGAACGAAGTCAGCAGTTATCTGGCAAACGGCGGCCAGGCCGTAGTTACCATACCATTCACTGATGAATATAAGGATCTTTTTAATGAGTTGGCAGCAACGCATGGGCTTAACGCCAGTTTTGAAAAACCAGAGTCTTTTGAAGGAAGCGATTGTGGTATCGTAAAAGTTACTCATGCTCCTCAAGCCGAAGAAGAAGACAAACGAGAGGAGGGGGCCAGTAAAGATACCGCCGGGTCAGTGTATCTCGGCATGGGAGCCGGCGCGTTCCAGCAGTTCGGGTGGAAGACGATCGTGTCATTCTTAGGTTTAGCGATGGTCGCGGCGCTCGGTGTGCATTTCCTTACATACCACGTCGTCACGTGGCTTATCGGCGGGCTGATCATAACGAAGGTCGCCGGGATCATCATGTCCGTGCTGGGAAAACTCGAGTTAAACCCCGGTCCTTTTAAAAGAAATAAGAGGATCACCGTCCTTGTGAGCAGCGCCGACAAAAGGGTGACGCGAGAGGACTTCATCTCGATCGCCGCGATATTAAGGCCTTACTGGTGGTTTAAAGGGTACCAGCTTGACGTCGTCCCGGACGCGACAAAGGACGACCTGAAGACGGCGCTCCGCGAACCCGAAGTTGAACGCATCATTGTCATGGGGCACGGCAGTTGGAAGGCATGGCAGGCTACCGACGGTATCATGACGGAAGATGAAGTCAGTTCGGTCATGTTCTCCGCGCCCGCGAAAAAGAAACTTTTCCTGACATACATGTGCGGGCACGCAAAGGGCGAGGCCGTAACCGATGATGAAGACAGGTTCGGTTACAGCGCGGTCGCGGACCCCGACACGCAATTGAAGATGACCGGCGGGGAGGTCATAACCGGTCTATTTCGCGACAAGCCGGGTCTTTTTACGGCCGGGGAGCTTAAAGAAGGTACCGCTATAACAAGATTTTTGCACTCTGCCATGTATAGTGTGGCCAACGGCGCTTTGCTGCTGCTCGCCGTAACAGCCTTCGCGTCGCTGATATATTTTATGATAGATCTGGCCGTGATGTCCGTTCTGCCGCGTACTCATGCCCTCCGTCTGGCGGTGCTGGATGAGATCAACGCGAACTTCGCCCGTTTAACGGGCCTGCAGTTCTGCATGACGGCGTTCTGGAAGGGGGTCTACTATACGCTGTTCCCGCTGCATAGAAAGACCATCCTCGGAACATCAACGTCGAGTATTGGGCGGGACGATGACGGCGAAAGCAGAGGGGGGCGGTCCGGGAATGATGATGGTTTTCGGCCCGCGAAAAAAAGAGACCCTTCTTACATGCAAGAGATGGATGAGTATCGTGAGGCCCTCAGGCAGAACAGGGAAGAAATTTTGGCCTTTTTCGAGGCAAACCCCGGAATGATGAATAAAAAGTTGGACGTAGAGGAGTTGTATGAAGGCGTGGTGAAATCCCTGGGATCTTTCAGGTGGGAAGCTTTTATGGACACGTTAAAGTCTTTGTGTAATCTGAAGTACGCGAAATTTGTGGGCAAGGAGAGGAAAACGATACTTTTTTGGAAAACAACTTTCGAAAAGAAGCGCGGGATACAGCCCGTCTCCTGGCAGGGTGCGTGGGGAGCCGCGGGTGTATTTACGGTCCCGCTGGCGGTGTCACTTGTAGCCGGTTTTGCGGGCCTGTGCGGGACGGGTGGGGTGCTTCTTTTGAACATACCGACTTTGTTCGCGCTTGCTTACCTTTATCAGACATCGGACCTCTACTACACAAAAGGAATTGTTACCGAACTTCTAGACTGGCTGGTCGTTCACCCCTTAAATTCCCTGTTCGTTAAGCTGGGGCTTTTGAGGGCCGGGCCGGAGGAAGAGGATCTGCTTTCTTTCTTCGAAAAAGCTGAAGCCCCGCCGAAAAGTGAAAAGCGCCTTACCTACGTAGAGAACGGCACGCTCTACGCCAACAAAGCTGAACTCAAAGGACGACCGCTTTTATTGCAAGCCTTATACGCCAACCACGAAAGGTTCGAATTTGCGATACCCGGATTCTTATCAGAGAACTGGCTGGGAAGGAACCTCTGGGGCGCTTTGGCATACCTGGCACAGTTCGTGTACACGGAAAAGGTCGCGGCATTTATACGGCTGAAAATAGCGCTCGCGAGAGAATATGAAGCCGTTATTTTTGATATCGACAGGGTCTTGACGGATGATAACGGTGACATGCCGGAAGATGTGATCGACTGGATCGTTGACCGTATAAGCGAAGGCAAATTGATCGTGATGGCGAGCGGCCGGATGCTTAACCTGAGCGAGAATAACGATGCCGGCAAGTTAAGAGAGAACGGCATTAATGATATAGAGGACGACGTGTTCAAAAAAATACGCGCGAGGCTACAGGAACGTGGCATAGACGAAAGCGCGCTCGGCCTTTTATGGGCCGTGCCGGAGAACGGCTGCTTCGCCGTTAACGGTTATCCGGGATCTTACCCGGAGAGAGAAGAAGTGTCCCGTGTCGATGTCAAATTCGATCATGGTGTCCAGAAGGAAGTTGCGAAGCATTTCACCGGCTTTGAAGATTTTCCGGAGGTCACACTGGTCGAACATAAGCGGGGCGGGATATCGCTAAATATGGATCCTGAAGAGGTCGCGAAAGCGGGCGCTATTGTCAGAGAGGATCTGGAAACAAAGGTCAGTATCGACCTGAACGTCGTCGAGACGCATTCAACGATCGATATAGACCAGGCGGATATTCAAAAGATGAATGCCGTGGATTTTGTGCGGGAAAGGTTCGGTATTCCTGAAGGACGTATAGCGACAGTCGGGGATAAAGCGAACAGGGGAGGCAACGATTATTCCATGGTGAACAGGCGTTTCGGTCTCAGTGTGAACGAGTATGATCCCCTGAGCCCGATGGTGCCCGTCAGTGTCGCGACAGGCCGCAGGTGCCTGGATGCGACGAGGTATCTCATGCGTGAATTCAAGCTCAAAAAGGTCACGACTCCGGGCGAACGCCGTCTTGAGGCGCCTCTTTTGAACCGTCTCGGCGACTGGTTCGTGGGCCATCCCCGCACCATGGGATTTATCATCATAACGGTCGTGGCGGCGGTGTTGCCCCTGCTTAAGGGCATGATAGGGACCTGTAAGCCGCTGGCCCTTACCACTTCGTATTTCCCCTGGGCCATCGGTTTCTCGTTCGGCTTCGTTATCCTGGGCAGCATGCTTATGGCATCCGGCCTTTATCGCCTGGAAGATGATAGATCACCCGATCTTTCCCAGGACGAGCCGCAGTCGAAAAAGATATTCGATCCCTTTGGTTCGCTCAGGATGGTCTGGAAGACCCTCAGCTGGCCCCAGCGGCTCCAGATGGTCACTATCGGGATACTGATCCAGTTCGCCGCCGCCATGCTCTGCAATTATTCGCTGCTCTTCATTTCGGCGGGCGCTTTCGCCGTGCTGATACAGCTCACTCATATCGGCGTGATGGTCCTGGCCGCCCTGTTCCTGGGCGAGAAGATCACCTCACGCAAAGTTGCCGGTAATTTCGGCATTATCGCGGGCATCTGGTGGCTTACTTATATAGCCGATAAAGATCTCGCTTTGAGCGCTACGGGCATCATACTGGTCGTGGCGGCTTCTATGGTCAACGCCGTGAGGAACATCCTGATCAAGAAGCTGTTCAATAGCGTACACGATGATCAGGAAATGGAAGAAAGTACGAAAAGGGCTCTTTTACGGAATCTTCCCGCCGCGATAACCCAGACCATGTATATAATGGGGGCGATCTGCTGGGGAAGCCTCACCTCGCTGGTATCTTTATCCCTCGCGGGCGGTTTCCTGCCTCCTGTATTGAAGACTGTTTTAGCGCCGGATATAGGGGTTCTTTTGACCCATGGAACTTTTTTCCTGCATTGGGCATTCCCGCTTTTCGCCGTCGCCTATATTACTAACTGGCTGGTCTATACCAAGATACTCAGCATCAAGGATTACCACCTTACGCGGTATTTTCCCGTTATAGGGCTGTTTCCCGTCCTGGCGGTCATGTTTTCCTGCCTCTATGGTTGTGAGCCGTTCTACTGGCAGTATTTTCTTGCCGCCGCTTTTACCAGCGCGTCGGTCTGGCTTGCCCTCAGCTCTAAAAAACAGGGGTCCGAACCCGCGTTGGAGTTAGAAGAAGCGAGGGAAGGCGAAGCGCCCGTTCTGGAATGGACGCGAGTCCTTGTTTCTAAGACGGGGGAAAGGTGTACGGCCCGCGTGGCCCACACGACCGAGTTAACGCCGGAAGAGAAAGATAAAGTCGCTGATTTCATGGCGGAGGAGAAAAAGGTGTCCCAGGTGATCTTCAAGGGGGATATAGAAAACGCCCGGAAGATCGCGAGAAAGTCCCTTGACTGGGTCAGTGACAGTGAGGGATTCTTTATCGCGTTGGTCGACGGAGAACCGGCAGGTATTATCAAGTATCTGGTCTTTTCCCCGAGTGAGGCCCACGTCCACAGTTTATATGTAGCACTTGAACATCGCGAGAAAGGTTTAGGGACGTTTGTGGTCGAATGTCTGGAAGATTATCTCAGGGGCCGTGGAGTGAGGGAGTATTTCGTCGGGGTAGAAAGCAATGGTGCCGCCCAGAATCTTTGGAAAAAGTTCATATCGGAAGAAGGACGTGATTATCGCGGAAAAGACAACATGAAATTTGGCGTGAAATCACTGGATTCACCTGAAGAAAAACGGCCTTTCTTATGGCTTGATGCGCTTAAGGCGGCGCTGGAGTCGCTTATTCTCTCGATTCTGGCGTTCATACGCGAGTCTATCGATACGTTGAAGGGCTTCTTCTTCGTCCAGGAAAGGTACGGACACAAGGGTAAGGTGTTCAGGTGCTATAAGCTGAGGACAATGGACAGTGACGGGAAAGTGAGGAAATACGGCGAATTCCTGAGAGACCGTGGGCTCGACGAATTCCCGCAGATCATCAACCTGTTCAAGGGCGAGATGGCGGTGTTCGGACCCAGACCCTTACCCGTGGACGAAGCCGGACGGGACGAGACACGTGAGTATATCAGGGAAGTCCTTTCGGAAAGGAAGCCGGGCTTTATCGGGATCATGGCCGCCATAAGGGGCCCCGGAAGGGGGAAACGCACCTGGGACTTCCATAAAGAGAAAGCCCTCGAACTGTATGAGATAGAACGCCTGTATAATTCAGGATCATGGTCCGCCTTCTCCTGGAAGCTGCGCCTTATATGGATGACCGTTCTCTCCACGTTCTTCGGCAGGAAGATGACCGTGGATGAAGCTTATGAGAAGTTCGTGGTGACCGACTTTATGCAGACGGTCGAGGAAGTCTTCACCGAAGAGGGGTATGAGGCGGGTGGCAGGTCCGCTTTACATGCGTTATTTGAAGACGTGCTGGATGATGCCGATATACATCAGGGCCTTATGGGGATATCAAGGGGCGCGGGCGCGAACCTGAAACTGAAAGCTTATCATATGCTCTGGAAAGAACGCGCCGAGCCGGAAGAGGTCGTTGAGTGTTTGAGGGGAAGAATAAGTGAGTGCCTGGAAAGAGAAAAGGCCCTGGAGGATTTCCCGACCATAGGTTGTGAGATAGAGATCGAGCGTTCGGTCGAAGGGTATCCCGTGAAAGCCACGAAGGCATTGATGAAGCTGCTCGACATAGAGACTGATGACAAGCATGAGTTCATGGAGGACCGGGTGATACTCGAAATTTCGCCGCAACCGGCAAGGGACTGGAAAGACGTGGCGGAGATGATAGACACCATGCAGGACCTGGGGATAATTCCGACAGGGGCCGATATAGTGCTTCCCCTGCATATAAACGTGGCAAGACCCGGCATATTCCGAAGGGAAGAGGCCAAGGAAGCTTTTGAAGAAGGCGTGAATTTGATAACACTGGCGGAAGGGTTCCTGACCGCATCCGATAAACGGCTCAATGAGAAAAAGAACCAATATGCGTACAGGCAAAAGAAGGATGTGGTCCCGTGGGATGTCGTTAAAGGGGTAAAAGAAACGTTTGACGAACTAACGGAATATGGTCTGGGGAATGTCCTGTCTGACAGGTCAGGCCACCGCGGGGCTTTGAGGATGACTCACCTTCTGCATACCTCTTTGCTCGCTTACCTTAAAACGGGGAAAAAGAGCGCAAAAGAAGAAGCACTTTCAGATATCTATGAGCAGTTCTATGATGAATTCACCGGGTTTTTACAGAACAAAGGACTGGAAGAGTTCTTAAAGCGGGACCTGCGCACGGAGTGCCGTGATGATGAATATATCCTGAACCGGGGAGGGCACAAGCTTATACTTGACAAAAGGACGCTTGAATTGCAAGCAGCCATGGAAGCCCTTGTTGAAAAGCACGTTGCGCAAATAGAAGAAGTCAGAGATGGATCAGGTCCCAATGTTGCGCAGGAGGATACTGGCGGGTTCTATCTGGGCATGAATCGTTTCTGGGGCGCCGGGCTCGATATGAAGTGGGTTGCCGTGGCCGTTGCGGCAGGGATAGTCCTGGGCGCGATATTGCCGTTCCCGGGGGGTGTATCCTTGATCGGGACAAGCGACGTGTTAGCAAAGGTGCTGGCGGGGGCCGGGCTATTGGGTGTTCTCTATACGCTTTTGTGCTTCGCGTTCATGCCCGGGAGAAGAGCGCCGCGGGACGAAGACGGCACTACCGCGCTGCCCATCCGGGATAGGAAGCGTGTGCTTAGAGATATATCGGGACAGGAATACACCGCTCGGGTTATACATTCGAGCCGTTTGAGCGAGGAGGAAAGGGAAGGATTCGCCGCATTCCTTATGAGTGAAGGAGTCGCGCAAAACGGCAGGAATTATATCGATTGGATGGAAAGAGCGGAGCCTGATGCCGATGATAACGGATTTTTTGTCGCCCTTGCCGGTGGTAAACCTGTCGGTTTCCTGCGTTATTCGGTCTTTTCCGCAAGCTCGGCGGGAACAGAAGAAAATGAAGCTATCGTGGATGGTCTGTATGCAGAGCTTCTTCACGGAAGCGATCAGCTGGGCGCCTTTTTGGTCGAGAGCGTGGAAGATCATCTTCGGACCAGAGGCGTTAAAAATTATGAGGTGAAGATCGAAGATGAACCGGCCCAGGAATTCTGGAAAGAACGGGTTTCGCCGGAATACCGGTATCTGGATGAGGAAGGCGCCCTTTCGGGCAAGATCACGCTGGGTATGCCAAAACAAAGGTCTGATAGCGGTGTTTACCTGAACATGAATCCCGTGTGGGGAGTGGGGAGTGTGCTGACCGCTGTTTTCGGCTTATTCATCTATTGGGGATGGTATCTGCACAGGATGGCGAAGATCAAAAAGATAGCCGGAAAGTTTTCCGGGATAACCGCGCTGAAGAATAAAAAAGGCCGGGAGATACCGGTCATGGTCCATAACGACCATGATATGTTCTATTGCTGGGCCAAACGCGAATCGGGTAAGACCCTGCCCGAGGAAGCGGCTGTTATCAATATCGATTTTCATAATGACTGCAGGTCGGGTAGATGGCTGAACCCGGCGAACTGGATGTATTTTATGGTTAAAGAGGATCTGCTGAAAGGCAGGAAAATATGGATATACGGGAGCGAGAACAATCCCGACAAGGACAAAGGGTATCTATATGACCACAGTTTCGCGACGATAGATGAGCTGAAGAAGAGATATTCCGAGATAATAGGGGACAAACCCGTTGTTGTCACTATAGATTTTGATTCCATATCCTGCGTCGATGGACCGGAACGCAGCCGCCGGGAGATAAAGGATAAGGTCGGGGATATGATGGATCTTCTCCTGTCGGAGGAAGTCAACCTGGCGGGTTTGAACTTCACCTATTCGCTGGAGAATGCCAAGATGCATCACCGGGCGTACACCCGCGAAAGGGATATTAAAGCGATAAAGGAGGCCTTTGTTTCTGAAATGGTCGGGCGCGCGTATAAGCCGGTTTTTGGGGAACAGACCGCGGAAGAGGCCTTTACCCTCGTTGCTCAAAAGACAAAGATGTCCGAGCTTGTCGGATTGTTCCTCGACGATCTGGAAAACTCTGGTGAGAAGATAAGTGCCGACCAGGTGAGCATGGCACGGGTCGTTACTATCGTAGAAAAAGAAAAGCCCGTGACCGCTGATCTTAAGGGTATCGTCAATTGCAGGACGATGTGGAAAAGATACATGAACAGGGTAAGGGACCTGATCGAGGAGGAGAAAAGGTTCGGCAGATCGCCGTATATTGATATGAATCTCGTGGAGAACCAGCGCCTGTTCTTTGATATTCTTTACGCGAGGCTGATCGGGATCGAAAAAGAAGGACCCGGCAAGCGGTTTTTAGGGGAGGTTGCCGAGCTTTACGAGGCGTTGGATAACTGGTATCTTCCGATGAGCGCGTTGCCGGGGCCGGAAGTGGTGAAATGTCCCTGGAAGGGAAAAGTGTCAGCACGTTTTTATAAGGCTTTCCAGGAATATGTGGATGAAAATTTCCCGCAGGGCTTCCCGGACAGGAAGCAGGCGTTCATGCGACGGTTCATTCTTGCTGTAGTTCTTTCCACCATCGGGAAAGAACATGAGAAAAGCTTGAAAGGAACAGATCCGGCCGCTCTGGATAATTTAAGCAAATTGATGATAAGCGACTCAGCCGGGACGGACCAGGCGATCGATCACGCCGGGTATCTCAGAAAGTTCTGGGCGGGGGAACTAAAGAACAGGATGATAGGATTGCTCGGTGAGATGAAGGCCGCGCTCGAAAGAGAAAAGGGTGTTGACCTGGCTCCGCTGGACGAGTCCATAAAGATGGCAAGGCATATGCAGGAAGATGCGATCGTTTCCTATCCTGCCGGAGAGGCGGTAGAGACAATAGATGAATCAAGCTTGATCGGTACCGGGATAAGGTACGAAAGCGGCGAATATGTGGTGAGGAAACCGCTGGGAAGTAAGGCCAGAAGGGAAAAGGCCGTAAAGCTGGCGGGACTCTTGAACCTCGCGAATAAGATTAAACCGGCAGGTTATATCGCGCGGTTGCTTTCGGTCATCAAGGATTTCGTGTATACCCATTTTCCGTCGTTGAGGGCTCCGCCCGTTATAGTATTGTATCCCGATCTTTCCTCGAACGCCGCGAAATACACAAGCCGTTCCGGCAGAAGGTTCATCGTTCTTGATAAGCATTTTATCGATACCATTCTTGATGTAGAAGACAAAGAGGTAGCCGCGCAGCTCCTCCATGAGAGGCTTTCCCATGAAGCCGCCCATACCAATATGGGCTGGTCGCTTAAGTTCCTGTGGAAGCTGGAAGAAGCCCTGGTGATCCTCTTCAACGATATGCCTGACCACAGAGCGCTTCTTGAAAGGCAGAAGGACTTGAAGGCAAGGGTAGACCGGTTCTTTGGGGAAGAAAAGGACAGGTCCGTAGACCGTCCGGAAGGTTTCGCCTCCGGCAGGTATTTCGGGAAAGAGAAGGCGCTTCTGAAAGAGGCCTACGGGGAGAGTCTCCTTACCAGGTTCCTCCTTGCCTGGAGGTTCGTTACGGAACATTACGACTATGACAGGATAGACCCGCGTGTTAAAGCGATGGCAAAAACCCGGCCGTTGGCGAATGAGAGTCACGAGGAATACCTTGAAGATGTTTCAGAATGCCTGACGAAACTTTATCCGTATATCAAGCAGGTGATAAATGTTTTTAGGAGCGAAAGCGATATCAGCCGATACTATATTATCGGAAGTTTTGTTAAAGGATGCATGAAACCATGGCCGAAAGACATCGATTTTGTCGTAGATTACAAAAACCGTCGCGAAAGTAGTACTACACAGCAGGAGATCATGAAAGCGCTTAGCGTGATCACTGAGCAGGCGAAAGAGGAATTAGGTCCGGAGCTGGACCCGAAATTCGAATTCCATGTGAATTTTGTGCCCATAGGACAGGTTTTCAAGGTGGATAAGGACCTCAGAATCAGCAAGGTCGAGGGCCGGGAAGGTCTTTGTCAGATAAGCAGGGTCGAAGGCACCGAAGGCATTTTAGAACAGAACTATCCGGGTGCTTCGGAGAAAAGGATCGATCTCGCGGAATATGTTCTGATCGACATAGAGGGCTGTAAGGAGCGCTTGGCGGAACCTGACTTTTTCGCGAAACTTTACAGAAGCATTTTCGCTGAATTCAGGGGGTATATAGACCTCACGAGGTCTGAACCTGCGTTCGCGAAGGACGACGGGTTAGCCGGCAAAGAACGTAAATTTCCGATGCCCAGGTACGTCAGAGACGGGCAAAAAGACCTGTGGGAGGTGTTTTCCGGGAGGCTTGTAGCTGGAAAAATATGTACCAGGGAAGAAGCCCGGGAGATTATCCGTTCCGGTCTTTTCCGCATCATCAAGGGCGAACAGATATCCACGATTGAAGCGCAGCCGAAACAGGTCCTGGAGGTCTACAGGCAGTCGCTTTGTGAAGTGCTGGGAAGAGATATTTCCCTGGCCGAAGTAAAAGAGTACGGGAGATTCCATGAAAGGCTGCATGGCATGATAACCGATGACCATGTACGCAAGCTTGCCGGTTTCTTGAAGGGCCATTTGGGGGAAGGAAGATATTTGCTTTTAGCGAAACTTTATCAGGGGCAGCACGGTAGCTACGGGAGCGAACAAGAGTTCGTCGAGGAACTGGCCGTGGATCACTACAGCGAAAAACTGCTGGGCAATCCGGTCAGGTTTTATGAGAGGCACGCGAGGCGACGACAGGATCTGGAAAATTTTGATATAGAAATACCTTTACTTATCGAGAGAACCCTTGGGGATATCAGCGGTCAGATCGAAGAGCAATGGGCGCAGTGCCGCGATAACATGATCGTTCACCGGTTCAAAGGATGGAAAGAAGCTCATCCCGGCGAAACCAGGCTGGTGGTCCTACAAGGCGTCCTTAAAGGCTTTCTGGACGAAAGCAGGAACAGGTATGCCCTGGTCGATCTCACACCGGGAAGTGTCGATAGGATATTCCAGAGGACTGTACGCGAACTCATGAACACCAACGGGAACAGGAAAGCGGAACTGGACTCTTTATTCATCGTGGTGCTCGCGACGCAGTTCTCTTTCCGGGATGTGGTCGAATATCTCGACAGGACATATCATGACGAGTATGAGTTCTTTATAAAACACATGCGCGGGACTGGCAAGGCCGAAAACGGGCACGTACTAACGATGTCCGAGGTCATGCCTTTACTTGATCAGTTGAAAGGCAATGAACCCGAACAGCTGAAAAGCGACATATATCATATAGTCTATAACAGTTTCGCGTCGACGGCGGGATTATTGAAGACCAACTATACGAAGCATCTTCTCAGGGAATATATAGATGTTTTGGATCAGGATCTGGTGGCGGAACAACTTCGCGAACTTACCGAACGGTTCGAGCGACACGCTGAAAAAGAAAGGTCCATTTGCTCTAAACTGGAAGCGCAGAAGATTCTCGACATAAAGGACGTGCATAGATTGTTAGTGAGACACATAAACGGTGTCCGGATCAACCTGGAAAAAGCGGTGGATGCAATGGACGTTATAATTGACAGCCTTCCGGTCCCCGAGGAACAGAAAGACACGTTGCGCGATACCGATAATAAAGTGAGAGAGGATCTTGATTCGCTCGGCTCGATAATAGAGATCCTTAAGAATGAGATCGAGTTCGACCAGAACATTACGATAGAGCAGGTAGCCGGGATTTTCCGGCAGCTGGTCGTTTCGCAGGAGCTCGGGGGTGTTTACCCGCGCATTTCATGGTTGGGAAAACTTAAACCCGCTTCCGGGTCGAGGATAGATTGCAAGATAGGTTCGAGTCACGATGTTCAATTCAATGTATATCTCGGAAAAGATTTTTATCCTGTTTCGCCGGAAGATGACCCCGAAGATAAAGAAGCCAGCAATCCGAAAAATCTTGAATTTGTCGCAAATTGTCTGCAGGCGCGACTGAAAATAAGAAAGTTCGATCGCGAAAGACAGGCTTTTGTCGCGACGGAATACATGCCAATGGCTTACGCGGGTGTCGGAGGCATGGATCCACAGAACTATCATGATTATGTCTTTAAAGGCACTTTCAAGCCGGAGCAGTCCGGCACCTATTATGTGACGGCCGAAGCGTGCGTCACAGGGTACGGCGGGGTGCAGTTCTCGGAAGCGGATAAGGTATGGAGGCCGTCCGGCAACCTGAACATCACTGAAGACAACCCCACGGGGGACGCTATCTTTGAAGTATCCGGTAATGAGGCACATGAGATAGAGAGGAGGATGTTCGAGGAAGGAGCTATTGAGATACTCAGGAATGACGAGGGCAGGCTCGAGGGACTGAATCAGGAGGCGTGGTTTTCGTTTAACATGGAAATCCTACCCGTTTTCTCTGATAAGTTGGTTGGAAGGGAAAGCGACATGGGCGAAAGGACGGAAAGAGTGGAGTTGAAAGCTGCCCACGAAGCAGAAAAACGGGCTTGTGAATTTTTCGGAAACGTATGTGAACGTATGGGATGGTCTGAAACCAAGGTTGGCGGAGTCGTTTTTGAATTGTCTTATAACGTAAAAAGGCACTGTGGCGGTGGGATAGTTACGTTGCGCAAGCTCTATTCGGACGGCGTGCCCACAGGCATTGAGATAGTGGCTAGGGGCACGGGCGGCGGCAACTGGGACGTCGAACAGGAAAGAAAATGGGCTTTTTCGCAGGAAGCCATCTCCTCCGGCCAGGGGCGCGGGTTCAGGTACACGGTTGGTTCCAGTTTTGCCGAAGCCGGTGAAATAGTATATGAAACGGGTGATAGAGGAACGGGCCGGAGGTTTGTGTATGATCCGGGTAAAGAGGAATTTGTAGAGGACAAGGGAACCCCGATCAGGATTCAAGAAGGCACGCGCGCCAGGTTCACGCTGAGAGGGAAGGAAACGGAACCGGAGCCGGGCTCTTCAGCCGGCGAGAAAACAGGCGAAAGCAAAGGCCCGACCTTGAGAAGCCTGGCCCTGATAGGGATCCTCGCGCTTCCTGTTGTGGTCCTTGCCTGGCTCGTGCACGGCATTGCCCGCCAGTTATACCACGCGCGCAAGTCGCGGGCGTTCAAGGAAAAACATCCCGCGTTGTACAGGGTCTTGGGCCGGTTGTTCGCAAAGGCACGCCTGCCGGGATTCATCTGCGGTATTCTGAAACGCGTTATTCCCGTGACAGGGGAGAGCGCCGTGCTCTTTATCGAAGAGTATCACGGGAGTGGAACCTCCGTGCCGCAGTTCAACGCGATAGCGGAGCTCTTCCTGACACAACTGGGCAAGAACGCGTTGATTTTTGGTGACAGGAACGCAGAAGGAGCGGCTGTCTTTTCACAATTCGCCAGTACTGATGCGGAATCCGTCGTAGTCGCTGAAAGTGACGAGGAGCTTTTAAGAGAGGGGAAAAGGTGTATTGCCGGTCTCGGCAAGACGATCGGTCTCGGGAATGTGGCCTTTGCGGAAGGTGAGTTCCTGGACGAAGAATTCGGTTATTACGACCTGATATGCGTGGACTGGCGTTCGTTCAAGGCAGGGGATGGCAGCGGAGAGGCCAGAGAAAAGCTGAAGGCCAAGCTTTCAGAGCTCAAAGAAGGCAGCAAGTTCGTGCTGATCGGAAGCGACGGCACTGAAGAATTTGAAGGCCTGGAAAGGGTGGAACTCCCGCAAACGGTCTCCGGGATAGAAACTTCTTTCATGGCGGCGTATGAAAAACCGGCAAAAAAGAAGGTTACCCCGGACACAGAAAGCGGCATGACAAAAGTTCCGACTTGCCCGTCAGGTCCTTTTGGGATAGAGGTTGCGGATGGGATGTATATTGTTCCTGACAGCATAATGAGAGCAGCAGGGCATCCTCTTAAAGCTATGGCCGGCACCGTCAATGAGCATGATATAGAACTCGGGTCTGATTCGTATAAAAGGTTACTTGCGAATCTGAGGGCACAAGATCCGTCTTTATACAGTCAGCTTGATGAGATGCCGGAAGCGGAGGCGATAGCAGAGATGAACCGTGTATACCATACGGTCGGGAATGTCTTATTGTTCTATAGCGGTCTTAAAAAAGGGGATACAGAGTTTTTGAAAAGGTATATCGCCCATGAGTGTTTTCACAAAAAAATAAATTCTTATGTAAAAGTAGAAAACGGGGAGGAAAAGCTCCAGGATGAAGTGAAACCATTTAAGGAGATTTACAGAACACTTGTCGAAGATCCCGAGAAAAAGTATGAAGCAATCGTTCAAGTTAAAGCTCCCGGACAGAAATTGCAAGAAACAAGTGTGGAAAAGTTCAGTTTTCGCGAATTCTTAACCACATCTTTTAAGGAGCATCATGCTTATATACCTGTGATCGAAGAAGGGACAGGATTTTGGCGGGAGTGGTGGACATGGATAGCCTGGCCGCAATATGGAGAAGAGGAAGACAATAGGCAATTCTATATCAACATGACCAGCAGCATTGAGCAGCTTAAGATAGAAAAGCCCGAAAAGGTGGAGGCTATTGATAAGTCTAAAGCGATTTTTTGTCAGTTCAAGGAAGCCTCGTGGCAGGAAGCATGTGAGGTCGTTGATAAAGTTCTCGCGGTGGTCTCCGACCAGCCCGAAGCTGGGGCGGAAAAGGCCCCGGAGGATACACCTGAGGCAGGGGAGATCCCCGGAGCCAAAGGGTTCAACTTCATGCGATCGGAAAGGACTAAACCTTATAAAGACCTCAAGATGCTGCCCATGTTTGACGGTGTGTATCTCGATTATAACGATGCCGAGAAAGAGAGGTTTTATGTTGAGGGTTATTCCGCGTTCCTGAAGATTAGGGGCGGTGCCGGAGAAATGGCAGGGCTTCTGAGATTTGGTATAGCTGAATCCCTGGATCTGCTGGCACTGTTCACCCAAGGGTACTCGCCTGGATTAGCATTGGCATTGGATCATGGCCTGGAGAGGCATAACGGCCTGGTGATAAGGGTCGCTGAGAACCTTCCGCAGGATGCCTGTTTATACGAAGGCAAGGAGGAAAACGATCCGAATATACTTGTTTTTAATGCAGGCTTTATATCGGCAACGGTGCTCTCTTATGATAATCTTTGTAGCGAAGAAGACTTGTCCATGGAAAGGGCATCGTTCAGTAATATTGCGTTAAAAAAAGGCGTTCCTTTGTACTTCAATACACTGATGGAGCCGAGAAGGCTCCTTGACGGACTGGACAGGGCAATGGTATTTCCAAAGTATTCCTTCTTATGGCCGTTGTGCGAAAGATTGAATCACGAGATCAGCCATTCAGACGAGTTCAAAGAGGAACCTGAAGAGCTGGATGATGAAGTGGAATGCGTCTATAGGGATTATGTCCTTACAAGGGATGTTTTGTGTCATGGGGACAATCGAAGGCTGAAGATGTACGTGGACAATAACAGGATAATGACGGAAAGCACATCTCATTCCGTATATTATTACATTTCATTATGCGGCATGGCGGCAGACGCGGAAAGGAACGGGTGGACGGAAGAAGATATCAAGGGCATACTCAGGGAAAAGGTCGAGATATTTTATCATTACAAGAAAGGGATCAAGGCCTGTCCTGCCGGTCCTTCGGCTCCGGATAAGGCGGCAGCTGCCGATACCGCCGTTCTGCCGGCGGTCGAGACAAGGCTGGAACGGTTGCCGGAGGAAAGGGTCACGGGCAGCGTGGAGTGGACCGTCCCCGAACTTTTCAACTACTTGAGGATCCTTGGTTACCGCGCGAATGAAGGCGCAAGAGGAGCAGAGCAAACGGAAAGCGAAGAAAAGCTAAAGAAAGTCGTCCTTGCCGTCGATATGGGCCTCTTTACCGGGAAGGCCAGGAGAAAGATGGAAAAGATAATGCGCGCCCTCAAGAGACGCGCGGAGGAAGTGAAAGGCGTGGAGATCTGTTACGGGGATGCCGGGGATATTTGCGGCAACCTTGAGGGCAACATAAAGAACGGGGACGGCAGCGTGGACATGGAAAACATCATATTGATCACGAACGAGGACAATAAACGTGAATTTTTCAGCGGGTTCGAAGGCGCCTCGACCATCGCGGTGATAAAGGAAAAAGACGGGTTCACGGCAGAGAAGTATTATTATCCGCTGCTCAAGATCATCCGGTTTGCCACCACTCAGGCGCTTGCCAGGACGGGAGAATACGGCAAGGAAAGAATGCGGATGAAACTCAGGAACCGTTACGCGTTGATAGACAACGTTGATAAATACAGGGACGTAGCGGAGCTTTGCTGGGACGACAAAGGGAAGTGCAGGACCACTATCGTTATCGAGCTTCTCCCCGGGGCCAGGGTGCTTCCGGTCGATGAACCTTTCAGCGTGTACGCGGATGTTGAAAGACGCATACATGCCTGCGCGTAATCTTACAAGATACTTCAAAACCTCTATTTTTTACGCTATAATACCTTTCATGATCGAGGAAAGAATAGGGACTATCCTGAGACGCAAGAAGAAGACCCTGGCTTTGGCGGAATCCTGCACGGGAGGCCTTGTTTCAGACCGTGTCACCGATGTCCCGGGCAGTTCCGGTTATTTCGCCGGCGGGATAATAGCCTACTCCAACGAGGCGAAGATATCCGAGCTGGGCGTTCCGCCCGGTACTATTAAGAAATACGGCGCGGTCAGCCGGGAGGTAGCCAAAGCGATGGCGGAAGGTGCGAAGTGGGTCTTCTCCGCCGATCTCGCGGCCTCGATAACGGGCATAGCCGGCCCGACAGGGGGGACCAAAAATAAACCCGTCGGCCTGGCGTATATAGCGTTTTGTTCAAAGAAAAAGTGCAGGACCAGGAAGGTCCTGTTCAAAGGCGACCGCCGTACTCTGAAAGAAAAGTTCGCGGAAGCGGTTCTGAAACTTATGGAAGACAACGCATAGCGGACCTTATTTACACACCCGATGTGTATACATCGGGTGTGTAAATAAGGTTGGGGGTTGAAAAGGCGGAAAATGTCTGACCAGAAGATACGGAGTTTTATAGCGCTTGAGCTTTCGGATGAAGTCCTGGAAGAGCTTGAGCGTATAGAAGCGATACTGAAAGAAGCGGGCGCCGACGTCAAATGGGTCAAGCCCGGGTCGATACATCTTACCCTCAAGTTCCTCGGTAATATTACCGAAGAGCAGATCCCCCGCATAACCGAAAGGTTGAAGGAAATAGCGTTCGCGGTGCCGCCTTTCGACATGGCGCTCGACGGTATCGGGGTATTCCCCAAGTGGAGCTATGCCAAGGTCTTATGGGTAGGTGCGGGTAAAGGCGCCGATACGGTCGGGGACCTTGCTGCGCAGGTGGAAGAAGCTATGGCCGAAGAAGGGTTCGAAAAAGAAGACCGCCCCTTCAGCGCCCATCTCACGCTGGGCAGGATAAGGACTTCAAAGAACAAGGGCAAGCTCCGGGAACTGGCCGGGTCCGTGGACGTCAGGCCCGCGGTCAGCCATATATCCAGGATAGTGCTTTTCAGGTCCGACCTTTCACCGAAAGGCGCTGTCTACACGTATCTATCCACGGCAGAGCTTTCCGGATAGGCCGTCCCGGAAAAAAACCTGAAAGAATCCTTCCCCAAAATGTGTCTAATAGTAGAGTATCGAGTATTGAGTGTAGAGTATCAAGGGAGGAGTATCGAGGGTGGAGTATTGAGGAACCAGTAACCAGTGACCAGAGTTGTCTGGAAACCGGTTACCTGATACTTGTTGCTTGACACTTGATTTTCTATACTCGTAAGAAATGCCTTTACAAAAACCGAACTGCTATTATAATAGTGCTGTTTATATAGAAATGTTTTAGGTGCTAATTGTATCCATCCTAAATAAATATCCGGAGGTCACCATGGCAAAGAAAGCGAAAACAAGATCTGAGAACGAAAAGGCGGTGTCAAAAGGCGCCGGGAAAGACAAATCGCTCGAACTGGCGCTCAGCAAGATACAGAAAGACTTCGGCGACGGCGCGATAATGAAGATGGGAAAGGGGTACCACGCCCAGGTGGAAGGCATATCCACCGGGTCTATCGCCCTGGACATGGCGCTCGGCGTCGGCGGCGTCCCCAGGGGCAGGGTGGTCGAGATATTCGGCCCTGAATCCAGCGGGAAGACCACGCTCACGCTGAACGTCCTGGCCAACGCGCAGAAAAAGGGAGGGGTAGCGGCTTTTATCGACGCCGAGCACGCGTTCGACCCGACCTACGCGAAAAAGATAGGCGTAAATCTCGATGAGCTCCTGGTCTCGCAGCCGGACAACGGCGAACAGGCGCTGGAGATCGCGGAGACGCTGGTACGCAGTAACGCCGTGGACGTGATAGTCATCGACTCGGTGGCCGCCCTTACGCCGAGGAAAGAGATAGAGGGAGATATGGGCGATTCGCACGTCGGCCTCCAGGCCCGGCTCATGAGCCAGGCTCTCAGGAAACTGACCGGGGCCATAAGCAAGTCAAGAACTTGCGTCATCTTTATCAACCAGATCAGGATGAAGATAGGCGTGATGTTCGGGAACCCCGAGACGACCACCGGCGGCAGGGCGCTTAAGTTCTACGCGTCGGTCAGGATAGACCTGAGGAGGATAGCTTCTCTCAAGAAAGGCGACCAGGTAATGGGAAGCCGCGTCAGGGGCAAGGTCGTGAAGAACAAGCTCGCCCCGCCGTTCAAGCAGGCGGAGTTCGATATCATGTTCGACGAAGGCATATCCCGTTCATCGAGCGTCATAGATATCGGGGAAGAAGTGGGCGTGATCACGAAGACGGGAACGTGGCTTTCGTACGGCGATGAGAAGATAGGCCAGGGGAAGGAGAACGCCCGGATATACCTTAAAGAGAACCCGAAACTCCTGGACAGGATAGAAAAAGACGTCAGAAAGGTCCTCACTGCCGCGGGCTGACGCCCCAAGCGAGCAGCGATCGATGATATGGGGATGACAGCGGGAGAGATAAGGCGGAAATACCTTGAATTCTTCAGGGACAAGGGCCATACGGTAGTGCCCAGCGATCTTCTTGTCCCGAGGGACGACCCCACGCTTCTTTTCACCGGGGCGGGCATGAACCAGTTCAAGGAACAGTTCATGGGCAGGAACATAACTTTCACGAGGGCCGCTTCCTGCCAGAAATGCCTGCGCACCGGTGACCTGGAGAACGTGGGAAAGACGCCCAGGCACCATACCTTTTTCGAGATGCTGGGCAACTTTTCCTTCGGGGACTATTTTAAGAAGGAAGCTATAAGCTGGGGCTGGGAGTTCATGACAAAGGTGATGGGCCTCCCGGAAAAGCGCCTGTGGGTGTCTGTTTATGAAGGCGATGACGAAGCTTACGGGATATGGCTTAACGATGTAGGCGTGCCCGCGGAAAAAATAGTCAAGCTCGGGGAACACGATAATTTCTGGCCGGCGGACGCGCCGACACAGGGCCCGAACGGCCCCTGCGGCCCGTGCTCGGAGATATTCTATGACTGGGGAGAAGATGCCGGGTGCGGTAAGAAGGAATGCGGACCCGCGTGCGATTGCGGCAGGTTCGTCGAGGTGTGGAACCTCGTGTTCACGCAGTTCGAGAGAAAGCCCGACGGCTCGCTCGACCCGCTCCCGAGCAAGAATATCGATACCGGAATGGGCCTTGAGCGCATGGCGTCGGTAATGCAGGGAGTGCGTACCAACTTTGATACGGATCTTTTTGCCCCGATGATCGGCGAGATAAAAAAGCACATTGGCAAGAAGGAGGCGTCCCGGGAAGATCTGCACCTCATAGCCGACCACATAAGGGCGGTAACGTTCGCTGTCGCGGACGGTGTTTCCCCGTCCAACGAGAAGCGCGGCTACGTGGTGAGAAAACTGATACGGCGCGCCTACCTGAAAAGCGGAAGAAAGGGGGCGTTCCTGTACAACATCGTCCCGGCCGTGGTAAGGGCGATGAAGGACGCGTATCCCGAACTGGAAGAGAAAAGAGAACATATCAGCGCTATCGTCGAGGAAGAGGAAAGAAGGTTCAATGACACGCTCGAGGCGGCGCTGCCTATACTGAACGAGATGCTCACGAAGAGGCCGAAGGTGCTCAAGGGGGAGGAGATCTTCAAGCTGGTGGATACGTACGGTCTGCCTGTTGATGTAATAGAGGAAGAAGCGGATGTGCCCCTGGACCTGGAGGGGTTTGAACGCTTTATGGAAGAAAGGAAAGAGCAGTCCCGCAGGGGAAGCGATCTGGTCGAGGATTTCATATTCAAGCCCGATAAGTTTTCCGGCGTGCCCGTGCCTCCCGGATCGGACGAACTTCCGCTCAAAACGAAAGTGGAATTCATACTTATAGGGGACGACCCCGCCGAGAAGGCGGAAAAAGGGCAAAGGGCCGAGATCGTGACCTCTCCCCAGAGCACGAGGTTCTACGCCGAGGCCGGCGGGCAGGTAGGCGATACCGGCCATATAGAAAAAGAGGGCGTTGAAGCGAGGGTCTTGAACACCTTTGATGCGGGCGGGCGCAAAGTGTTGGTGGCCTTTATAAAGAAAGGCACTCTCGCCAGGGGCGACGAAGTAGTGCTCAGTCTGGATGCGGATAAAAAGCAAAAGACAGCATTGAACCACACGGCTACGCATCTTCTCCAGGCGGCCCTAAGGCGGGTTCTGGGCGACCACGTGAAGCAATCGGGGTCTTTGGTCGATGAAAAACATCTCCGCTTCGACTTTACTCACATGAAGAAGCTGTCCGACAGGGAACTGAGGAAGGTCGAGGACCTGGTGAACGGCTGGATAGAAGAAAGTATCCCTGTTTGCAAGGAAGTAAAAAGAATAGAAGAGGCCAGGGAAGAGGGGGCGCTTTCATTCTTCGGCGAGAAATACGGCGACACGGTGCGTGTAGTAAGCGTAGGAGATGAATCGAAAGAACTTTGCGGCGGCACGCACGTGGATAATACCGGCGAGATAAAGATCATGAAGATAGTGGCCGAAAGTTCCGTTGCCAGCGGCATAAGGCGCATAGAGGCCCTTACCGGGGATAACGCCGTCGGGTGGTTGCGGAAAACGCTTGATGAAAAAATAGCTGAGTGCAGGCACCTGGCCGGGGATGCCGGCCCCGGCATAAGCGAGGATGTCCAAAAACTTATCGGTGACATCCTGTCCGGCGACAGAAAAATGGACAGCGGCGCGATACGCGATTTTGACGAGAAAATAAAACCTGCGCTTCGGAACGAATGCGAAAGGCTGCAGAAGGCCGCTAAAAAAGAACAGAAAGAACGGGCGGCCGGCGCTTTTGACGAGGTCAAGGCAGGACTCGATAAGGTCCTTGCCGAGCCGGAGACGGCGGGGGGAGTCAAACTCGTCGCCCGCGTACTGGAAGGTATGGATATGCAGCTCTTGCGCAGGGCCGCGGCCTATCTCGAGAAAAAGGTGGATTCCGGCGTCATACTGCTCGGCGGGACGAGCGGGGACAAAGCGTTCCTCATTTGTGCCGTTACGGCGGATCTGGTGGATAAGGGGCTGGACGCCCGGGAGATACTGAACGGCATCGCCGGCAACATCGGAGGCGGCGGGGGCGGAAAAGAGACGTTCGCCCAGGCCGGAGGAAAGAACCCCCGGGGCCTTGAGAAGGCCATTCAACAGGCGAAAGACGTGATCGCAAGAAAGGGATGATATGAAACGTTTGATAGTCGGCAGCAGGGTGTTCGAGAACATGGTGGACCGCAGGGGACAGGGCGGGGCACGCCTGCAGAAGAAAGTAGCCACGATAATCGGGAAGGTCCGGGAAGAAGGGGACAACGCCGTTATACGGTATACCGGCAGGTTCGACAGGGTGAACATGAAGAGGAAGGACCTGCGGGTGACCGAAGCCGAGATAAGCGGGGCGTACCAGGACATGAGCCCCCAGATGGTCAACACGCTGAAGGAGATAATCAGGAACATCAACAAGTTCTACAAGAACCAGATACCGAAGTCCTGGTCTATCAGGCATGAGTCGGGCATATTGCTCGGGGAGAAGTTCGAGCCGATAGAGAAAGTGGGAG
Source organism: uncultured Planctomycetia bacterium (assembly GCA_964409365.1). Taxonomy (GTDB): domain Bacteria; phylum Omnitrophota; class Gorgyraeia; order Tantalellales; family Tantalellaceae; genus CAYPCX01. The sequence goes on along the minus strand of CAYPCX010000008.1, from coordinate 18,706 downwards.
TGTACGTCCCCAGCGGGACGGCCCCGCTGGCTTCCAGCGTGTACATGACCGTCCTGCCCGCCAGGATCGCGGGGGTGAAAAAGATCGTCATGGTCTCTCCGCCCAACAAGTACCAGAGTATAGATCCGCATATACTGGTCGTGGCTAACCTCCTGAAGGTCGACGAGATATACAAAGTAGGCGGCGCCCAGGCGGTAGCCGCCCTCGCGTTCGGGACGAAGACCATACCGAAGGTGGACAAGATAGTCGGTCCCGGCAACGAGTATGTTACCGAGGCGAAACGGCAGGTCTTCGGGTACTGCGACATAGACATGCTGGCGGGGCCGAGCGAGGTGCTTGTTATCGCCAACCATCATGCGAACCTTGATTACCTCAAGAGGGACCTGATGGCGCAGGCGGAACACCACAAGGGCCTGTCGGTGCTGGTAACGCCCTCTAAAAAAGTGTTCGACGCCCTTTACAGGGACCCGGACATCAAGGGTTATATCATCAAGGTGAAGAACCTCGAGGAGGCGGCGAGGGTATCGAACATGATAGCCCCGGAACACCTGCAGCTCATGGTGAAGTCGCCGAACAGGGTGCTGAAGCACATAACGAATGCCGGGGCGATATTCCTCGGCCAGTACACGCCGGTGGCGATAGGCGATTATATCGCGGGGCCGAGCCACGTGCTGCCGACAGGAGGGACGGCGCGTTATTCATCGGGTCTGAATTTGAGGGATTTTTTCAAAAGCTCGCATGTCATTTCTTATTCCCGCAAGGCGCTTTGCAATTCGGCCGAGTGGGTGAAAGAGATGGCGGGACTGGAGAAGATGGAACACCACTGGGATTCCGTTAAAGTAAGATGTGAATAGTTCAGGTAACAGGTAACAGGTTGACATGGAGGCGGTATGGCTATTTTTGAGAAAAAGCAAACAGCGGCAAGAAAAACGAGTTATGAAAGGAAGTCCAAGGAGACCCGGATCGAGATACCTTTGCTGAACATCGATGGTACGGGCCAGAGTGACATTTCGACCTCGATCGGTTTCCTCGACCACATGCTGACGCTTTTTACCTATCACGGGTATTTTGATATCAAGATAAAGGCGGAAGGCGATACACACGTGGACAGGCATCACCTGAACGAGGATATCGGCATAGCCCTGGGAGAGGCGTTCAAGAAAGCGCTGGGCGATTGCAAAGGCATAACCCGTATGGCCTCGGCCGAGGTGCCGATGGACATGGCCAGCGCGAAGGTCCTTGTGGATGTCTCTAACAGGGACGCTTTCAGTTTCAGCGAGAAGACCTCGACCGGTTATCCGATATCGGTGGAAGCCAAGGAAGGGTATTCGATAGACCTGGCGAAGGACCTTCTTGAGAGTTTCGCCAAGAACATACGCATGAACCTTCACATCGAAATAGCGGGCGAAGGGGACATGCACCACTTTCTGGAGGCGGTCTTCAAGGCGCTTGGCGTGGCTTTGGACAGGGCTACGCGTCTCGACCCGCGCAGGACGGGTGAAGTGCCTTCGAGCAAGGGGATATTGTAGTTGTTAGTTATTAGTTATTAGTTCTTGGTTGTTAGCTGTTAGTTTTGGGTTGGGAAATGAAGTTCACTTTTGAAAAATTAGACATATATAGGAAAACAAGCGATTTAGTAGATAATATTTATTTGCTAACCAGGGATTTTCCAAAAGAGGAATTGTTTGGCCTGACGCAGCAGTTGAGAAGAGCCGCTGTGTCTATTTTGCTAAACATCGCTGAGGGATCGTCAAGAGCAAGTAAAGAATTTAAACGTTTTCTCGACATAGCAAGAGGTTCTGTTTTTGAGTGTGCAGCGATTCTTGAGGTTTCTTTTAATCAACAATATATATGTGAGTCTAAATTTAATGACTTTAAAGATACGTTGGTTGAAATATCGAAAATGTTAAGCGGTTTAAAGCGATCACTAAAGTAGCTAAAAACTAAAAACTCATAACTCATAACTATTATGATCGGAATTATCGATTACGGTTCGGGGAACCTGCGCAGCGTGTACAACGCTTTCCGTTATCTGGGGCAGGACGTCGAGGTTTGCGAGGACACGGCGTCCCTGGAGAAGGCGGAAAAACTAGTCCTTCCCGGGGTCGGTTCGTCCAGGGACGCGATGGAAGGCCTCGAAAAAAGGGGGCTCATTGAGCCGATCATGGAGGGCATAGACAAGGGAAAACCTTTTCTGGGCATCTGTCTGGGTCTTCAGCTCCTTTTCGAGCGGAGCGCGGAGAGCGGCGGATGCGAATGTTTCGGCCTGATCGACGGAGAAGTGAAGCTTTTTCCCGCCACCCCGAAGTTCAAGGTGCCTCAGATAGGGTGGAATACGGTCAAGCTTATGAGGGATGACTGTCCGATCTTCAGGGGCATCGGGGACGAAAGTTATTTTTATTTCGTTCACTCGTACTACTGTATATCGGAGGAGGACGAGTGCACGGCGGGCCGGACCGAATACGGCGTCCCTTACACGTCGGCGCTCTGGAAAGACGACATCTATGCCGTACAGTTCCACCCGGAGAGGTCGCAGGAGAACGGCATAAAGCTTTTGCGGAATTTCACGGAACTTTGAACCGTAACGGTAAAAGGAGTAGTGTAAAGATATGAAAGTGATACCGGCTGTGGATATAATCAACGGAAAGACCGTCAGGCTCGAACAGGGAAGGTTCGACCGGGAACTTAAGTATGACATAGAACCGGTCGATGCCGCCAGGCGATGGGAGAGCGCCGGCGCGGAAATACTGCATGTGGTGGACCTTGACGGGGCGAAAGAGGGCAAGCCCGTGAACGTCTCCGTTCTAAGGGAAATAACAAAAGCGGTCAACATACCGGTCGAAGTGGGCGGAGGATACCGCAGGGAGATAGACATAAAGGACGCCCTTGATCACGGCGCGTGGAGGGTCATAGTGGGGTCCAAGGCTTTCCAGGAAATAGATTTCGCGAGGGACTGCGTCCAGAATTTCCGGGAGAGGGTCATACTCAGCGTTGACGCCAAGGATTTCATCCCCCGCGTGCAGGGCTGGGAAGAGGCCGCGCACCATGATTTTTTTCATATACTGAGCAGGTTCGTGAAGTTCGGCGCCAAGGAGATAATCTACACGGATATCGAGAGGGACGGCATGCTTACGGGGCCAGCCGTGGAGAATATAGAGAGGATCCTGGACGAGGTCAAGATCAAGCTTGTCGCCGCGGGCGGGATAAAGACGCTGGACCACATCCGCCAGCTGAAAAGGCTGGAGGACAAGGGCCTTACGGGCGTCATAATAGGCCGCGCGCTTTACGAGGGCACGATCGATCTCAAGGAGGCGATAGATGCTGGCAAAGCGGATAATACCGTGTCTTGACGTCAAGGACGGCCGTGTCGTCAAGGGGGTCAATTTCGTGAACCTCCGCGACGCCGGCGACCCCGTCGAGAACGCCAAGGTGTACAACGACGAAGGCGCCGACGAGCTGGTGTTCCTGGACATCACGGCGAGCCACGAGAAAAGGAAGACGATGGTGGACGTCGTGGCCAGGGTGGCGGAGCAGGTGTTCATGCCGTTCACGGTGGGAGGAGGCATATCCTCCAACGAGGATATACGCCAGCTCCTGAATGCGGGCTGTGACAAGGTCTCTATCAACACCTCCGCCGTGGAAAGGCCGGATCTCATAAGCGAAGCGAGCACGAGGTTCGGTTCGCAGTGCATAGTGGTCGCGATAGACGCCAAAAGAAGGGCCGGCGGCAGCTGGGAGGTCTACGTCAGGGGCGGCCGCGACGCGACCGGGATAGACGCCCTGGAGTGGGCCCGGAAGGCCGAGAGCCTGGGCGCCGGCGAGATCCTGCTTACGAGCATGGACCGCGACGGCACGAAAGACGGATACGACGTGGAACTCACGCGGGCGGTAAGCGAGGCGGTGCGTATACCCGTTATAGCTTCGGGCGGGTGCGGGACGCTGGAGCATTTTTTAGAGGCGCTCACCGACGGTAAGGCGGATGCGGCCCTGGCCGCGTCTGTTTTCCATTTCAAAGAGTTCACGATCGCGGAAGTAAAAAGATACTTGAAGAAGAAGGGTGTAACAATAAGGGAGTAAGATATGTCGTTCGTGGATACGCTCAATTTTGACGAAAAGGGATTGGTGCCCGCTGTCATACAGGACGCGGATTCTTCTCGCGTGCTTACCTTATGTTACATGGACAGGGAGGCTCTGGAGAAGACGCTTGCCGAAGGGAAGATATACGTCTTCCGCCGCTCGAAGGGGCGCGTCATGCTGAAGGGGGAGACTTCCGGATGCGTTCAGACAGTGAAGGAAGTGTTCATAGACTGCGCCGACAATTCCGTTCTTTTCAGGGTCAAGCAGGAGCGCGCGGCCTGTCACGAGGGATACTTCAGCTGTTATTTCAGGAAGATGGGCAAAAGCGGAGAGTTCGTTATCGAAGAGGAACGGGTATTCGACCCGAAAGACGTATATAAAAAAAGTGACAAGTAAAAAGTAACAAGGAAAAAGGAAAAAGTAACAAGGAAAAAGGGAAGAGGGATGTATTATCCGGATAAGGAAAAATTCATAGAGCTTGCGAAGAAGGGTAACGTGATCCCGGTCTACAGGGAGCTTCTCGCGGACTTCGAGACGCCGCTTTCGGCCTTCATGAAGATAGACGAGGGGAACTTCAGCTATCTGCTCGAGTCCGTCGAGGGGGGCGAGAACATGGCCCGTTATTCTTTCCTCGGCAGCAAACCGGCCGTCGTGTTCGAGAGCAAGGGGAACAATATCAGCGTGAGGCGCGGCGATAAAGTGGATTCCTACAAGGCCGGGGAAGACCCCATAGGCGAGATCAAGAAGTTCATGGACAGGTTCCGTTACGTCAGCGTAAAAGGGCTGCCGAGGTTCTGCGGGGGGCTGGTCGGTTACATGGGCTATGACATGGTCCGGTTCATCGAGGATATACCGGATGAGAACCGCGACGATTTCGATATACCCGACATGCAGTTCATGTTCACGGACACTATCCTTATTTTCGACCATGTCGACCATAAGATAAAAGTCGTCTCGAATTCCCTCGTGGAGAAAGACGACCCGCGAGAGGCTTACGACAAGGCCTGCGCGAAAATAGATAATATAATCGATAAGCTGCAAAGGAAGGAAGCGGGCGGCGGGGAAACGCCGCCTAACGCGAAGTCAACGGAGATCGAATCCAATTTCACGGAGAAAGGGTTCGGCAAGATAGTAGAGGCCGCGAAAGAATATATACGGGCGGGCGATATTATCCAGACCGTCCTTTCGCAGAGGCTGAAAAGGCGGACGAAAGCGGACGCTTTCTCGATATACAGGGCTCTCAGGTCCATCAACCCGTCGCCTTACATGTTCTACCTGAAGCTCGGCGAGTACCGGCTGATCGGGTCGTCCCCCGAGATACTTGTCAGGTGCGAGGACGGGCTTGTCGAGGTAAGGCCTATAGCGGGCACGCGCCCGCGCGGCGAGGACGAGGAAGAAGACCTGCGGCTCGAGAAAGAGCTTCTGGCCGACCCGAAGGAAAGGGCCGAGCATATAATGCTCCTCGACCTGGGCCGGAACGACATCGGCAGGGTGTGCGAATATTCAAGCGTAAAGCCGCGGGAGGTCATGAGGATCGAGAGGTATTCGCACGTCATGCACATAGTGAGCGATGTCGTGGGCAAACTGAGAGAAGATAAGGACGTTTTCGACCTGGTAAGGGCGACGTTCCCGGCCGGTACCGTGACGGGCGCCCCGAAGGTCAGGGCGATGGAAATAATCGACGAGCTGGAGAACATAAGACGGGGCCCTTACGCCGGCAGCGTCGGGTATTTCAGTTTTTCCAGGAACATCGACCTGTGCATAACGATAAGGACTATAGTCATGTGCGGCGACACGGCGTACATCCAGGCGGGCGCCGGAATAGTTCTCGATTCCGACCCCGTAAGGGAGTACCAGGAGACCATGAACAAGGCGATGGCCATGATAAAAGCGATAGAGTTCGCCGAGGAAGGTCTCGGATGATACTTGTGATCGACAACTACGATTCGTTCACGTATAACCTCGTCCAGTATCTGGGAGAGCTTGGCGAAAGGTTAGAGGTCTACCGCAACGACAAGATCACCCTAAAAGAGATAGAGAAGCTTTCGCCTGAAAGAATAGTCATATCGCCGGGTCCCGGCAGGCCCGGTGATGCCGGCATATCGAAAGAAGTGATACGGGTCTTCGCCGACAGGGTGCCTATACTCGGTGTTTGCCTGGGCCACCAGTGTATAGCGGAAGTTTACGGGGCAAAGGTCGTAAGGGGGTCAAGGATAATGCACGGCAAGGTGAGCCCGGTGGCGCATACCGGCGAAGGTATTTTCAAGGGAGTCCCGTCACCGTTCACGGCCACGAGGTACCATTCGCTTATCATCGAGCCGGGATCGCTGAAGGAGCCGCTGAAGATGGTGGCATGGACGGAAGACGAGGAAGAGATAATGGGAGTGAAGCATGTGAACAGGCCCGTATGGGGCGTGCAGTTCCATCCCGAGTCCATACTGACGGAAGAAGGAATGAACCTTCTCAGGAACTTTATTGGGATAAATTGACGGGGGAACATGAAAATAAAGAAAGCGATCAGTAAAGTAGTCGGGTTTGAAGACCTTACCGAGAACGAGACCCGTTCCGTTTTTAACGAGATAATGGGCGGAAAAGCCGCCCCTTCTCAGATAGGGGCTTTCATAACCGCCCTGCGTATGAAGGGGGAGACGGTGGACGAGATAACGGGTGCCGCGAAGGTCATGCGTGAAAAGGCCGCGAAGATAAAGGTATCCGGCAGGTCGGCCTCCGTTCTTGATACCTGCGGGACGGGCGGTACCGGGACGAAGGTTTTCAACGTTTCCACGACCGCGGCTTTTGTCGTGGCCGGCTGCGGGGTCAAGGTGGCAAAGCACGGCAACAGGGGCGTCTCCAGCCATTGCGGGAGCGCCGACGTGCTTGAGGAGCTCGGCGTGAAACTTGATACGCCCGTGAAAGCGACCGAGAGATGCGTCAACAAAGTAGGGATAGGGTTCCTTTTCGCGCCGCTTTATCACGGGGCGATGCGTTACGCCATCGGTCCGCGCAGGGAGATAGGCATAAGGACGATATTCAATATCCTGGGCCCCTTGTGCAACCCGGCGTCGGCTAAGTACCAGGTGCTGGGCGTATATGACCCGGGACTGACGGAAATACTGGCCAGGGTCCTCAAAAGACTGGGATCCAGACGCGCGTTCGTGGTGCACGGCGACGGCCCGCTTGATGAGGTCTCGGTGGTCGGCAAGACCAGGATCAGCGAGCTCAAGGGAGGAAGGGTCACTACCTACAACGTCTCTCCCGCGACGTTCGGTGTGAAAAAGGCCTCACTGAAGGCCATAAAGGGAGGCACGGTCAGGGGGAACGCCGCTATGGTCCGCGGGGTCCTTTCCGGCAGGAAAGGGGCGAAACGGGATGTCGTGCTGATGAATTCGGCTGTCGCCCTTGTTGCCGCGGGTAAGGCGCGCGGCTTTAAAGAAGGCGTGAGGCTGGCGGCGCGGTCGATCGATTCCGGCAGCGCCATGCGAAAGCTCGACCAGTTGATCAGGATCACGAAAGGGAAGGGAAAAAACAAGTGATATTGGGAAAAATAGTGGAGGAAAAAAAGCGCGAGGTCGAACAGGCCCGCAGGGAAGCCCCTTTGAACGAGCTCAAACAGAAGGCGGAAGCCCAGGCCATCAGGAGCGCGTTCAAAAGGAACATTTCCCGCAAAGGCCATATAAATCTCATAGCGGAGATAAAAAGAAGGTCTCCTTCCAGGGGAGTGATACGTCCCGGGGAGTTCGACCCGGCCAGGATAGCCCTGGCTTACCAGGCGGCGGGCGCCGGCGCCATAAGCGTGCTTACCGACGAGCGGTTCTTCGACGGCAAACTCGAGTACCTGGACATAGTGAAGGAAAGGGTGACGCTGCCCGTTCTGAGGAAGGATTTCATAATAGATGAGTACCAGATATACGAGGCGGGGGCGCACGGGGCCGACGCGATACTCCTGATAGCGCACATCCTCACGCAGGATGAGCTTGGTCGTTACCATGGTATCGCCAAGGAACTCGGTATCGACGTTATGGTAGAGGTGAACAACGAGGAGGATATAGAGAAGGCGCTTGCCTCGCCCGCGTCCATCATAGGGATCAACAACAGGGACCTTACGAATTTTGACGTGGATATATCCACGACGCAGCGGCTTATCCGGCTGATACCCGAGACGAAGGTGATAGTCTCGGAGAGCGGCATAGAAAGCTACGAACAGGTGATGTTCCTGAAGAGCCTGGGGGTGAACGCCGTCCTGATAGGCGAGACGTTCATGAGGGCGGAGAATATCGGGGACAAGGTCAGGGAATTGATGAGGGAATAAAATTTTAATGACAAATGACAAAGCACAAATGACAAAGGTGAAGATCTGCGGGATCACTAATCTTGAGGACGCGGTCGAGGCCTGCGAACGCGGAGCGGATCTTCTGGGTTTCATCTTTATCGGAGGGACTCCCCGCGCGGTAGACAGCGGGACGGCCAAGGGTGTTATAGATGGTCTCGGTCGTCACAGAGAAAGCGTAAGCACTGTAGGGCTATTCAAGGACGAAGAAATAGACGTCGTGGCCGGGACGGTCGCGGAATGCGGCCTGGACCTTGTACAACTTCACGGCGGCGAGAAGCCCGCCTACTGCAGCGAGCTCAAAAAAACGCTGGAGGAAAAAGACCACCCGCGGGTGAAGATCATAAAGGTGTTCAAGGTCGGGGACGATATACTGCCGGTCGGGGCATACATACCGGATGATTACATGGACGCCGAGTTTTTCGTGTTCGATACTTATCATCCGGAGGTGGCCGGAGGGAGCGGCGAAAGGTTCGACTGGGAAGTCCTGGCGAGAGAGAAAGAGAAGATAAGGAAACCGTTCTTTATAGCGGGAGGTCTGGCGCCGGAGAACGTGGCCGAGGCGGTAAGTGCCGTCCGCCCGTACGGGGTGGATGTCTCCAGCGGCGTGGAGAAGGCCCCCGGGAAAAAGGACAAGGATAAAATAAAGGAGTTCATAGAAAATGCGAAAAAAGCGTAAACTACCCGATAAAAGAGGTTATTTCGGGATATTCGGCGGGGAATACGTCCCCGAGACCCTTATGACCGCGTTGAAGGAACTGACGGCCGCTTACAAGAAAATAGGCTCGTCCCGCGCTTTCAAGAAGAAGCTCGATTATTATCTTAAGGAATACGCCGGCAGGCCCACGCCGCTTTATTTCGCGGAAAAGCTTACTAAGAAGCTCGGCGGCGGCAGGATATACATAAAGCGCGAGGACCTGCTCCACACGGGCGCCCATAAGATAAATAACACGATCGGCCAGGCGCTCCTCGCCGTGGCGATGGGGAAGAAACGCCTTATAGCCGAGACCGGCGCCGGCCAGCACGGCGTGGCGACGGCCACGGTGGCGGCTCTCTTCGGCCTTTCATGCGACGTTTACATGGGTACCGAGGACATCAGGAGGCAGAACCTCAACGTGTTCAGGATGAAGCTCCTGGGCGCCAGGGTCATTCCTGTGGAGAGCGGTTCATGCACCCTGAAAGACGCCACCAACGAGGCGATAAGGGATTGGGTCACTAACGTCAGGGATACCCATTACATAATAGGGTCCGTTGTCGGTCCGCATCCTTACCCGATGATGGTAAGGGATTTCCAGGCGGTACTGGGAAGAGAAGCGAAACGGCAGGTGTTGAAGAAAGAGAAGAGGCTTCCCGACTACCTGGTAGCCTGTGTCGGCGGGGGCAGTAATGCCATAGGTCTTTTTCACCCGTTCTACGGCGACAGGAAGGTCAAGTTCATCGGCGTCGAGGCCGCCGGGCTGGGCATGAGCTCCGGACACCACGCCGCCGCCCTGATGCGGGGAAGGGTAGGCGTCCTGCACGGGAGCAAAAGCTTCCTGCTCGAGGACAGCGACGGGCAGGTGAAGCTGGCGCATTCGGTGTCGGCGGGGCTGGATTATCCCGGTGTCGGCCCGGAACACTCCTATTACAAACGAATGGGCAGGGCCGAATACGTATCGGTGATCGACAAGGAAGCGCTCGAAGGCGTGAGGCTGCTTTCCGAGACGGAAGGCATCATCCCGGCGCTGGAACCGGCGCACGCCGCTTACCACCTTACGCGGCTTGCCAAAAAAACACGGAAGAAGGATATCATCATATTCTGCCTGTCGGGGCGTGGTGACAAAGATATAGACATAATCAGGGAGAACATGTAGTCAGGTCTCACGTGTAAGGTTGAGGAGGACGATGAATAGAATTGATGAGACGTTCAAAAGGCTGAAAAAAGAGAAGAAGAAGGCGTTCATGCCGTACATAACGGCGGGCGATCCGGATATAGGGACCACGAAAAGGATCGTTTCGGCGCTGGCGAAGGCGGGCGCCGATGTAATAGAGCTTGGCATACCTTTTTCGGACCCCCTCGCCGACGGTCCCACGATACAGAGGGCGGTACAGCGTTCGCTCAAAGCGGGCTGCACGGTGAGGAAAGTGCTGAACATGGTGAAGGACTTAAGGCGCAGCGTGAGCACCCCGATAGTCTTCATGACGTATTACAATATCGTCTTCAACTACGGGATAGAACATTTTATAAAAGACGCCAAGAAATGCGGAGCCGACGGTATTATCGTGCCCGATCTTCCGATGGAGGAGTCGGACCAGATGAAGCGTTTTGCGGATAAGGAAGATTTTTACCTGGTACTTCTCGCCGCTCCCACCACGCCCGTGGAAAGGTTCAGGAAGATCTCCAGGGTCTCGAGGGGGTTCATTTATTATGTTTCGCTTACCGGCGTGACGGGCGCGAGAGAACAGTTATCGAAGCAGTTAAAGAGTGACGTCAGGAAGATAAAGAAGGTTACGGCGAAACCTGTCTGTGTCGGGTTCGGCATATCCAGACCCGCCCAGGCCAGGGATATTGCCGGTGTCTCCGACGGGGTGATAGTCGGAAGCGCGATAATTAAGGTGCTTGAGAAAAGTCTGCCCGACAAGAGCAGGGCAGTGGCCAGGATAGGATCGTTCGCTAAATCCATTGCCGATGCTGTCCACTCCTAAACCACTATAAATAAAGGATATATGTCACGAATTCTCGGCCTTGACGTTGGCACGAAATATATCGGTTTAGCTGTCAGCGATACAACGCTGACGCTGGCTCAGGGAAAAGGAAAAGTCCTGCGAAGAAGCGATGACGTCGCCATAGGACGCATCACTGAGGTCATAAAAGAGCTCGGCATAGAAAAGATAGTGGTAGGCCTTCCCGTTAACATGGACGGGACGATGGGGGAAAGGGCAAAGGACTGCAGGGCCTTCGCGGAGAAGTTAAAAGAGAAGACGGGTCTTGCGGTAGAATTGTGGGACGAACGCCTTAGCACCAAAGAAGCCGAGGACGTCATGCTCGCGGCCGACATGACAAGGAACAAGCGGAAAAAAGTGATAGATAAGCTCGCGGCGCAGTTGATACTGCAGGGATATCTGGATAGCTTGGAAAACAGATGACAGAAGGCAGATAACAGAAAACAGAGGACGGGAAATTGTATAAGAAAAAAAGCACGAAGAACGGGTTGAAAATGGTCGTCTCTACCATGCCGGGGATGTCGTCAGTGTCCCTGGGGGTGTGGATAGGCGTTGGAGGGCGTTATGAAGCCGCGAAGCAGAGCGGAATAAGCCATCTTATCGAACACATGCTCTTTAAGGGGACGCTCAGCCGCGACGCGATGGACCTCAAACAGTCGATCGAGGGCGTGGGCGGCTCCTTTAACGGTTTCACGGCGGACGAGGTGACCTGTTACATGGTTAAAGTCCCGTCCAAATACATGGAGCTCGGGATGGAGATACTGGGCGATATGGTGCTTAACCCGAAGTTCGACGAAGCGGAGATCTCGCGGGAAAAATTCGTGATATGCGAGGAGATAAAGATGTACCGCGACCAGCCCGCCGAGCACGTGATGGAGCTTCTGGGCCAGATCATGTGGCCGGGTGATCCCCTCGGGAGGCCCTTGACCGGGAGCATGACCACGGTAAAGGGTTTCAGCAGGAACGATATAATCAAGTTCAAGGAAGAGCGTTACTATCCAGGCAACATAGCGGTCGTCGCCGCGGGCAAGGTCGACCCGGAAAAATTCTTCATTTCCACCTCGCGCAAGTTCGCCGGCGTCAAGAAAGGAAAGAGCCGTTCTTTCAAGACACCGAAGATATCCCAGAAAGGGCCGAAGACCACGTTCCACCGGGGAGACACAAAGCAGACGCATATAGCGATGGGTTTTCACGCCCCTGACAGGAACCTTCACGAGCGCTTCGCGATGAAGCTCATGAACGTGATACTCGGCGGGAACATGTCATCGAGGCTTTTCGATGAGCTTAGGGAAAAACGGGGGCTGTGTTACGATATCTCTTCGATGTACAAACGGCACAGCGACGTCGGCGACGTCGTGGTGCACGCGGGGGTAGATACGAGTAACGCGATGAAGTCGGTCATAGCCGTACTCAACCAGCTGAGATTGCTGAAGGACAAAGGCGTCACCCGGGGTGAGTTGAAACGGGCGAGGGAGTACGCCAAGGGGCAATTCCTCCTGGCCATGGAGGGCACCTCTTCCAGGATGGTGTGGCTGGGGGACCGGCTTATGGTGCATAAGGAGATACCCGAGGTAAAGTACGTCGTGAAAATGCTGGATCAGGTCACGGCCGGGGATATCAAAAAGGTCGCGGAGAGGATTTTCCGGCCCGGGTACCTGAACCTGGCCGTTATAGGTAACATCGCCCCCGGGGACAAAAGCAGGATAACGAAGGAGCTTGGCAAGGTATGAGGGGCACTTTTCATCTGACAAGGGTGTTCGGGATATATATCGATATTCACTTCACCTTTCTCCTGCTTTTGCTTTTTTTCTTCCTGCTCATGGGGCTTAAGGGACTTGTCCTTATAATCGGGGTGTTCTTTTTCGTGACGGTCCATGAGCTCTGCCACAGCCTGGCAGCCGCGTATTTCGGTATCAAAGTGAAACGGATAACGCTTTTGCCGATCGGCGGAGTGGCCCAGATGCCGGAGATCCCGACCAAGCCGCTCCAGGAGCTCGTCATCTCCATAGCGGGGCCGTTGTCTAACGTGCTGGTTCTATTGGTCCTGTATTTCCCGCTCTATTTTCTTATCGGGAAGGAAAAGCTTATATATCCGTTCCTGGTACTGACCGGCCAGGCCAAGTTCACCGGCGATTTCAGCGTGCTCGCGCAAATATACTGGATAAACCTCGTGCTCGCGGTGTTCAACATGATACCCGCTTTCCCCATGGACGGGGGCAGGGTCCTGCGCGCGATACTGTCGTACCGCATTAGCTACAGGGAGGCCACGGCGATAGCCGTCCGTCTGGGCCACATATTCGCGCTTCTTTTCGCGTACGTGGGGATAGTGTACGGGCATATATTCCTTTTACTGATCGCGGCGTTCATATACATGGCCGCTTCGAGTGAGGGCCTGCAGGTAGAGGTGCGGGAGATCCTGAAAAGGTATTCGATCCGCGACATACTGGCCCGCAACTTTATCCATATAAGCCCGGACGCGCAGCTGTCGAAAGTGCTGGAACTTATATTCCATACCCATCAGGAGGACTACCCGGTGATGGATGAGGACGGGCACATGGTAGGTTTCATCACCCGCAGGGAGGTCGTGTACGGGGTGCACGAAAGAGGCAAGGAAGCGATCGTCAGGGACATAATGAGAAGGAACTTTCCAGCGGTGGACGTCTCGACCCGGCTCGACCAGGTGCAGAAGCTCATGCAGAAATACGGCACCCACGCGATGCCGGTCAAAAGGAAGGGCGAGATAATAGGGGTGGTGACCCTGGACGATATCAACCGTGTATACATGATGATGAGCGAGAGGTGAGTCAGGTTGCAGGTCGCAGGTTTCAGGTTGCAGGTTTGAAGGGAGAATGCCATGAGTGAAAAGAAGGTTTTGGTGGCGCCGAGCATCTTATCGGCGGATTTCAGCAAATTGGCGGAAGAGATAAAGTCCGTTGAGCGGGCGGGAGCCGACTGGCTTCACGTGGACGTCATGGACGGGGTATTCGTCCCTAATATAACCATAGGCCCCCTTATCATCAAGGCGGTAAGGCCGCTGAGCCGTATGTTCTTCGACGTGCACCTTATGATAGACGAACCGGTGAAGTTCGTCGACGAGTTCACCGAGGCGGGGAGCGACCTTATCACTTTTCATGTCGAGGCATGTAAGGACCCGATGGGCAGCGTGAAAAAAATCAAGGAAAAAGGCAAAAAGGCCGGGGTTTCCATAAAGCCCGGCACCGATGTTTCCGCGCTTGACGGGATACTGGAACAGGTGGACATGGTGCTGGTCATGACGGTCGAACCCGGCTTTGCGGGCCAGGCTTTCATGGAGGAGATGATGGAGAAGGTAAGGGATATAAGGCCGCGGTTCAAGGGGCTGATAGAAGTGGACGGCGGCATAAACGTGGAGACGGCCCCCAAAGCTATAAAGGCCGGGGCCGACGTGCTTGTCGCGGGTACCGCGGTATTCGGGCAAAAAGACTACGCTAAAGCGATACGGGAGATAAGGATGGCGTAAGAGAGTGTCAAGGTGTCATCGCTCGCTTACGCTCGCTAGTGTCAAAGTATCAGAGTCAACTTTGACACTATGACACTAACATATCGTTTAACTGTTTTAAGGAGGAGTGCATGTCAAAGATCAAGTTTGGTACGGACGGATGGAGGGCGGTCATTAGCGAGGATTTCACGTTCGAGAACGTGGAAATAGTCGCGCAGGCGATAGCCGATTTCGTGAGGTCAAAAAAGACGCCTATATATAGGAAGAGAAAGCTCATGGTCGGGTACGACACGAGGTTCCTTTCGGCTAAATATGCGGAGCTCATAGCCCGCGTCCTTGCCGCGAACGGGATAAAGGTCTTCCTGTCCGACAAAGCATGCACTACCCCGGCCCTTTGTGTCGATATCAAGAACAGGAAACTTACCGGAGGCGTCATGGTGACCGCGAGCCACAATCCGCCAAGGTACAACGGTATTAAATACAAGGGATATTTCGCCGGGTCCGCGGGCAGCGACATAATCGACGCCATTGAAAAGAGGCTCCACAAATCCCCGGTGAAGATCATGCCTCTCGATGAAGCGCTGAAGAAGAAAAAGATAGTATACGAGAACATCGAGAAAGTTCAGCTTGATTGGGTGAAAAAGTACGCGAACATGAGGAAACTCAAAAAAGCTAAACTGAAGGTGATCGTGGATTCCATGAACGGCACCGGCGGGACTTACCTGGGAGAGATACTGAAGAACACTTCCATCAGGATCGATTACATGAACACCGAGGATAACCCCGGGTTCAAGGGGCGGGCCCCCGAGCCGAACGAGAAGCACCTCAAGACGCTTGTCCAGGCCGTTAAGAAAGGCAGGTACGATCTGGGTATAGCGACCGACGGCGACGCCGACCGCGTAGCGGTGGTGGACGAGAATGGGAACGTGCTTTCGGGGCATAAGGTGATGACGCTCCTTCTTCTGCATCTATTGAAGAACAGGAAGATGAAAGGCGGCGTCGTGCAGACGGTATGCGGCACGGGACTGATAAACAAGATATGCGATGAATGGGGGCTTCCCATGTACGAGACCCCTGTGGGGTTCAAGTATATCTGCAAGATAATGATCGAAAAGAACATACTTATCGGCGGCGAAGAGACCGGCGGGATAGGTTTCAAGAACTATATCCCGGAAAGGGACGGTTTCCTTTCGGCGCTTCTTATCATGGAGCTTATGATCGCCGAAAAGAAACCGCTCAGCAGGATAGTCGCGGACATGAACAAAAAGTACGGCAACTATGTATATGAAAGGCTGGACCTGAAGTTCGACGGGTCGAAGAGGAAAAAGCTGGTAAGCGGCATAAAGAAGAACCCGCTCGATAAGGTCCTGGGCAGGAAAGTGGTGCGGATCAACGCCGCCGACGGCACCAAGTTCATATGCGATGACGGCAGCTGGCTGCTTTTGAGGCTTTCGGGCACGGAACCCAAGCTGAGGATATACAGCGAGACCCCCTCAAAAAGCATGTCGCTCAAATATATCGAGTTCGGGAAAAAATACGCGTTCAGTTTGATGTGAATAAAGAACGCAATACACACAGAATGGGACCATGAACGATCTATCGCGGATAAGGAACTTCTGCATAATAGCCCATATCGACCACGGCAAATCCACCCTTGCCGACAGGGTCATCCAGTTGACGGATACCGTCAGCAGCAGGGACTTCAGGGACCAGCTCCTGGACGACATGGACCTGGAGAGGGAGAGGGGTATAACCATAAAGTGCAGCGCCGTCAGGATAGTCTATAGGGCGAAGGACGGCAACACGTACCTTTTGAACCTCATAGACACGCCCGGTCACGTCGATTTTTCTTACGAGGTGTCCAAGTCTATCGCCGCGTGCGAAGGGGCGCTGCTTTTGGTGGATGCCGTGCAGGGTGTGGAGGCCCAGACGATAGCGAACCTCTACCTCGCGATGGAACATGAGCTTAAGATAATACCCATCATAAACAAGATAGACCTTAAGGCGGCGAGGATAGACGAGGTGACGCACCAGATGAAGGATATCCTGGGCGTGGAGGACAACGAGGTCCTGATGGTAAGCGCCAAAGAGAACGAAGGGATCGAGGACGTCCTGGAGAGCATAGTTACAAGGGTGCCGCCCCCTTCCGGAAGCTCCGAAGAGCCGCTGCAGGCGCTGATCTTCGATTCTTCCTATGATATTTACAGGGGAGTGATCATATACGTCCGCGTGATGAACGGGTGCCTCAGGCCCAGGATGCAGGTCGAGATGATGAACATGCGCAACAGGTACGAGGTCAAGGAAGTGGGTATTTTTACCCCGGAAGAACGGATGGTCGAAGAACTGGAATGCGGGCAGGTGGGGTACATCGTTTGCAACATAAAAGAGGCGAAAGAGGTCGTTGTCGGTGATACCATAACCGATATCGCGAAACCGGCGGAGGAGCCTCTTCCGGGATATAAAAAGGTCAAGCCCATGGTGTTCAGCGGGATATACCCCGTCAGCAACGAGGATTATGAGGACCTGAAGAGCGCCATGGAAAAAATGCGCCTTTCCGACTCGTCCTTTATCTACGAAGCCGAGACTTCGGCCGCGCTGGGCTTCGGGTTCAGGTGCGGGTTTCTGGGGCTCCTGCACATGGAGATCATACAGGAACGGCTCGAACGCGAATTCAACCTCGATCTCATAGCGTCCTCACCCAGCGTTAATTATAAGGTAAAACTGGCCGGAGGTGATCTCATAGAGGTCGATAATCCCACGAAGTATCCCGACAGGGACAGGGTGGATTACGTGGAGGAACCGTTCATAAAATGCTGGATAATAACCCCGGCGCAGTCCATCGGGGCCATAATGGAGCTGTGCGAGAACAAAAGGGGAGAGTTCGTGAGCACTAAATACCTCGACCCCAAAAAGGCGCAGATCACTTATAACCTGCCCCTGGCGGAAGTGGTAGTGGATTTTTACGACAAGATAAAATCGTCCACTCAGGGTTACGGTTCCCTGGATTACGAATTTCTAGGTTACAGAAGATCGAACGTCGTCAAGCTGGAGATACTGATAAACGCCGTCCCCTGCGACGCCCTTTCGACGCTCGTGCACAAGGACAAGGCGCGAAGGGTGGGGATGGAGCTGGTCCACAAGCTGAAGGAGACGATACCGAAGCATATGTTCAAGATCGCCCTGCAGGCCGCCGTCGGGGGCGAGGTGATCGCGCGGGAAAACATCTCCGCGCTCAAGAAACATGTCACGGGTAAATGTTACGGGGGCGACATAACGAGAAAGAGGAAACTTTGGGAAAAACAGAAGGCCGGGAAGAAGAAGATGAGAAGGATCGGGAAAGTGGACGTCCCGAAAGAGGCCTTCCTTAAAGCGATGAGGATATCATGACAAGATCTGTGTGGCTCACCTGGGGATACTGGTGGGAAGAGTGGATAAAACCTATACTGATAGCCGCGGCACTGGCCCTTTTCATACGCACTTTCGTGATACAGCCTTTCAAGATACCGTCGAACTCCATGTATCCCACCCTCAGGCCGGGTGACAGGATATTCGTGAGCAAGTTCATCTACGGGGCCAGGATACCGTTCACCGGTATCAGGCTGCCGAAGGTGCGCGGCCCGGAGGTCGGCGATATCGTGGTCTTTCTTTCTCCGGTGGAGAAGAAAAAGTTCCTGGTAAAGCGTTACATAGCCGGCGGCGGCGAGAGCGTGCAGATAAACGACGGGGAGGTCCTTGTCAACGGGAAGAGGGTCCTTGAGAACCCCGTGGACCGTTTCTTTTATTACAACCGGGGGGATTACGGCGGCGACGGCGAGGTCTTTGATGTCCCGGAAGGGCATTTTTTCGTCCTGGGAGATAATAGCGCCAATTCCCTGGATTCAAGGTATTGGGGGTCCGTTCCGGATATAAACCTGGTGGGCAAGGCGTTCATCATCCACTGGCCCCTGAAAAGGATACGGCTGATCAGGGAAGGCGATTAAAGGGGAGTATCGAGTATCAAGTGTCGAGTATCAAGGGGTGAGTATTGAGTATCGAGTATAGAGTATCAAGGGTAAAGGATAAAGGATAAAGTAACAAGTATCAAGGAAGTGAGTATAGAGTATTAAGAAGCAAGTATAAAG
>CAYPCX010000007.1:0-97953 GCA_964409365.1 uncultured Planctomycetia bacterium | reverse complement strand
TAACATCATCGCTAGTAAGATCAAGGATATCTTTACCGTAATTATGCCCGGCCCAATCGGACAGTCTGCATATAGCGCGTTTCTCGGTATGCACGCTTCTCGGCGATAATCCTTTCTTTTCGATATGTTTAAGATATTTTTCTATCACATTTTCTCCCTCGGGTGAGTCTTGCTGTGGACTTTCTTGAGGTCCGTTATATCCAAATGCAGATACCTCGCCGTCGTATCGATCGAGTTATGCCCCAAAAACTGCTGTATATGCCTCACGTCCGCGCCGTTCCTCAGAAGATGCGTAGCGCAAGTATGCCTGAACGTATGCGTTCTTATAATCTTATTCATGC
This sequence comes from uncultured Planctomycetia bacterium, assembly GCA_964409365.1. Classification (GTDB taxonomy): domain Bacteria; phylum Omnitrophota; class Gorgyraeia; order Tantalellales; family Tantalellaceae; genus CAYPCX01. Next base: position 97,612 of record CAYPCX010000007.1, on the reverse strand, counting down.
CGAGTTTGTTGACGTATTTTCTTATGATATCGGCAGGGGCCCGCCGCGAAAACCTCTGCCCAAAAAAGTTGAAAAATATATGATCCGTTTCGTTATCTTTAAGAAGCCTCGGCCTGCTACGCGCAATATACTCTTCAAGAAACACCATCGCCGTTGTTCCTATCGGCACAACCCTGTCCTTATCGCCTTTACCTTTACGTATCACGACTTCGCCCGTATCGAACTTAACGTCTTCCATCTTAAGATTCCTAAGCTCAGAGTTTCTCATGCCGGTAGAATACAGTATCTCCATCATAGCCCTATCCCGAAGCTCGGTATTCGTCCTGCATTTCACCGATTCCAAGAGAGCAAACAATCTGCGTAGTCCCATCGGGAGTTTTCAGGATAACATTATTGAATGGGTGGTATTCCTCGTTTTTTCGTCTAAAGGATTCAAGCTTCTTGGCCACCAACGCTTCTCCGAATATCCTACCGGAGAAAATCGCCTTGAATAAAAGCAGAATAAAGAGGCAAATTAATACTGACGGTATCAGAAAATCGATCATACCGTTATGATATCCCAAACAAAAAGCCGGTGCAAGTAATTAACTCACAACGGCCATTGGGACCAACCCCTCTGTGTATCAACCCGTACCCGCGCCTTTGACCTGCGGGAATATCTATTTGGGTATTATCTAACAGGTAATCTTTAAACTCATCTGTCTGCTTGATGCCGGAATATTTTGAATCCGTCAGCAAAACACTGCCCGATAGGAATTTCTTGATTTTGTACTCATAAAACAAATGGTCAAGGCTTTGGTCGTAGCCACAAGGGTTGGTTGATTTTAAGATTTCGACTATCTCAGGGATCGTACTCCCCTCGCCCGTGTGGTATATTTTGCAAAACTCTGAAAGAATCTCCGGAAGGTCAGAATCCAGCAACTCCAAATCCAGTTGATAGGTCCTATCAGACATTCGGTGAAATTTAAAAAGGGTTCGCTCCCTTTTCAACGACTTTATAATATCGCTGAACTTTACCGAAACATGGATCCCGCTTCTCATTTTATCTTCAATACCCTGCAAAAAGGATTTTTCGATTCTGTAAATAAATTTCAATGATACAGATTCAGTCTTTACAAGATCCTTTACCGCTATACCTCCAATTTTCACTGTCATTTTCGCCCCCAGTGTTTTTCTATAAGGGTTACATATATTGGAAGGATTGGCAAGAGATACTGCGGAATAATTTTTACAAATTTTACGATATTTCTGTATGCGAGTAAAAAATCAGCTATTCGTAAGAGTGTTTTGCCGGAAGGTTATTCCTCTTCCACAAAAATTGCTGTTCCCTTAACGACTTTGGCATTTACCGGTGCTACCCATATTGTGCCGGTCCCGTACCCACCGGTCATAGCGGATGTCTGCCTTCCCGTAGCTGTCAACAATACACCGTTTGCGCCGATTTTTGCCGCTTGTTTTTTAAGCTCCGCGACAGCGTAATCTTGTGATCCTTGATCAGTCCATCCCGAATCACTTGAGGCTTCAACTATACCAAGAATATCATATTTCTTCGGCTCTTCAAGATACAGCTTAATCGTTTGTGGATCCACAGCAGACCGAGCGGTTCCTGTAAGCACAACACTACCGGTTGCGCATCCCACAAGAAATAAAGTTATTAGGCAGCATGTAATGATTTTAAAGTTCGGAATCCTCATCTTCTTTCTCCAATGAACTCTCTGATTCGTTCGCATCCGGCTTTGTTTCTTTTTTCTTGCGTTTTCTTTGAGTCTTCTTTTCAGACAGAGATAGACGGATATCCCCTAGCTCCGCTAACGCACCTTCATTAAGAATCCGCCTCACACCTGAGACGATATCTTCCGGAGAAAGAAAAACCCCGGAACTCTTCCTCAATTCACGCCTGATAACTCTTACTGAAGATTCACACAATATAGCCTGAAGAAGATTTTTCGGATGAAGCGTGTTTGTTCTCTGCCAAAGTTCTTCGAGTACTCCCTTTTTTATGCTTTTCAGAGATATTAAGTCAAAATTCTTCGCTATTTCTGCGACATCGTCATCGATAATATTCCATGACGTGATAAGTTTTGTTACCGGCGGCTGGCCGAACGATATGTGATACAGTTTCCATACTTTGCTATTGGTAAGAACTACCCATTCGCACCCAGCGTTTATCGCATATGATGTTACTTGCTTAAGATGTTTCGGAGCCAAATCTACGGCAACTCGTTTAATCTCAACCATCATAGTGGGTCTTACATCTTCGCCTTCTTCCGCCTGCACAGCAAAATCCACATGTTCTGTTTCTCCGGCTCCTCTGACGGCACGTTCACGGGATAAATGCTTGAATGCGTCGTAACCCATTATCGATTCAAAGATCCTTTCAATCCGCCTGCGAGTTTCCGCCTCGTTGCAATCCGCTTTTTCAGATTCCTGCACAATACGCCGTGCATCCAAAATAGCTCGACGTATTCCCTTATCAATTGAATTCCTCGCCATTTTTACTCCTATCTTTTTTATTCTCAACTAATTATTGCTTTTGTTCTACACCTAAATCTGGCCCTCCTGTTACTGCGTCGTTTTTATTATTATCTAATTCTTTTTTTAGTTTTTCAAGTGCTTCCTGTAATTGAGGCTGATTAGGATTCAGCAATAGAGATTTATTGAAAAAATCTAACGCTCTCTCATAGTCTCCTTCAGAATAAAATATTCTACCAAGGTTATTAACAACCAGATAATTATTCGCATTAATAGTTAAGGAATTGGCAAAATACTGTTTGGCTTTTTCCGCATTCCCTTGATTCGCATAAAAAGCTCCAATGTCATTCTGGATTATAACGTTATCCTCACCTGCCAGTTTATAGTACTTTAATGCTTCCAAAAAACACTTTTCTTCTTCACGAGCATCCCCCATAGCTCCATACACCCCAGCAGCCAAGTGATAAATATTTGCTTTAATGTGTGGCGATTGGATTTTTCTAATATTGTTTTTATAGTTTGCTATAAATTTTTCATATTCCTCTCTGCCATAGAAGATTTTTAGTCTGTAAAACATTAACTCATCATTATCCCCAGATATTCTAACCCCTCTGTCGACATATTCTTCCATCTTATTCCAATCCCCTTTAAGTAAATTCACCCTTATTAGTTCCATAATCAAAGTCATGTTATTGGGGTGCTTTTTTACTGCATTCTCCAATAGGCGGTTCGCAGAATCTACCGCTTCTCTGGTGCTTTGTTGTTTATACACATTTAATCTGTCCACAACCTCCTCAATAGTTAAGTCCCGACTTGAACATCCAGCCACAAGCACCAATAATATTGCAAAGATATAACCTTTCATCATTGTCCCCTTAAATTCATCTTGTCCATGCATTAATTATAGCCCCAAAATATTTCTTTAAAAGGATTATTATCGTCCCACGTCCTTTTATATCGTAATTAAAACCCCACCCGAGTTGTCTATGAACCGCCAACTGATTAGTATTAATTGTCATCTTCCATTCGGAAAAATCAAAAACTACCCTGCCATTATCGTTCATCGAATCATTTCCAATCAGGTCCAAATATTTTCTTTGATACATAGAAGACGTATGAAAATCAAAACCCCCAGCATCTTGATAAAATACTCTGTCCCCATAATGCACATTGTATTTCCATTGTACATTATTTTTAACATCTGCGGCAACTAAAACATTGGCTAGTTCCCGTTTCATCCAGTTAAAAGACACCATGATATGCCCCAGCCCTTCAGTCCCTTCGTATAGTAAAGCATAATCCGAATAAGATTCATAATAAAAATTGACGTATGTTGAGGTCCGGTCATTCATATCAGGTCTTATAAAATGTGCGGCAGTGTCCCAGCCCATACCCTTAAAAGTCGCGGCAAGGTTTTTGTTCCACTCATTCGCGTTTAATACCCAAAAATTCGTCCCCGATATATTATCGTTCCTGTCATAAAAATCGTACGCATCATTAATGGCATTTAAACGTCCATTTACTGCATCAGTAATATTATCCCATAATGAGTTGGGTCTGGAACTTTCAGGCATTATTACCGATATATCACCCCTGTTCAGATAGTTAGACATTCTACCATCATCTACCAAGGCATAGGTATTCATCAATGAAGTATCTGTAACATAAACGTGTCCGTCCGCTGTCATGTTTAGTCTATAAGTCCCGTTTTCCAATTGTGTTGCCGTCAATTGCCCGAATTGTCCGTTAACAGTCGAGTTAGCGTAATCAATTATTCCGGAAGAATTAATCTTTAAGTCAAATACGTCGCCTTCGGCGGTTGTGACTATGTGTGAAAGTAATGTATGGTTATCATCACCTGAAACACAAATAGTACTATTGCCGCTAGATATGCTGATCGTCCCATCCCCGTTTGTGGTATATGTTGCCTTTTGGCCTTCGATGAAAGCCACCTTCTTGTCGTAGTCCACATAAAGGTTTACATCGGTTATATCCGTAATCGTATTATCAGGATTCACCCTGAATGTTCTTCCGTCTGTTGAATAAGCGTATTTTAGCCCATTGTCTTCATTTATGGCTAAATGAGAGTCATTATAGATTAGTTTTTCATTACTTAGTTCACCGCTTTGAAGATTGAAGGTAGCTTCTAGTCTTACCGAATATCCTAATTCATCCGAAAGGAAGTTTTCTGAGTACTGAACATTTAAGCCTTCGCCGATATCGTAGCTCTGCCCATTTATTATGACCTTATTATTAGTGTAATCCGCCTCCATTTGGAATCTTTCATCGGCATAAGCAACTATTCTTTCTTTTCCATTGACTACTTCAGTTGTATAAACAATCTCATTTCCTGTTTCGGGATTTAGTCTTAGCATAACATTCTTATCCCCGCTTTCCCCATATTTCTCAACCATCTCCCGATATCTCCGCAAGGTTTGTTCTTTCCATATAGCTTCATGAGTAGCTTGCTTTAAAACGTCAAAACCCGCCGAAATGACCGAATTTATGCTCACGCGTAAAAATGACGCATACCACTCCTCACCTAACTCATCTTCCAAAGCTTTATATGTTTCGTTGGAGATGACCGACTGCATCGTTTCAAAGCCAAGTTCCAGCATTATGTGGGCGTGATCAGTGCCCGGGCACCATGTGCCGCTCCAATTCGGAGCCGTAGCTGCTCTAAAGGGCGTAAGGAATAAAGCTCCGGTGAAGCTTATGCCGAGCTTGGCCAGCCAGTTGGATGTCTTGTCCATTTCTTCGCTGATGTAGCGGAAAATACCGTTGGTCACAAAGCCTGCCCCGGTGTTCACTATTGCCTGGAAGGCTCTTGAATACCAGGTTTTTGGCGTTTCCCACAATGCTTCCCCGATTCCTCTCGCCGCCTCTACGATCTCTCCGTATACACTTATCACACCGCTGACAACGTTACTGAGGCCCATTGACACTTTTGCTATCGCGCCGGTGAATGCTTCGCCGACTCCGACCAGAGCTTCACCTATTTTCTCGCCCACGCTCTTGATGAAATTCGTCAGGCCATTGACCGTGCTTAAAAGACCTTGAAAGAGAAAGGTCGCATATCCGAGCGCAAGGCTCTTTAAAGCCAGCGTATATTGACCATAGCAGATGGCTGTCGCCATGCTCATGGCCGTGTTTATTATCGTGAAAGCGTATCCCGGCACGAAAAATGAAGCAACCGACGCCACTATCAGCGTGCCGATGGCGCCAAAGACGCGGCCCCATTTGCCCTGCTCGATGGCGAACTTGATGGCGTTCACCAGCTGTTTTATGGGCTCTATTATGTAGTTTATGATCTTCTTTATCGCTTTTACGATCTTCTTGAATATCTTGACGATGGCTTTCCAGAGGTCCTGCCACCAGCCGGCGCCTTTTATGTTCTTGAGCTGGGCGTCCGTGAGGCGCTTGTCATAGTCGGACCTTTCGGTTGAAAGCAGTTTTCCTTCGTAGTTCTCCCTGAATTCGCCTATCTTTATTTCCTTCGTCTGCTCTGTACCGTCGGCGCCGTATCCGTTCGTCACGATCACATGCGTTATATTGCCCTGGGCGTCTTTTCTGACGCCTGTCACGTTCATGAAGTGGCTGCCGTTATAGTGGACTATTGCGGAATAATCGAGTATCTCGTCGAATTTGGCCAGAAACTCATCCGCATCATACTCCGTTCCATACAGGGAAAGGCCTCTCTTATGGGCGACCTTCTTTATGGCGTGCATACTTATGAGGAGGTTGCCCGCTGTGTTTTCGTCTATGACGCCGGTGATGATATCTACGAACAGGAGTTCCGTGAGGAGGGTTTCTAATTCGCTGCTATTGAGGTTTTCGGAGGGATGGAGCTGTTTATACAAGGCCTCGACGGCGCTGCGCCCGAAATGGTTATCCTGCTTCCTGAGCCAGGCGATTATCTCGAGTATCTGTTCGCATGTGATATGAACAAGATACTCTGAATTCACGGAAGAAAGGCCCATGACGTTCGCCACGTAATCGTGCTTGTCTTCCGCGTCAAGATAGCCTCTCAGGAATCCCGTCCCTTGTTCGGTATCGTACAAAGCGTTTATGACGGAATCTATGGAAGATCTCCTCTGGTCATATTCGTCGGCGTATCTCGAATCGCGGATATAAGCCCTCATCTCGGCGAGGGTCAGGGCATTGTTCCTCATGTGTTCCAGGGATTCGTCTATTTCGTCATCCGTGCCTTCCCTGCCGAGCACTTCGCGGAATATCTCTATTATGTACTTTTTGTCATTCTCGTCTTTTCTATCCGCCTGAGCATTTTCCAGCTGTACGTGAGACTGCCTGATCATATCTAAAGCGTTCTCAAGGCTGCCGATAATGTCCTGCCGGGCATCAAAGGCGCCCGTGAACTCAAACGCTATACCGCTTACCCTCGCGTCACGTAAAGCCATGGCCCTTTCTTCGTAGCTCAGGAGGGCCCCCGAAATATACTCAGCGGACCGCCAGATACATTCCCGCGCGGAGTCCGTAAAGCCGGTATCTTCCCAGTAAGCGATGTGGAGGGCCATCTCCTCCGCCGTAGGATCGCGATACAGCATCGCCCTGCAGTATTCGGTGATCCTTTTTTCCGCCTCGGCCCTTACGAGCGTCTCTTCATTGTTCAGAAAATAGATATTCTCGTCGTTCACGTGGATCTTTTCCACGTTATTCCACTTGTCATACGTGTACCCGTAATCGTAAGTGCCGGTATTATCATGATATACGATTATGTCGCCTTCGTAGTTGTAGATCATGTAATCTTCCCCGGTTTCGTGGCCGGATTTTGTCACCGTAAGCTTCAAAACGTTCCCGTTATCGTGGTAACAGTACTCGTACTCCTTACGAGTGGTCTCAAGCCGTTTTGTCTCCTTCTTGAGTATGTCGGGAACCGGGGTATCGGACACACCTTTGGCCTTCAGTTCGTATATCCTGAACCAGTTGCGGTAGTTGACATCTGAACCTGACGATGAAGTGTTCACATATAATTTTATGTCCGTAACACCGGTGAGCCCCAGCCCGGTCAATTCCCTGGTTTCCGTATTTTCTACATTCCCGCCGTTGCCGGCGCTCCCACTCCACCCGGAACCGTCAATCATGTTCCAGGTAACCCGGTTATCGTCCGACCAATACACATAAAATGAAGCGTTACAGTTCGGGTTGTACGGACCGGACCCGATCGAAGCATGAACCCCGACCTTAAAATGCACGGTATCTATATCCCTGGGATCGGAGAAAGAGTGTACCGAAGTGGCTTCCAAATGACCGCTGTTCGTCCCGGATATTTCGCAGTACTGCGCCGTGTCCCAGTCGCCATCTATTCCGAACCCGCCGAAACCGCCTCCGGTATACGCATGCTCGGTATCGTCAAGCATGATAAAGTTCGCAAGGCCGTTGGGGTCGGTATCGCACGCATAGACCGACTGCGTCTGCTGCTCGTAATTGATCACCCTCGTCCTGCTTCTCAAAGCGCCTTCCGGGGTCTTATCGTAAGAATAATTCGCAAGATACGCGTCATCCAGGCCGGTGAGATCGGTTTGATATATCTTAAGCAAAGGATATAATTCTTTGTCCGCGCCGCATGCCCAATTCACCGCTCCGTATTCGTTGATAGTACCGTCGGGATTCGTGAACTGCGCTTTGATGACAGGATCTGCATCCAGAACGGCCTCAAGTTCCGGGGTATATTCACGCGCATACCGTTTATAAGACTGGAGCCGCGAATCGGTCCATGAACCGACCTTTGCCGCCCATTCCTTGAGCGACCAGCCGGAATACTTGCCCGTGCCTGTCGCTCCGGGTGAGTAAAAATAATCCCTCAGATCTTCGTCTTCCTCCCATATTACGGCGAGGATATCCCTCTCGGCTATCAGATCACTGTCCGCGTTGAACTCCCTGCTGTAAGACAAGTTTTCCAGAACGACAGCCTTGTATGCCATTACCTCGCTGATATTAAGGTACGTCTGGGGCATAAACTCGTCCGCACCCTGGATCTTTATGTATTTGACGTCCTGTTCATCAAAAGTGATATCCTGCCAATTCCACGGCGTTCCCTGCCCTTTGTCAGCGACCATCGTCCACTCTTCGGCTGTCCCGGATCTTACAAATACCTTGTACCTGTACGAAGTGCTCCCGCTTTCTTGCAACCGGAGGCGGATACGGCTTATTGCGCTTTCCTCTTCAAGGGTCAGCATAAAAGACGCCGGCTCATTGCCGGAAGTCCAGGTAACACCGGTGTAATTATCCGTATTGCCGTCAATTACCTTATTTTTTTCACTCTGGGCAGGGTTATAATTTGAATCCAGAAAATCTACGTTTTCCATCTTCACTTCCCGGTAACCTGTAATAAAATCCTCATCAGGCGACTGTTCGCGATAAACGGTCTTCACCAGCCGGCCGTAAGCGTCATAAATATTATGTTCCGTCCCGACGGGTTCTTTCTGGGTCAATTCCGTTACGGCCGAATTCGTTTTCCTGCTGATGATCTCTTCCAGGAGATGTCCCTTTTCATCATAAAATTTCACCGTAGTGCCGCTGGTGGAAGTTATGTGCGTCTCTCTGATATTGCCTTTTTCGTCCAGAACGTACGCGTAGGTCTTCGTCTCCGCTTCGTCCTTCATCTCCTGTGTCTTGGCGAACTTGACAAGCTCGGCGTTCGTTTTGAAACCGCACCTCTTCGCCCATTGCCTCATCATATCTTTACTATAAGATCTCTGCGACAGGTCCGCCGATGAAGTGTCTATGATCATCACTTCATCAATATTCAACCGGTTGACCTCGGAACCATCCCCTACATTCAAGGCTTTAACGCCTTCGATCCGAATGTACCTTACGCAGGTACGGTCGAAGTTGTGCTCCTGCCACTCTCCCATGTACTCGAAATCACAGTTGACGATAGGATCTCCCCAAATCTCCCCGTCAAGCGAAGTGTATATCCTGTACTTGTATCTCCTGACCGAGTCGTCATGTCCCAGCCGCAGGCGTATCTTGTCTATATCGGTATCTTCGGAAAGTTCTATGACAAAATATGCCGGGTCCCCGTTACTGTGGACCTCGTGACCGGTGCTTCCGCTGTCCGTCCAGGAAGTCGAACCGGCCTCCTCATCAAGGTGCAAAAGTAATTTGGTATTCCCATCTGCCACAAATTGCTCGGTCGGAACGGTAAAATCGGAAGTATACCTTGCAGTGTCAGACACCCTTACTTCTTTAACGTGGCCTTTCAGTCCATTGTTAAACCCGTTTGCCTGTCCTATCCTCAAACTGCCCACGGGATGGATCTCTTTACCCGCAATATTCGCGCTACCGATCTCGACACCATCAGCGAAAGCGCGTAGGGTATCTCCGTCCCTACATATCGCAAGGTGATACCATTTATCAGCCGTCCAGCCACCGTTCTGAACCTTGAAGTTCCATTCGGAAGACTGGATAAATATCCTTACACTGGCGTTGCCGCTGTTTATGAGCGGGTAAAAAACAAGCGCATTATTGTTATATGTTCCGGCACACATCAGGCAACCCGGAGTACTGACATCCACAGGTTTAAACCACGCTTCCATCGTCCATTCGCCGGCGCCGAAATCCCAGTCGTCGCTGTCTGCTACTTCCAGATAATCGTTCCCGTCAAGACAGAGAGCCGGTTCCATCTCACCTATCCCGTTCGTGAGTTGCTGAGCGGGACCGTCACCCTCCCATCCGATATGGCCGTCGTTACCGATCACCCCGTCAATAAGACGGGAAATACCGGATGTGTCCGTCGCGTTAACCGCGGTAACGTTAAGCAGCTTGTCGCTGACATCCCCGGTCTTAAAAGCGGTATCTATCATAGGATCGGTCTTATTGTCGTAATCGGAGAGGTATTTTTCTATGCGCGGGTCTTCCCACGCGCCCATGAGGCGTGCCCAATCGACAAGTGTTTTATCCTGCCAGTAACCGGAAGTTCCTTTTTCCCATGGATTTACGAAAATTTCTCTAAGGTCCTCGCGTTCCTCCCAGACAAGCATGAGAGCGTTCTTTTCCCATGACGTCTTGCCGTATTCGTCTAGTTCCTTGATCTTTACGGCATTGGTCCTTTCTTCGACCCTGTAAACCTTGATCTCCTCGATCTCGAGCTTTGTACTGGATGAAACGGCCACTCCCTGAATACGCAAGTACTTCGCCGAGACCGCTGTGGCAAACTTGTCTATATGCCAGTCATTATTTCTGCTTAGTGCGTGGTCACTGTGATCTACCAGTTCTTCCCAATTTTGCGGATTCTCGGCCGTGGCGTAGTAGACCTTATAACTGTACAGATTGCCTTCGCCATTTTTCAGGGCTATACCGACCGCGCCTACATTTTCCACGTTTGAATCATCATCGGTAAGATTCACTATAAAAGAAGAAGGGTCTTCCTGGGGATACCAAAATGCTTCCGTGCTAGTGTTGAAATCATCATCCCATACATGGGAAACATGCGGAGGGCTATTTTGGACTGACGGATATACCCAGTGAGTATTGTAACTCTCGGGAAATTCCGGGCAAAACCCGCGAATAATAATATTTTTAGCTTTTACCACTCGATCGAATATATGAGTCCTTGTCTCCGAACTTGCCCAAGAATCATCATCGACAAGGATCATTTCATCATTACACATGGTATATGACACTTCATTTTCATCAACACACACAACGTCATAAAAAAACCGAAGCTGTCCATAAAAACCCGGTATCGTTCCCGTAGTAGAAAAATCAAAAATAATGCCGCCCACGTCCACCACGCCACCAAAGCTTAGATGGTAAGCCACCCTCTGACGAAAAGGCCATACTATATCGGTTTCCGGCACATACCAATTACCTTCGCACGATACATCATTTATTTCGACCGGGACCAGGACATCCACTGTCTCTTCCGGGGTCAGTCTTTCGTATGTCTTTAAGACCTCTCCTTTCGCGCCGATCTCGTACGTGTAGTAAACGGTCTCCCCGCTTGTATCGGTTTTTGAGATAACCCGGCCTTCCGTATCATATTCTGTGGTTGTAAGGTTCGTCGTGGGCACCATTTCTTTGGAATATATCTCCACTTCATCCAGCGCCAGTTTTGACTGGGGATCCCCCGAGGGCGTCCTGCTGTCACAGCCCTGGATTATGATGTACCTGGCGTTCGTCGAGTCGAATTCTAACTGCTGCAGGCTCGAGTAGAACATATCCGTCTTATCGACAAGTAAAGTCCAGTTCGCTGTGTCGCCGGCGTCTTCAGCGATAAATACCTTGTATTTATACTGGTAATCATAGTCGTCGCGCAGGTAGATCTTCAATGTGTTATATTCCGGAGGACCCGCGCCGAGGTCGATCACATACGAAGCCGGGTCTTCCGGGTCGTTCCAGCTGAGTGTCGCGTCTTTGTTCTTATTGCCGTCGAAAAGCCTGGCCGGACTGTCGGTACCTGAAGCGTTCGACGTCGCCGTCGCTGTGGGGCTGACGTCTGTTTTTGAATATTTCGCCCGGTTGGACTCCACGGTGGTCATGTGCGTGAGGTTCCCCCGCTCGTCCCTGTCATAAAGATACCTGAACTCCTTGCCCGTGTAATCGATCCTCCTTATGAGGTCACCGTCGACCGAATAGTATTCCTCTTCCATGAAATCCTGCAAGATCCCGTTGATATCTTCCGTCCATGTCAGGGTGCGTTTGATCATGTTGCCGTAAGCGTCAAACTCGGGCATGATGGTGACCTCGCGGCCAAACTTATCGGTAACAAGCACTACCCTCCCGAGATCATCCATATTGTATATGGTAGTGGCTCCGAGAGAGTCCGTTTCCGACCTTTCGATCACCCCTCCGTGGACCAAAGACCTTTGATAAGAGAATTCCGTCGTGTGGCCGAGCCTGTCAGTGACAGAAAGGATGTCCGAGGTGAACCCGTCGAACACCCTGACCACCTGGCCCTGATATCGGCTGTCCGTTTCATAGCTTTTTACCACTTCTCCTTGCGCGTTGGTCTCATAAGTGAAGGTGAGAGTAACATCGTTCTTGTCAACGATAGAAGTTATTCTCCCCGCCGTATCGTAATGTTTCGTTTCCACCGAGGTCCACATGAGCTGGCCGCTTTCACCGCAACGTTCATGAGTTTCGGTAACGCTTACCAGATTCCCTTTATTATCATACAAGTTTCCGTATACAAACTCATATCCGTTGGAATTCGTGAACGATGTCTTATCTCCCTGCGTGTTATATTCTTCGACCTCTATGGCGCTACTGTGGGTATTTGTCGTGATGAATTTCCTGAGAAGAACGCCTTTTAAGTCCCTTTCATAGAGATAATCCGTTATCGCCCCGTTGGGTGAAGTGATCGTCACGGCATCTCCAAACAGGTCATACTCATATACCGTGCCTGCCGTGTATCTTGAATCGGATTCGGTCATACTGAGCAACGTCCCGTTCAATCCGTCATACGTGTACGAATAGGTCTTAACTGTATCGTCAGCGTCGTCATCGGGATCGTTATAATAAGTGACCGAGCTTTCCGTACCGTCGGGATTATAAACCCTTTTTATGGTCCTTGTCTTGTTGCCAATATCCCAGGATACGATTATAAAGAGGGAGAGCGTATTGCCGTACGCGTCATAGACATACGAGTAGTTCCTGGAAACGCCGTTCTTATCTATAAGCCTTGAAACATCGCCTTCAGCGTTGTATTCAAATGTCTGTATGTTACCGGCGTAATACTCAACCGCCGTGCCCAGATCCAGTTGGGTGATCTCTTCCGTCTTGCCCGTCAGGATGCCTCTTGCGTCCTTCTGGTAGGCGTATATCCTGGTGAACCCCTTTTCGTCTACGGCGGAGGTTATGTTCCCGAACATATCAAAATACGTCAGTTTAACGTAATCGTCGTACATATCGTTCGCCTCTTCTATGCATTCAATATGTCCGTCTACGGCACCCCTTGTATAAGCATATGATGTCTTTATACCGTTCCTGCCCGTTTCAGAAACAAGGTCGCCTTTGAGATCATATTCATACACCTTCACGCCGGCTTTACCGGACTCTGTCTCGTATTTCCTGACCATGTTCCCGTTCTGGTCTTTCTCATAGGTATAATAAGTGACCTGATCGTCCCCTTCACCCGGTGAGTTCTTTTTTGTAATACTTACAAGATCGTTCTCAAAATTATACTCGCGTACCACCTCGCTTACGGATAATCCGCTCAAGTCTATACCATCAAAAGTGTTACCAAGGTCTCCTCCGGCAGGGAAGACCCTGTAAAGACCGTAGCCCAGAGAAATATCACCCGGGTCCTTGACCCCGTAGAACAGCTTCTGGGTCTGTACCCTTCCCCCCATTTCGTTATCTTCATCGGATGAGTATTCATATTCGGCGTAAGTCCCGTCGGCGTCGATCGACGCGGTAATGTCGCCTTTGGTATCAAATTTTTTGTACGAAACGGCAGTGTAAGTAACCTCCCCTTCGGTCCAGGTCTCTTCTTCCCGCATGATCTCAAGATAACCGTTCTCGTCATACGAATACTCATACGAGCGTGTTTTCCCGGTTTCCATTACGGATCTTATCTCGTGGTTCCTGGTGGCAAAAGGATGCAGATTCCCGTCATCGGCGGACGCGCCGTAATAAACATATTCTTTAACAGAAAGTAGTGTTTCCTCTAATACGGTGCTGCTCTCATCGTATTCCCTGTACGTCACGGTCTCGGTCTTACCGGTGATCACGCCTAACAGGTCCTTCGCGTAACTTATATCCGTCACTATCTCCTCGAGGCCATTAACGCTCGTGATCTGTATCACGTCTCCCTCGATATTATATTTCTTCAGCGTCTTTGAGAAATAAATACCTTCCGTAAAAGTGCTTTCAACAAGGATACCGTCATCGTCGTAAGTGAAATCTTCTTTCCCGGAGACGGTTATCTCGCGTTTTTTCTTTACCTTGCCGTTGAACACGCCGTATATGGTCTCAAGCAGGTCCTTGTACTCTGATTCCAGGATATCACCCTCGGTGCCGCGAAAAGCTTCTTTAAGCTCTTTCTTGACTATCCTGTGGAGGATCCCGTCAGAATTATAATGGTATATCTCCCGTATCACGGGCTTGCCTGTCGCCTCGGCCCCCGGGGCAAAGACACGCGTTTCCTTGATCTTTTCTTCTTTCTCCCCGCCGAAATAGAACGTAAGCTTTTTAATATCGTCACCGGCCTGTTCTGTTCCCTTGTTATCGGTCTCCAGGCTGCTCTCAAGGGCCCCTTCACTATCATACGTGTACACGATCGTCACTTCTCCGGTATCCATCCGGAGAAGTTTGCCGCTATCAGCGTCATAGGTATATGTCTCTACGGTCCCGTCCGAAAGCCTCTGGCTCAACAGCTGCTCTCCGTCCTCGGAATAATTCTTTTCGGTAAAATAAGAGATATTGTTGCCGTTATCGTCGGTGTATTCAACGGTCTCCCTTACTCCGGTAACGACATTGTCGTCGCTCACGGAATATTCATAGGTCCTCGTAACGCCATGTTTATCCTTATCCACCAGGACCCTTCCCTCGGGGTCATATTCCTGCTCGACCGTATACTGCAGGACCAGCCCGCCGCCATCGTTCGAATAGTATTTAACCGTTTTCCTGGACAGATACTCATCCTCACCGGCATATTCGTACAGGTATTCAGTTCTATTGCCTTTTGCGTCGATCACTTCTTTCAAGTCGCCGTCCTTGCCACCGGCAGTAGAACCGTCATAATATACGTAAACCGTAGAATTATCATTCCCGTCAGCAAGCTCCGTTATCTGGCCATCCTCGTCGAAATGCTTGATGGTGGAAGTGACTATCGGTTCGACACCCGGGTTATTCGGAAAGTTCTGGGTGACCGTTTCCGTGATCGTCAGGATGTATTCGTACCTGGTGTTCTCATAAGCATATTCATATACGTATTCATGGACCAGTCCTCTGGCCACATCCTCGCTTTTTACTATGTTCCCCCTTGAGTCGAATTCCTTTATATATACGGTAGTGCCCTCGGGGTCCTGTTCAGTGACCGTTTTAACCAAAAGTTTTCCTGTCGAGGACCTGGCGTAGGAATAAATATAAACATTGCCGTCGGCGTCTATCGTTCTTTTGATATCACCGTCGGCGTTGTATTCTTCCGTCACTGAATACACGGTGCCGTCCGGTTCGGTCACGTTCTGGACATAACGAGTCAGCCTTCCCTTGTCATCATATTCATAGCTGAAACTGACCGTCTTCGGCTGGGTTTGACCTTCCCCGAGCGGATAAGTCACGGATCCGACCGTGCCGTCCGCGTAATAGGTATAAGTGGTCACTTCGGGGGCATTACTTCCGACCTGCTCGCTGCGGGTAAGCAGGTTACCCTCTTCGTTATAGGTATCGATGGTGGTCACGCTGCTCTCGGGATCGGCGATATCCTCATTTACCACCGTATTTACGCTGATCGAACCTTTTTCGTCCGTTTGATAAGTGTAAGTCGTTACATTGCCGTCCCTATCGGTCAAAGTCCTCACTTCCCCGGTCTCGGGATCGTATGTCGTTGTCTCCGTATAGGTGTAAGGGGCACCGGTTATATCAGTATCGCTCACGGTAAGGACCTGCCCGGTCATGCGGCCTCTTACGTCTTCCGTGTAAGCATATGTCTCCGTCCTTCCGCCCGGATAGGCGATCGTCTCCAGGGCGCCGTCAGCATAATAAGAATAAGTCGTGGTCTCCGGATCGGCATCCCCCGTTCTTTCGGTCTCCGAAATGAGCCTTCCGTCGGAATCGAATAACTTCTCCACATACACGGATTCCCCGGCGGGATCGGAATATGATATTTCCTCTACATATCTCTCTACCTCATAGAACGTATTCCTGTAATAAGTCCGGCTTATTTCCGTTTCCTCCTTGATGACGGTCCTTTCCGTATCCTCATAGGCTGTATACCGTTCAGTTATGACCTCAATGCTTTCATCGTTCACATATGAATGGGAATATGTGCATGTCATTAATTCGTTCAGGGTCGAACCCGCGGGGAAATATTCTTCGGTGAGCATATTGCCTTCATCATCATAAGTATAATCCGTTATATTCCCTTCCTTATCCTCGAAATGGACCACATTTTCATCACCATCAAAGACCGTTGTTTCGATATAGTCTATGCCGTTCCCTTCCGCGTCCGCATACACAACATGACTTTCCAGGGTATAGCCGGCTCCCCCGCCAATATCCGTATATGTGTTCCGTATTTTCGGTACCTGCGGAATGGAGTCCACAACTATCGCCTGAGCGGTATCATTCCAATGCCCGTCGCCTTCGTTGTAGGTAAGAAGGCGTTCTTCGCTATCGTATGTCTCGGGCCCTTTTACGACGCCATATTCCAGATCGAGGGTCACGAGGTCCGTTATCTTCCCCTCCCCGTCCTTGACGTACTCGTACCTGTAACCCTTGCTTTCCCCGTCGATGGCCGAAAGAACGTCACCGTCGGCATCGTAGGTATATGTGGTCGTCTTTAAAACGACCGCCTGCGGGTCATCGTACTCTTCCTGGCTCAGCTTCTCCGTGGTGCTTACAAGGTTGTCATCGGCATCGTATCTATTTATAATATAATAATTTACAGAATTTCCCTGACTGTCGACATGCTGCGCGTGTCCTGTCTGGGTCAAAACATCCCCATCCAGAGAATATTCGTAAACTATTTTCGGCGCATCAAGAGCGTTCTCATCATACACTATGGAACCTGCGACATACGCGCCCTGCCCGGCCTGTGTGCTGACCACATACCCTTTCTCGTAATCGTAGTATTCAGCGAATATCAGGTTATTATATTCGGTGTTGAGATAAACGGCCTCTTTCACCACTTCGTTCTCATAAGTGTACTCGAAATATTCATATGTACCGCCAGGGTGCGAGATAGACGTGCAGTTGTCCCGGCTGTCATACGTATATGTGTAAACATCGCCGACTACGCCGTTCCAGTCATACTCGGTCACGGAAAGCAGGTTCTCACCGGCATCGTATTCTTCCACATACTTCGCCTGCTCTTTATCCCTGTAATGATCCTTAAATACCGTATAAGTCCCATCGGGCCTTGTTTCCTTTATAAGCCGTCCATAACAACGTTCATCTATCATATCTCCGGCCATCGTGCCTGCACCTTCATCAAGGTTCCACGCCGCGACAAGGCCACTAAAAACATCGTTCCCCTCATGCCTGCCGGATATCTCTTCAGCCGTCAAAGTTTTATTATATATTCGTACATCTTTAATCTCGCCTTCAAAAAGAGATTTCAGTATGGTATCCGTCCTCTTGTACGCCCCCAGGTACAGCGGAACGGACGGAAAACTTCGCAGACAGTTGTTCATCGTACCGATGATCTCCAGATCCCCATCTACATAACCCTTAGCCGTAGTGTCGTCCACGGTTATCACAAGGTGATGCCAAAGACCATCAGTGACCGAAGTGGCGCTCAAAGCCAGCATCCCGCCATGGTAAACAAGGTTCATAATGCCGCCATAGACATACATGACATACTGCAATCCCGTCTGATCCCGTTTGGATATGACATATGCCCCGTTCGTGTCGGTCGTCTTTACCCACGCTTCCAACGTCAGCTCACCTGTAATATCCAGGCTATCATCATCGCCACAGTCAACATAATCATCCACCCCGTCAAAATTTAACACTGATCTTCCATCATCATCTACCCAACTGGCGCCGTATATCTCGCCATCGTTGCCGCCGACTCTCTCCCAGTCTTCATCGCTGTATTCGTATATGGTCCCGTCGAACATGATCTTGGTTTTTACTCGCCCGCTGGAATAATATGTGTATCCTGGTTGATTTTCTGAAACACAATACAAAAATTCGCCGTTTTCATCATATTCGGCGACAGAAAAAAGGTTGTCATTAGCATCATATTCTTTAATATATTTCGCCTGATCCGTGCCTTCATAGTATTCTTCAAATACTAAATAACTTCCGTCAGGGCGTATGCGTTTAATCAACCTTCCAACTCCCTGATCGTTCCAGTCCTCGTCGATATATTCCTCTACAGTGCCATCAGACAGGGTCTTGGAATAAACCCGGCCGCTGGGCACATAGTATTCATAAATCGTTCCAGTGGAATAATCCATTCTCTTCACAAGGTGGCTTTCGGCGTCATATTCACATGTCCATCTGTGTCCGAACACATAATGAAAATAAGTACCGGAAGGAGTAGTAACATACTCACGATACATACCATAAGATTTTATATACCTGGCCTGATTAGTGCCCTCAAAATAATCTTCATATAAGTAATAACTTGAGTCTGGACATGTTGTTTTGATCAATCTGCCCCGACCGGTATTATTCCAATTCTCATCCAGATACTCCTTGTAAACTCCGGCAAAATACTCGTTACGCAAAAAACCACTGGGGACATAATAAGTATAAACCTTTCCAATAAAATCAGTTTTCTTAATCAAAAATCCATTGATATCATATTCCCGGGTCTCGATCCGGCTAAAAAACCCTCCCGGACAATAGTCGTTTTCATATTTCGCCCGGTCAGTACCAGGATAATAACTGTTATATGTTGTATAAAACCCGTTCGGAAAGGTCTTCTTGATAACTCTCCCGTGTTCCTGTTCTTCCCAATCCTCGTCGATATATTCAAATATGGTTCCGTCCAGAAAGACTTCCGTATGCACGCGGCCGCTTGGATAATATGTATATCCCGGCTGGCCTTCTGATGCGCGATACAAAAGTTCGCCATTTGTATCATACTCATACAACGCAACACGTTGTGTCCTAGCCGTATCTGAATATGAATACATGAATCTAACGTCATTAGTGCCTTGGAAATATTCATATACAAACGCGATCTCGCCGTCGGCATTCGCTTCAGCAAGTGTTTTGTTCATCAACTTTCCGTAACGCTTGCTCATCATATCCCCGGCCATCGCGCCTGCACCTTCATCAAGGTTCCAAGCCGCGACAAGGCCACTAAGAACATCGTTCCCCTCATGCCTGCCGGATATTTCTTCAGCCGTCAAAGTTTTGTTATATATTCCCACCTCTTTCATCTCGCCTTCAAAAAGAGATTTCAGTATGGTATCCGTCCTCTTGTGCACCCCCAGGTATAGCGGAACGGACGGGAAACTTCGCAGACAGTTGTTCATCGTGCCGGTGATCTCCAGATCCCCATCCACAAAACCCTTAGCCGTAGTACCATCCACAGTTATCACAAGATGATGCCAAAGACCATCAGTGACCGAAGTGGCGCTCAAGGCCAGCATTCCACCATGATAAACAAGGTTCATAATGCCGTCATAGACGTATAGGACATATTGCAGACCCGTCTGATCCCGCTTGGATATGACATATACCCCGTTTGTGTCGGTCGTCTTTACCCACGCCTCCAACGTCAGCTCACCTGTAATATCCAGGCTCTCATCATTGCCACAATCAACATAATCGTCTACCCCGTCAAAATTCAACACTGATCTTCCGTCGTCATCTACCCAACTGGCGCCGTATATCTCGCCATCGTTGCCGCCGACTCTCTCCCAGTCTTCATCGCTGTATTCGTATATGGTCCCGTCGAATGTGGTTTTAGTATGCACGCGACCGCTTCCACTATAGTAGGTAAATATCTCCTCATCAGTGCTTTCTCCCAGAGGATCATATGAATTTTGCGTGTCGATAAAATCTTCTATCTCATTTAATTGGTTTACAAGAGATTGTGCTTGTTCCTGTTCTTGCTGGAAATCTTCAGGAGGGGTCCCGGGGATTTGTTCTTCAACAGGAGCATCCAAAGGGATATTAGCAGGCTCCCCCGCCCATACGATCTGGTTCCACAAAAATATCACGGCCACCGCGACCGAGATGATCTTCATGAAACTATTTGATCTTGTATACGAGCCCATCTTCTTCTCCCTGATCCGTAATGCACGCGCGAAACCTTTTATCGTATATATGAAAAAACCGGGCTGCTTTTCGATATAACGCGCGTTTCCGCGTTATGAACGATCCGGCAGCCCGGCTATGCGTTACTTTCTGTCCGATATTCCTGAAGTAATGCCCGGACAAAAGCACCCGTGGCTTTGTGTCCCTGCCTCTCGGCAGGTTTACCTTTGTCACCTCATAAAAGAACGACAACAACAAGTACAAGATAGCAAATCTTTGATGATTTGTCAAATAAAATTTTCAATAATTTCAAAATATCACGGATCAAAAAACACCCTTTCGGGTGTTCCCAGTATATTATTCTCCAGTTCTTATCAGTTTCATCACAACCTCCGTTTTTACAAAACGTCAAATCGTGATATCTACTATTATTATACTACTAAAGGGGAGAATCCTCAACAAGCAAAGAACTTGCTATTTTATAACTAACCGCTATAATAATGATTTCCTTTAAATTGCAGTATGCCGCAGTTCGACAGCTTACTGGGCCGCTTCGGGCCCTTCCTGAAGCTGGGGTTCGGCGAGGCTTTTTATGTCCTCGGGGGTATGGATCGGGGTGACCTTGAGCGTGTTATCGATCTTTTTCGCAAGACCCTTCAGGACGCTTCCGGGGCCGACTTCGAGGTAATCCTTTACGCCGAGCGAAGCGGCTTTTTTCATTGAAGCTTCCCACAACGTCTTGTTGTCAAGCTGGTTGGCGAGGTTTTCCTTTATCTTCGCGGGATCCCTCGTGATTTCCGCGTCGATATTGCTTATAAAATCTATGACCGGCTCTTTTATATCTATCTCCTCAAGCACCTTGATGAGCTTTTCCTTTGCCGGGAGCATGAGTTCCGAATGGAACGCGCCGCTCACCTTGAGCATAATCACCTTCTTCGCGTCCTGGCTTTTCGCGAGGTCGGCCGCCAGTTCCACCCTGCTCGCCGCGCCGGAAATAACGACCTGGCCGGGCGAGTTCAGGTTGGCTACCTGACAGCCGAGCCCCATGCAGAGCTCTTCTACCTTGTCCAGTTCCATGCCGATCACGGAAGCCATCTTGCCGGGTTCTTTATTAGAGGCTTCTTCCATGAATTCGCCCCTTTTCGCGACGAACTTCAATCCGTCCTCGAAGCTCATGGCGCCGGAAGCTACCAGAGCCGTCGGTTCTCCGAGGCTGAGGCCCATCGCCAGAGCGCCTATAGACTGTATATCCTCCGGGGAGAATATTTCTCTTTCATCGTTCCCCACGGGAGAGCCTTTCAGTTTCTCGACGAGCACGTTCAGTGTGGCGATACTGGTAGTGAAAATGCACGGCTGGCTGTTGGCGGTCGTCGCGAGCTCGTTCTCCGGACCTTCAAAACAAAGCCTTTTGATATCTCTTCCCAGCACTTCGTCAGCGCGGTCGTAGACCCATCTCGCCGCCGCCTGGATCTCGTAAAGTTCCCTGCCCATGCCCGCCTGCTGGGCGCCCTGCCCGGGGAATAAAAGCCCGAATTTCCTCTCCATGATCATCAACCTTTCCCAAAATAATTTACTATTAAACAAAAACCCATATTACTGAGAATGTTTGTGCTATTTCTGACGGGGCGTTAATGACTGAGCGAGCACGGTGTCCGCGCAAAGCGCGGACGAGCGAAGGAATTGTCGAGGTCGATTTTCTCGCTGGGAAAATCGACCGTCCCCGAAAGAAATGCACAAACATCGAAGTCCTACCATTTGATAATAAGCGCGCCCCACGTAAGGCCACCGCCGAAAGCGTCCATCAGGATGGTATCGCCTTTCTTGATCCTTCCCTCTTCCACGGCCTCGGTAAGCGCTACCGCGCTCGAAGCCGCCGACATGTTCCCGTATTTTTCAATATTAAGATAGACCTTCTTCGCGGGATCGACGCCCATCCTTTTGGCCAGGGCATTGAGAATACGGACATTGGCCTGGTGAGGTATGATAATATCGATATCATCCCCTTTGAGCCCGAGAGGTTCCGTTACCGCGAGAGCCGCGTCCGCCATTATCTTGACCGCGTGCTTGAAAAGGACGTTGCCTTCCATCTTTATCGTATGCAGTTTGTTCTCCACCGTTTTAAAGGAAGCGGGCATGCGCGAGCCGCCGGCGGGAAGCTGCAGAAGTTCGCCCTTGCTGCCGTCCGCGCCGAGATTGGCGCCAAGGATACCGCCTTCTTCCACAGGACCCAGTACAGCCGCGCCGGCGCCGTCACCGAAAAGCACGCATGTCGAGCGGTCTTCCCAGTCGGTCACCGCCGAAAGCTTCTCGGAAGCTATGACCAGCGCGTGTTTATAAGCGCCTCCCCTGATGAACTGGTCCGCGATAGCCAACCCGTATATATATCCCGAACAGGCAACGGCTATGTCGAACGCCGGCACTTCCCTGGCGCCGAGCTTGTTCTGTACGATACAGGCGGTCGACGGAAAGAACATGTCGGGGGTTATCGTCGCTACGATGATAAGGTCGATGTCTTTCGGTTCCAGGTTCGCGTGCTTGAGCGCGTTACGCGCGGCCTTAACGGCCATATCGCTGGTAGCTTCGGTGTCGGAAGCTATACGCCTTTGCTTTATGCCGGTCCTCGTGGTGATCCATTCATCGGTAGTGTCGACCATTCTCTCAAGGTCGGCATTGGTGAGAACGTTTTCCGGAAGATATTTTCCTACACCAAGTATCCCTGTTCTCATTAATTTTTCTCCTCGTTTTTAACTCCGAACTCCCAACTCCTCACTCACAACTCATAACTCATAACTCATAACTTAATAGCTTTGCAGTTCCTCGACGACGTGCGTGTTCACTTTATGGTCCACGAACTCGCCCGCGACGCGCACCGCGTTCTTTATAGCTATATCGTTGGAAGCCCCGTGCGCTATTATAACGCTGCCGTCGACCCCCATGAGCGGCGCCCCGCCGTACTCGGCCGAGTCCACCTTCTTCTTGATATTATTGATAACGGGAAGCGTAAGGGTCGCGCCGAACTTCGCTACGAAACTGCTGTGCCTGAACTCGCGGCGCAGAAGTGCGGTCGCGGCGTCAACGAGCCCTTCGGTCACCTTCAGCAGGACGTTCCCGACGAACCCGTCGCACAGGACAACATCGGCATTGCCGCAATACACGTCTTTGGGCTCGACGTTCCCTATGAAATTCAGCTTGCTTTCCGAAAGCATCATGTGGGTCTCTTTGATAAAATCCGTGCCCTTGGTGGATTCCTCGCCGATATTCAAAAGGCCTATAGTGGGATTGTGTTTCGACAATATGTGTTTGGAATACGCGTCCCCCATTATGCCGTACTGCAAAAGATGAAAAGGCTTGGGGTCTATGTTGGCGCCCACGTCTATGACCATGCAGGGCTCGTGAAGGCTCGGCATTATCACTGCTATGCCCGGCCTGTCCACGCCCGGCAGGAGCCGCAGGCTCAGCGTGGCCGCGCAGACCACGGCGCCTGTATTCCCGGCGCTCACGAACGCGTCGAAAACACCGTTCTTCAAAAGGTCGACACCCCTGACGATAGAGGAATCCCGTTTCTTTCTTACGGAAAGCGCGGCGGGTTCGCCCATATCGATCGTCTGTGTGGCGTTGATCACGTCTATCTTGTCGGCCGGGTAGTCATAGTCCCTCAGGTGGCCGCGTATCTCGTGCTCCCTGCCCACCAGTGTGACATGATACCCGAACTCATTGACCGCCATGACCGCGCCGCCCACAGGGCTCTCGGGAGCCTTGTCGCCGCCCATCGCGTCCAAACCTATCCTCATTTAAACCTCCGTCATTATCCGAATACCTGAGACCTGAAACCTGCAACTTGGAACCTGAACTAAGTCTTTCTCTGTTTCGCCTCTCTCCGGGCTTTGCGCTCTTCGAGGGTCTCGACATACTTTACCTGTCTGCCCGCGTAATACCCGCAATAAGGACAAACATGATGCGGTTTTTTCGCTTTTCCGCACTGGGGGCAGTTGGAAAGAGCGACGGTTTCCGCTTTATAGTGAGTTCTCCTTTTCGCTCCGCGTGATTTTGAATGTCTGTGTTTTACTTTTGGCATGCTATTCTCCTCTATGGCTTTACCGTCTCTGAACTATACGATAGGTGTCTTTCGCTATCAAAAGTTCTTCGTTCGTGCTTATCGTCAGGAACTCGGTGCCGCTGCCGAGCAGGGGCCTTAACTGGTTCTTGATATCGTCCTTTAATTTCGGCACGTTCTCCCCGATGCCCGCCGTGAACACCACGGCGTCCACCTTGCCAAGAACGGCGGCATACGCGCCGATGTATTTTTTTATTCTGTAGGCAAAAATCTCATAAGCCAGTTTGGCGCGTTCGTCCCCTTCACCAATGGCCTTCAGTATATCACGCATGTCATTGCTGATACCGGAGACGCCCAGGAGACCGCTTTTCTTGTTAAGCACATCAGTGGTGACCTCGTCGGCGCTCATGCCTTCCTTTTCCATTAAAAAGCTGACTACCGCAGGGTCAAGGTCCCCCGAACGGGTGCCCATCAAAAGCCCCTCCAGGGGCGTGAAACCCATCGATGTTTCTATGCTTTTCCCGCCCGAAACGGCCGTTATGCTGCAGCCGTTACCGAGATGCACGGTGATGATATTGAGTTCTTCCAGGGGCCTTTCCAGGAGTTCCGCCGTCTTACCCGCCACGTACCGGTGGCTCGTCCCGTGAAAACCGTACCTCCTGATGCCGTATTTCTCGTAATACTCGTAAGGTATACCGTAACAGTACGCGTGTTCGGGCATAGTCTGGTGGAACGCGGTGTCGAATACCGCCACCTGGGGCACGCCTTTGAATATTTTCATACAGCCCCTTATGCCTTCCAGGGAGGGCGGATTGTGAAGCGGGGCGAGCTCGGAAAATTTCTCTATACTCTTTATGACGTTATCGTCTATGACGGTGCTGGCGTTGAACTCCTCTCCCCCGTGGACCACCCTGTGGCCGACGCCGCAAACCTCACTGACGTCCTTCAATACGCCTTTCTCCGGATCGACCAGGGCGTCCCTGATGATCTCTATGGCCCTGTGATGGTTCGGGCAGGAGACGTTCTCCCGGAACTCGCCTTTTTCGTTGACTTCATGGCGGAAAAAAGCCTGTTCTTCGCCGATCCGTTCCACTATGCCGCCGCACAGTACCGTCTCTTTTTCCACGTTCAGGAGTTCGTACTTCGCCGAAGACGAACCGCAATTTATAACTAAGATCAACATATCGTTCTATCCTTAAACCTGCTAAAGCCCCTGCGCCCTTATCGCGGTCACAACGGTCGTATCGACAACGTCTTCCCAGCTGCAGCCGCGGGAAAGATCGCTGCAGGGCTTGTTCATCCCCTGAACAAGCGGGCCCACCGCTCTTGACCTGCCCAGGCGCTGAGTGAGCTTGTAAGAGATATTCCCCGCGTCGAGGTTGGGGAATATCAGCACGTTCGCTTTCCCTGCCACGTTGCTGTCCGGGCATTTGATCTTGGCCACTTCAGGCACCAGGGCCGCGTCTACCTGGAGCTCGCCGTCGATCATCAGGTTCGGCCTCTTCTCCTTTATCTTGGCAAGTGCCGTCCGTATGGTATCTATGGAATCCCCCTTCGCGCTGCCCTTGGTGGAATAGCTCAAAAGCGCGACACGCGGCTCGACATTAAAGAGCTTGCGGAATATGTCACTGGTGGATATCGCTATCCCCACGAGCTGTTTCGCCGACGGGTACGGTATTATCCCGCAGTCGGCGAAGGCGAAAAGGCCCTGCTCGCCGTAAGGACAATTCTCCAGTTCCATTATGAACGAACTAGAAACGGTGCCGATCTCCCTGTCCAGCTTAAGGCAATGTATGGCGGCCCTGGCGACGTCCGATGTGGTGTGGCACGCTCCCGCGACGAATCCGTCGGCCATCTCAAGCCGCGTCATGATGGCGGCGTAAAACACGAGCTTACCCATCACGATCTTTTCCGCTTCTTCGGGCGTCATGCCTTTATGTTTCCTGAGCTCGTAATAAGTATTGATTATCTCTTCCCGCTTTTCAAAGGTAACAGGATCTATGATGTTCACCCTGTCGAGAGATATGGAATGTTCCTTCGCCAGAGCGGCCACACTGCCTTCTCTGCCCAGGGTATACACTTCTTCCATGTTCTCCGCGGCCAGTACCGACGCGGCTTTCAGGACCCTCGCGTCCTCTCCCTCGGGAAGGATGATCTTTCTTTTTTCCTTCTTGGCCTTTTCTCTGAGCTCCAATATCCTGCTCATTTGCGGAGCTTCTCCTTCAATTTCGCGTCGACGTTCCCGGGAACGAACTCGGACACGTCCGCCCCCAGCCGGGCGACCTCTTTTATCAGCTTGCTCGAAAGATATGAATACGATTCGTTCGGCATCATGAACACCGTTTCGACATCCGAGTTGAGCTTCCTGTTGGTAAGGGCCATCTGAAACTCATATTCAAAATCCGAGATCATTCTCAATCCCCTTAAGACCACCCTGGCCGACTTACTCACGGCGTAATCGACCACCAGCCCATCGAAGTCCTCTACCTCGACATTTTCCAGACCCTTAGCGGCTTCCGCCATCATCTGGACACGTTCCTTGGCCGAGAACAGGGGTGATTTTTCCGCGCTGTGCGCGACAGCGACGAAGACCCTGTCATACAGCTGGGCAGCCCTCTTGATGACATCAAGATGACCGTACGTGACAGGATCGAAAGTGCCGGGATAAACCGCTTTTCTAGTCATTTCCTGG
The DNA here is from genome assembly GCA_964409365.1 of uncultured Planctomycetia bacterium. Taxonomy (GTDB): domain Bacteria; phylum Omnitrophota; class Gorgyraeia; order Tantalellales; family Tantalellaceae; genus CAYPCX01. Next base: position 70,547 of record CAYPCX010000007.1, on the reverse strand, counting down.
AATAAACGGAGATCAAAATATCTCCGTAAGTCTTTTTCTTATAAACAGAAAGGTTTCCCTCTGTCTCGGGAAGACACTCTTCCGCGTGATGCTCGATAATAAGCAATCCGGAAGGGAATAATATATCATATTGATTTATTATTAGCAAGGTTTTTTTGGCCAGCCCCTTACCGAAGGGGGGATCCGCGAACACCAGATCAAACCTTTCTTTGTCCTCGCTTAATGACTCCACGGTTTCGAAGGCATCCGCGACCTCTGTCCTGACCTTATCCCCTACCCCGAGAGCACGGACATTCTCCGAGATCGTGCCGGCTGAAGATCTATCGCTCTCCACCAGGACGGCTTTCTCCGCGCCGCGCGATACCGCTTCCAGCCCGTAAGCGCCGCTGCCGGAAAAGATATCAAGCACTTTAGCCCCCGGGACCTCCGCGGCGACGATATTGAACACCGCCTCTCGTATCCTGTCTTTCGTGGGCCTTACAGCTCCCGTACCGGGCTGCCTGATCTTCCTTCCCCTGAACTCGCCTCCTATAATACGCATCATGTGCTCGCTATGTTAGTGAACAGTGAACAGAAAACAGGTTACAGGCCTTTGGAAAAAGACATGTCTTCTTCCCCCATCAAATATCTAATATCCAACATCTTACATCCCCCTTAGGATCCACGGCAAACTAACACTTCACACCTTACACCTATCATATTTTCAGCTTGCCCCTGAATCTTTCAGTTATACTTGCCCTGATACCCGCATTGTGGGGATCTTTGAGACCCGGATCCCCACTGACCACACCGAACGCTTCTCCCCTGGCTTCCTCCATGATCGCGTAATCCCTGGCTATGTTGCCGAACCTCAGTTCCGGCAGGCCGCTTTGCCGCGTACCGAGGAATTCTCCGGGCCCCCTGATATCCAGGTCCTTTTCGGCTATCTCGAAACCGTCTTCCGTTTCCGCCAGTGTCGAAAGCCTTTCACGCGAAGATCCCGTTTTCGCCTCCCCCAGCAGGATGCAATACGAAGCGTGCCCGCCGCGGCCGATCCTGCCCCTGAGCTGGTGAAGCTGTGCCAGACCGTAACGTTCGGCGTGCTCGATGAGCATCACCGTGACGTTGGGAATGTCCACCCCCACTTCTATCACCGTAGTGGCCACGAGTATGTCGTATTTTCCGCGGCGGAAATCGCTCATGACCCTGTCCTTTTCTTCCACTTTCATCCTTCCATGGACAAGCGCCAGGCGCAGGTCCCCGAAAACGTCTTTGGACAGGTGTTCATACATCGTCTCCGCCGACAAAAGGTCGGAAGAAGCCGTATCCTTTATCCTGGGATACACGATAAAAGCCTGCCTTCCTTCTTTCACTTCACCGCGGATGAACTCATACACCTTTTCCCTGCGGCCCTCACCTACCCAGTATGTGATAACGCTTTCCCTGCCTTCGGGTTTCTCCTTCAGGAAAGAGATGTCCATGTCCCCGTAAACTGTGAGCGCCAGGCTCCTGGGTATCGGGGTGGCCGTCATCACGAGCGTGTCCGGCGCGGCACCCTTGCCGCGCAGCGTCTTCCTTTGCGCGACACCGAACTTGTGCTGTTCGTCGATGACCACAAGGCCGAGGTTGGCAAGATCAACACCCTCCTGTATAAGCGAATGCGTGCCGACGACTATATCCGCCTCCCCGCTCGCCAGTTCGCTCTTTACCTTTTCAGCCGCTTTCCGGTCCATCCCGCTCACCAAAAGGCGTATGTTCAGCCCCAGCGGCATGAAGGTCTTGCTTATCGTGACATAATGCTGGCGGGCAAGGATCTCCGTGGGGACCATGATCACGGCCTGGTACCCGTTCTTCGCCGAAAGCAACATCGCGTACATGGCCACGGCGGTCTTGCCGCTTCCGACATCCCCCTGGAGCAATCGGTACATCGGCTTTTCATCGGACATGTCGCGTTCTATTTCTTTTATGCATTTTTTCTGTTCGCGGGTCAGCTTGAAATCGAACAGCTTCTCGAGATCATCCAAAAAACCCTGCCCCGCCGCGTGCTTTACTCCTTTGGTCTTGAAACTTTTACGTCTCAGCGCCATCACGACCTGCAGGATAAAGAACTCCTCGAACACGAGCCTCTTATAGGCCCTTTCGAGATTATCGAAGGAATGCGGAAAATGTATGTTCTCCACGGCGAACCTGGAATCGACCAGTTTCCTCCTCGCTCTCACGCGCGTGGGCAGGCAGTCCTGCAGTTCCCTGAGGTGAGAACCGATGGCCCGGTGCACCGTCTTGCGCATGTACTTCTGGGAGAGATTCTCGGTCAAGGGATACACGGGAACTATCCTGCCGATATCGAGAGACCCTTTTTTATCCTCCCCCTCCAGTATCTCGAAGGTCGGATGAGTGATCTGGAAACGCCTCTCGAGCTCTACCTTACCGTAAAGCATCACTTTCTGCCCGGCGGTGAAAAGCTTCTTCATATAGGGCTGGTTATACCACACGGCGAACACCCTGTGGCTGTCGTCGCCCACCGCCACCTCTAATATACAGGTGCCGGTCCTGGCGGTAAAGATGTTCGCGCTGAGGACATTACCTATAACGGCCTGCATTTCACCCGGCTTGAGGTCTTTGATATCGACTATCCGGCTTCTGTCCTCGTAACGGCGGGGCAGGTAATAAAAAAGGTCGGATACGTTCTCGATGCCCAGCTTTTCAAAAACCCGGGCTTTCTGGGGGCCTACGCCTTTTATGTATCTTATGGGGATATCGCGGGGCATTTTTTCCCTTGCATAATATTTTCTAATGTGATATTATTTGCCCTGTTTTCGCTAAAGTACTTATATAGATTGATTTAGCCGCTAAAACAGCGGCCATTTGTAAATTATAAAAGAAAGGTTCCAGGATGGCAAGGGAATGTTATATATGCGGCAAGAAACCCGTAAGCGGAAGGACCATAGCCCGGAGAGGTATGGCCAAAAGTAAAGGCGGCGTAGGTCAGAGGATCACCGGAAAGACCCTCCGCCGGTTCGCCCCCAACATACAGACCGTGAACGTCCTTATCCAGGGTAAAAAGAAAAAGATCAAGGTCTGCTCCAAGTGTCTCAAAGCCGGCAAGGTCAAAAAAGTAGCATAAGTACCCCACCCAGCTCGTCGCTTATTTCTGTTGAAAAATAGTTCTATGGTTGAGTGGTTTTAATCGTTCCGCCCATGCTATTTAAACAGAGGAGAGTGTCCCGCGCGCAGTTTTTTTGCTGTCGTGAACATGCGAGGCAAAAACTGTTTGAGCACGGGGTACTCTTCTTTGTTAAAAAATTCACGTCCCCGAAAATCCTCTCAAACATTAAATCAGTTTACTACCTGTATATCCTTGATATTGAGCTGGATGGAGTCGATACCGTCCCAGCTGTTAATGGACGGCGTATAGGCGAGATTGATCTTGTTCCCTGCCTTCGGTTTCAGCACCTCATTCTTCCTGAAGGTCACTGCCTCCCAGGTAAGGTTACCGCAGTTGGCGAGGAACTTGAAACCGTTCCTGCCGATCTCGCGCGGCGTGTTCTTCACTTTGATGCCGCCGGTCGAAAAGACCGGTTCACTGTTGCCGGGGCCGTAAGGCATCAAAAGCTGGAGCTCATTCACCAGGTTGCCCCCTATCCGGGAGAACGGCAGGCTCAGGTCTATATCCAGTTCAGGAAGGGTCGCTTCCCTCCCCGCGAAATATCCTTCGGCTACTTTATTGAGTTTTTCCCTGAAAGCATCCACTTTCTCTTTTTTTATCCTGACGCCGCAGGCCGCTTCGTGCCCGCCGAAATCTATAAGGTGTTCCTCCGCCTCCATGATCGCTTCGAACAGGTTGAACCCGTCGACGCTCCGGCCGGACCCCTTTCCCTTTTCGCCTTCGAGCGCGATCAGGACCGCCGGGACACCATATTCCTCGGTCAACCTGGACGCGACGATACCTATAACGCCCGGATGCCACGCCTCGTCCGCCAGGACGATGGCGTTCTGTTCGCCAAAGGCCATCAGTTCTTCCACCTTTTCGACCGCCTGCTTCAAGATACCCTTTTCTATGGCCTGGCGGTTCCTGTTCTCTCTTTCAAGAACGTTGGCAAGCTTTTTCGCTTCCGCGGCGTCCTTCATCAAAAGGAGCTCCAGCGCGACGTTCGCCGACCCCACGCGCCCCATCGCGTTTATACGGGGCCCTAATATAAAACCTATATGCCTGCAGGTAAGTTTTTCCGGGCTTATCCTGGCCACGTCCATGAGCGCCTTAAGGCCGAGCTTGTCAGTACCCTTGAGCCGGTTCATACCGAGCTTCGTGAGGATCCTGTTCTCGCCGTGAAGCGGGGCGATATCGGCCACCGTCCCGAGCGCCACAAGGTCAAGATGCCTGTCCACGGAATCCTCGTACCCCCGCATCAGGGCGCGGGCCAGCTTGTACGCGACCCCTACCCCTGCCAGGTATTTGAACGGATACCGGCAGTCGGCCTGGTGAGGATCGATAATGGCGTAGGCCGGCGGATGTTCGTCCGCTTTCACCTCGTGGTGGTCGGTCACGATCACGTCGATGCCGTAACCGTTCGCGCATTCGACCTCCTTCACGGAATTGATGCCGCAATCTACCGTAACGATGAGGCCTATGCCGCGTTCCCTCGCCACCGCGACGGCCCCGAGGTTCAGGCCGTAGCCCTCTTCCAGCCGGTTCGGTATGAACGTCTCGAAATCGGCTCCGATCTCCCCGAATACGTTCGCGAGGAGAGCCGTGGAGGTCACCCCGTCCACGTCATAATCGCCGTAGATAAGTATCTTTTCTCTCTTCTCGACCGCCTGCTTTATCCGCCGCACCGCCTTTTCCATGTCTTTCAGGAGGGACGGGTCGTGACAATGCGTGAGGTCGCCGAAAAGAAAGAACTGGGCTTCCTCCGGAGTCCTGATATTCCTGTTCAAAAGAAGCTGCGCGAAGACCGGTGATATTCCGAGCTCATCGCTGAGTTTTTTTTGCAGCCGTGGATTCGCGTCGAGCGGTTTCCAGATCTTTCTCATAAGTATCAAGTATAAAGTATTGAGTATTGAGTTGTGAGTTGTTAGTTATGAGTTGTACGACTAAAAACTAAGAACTAAAAACTAACAACTAAAATCTAACATCAAATATCTAACATCCAACATCTAACATCTAATATCAAAACCCGTTAACCTGCATATTGTTTCCGGGTTAATCGGATGCGCCGCAAGGCTCGACGTGGACTATAACGTCCCTTACATCCGGCATCGCCTTGAACATATCCCTCTTTATCTTCATGGTAACGGTGTGGCCTTCCTCTACCGTCTTCGTAGCGTCCACTCCTATAATAACCTCGAGGAAATACTCGATCCCCGTCTTCCTTGCCATTATGTCCTTCACTTCTTTTACGCCCTCTACGCCGGCGACTATTCCCCGCACCTTCCCCTTGAACTCCTCCGAGGGCGCGGCGTCCATCAGTTCATCGTAAGCCGCGTGGAACGCTTCCGCCCCGATCTTTATGATAAAAGCGCCTACGACTATACCGGCCAGCGGGTCCATGAACGTATGGCCGAACTTGGCTCCCACTATACCCACGAGAGCCGCCACGGATGAAAGCACGTCGCTCCGGTGATGGTAAGCGTCCGTCTTAAGCGAAAGGCTCTTTATCCTGCTGCTGACGGCGATCACCCGGCGGTATGTCATCTCTTTCACGATTATGGAGATGATGACCACCACCAGAGCTATGTTCCCGGGTTCCGTCATCTTCCCGGCGATAAGGACCCTCGCCGAGTGGTAGGCGACCTCCAGGCCGACCAGTATGAGGATAAGAGATACTATCTTCGCGACTATCGATTCCGCCCGCCCGTGCCCTAAAGGATGGTGCTTGTCGGGGGGCCTCTGCGCTATCTTGAACCCTATCAGCACACCTATGCTGGTGAACGCGTCGCTCGCGGTATGGAAAGCGTCGGCCACCATCGCCTGGGACCTGCCCAAAACCCCCGCGGCGAACTTGATCGCGAAAAGAAGGATATTGGTGAGTATCCCCAGCCAGGCGCCTTTTTCGCCTTCCTTATACCCCTTTTCATTGAAATGCAGCATGACGCAGCGCCGAAGTGTCGACGGGAATCACCGTCTTACTACCCTCCGCCCCGGCCAGTCTATAAGGAGCGGGCTTGCGATGAATATTGAAGAATAAGTACCGACCAGCACGCCGACCATCAGCACGAAAGCGAAATCGTTGATGACCTTGCCGCCGACAAAGAACAGGGCCAGGACAACGAGCAGCGTTGTAAGCGACGTGAGCACCGTCCTCGAAAGCGTCTGGTTTATACTGGTGTTGATTATCTCTTCCTGGCCGGCCTTGCGCATGAACTTCCTGTCCTCCCTTATCCGGTCAAAAAGGACTATCGTATCGTTTATGGAATAACCCACGATGGTCAACAGAGCCGCAATGACAGGCAGCGATATCTCCCTCCCGGTAAGGGCGATCATCCCCAGACTGACCAGAAGATCGTGGATGATCGCTATGATCGCCGTGACGGCGAACCTGAACTCGAACCTTAACGATATATAGATACATATCCCTATCATGGCGAAGATAAGCGCCTTGATAGCCGCCCTCCTGAGGTCTTCGCCTACCGCCGGGCCCACCGTTTCCACCCTCAGGACCTCGACGGAATCCACGCCATACCTTTCCTTCAGGCTGGAGACGATATCCTCGGTCTTCCCGGCATACGACCTGATTATCATTTCCTTGCCTTCCCCGAACTGCTGGATGGACGACTCCCCGAGCCCGACACCCGCGAGGATGGACCTCACCTCATCGACGGGGACGACCTCGGTGAACCGGAACTGGTGAAGCGTGCCTCCCGTAAAATCCACACCGTAATTCTTCTCGCCCCGGTGGATAAAAAGCGACATCCCCAGGATTATCAGGATCACCGAAAAAGCGTACGCTCCCTTGCGTATATTAACGAACGGTATGTTCGGCTGGCTGAAGAACTGCAGCATGGGGAGCTTCTCCATCTGCGGCCTGGCGATCGTGATAAGGTCGAACACGACACGCGTGACGACGAGCGCGGTGAACATGCTGGCCAGGATACCTATGCTCAAAGTAGTCGCGAACCCTCTCACCGGCCCGGTCCCGAACTGGAAGAGTATCAGCGCGGTGATGAGCGTCGTCACGTTAGCGTCAAGGATGGTCCAGAAAGCCTTGTCGTACCCCGCGTGGATGGCCGCCCTGAGAGACTTACCGAGCCTCGATTCCTCGCGTATCCTCTCGAAGATCAGGACATTGGCGTCGACCGCCATACCGATGGTGAGCACAAGACCCGCTATACCGGGAAGCGTAAGCGTGGCTTTAAAATATGAAAGCGCGCCCGTTATGAGCACTATGTTAAGCACAAGGGCCATGTCGGCTATGAGCCCCGCGAGCAGGTAATATATAGCCATGAACGAAAGCACCAGGATACCGCCTATGATGATGGCGTTGATACCCTGCCGGACGGAATCCTTCCCGAGCGCCGGGCCCACGCTTCTCTCCTCGATGATCTCTACCGGGGCGGGTAAAGCACCGGCCCGCAGGATGAGGGCGATATCCTTCGCTTCCTGGAGCGAGAAATTGCCGGTTATCTGCGCCCTGCCGGAAGGTATCCTCTCCCGTATCACGGGCGCGGTGTTCACTTCGCCGTCGAGCACCACGGCCAGGCGCTTGCCCACGTTACGGCCCGTCACGTCCGCGAATATGTCGGCGCCTTTATCGTTAAGCTCGAGCGAGACATAGGGCTGGCCGAAGCCCTGCTGGCTGAACTCCGTTGTAGCGTCCACAAGGAGGTCCCCGGTAAGGACCGCTTCCTCAGCTATCAGGACCTGCTCTTCCGAATCGTCCCTTCTCTTGATGGTCTTCAGCTCGTATCCTGCTACTATCTCGCCTCCCGTAGCCTTCTTTAAAAGATCGGGGTCATCGGATACCAGCCGGAATTCCAGGTGGGCCGTCTTCCCGATTATATCCTTGGCCCTTTGCCTGTCGGTTATGCCCGGAAGCTGCACGAGCAGCCTGTTGTTGCCCTGAAGCTGTATCACCGGTTCCAACACGCCGAACTGGTCTATCCTGTTGCGTATGATCTCAAGCGCGCGCTGGGGCGCGTCTTTCGCCTCGTTCGCGGAAAGTTTCGAGGTATCCACCTCGAGCACAAGGTGCATGCCGCCCTGCAGGTCGAGCCCAAGGTTTATCTTGCCTTCCTGGGCAACGTTCCCTTCCCGGTCAACCACGTCCAACGGCGGGTATGAAAACCATATGGCAGCGGCCGCCACAAGGACTATCAACAAAGCTTTCCACTTGAGATTCTTACCCATATTCCCGTGATCCCTCCTTCTATTCTGATTTGGTCTTTTTGAGCCTGGCTATCGACGCCTTCTGTATCTTTACCCTCGTATTGTCATCTATGCGCAGCGTCACCACATCATCCTGGATATTGACGATCGTACCGTGTATGCCGCCCGAAGTGACGACCTCGTCGTTCTTCTGGAGGGCCCCGAGCATCTTGGCATGGTCCTGCTGCGTCTTCTTCTGCGGACGTATGAGCAGGAAATAGAAAATGATGAATATCAGGAATATCGGCATGAGGCCCATTATCGGGTTGGCCCTGACCGCTCCCGTTCCAGCCTGTGCAGCCTGTTCCTGGGCAAATGCTAATGTTAACATGTAATGCTCCTTCCTCAGTATGTTATTTTGGCAGGTAAATCAAGATAAGATATGTATAAGTATACTAAAATTCGCTGAAATTGCAACAGTGTATATAAGAAGAGAACGACAAGTCAGATGTTAGATCTTAGATGTTGGATATTAGTTGCCCGAGCGATACTGTCCCAGAAAGTCATCTTTGAATTTACCGAACCGTCCTTCCCGTATGGCCTTACGCGACTTTTCTATAAGTTTAGCATAAAAATATATGTTGTGCAAAGAGACAAGCCTGAGGCCCAGGAGCTCATCCGTGTTGAAAAGATGCCGGATATAACCGCGCGTGTAATTGCGGCAGGTAAAGCACCCACAATCGGGATCTATCGGCCCGAAATCCTCTTTGAACGGCGCGTTGCGAAGCTGCATTTCGCCCGAAAACGTGAACGCCTGACCGTTACGCCCGTTCCTTGTCGGGACAACGCAATCGAACATGTCGATCCCGGAAGAGATGGCCTCAAGCACGTCGGGCGGAGTGCCCACCCCCATAAGGTACCTTACCTTATCCTCCGGCAGAAGAGAAGCTGTGTACTCAGTCATCTCGTTGATAAGCTCCGGGGGCTCGCCCACACCGATACCGCCCAGGGCGTAGCCGTCCAGGCCGATCGCGATAAGTTCCTCCGCGCACATCTTCCTCAGGTCCTTGTACGTGCTCCCCTGGGCGATGCCGAAAAGGATAGCCCCGCTTTCCAGTTCTTCGAACCGTTTCTTCGACCTGGCCGCCCATTTGAGCGTGAGGTCCATCGAATCCTCCACGTAACCCCTCTCCGCGGGATAATGCACGCACTCGTCAAGCGGCATCATGATATCGCTTCCGACAGCGTCCTGGAATTCCACGACGTTCTCGGGGGTGAAAAAATGCCGGGACCCGTCGATGTGGGACTGGAACTCGACGCCCTCTTCCTTTATCTTCCTGAGCTCCGCCAGACTGAACACCTGGAAACCGCCGCTGTCCGTAGTGATGGCCCTGTCCCATGCCATAAAGGCGTGAAGCCCCCCGGCTTTTTCTATTACCTCCCTGCCCGGCCTCATGTAAAGATGGTAGGCATTGGAGATCAGCATCTCTATACCGCATTCCTTGAGCTCTTTGTTGGATATGGTCTTTACGGTGGCCTGTGTCCCGACGGGCATGAAAACGGGGGTCTTCACTTCACCGTGCCCCGTCATCATTTTGCCGCATCGCGCGCGCGAAGAACTGTCTTTACATTCAAGCGTGAATTTCATATCGGGATATCAGGTCAGGTCCTGCACGGCCTGGATCAGGTCCTCCATGCTCCCGCCCTTCACAAGGAACCTGTCCGCCGTCCTGGCGTAGACGCTGTTCTCATATTCCTGGTAACCCGTATAGATGATGATACGGGCATAAGGGGATACCTGTTTGAGCGTGCTGAGGATAGAAAGGCCGGTCTTCTCCGGCATCATCAGATCAAGTATTATTATGGAAGGGTTGTTATTCTCCAGATAGGACAAAAGCTCATAACCGTTATATACCGTATCTACGTTGTATCCCGAATGTCCGAGGACATCCGAGATCAGTTCGCATATCTCCCTGTTATCGTCTGCTATTACTACTCTTCTATGTTCCGGCATTATGCTCTTCTTTCCCTGTCACCGACCGTCGAGCGGCGTTACTTATTTTATCACTTAGCTTTACAACTTGTAAAGAATTTTGAGGGATATTTTTCTAACTTTTTTTCAGGACAACGAACCTGATCATAAGCAGGGCTATTATACCACTGACGGCGTTAACGGTGACGTCTTTCCACCCGAAGAACCTGCCGGGGAGGAACTTCTGTATTATTTCGTCGCCAAAACCCGCTAAAACGCAGATGAGAGAACCGTACAAATAAAGCTTTCCGCCGTAAACATCGAGATCCACCTTTAAAGCGTTGTATAAAATGACTCCCAATATCGCGTACTCGGCCAAGTGTATCTTTTCCGCGGGACTCTTTACGAGCTTCGTCAGCATGAACAGGATAGCGATGAAAAGGAAAAAAAGTATATAGGTCAGAATGAACATTTCTCTTTTTACATGGATGAGATAATACAGAACAGAAACGACAGCTATGAAGTAAAGAGAATACAGGACAATTATGGCCTTGCCGCCGAAGAAAACATCGATACTTTCCCATATACTCGGCGCGACCGTAAGGGTGGAATAGATAACCAGGACATACGCCGCGGCTATAGTCCACCAGACCTCTCTCAACTTTTCTTTTTCCATAGTAATGCCTTAAATATACTGCCTGATATCCCGAAAAAATGCAATATCCGGCGAGGATAAAACACGAAACTCAGCATGATGAACTTTGCGGCATCCAGGCAGTTGTCGAACATCGCCAGTTCCGCGAGATAATCCACGCCCGTCGCGTTCGCCTTTATCCGGCGGAAGAACCACCGGTCCCACCTGCCCGTTGCCCCGCTCAGTTCTTTCATGACCCGGCCGGGCACGGGAGCATCGAACATGTCCTTCGTAAAAAGAAGCGAATAATAAACGGGCTTCCTGATCCTGTACTCCCCCGCGGCGTCGACCAGCCTGTCCCAATCGATCTCTTTCTCATACTTTCTCACGAACTCATTGATGTCGACGTACCACCTTATCCCGGAAAAACTGTGCTGCATGGAAAGGTGCAGGCACTGGTAAACAAGCGTATGAGTGAGGTCAAGTGTATCAATGCGGACATCGTCCCTTCTGAGCTCTCTTTTATTCTCCCAGGCCTTTTCCGGATCTATTCCCAAGACCCTGTTGTGCAGCATGCGCCCGACAAAACCCCTGTGCACGTCCAGGTGTATCCCGTCACCCCGAAAATACAGTTTCTGGGCCCTGTAATCGTCAAGCCCTTCCTTTTCTTCGAAAGGAGCGAACCCTTCGCCTTCCAGCAGCATGTCCACCTTGCGAATATCCTCCGGCTTCACTAAAATATCGACGTCCGCCATCTCCCTGAGCCCCATATCTTCATATATATCAATGAGATACGGAAGCCCCTTCGTGAAAATGATCTCCATCTCTTCCTCGCGGAAAAGTTCCGAAAGCCTCCTCGCGGCGTCAAAGTTCCTAATGTTATAAGCGAAGATATCGGCCGACCATTCCCTCAAACGGGCCAGCACCTTTTCGGGAATGCCGTCGACCCGCTGAATGGACCTGTAAAAAAGAGAGGTTACCTGATTTACGTTGGCAAGCTCAAGGAAACGGTCCCAGTCCACTTTATCCGGGTGAAGTATGGACTCCGCCTGCGTCCGGATATCATCATCAAGATCCGTCCTGGAAAAAAGGACGATGAGCTTTTTTTCATCGCTTAAAGCGGAAAGATCGAAACCCAAAGCCGGGAAAAGTTCTATGTTATGCATTATATTCGGTGGGAGTCAAAAAAAGGTCCTCGAAAGTATCATCGGTTATATGGATATCATGCTCCGAGCCATACTGCCTGTCCGCCGCTTCTATGATCTTGTCAAGGAATACGCGGGCGAACTCTTCGTTCCTGTCCCTGTGCCTGATACGCGCGCTCACTATCACGCCGCATCCAGACTTTTCTTTTATCAGGGCATCCGCGCTCTTTGTCTTGCCCACGAAAGCAAAAAAGCGAAGGCCCTCCCCGCTTCTATAGGACGTGAAAAAGAGCTTTTTATAATATCTCTTCCTCGCATCTTTGTAGATCTTTTTTCTTGAAATACTCAATAATACCGGCGAAAGGAATCTCCTTTTGACCAAAAACGGCGTCAGGTTATGACGGGAAAGGAACGCGATAAGAGCGTTCGCCCGTCTGCGGGGAAAAGTATCCAGATCAAAGACCCTGTCCCCCCTTTTAACAGTTACCACCTTTTCCTTCACCTCCGAAAAAGGCACTATGTCACCGGGGACAGAAAGAATATTGTCGCCCTTGGCTACAATATGTTTTTCTTCCTTGTTCACATATAGGACCCGGTGAATGGCAGTGGCACCACAATCGGGTATGCGGTAGGTTACTATATCTCCTGCACTTATCTGAAGAGGGTCTATACTTTTGCAGACGCATTCATCCAGCATCCTGAGAAATGGCATCATGCTCTGGCCGTACACGATCCTGCGCATATCAGGGAAAATAAGACCTTTGGCTAAAAGCCGAATCCCGTCTTACACGTGCCCTGAGCCGACGTGCCGTCACGGCACTGCTGGGTAGCCATGAACCCGGGTCTGCATTGTTTCGGCATCGGGACGTATTCAGCGCCGGCAGAGCATCCGAGCGTAGCCACCCTTCCGGTATTGCATTGTCCACCGGCCACAGCGCCGAAATCACAAAGCTGTCCGGCTTCGGCGCCGCTTTTGCAATTGAACGCCTGGGCCCCCCTGATAGTCGTACCGCTCAGGTCATGGACAAGAGGAGGAGTGTACTTCTTCTTTTTCTTCTTCATACGGCCCCCTTCAGGTTCTGTATCCTATAAATCCGGCTTTCTCCATATCCTTTATGAAGCGATCATAATCTTCGGTCGCTTTTTCGCAAGTAATTTCATAAACATTCGCTATTTTTTCGACAATATCGTCCCCCGAACTTGACCCGTCACACAGGTCCCAGACGAACATACCGGTACCGTTAATACACAGCATGTGGCCATCAGCGGGATTGAAAAGAAGCGCTTCTTTCTTCTCCCTTCGCGCCACGATATCAGGATTTCTTACAGGACATTTCTCTTCCATATCCGACCCTTTCCTCTTTAAGTTCAAAGATAACATCGGCGAACCTGTCCGCGGTCTCCCTGTGAGTGACATACAGGACCGTGAGCCCGGAAAACTGTTCCTTTATGTCGCTCAAAATATCACTTTCCATCCTGGCGTCAAGAAACGAAGTCGCTTCGTCCAGTATAAGCACCTTCGGTTCTCTTATAAGTGCTCTCGCGATCGCGACCCGCTGCTTCTGCCCCCCTGAAAGGGTTGCGCCAAGTTCGCCTATCTTGGTATTATAGCCGATAGAAAGGTCATCGGCAAGCTCGTCAAGCCTTGTCAATCGCATGACCTCCCTGACGAGACCGCCCGGCTTCTTATCACCCAAAAGTACATTGTTAAAGATGGTGTCATTGAATATATACGATTCCTGATGCACGCATGAAACGTATCCGGAAAAGCGGCCAATGTCCACATCAAAGATATTCGTCCCCCCGATATAGATCCCGCCGCGCCAGGACCTGAAGAGCCTGATCATCAAACTTAGAAGCGTTGTCTTGCCGACGCCGGAAGGACCTTTTATCAACGTCCACTTTCTCGCGGGCGCCAGCATGTTCAGTCCCTGGAAAAGAGGCTTTTCTTTACTATATCCGAACGCGATATCCCTGAACTCGATATCTCCACCAAAAAACGACTTGCCAGATACCGGCACCGCGGGAACATCTTCAGCCGGCCCGGTAATGTCCCTTATAAATTGCGCACTCCTGTGTATAGAAGGCCCCTCCTCGTTCAGGTTCCGTACAATGGACCCCAGGTTGTATACTTCTGATAACAGCATCGCGGAATACATGCTTACGGCACTGAAAGATCCAAGACTTAACTTGCCGGTTATTATTAAATACCCTCCCAGCAGCCAGAATGCTGCCGTGCTGGATTTTGAAAAAATATCGTATACAAATCTCTCGACCTGCCTGAAACGGGAAGATAAAAGGTCTATCCTGGCCTTTCTCCGGAACCGTCTCATGATCCTGTCAACGGCCCAGCTTTCCTTAAAAAAGCTCTTGATAAGCTTAACGTTGATCAGGAAGTCACTAAAAAGCGCGTTGGACTTGCCCGCTGATTTCACATACCCCGATCTCAATCTCCGCCTCTTTCGCGACGCCCAGATAGTATGCATTACAGCGAACGGGACAGCCAGAAACACGAATAGGCTCAACTGCCAGGACAAAAGCGCCGCGAGGATAAAGAAAACGGGTATTTTCACAAAGGATAAAAGAGCGGGAAGCTCGTAGAATACCAGGTTCTCGATGATACCGCAATCGTAACTCACGTAAAAAGCGTTCTCAGCGGAGCTCAGTTGTCTTATCTTCAGATAATCAAGACCGAAAAGCCTCCTGGCAAGGTCATGATCCACCGCAAGGGAAAACTTTGTCTTCACGCTGTTCATGATCCTCCCCGAAAAGTACAGCAGCACTCTCATGAGAAGAAAAACGAAAAGGCCCAGCGCAGTGAAGAACCCGAACGACCTCAGGTCCTTAGACATTATACCTTTATCCAAGGTCTCTTTCGTTATGTAGACTATCGATATACCCAGCGGGAAACTTAAAAGCTTCAGGAAAGAGGCCATTGCCAGGGAAAAGCGGTCTTTCTTAAGTATGCCAGACGCATAAGACAGGACACCCTTCAGGTCTTCAAGTAAAACAAGACGCCTCGAAGCGAAAATGCCGTCGAAAAAGCTTAGACCAGACACGAGAAAACACCTGCTTCCTTCTTGAAATCAAGAACGCTCAACCCTACACGATCTATCATCTCGTCCAGGAAACAAAAAACATCCCTGAGATAATCTTGGTTCCGCATGGCGCCTACTCTCTCACGGGGATAACGGACCGCTTCGGGCAGTGCATCGCGCAACGCTTCGATGCCCGAAACGGGCCTTACCTTGTTCTCTTTTGACTTGTTCAGAAGAAAAAGCCCACCCACTTCCCATTCTTTAAATCTTTTTCGTTTCGACAGAAAACACGGAAAACGCGCCGCGAAAAAGCTCCCGCCGGACCTTTTCACCGCGCAGAAATCATCGTCTATCACAAAAAAACCCTCATCCCGGGCCAGAGCGGCTATCGTGCTTTTCCCGCCCCCGCTCGGAGCTATAAAAAGGTACGCCTTGCCGTTCATCACTATCGAAGCGGAATGCATGAAAACAATGTCCAGAACGTTCTGAAGGTCCATCAGGGGAAGGTTGAGCGCTCTGTTCGTCACCAGATCGATGAGCAGGCCTTCCTCAAAAAAACAGAAGACCCTTTTGCTCTTACCGTCGTAAAGCCGGATGACCTTCTTGCCTTCGAACGTCTCCGCGCTGACCGGAAAACGGCTTCTCTCCGCTTTGCGGGATATCTCCTTGCGCTTGCCCCTGTACAGGTAAATATCCAGATCTGCTTTTCCTTCCCCCCGCGAATCGGACGGCTTGAATAATTCCGGTCTTTCTTCAAAATTAAGGAAATTAAGACGTATGGTTGTCCTGAAAGCACTATAAGAAATGCTATCCATATCCCGCTCTCAAAGGTTCCGGCACAAGCCTGGTTGGAGGAAAAAGCCCCTTGTCATAAGCTTCCTGGCAAAACCAGTACGGCGCGAAAAGATCCCCGGTGTTATGATATATTTCGGCCCTGCAGTACCCCAGGCACTTGTTCCTGAAAACACAGATGCTGCAGACCCCTTTCAACTTGTAAGGTATTTCCTCTTTGATCTTTTTAAGGACGGTATTTTCGCGCCAGATGTACTTCAATGCGGATGGATCTTCTCTGACCGACCCGAAAAGCAATTCCTCCTCAAGATGGCCTATCCCGCAGATAGAGACACTCCCGTCCGACAATATGCCGAGGATATTCTTGATGTGACACACCCCACAGCCCGCGTGTATTTCCTCGACACTTTTGAAAGCTATAGGAACGTCCAGGTATAACCGGCCTTTGAACGACCTTCTGATACTGCCGAGCCTTTCCAAAAACTCGAGTATCTCCCTGACCGAGGGTATCTCACCTGTATCATAAAGCGAGGCCCCCCTTCCCAGAGGCGTTATAGTGTTCAGCTTGATATTATTGACCCACAGATCCTGCATCATCTTCAGGAACTCGGGCAGGTCGGTGAAATTCTCCCTGTACATGCTCATAATCACCTGCGGCCTGATGCCCTCGTCGATCAGCGCCCTGATGCCCGCCAATGCCTTTTTGAACGCTCCCTTGCGCCCCCTGAAACGGTCGTTCAGTTCTTCCCGGTAGCTGTCGAGGCTCACCGCTATGAAAGACACCCCGTATCTTTTCATGGCTGAAGCCAGCTCTTTGTCGATCAAAGTGCCGTTGGTCTCTATGGAAGTTTTTACCTCTTCTTCATAGCAGAACCTCAAAAGTTCCGTAATATCCTTCCGTAAAAGCGGCTCTCCACCGGTGAACTTGACGTCCCTAAGTCCCAGTCCCTTCGCTTCTTTTATGATCCCTGTGATCTCCCCGGTCGACAGTTCTCCGCCCTTTCCGTCCAGTTCTTCTTTCTGCGGCGGAGATATCCAGCAATGCCTGCACTTAAGGTTACAGTATCTGGTAGGGTTGATATACAGGCTGGTCAAGTCGCCTTCCGGCGCGACATTTCCTGTTGTTTTTTCATTACACATGCTCATAGTGAACCCGGTCCTAAGCCGATAAAGCGGTATCCTTTTCCACCCTGAAACCGTACAGATCCGAAAATACGAGACAGGTCGACATATTGATGCCTCTTAAATCCCCCCCGGCGGAATAATAAGCGGCCGCCCGGCATCCCCCGTTACAGTAGGTGAGATAATCGCAATCAGCGCATTCTTTCTTATATTTATCAAGAGCCTCATCCGCAAGGGCCCGTATCTCGTTCAGGACCTGCGAATTCTCCCATATATCCTTCAGGGACCGTTCTCCAAGATCACCGCAGACAAGCGTCCAGAAAGCGGAACAAGGGACCACCTTCCCGTCGGACCGTATCGAAAGCATGCTGAATCCCGCGGGGCAGGTTGAAAACGTCCCCCTGGCGCCCTTACCCCGGCCATTCGCGTAAAAGTCACAGAGCATACTTACCTTTTGCCCCAGCGTCCCGCCCAGGTTAAAGCGCGGATACTTTTTTTTCAGACGGAACATGGTCTCCATCATCTTCCGGTGCGTCTCGCCTTCGAAAACAAGTTCGTTAGCGTATACCGCGGCCCTGCCGCACTCTACGGCATCACCGAAATCCATGCCGCCGAGGCCCAGGCCCATTGCCATACGGATCATATTCTCCATATCATCGATATTGTGCCTGTTGATAATGGCCTTTAAGTTCACCGGCAAGCCCTCTTCCATGAGCAGCCTGACCCCGTTCATTGCCTTGTCGAACGATCCCTCTCCTCTTTGCCAGTCATGCACGGAAGGGTTCGAACCATCAACGCTCACCTGTACAGCGGCCAGGAACCTCATCTTTTTGACCGACTCAACGGCTTTCTTGTCAATAAGCGTGCCGTTGGTGAGGATAGTGATCCTTATCGGATAACTGTTGAGCGCTTCCAGGATCTCGTGGATCTCAGGATAACAGAACGGCTCTCCTCCAAAAAGGTTCAGATTGAAGACCTTCTCCTTCCTGATCTGATCGAGAACCCCTATTATCTCATCAAAAGACAGTTCGCTCTCCAACTCCCAGGCATCGGAAGCGTTGCAATGTTTGCATCTCAGATTGCACCTGCCGGTAAGAGCCAGGTCTACAGTAGTGGGAAAAGGTATCATCTTAGAGATCACTGCTTATCTCCGAACACCAGCGCACAATGCGTGAAAACTATCAATTTCTCGGTATTGAAAAGCCATACAATACGGTAAAGGTCCTCTCTGGACAATACTTGGCCGAACCTGTCGTTAAACTCCTTTCTGACGGATCCCAGATCTCTATTCCCGTCAAAAAGACCAAAAAGTTCCAACAGCATATTCCCATCAAGCGCCGAGGTGACGGCTTCGCGGCGGGAGGTCGACAGGCCGCATTTATTCGCGATATCTATCGCAAAGTGTATTTCTTTTTTATCTTTTGAATAGAACAACGCTTTGGGCCGGACGAGAGGGTTAGGACTGAACTTCATGTCATCTTTCATTATTTTAAGTATATGTTCGTCAAGAATGTCCTTTCGCGCCTTTACGCTTTCCTTGTTCGTTGAAAGGCATGCATGGGATATTACCCACCCGTCCACGCAATGAAACTCCCTGCACGCTTCCGGTCTCCATTCATATATAGAGCATTTATTGTCTCCGGTTAGATAGACGCAGGATCTATCTGCCTTCCTATACATCCAGAACTCTCTGTTGATGCAATTCGAATCTTTGCTTTCGCAATCCCTCCCGGTCAATCTGCACGTCGGTCTGGCCTTGTATCTGCCGGAGCGGTATTCTTCTTCGCTGATGTTCACGTCATACGTCCTGCAGCATATCGCCTCGCACAGATGGCGCACTTCATCACAGTTCCCACTTCCGAAGAAAAGCTTTTTGTTCTTAGCGTCAAGTCTGAGTTCCTGGGATCGTTTCATGGCAATATGAGAAATTTAACATATATCCGCTGTATGATTATTATAACAAATATGATTTCATTTGGAAAGCAGGTGGACCGCATCGATGACCTTTTCCTGCTCTTCCCCGCTGAGGGACGGGTAGATAGGAATGGATAAAGCCGAAGAATAGGCCTCGTCGGCATTACGGAAACCTGACCTGAGCTCAAGATAGCGGTGTAAGGGTCTATATACGGGCCTGGCAAAAGTCACCCCTTTTTCCTGCCCGGCCCTGATAATGTCCTGTACGTCCTTACCGGTCCTGATAACGTACCTGTAATATACATGGTCGAACTCCGCCTTAGGCAATACGACGTCCAGATCCTTGAAAGCCTCGTTATAACGGGAGGCTATTCCCTTCCTTTTCTCTATCATCCCGGGGAGCTTCTCAAGCTGTACCAGGCCCACTGCCGCCTGTATGTCGGTCATCTTGTAATTGTAACGGACCCTGTACGCTTCTTTTTCGTCATAATCCCTGAGGTCCCTCGCCCTGGAAAGTATCTCCTCGTCATCGGAAAGGAGCGCCCCTCCCTCGCCGCATGCCAGCATCTTGTTGGCATAAAAAGACAGTATGCTGAAACGTCCCACACTGCCGACTTTTCTGTCGCCGTAGGCGGCGCCGACGGAATGAGCGCAATCTTCTATCACGGGGATGCCTGTCTCCTCTATTTTCTGCAGATCCGCCGGAGCCCCGAACATATGGGGGACTATTACAGCTTTTGTCTCCTCAGTCCTGTTATCTTCTACGCTTTCCAGGGAGATATTGAAGCTTTCGGGTTCTATGTCGCAAAGACGGGGCTCGGCCAGCGTATGGTATATGGCGTTCAGCGGAGCGCTGCAGACGAACGAAGGAAGGAGCACGATATCTTCGGGACCGATCCCCATGGCAATAAGGCCCAGATGCAGGGCGGATGTGCCGGAATTGACGCATACCGCGCCTTTCACGCCGATGAACCGCGCCAATTTCCCCTCGAACTCTTTTACCTTTTCTCCCTGGGCTATATGGCCCGAGCGTATTACCTCCGCTGCGGCCTGCGCCTCTTCCTCACCCAGCGTTGGTCTTGAATGCGGGATCATGCCTCGCCTTTCATGTTCTCTTAAAGAGAGAAGGGTGCTCCCTACCAGGGCCCCTCCGCCCGGTGTGGATCCTCCCTGTACGGGAGCACCCTTCTCTCTTCAAGGCAACTTGTCATCATATTGTATCCAGCAGATATCTCAGGGCCTTGAAGCCCTCGGCGTATTTGACCTTGGCCTGGAACCCGCGGAAACTCGCGACGGCCCTTGTGCTCTCCACGATGTCGAGCCCCGTCGGGTACACCCTTTCGATCTGCGACTTGTGGCACTCGAGAAGCTTTACCTTTTCCCCCAGGACGTCGCTTATGTCAACGAAGATATCGGGTTCATAATTAACGGACGTGTAGTCCTCGTAATAAACGACTTTCTTGCAGTAACGGGAAGCTACCACGGTGCAGTCCGCCAGGTACCTGTGGTCCTGGTGGGTGTCCTGGGGATAATTCACGAAGATGACCTCGGGGCGTATCTCGGATATCACTTCCTCAAGCTTGCCTATCAGGTCCCTGCCGACGGAAAAGTTGGCGTCCTTGAAGCCGCCCCAGTATATCTTCTCCACTTTCAGAAGGCGGGCGGCCTCTTCCTGTTCTTTCTCTCTAACGCTGGCCCCGCCGCTGAGTTCCCCTTTGGTCGCTATGAAATAGAAAAGGCGTACCTGTTCCTGCGAAGACATCTTCAGGAGCGTGCCTCCGCACCCGTATTCTATATCGTCAGGATGAGCGCCGATCGCGAGGATATTCATTCTTTTCTCCCTTCCCTTATTATATTGATACTGTCTTTCCCGCAACAGAATAAAAGGTCCGCGGCCGAAAGGTCCGGACAAAATCCATTATACACCTGCTCATAGGGTTTCTGTTCATATTTCTGGTATTCAAGCCTGATGCCTTCACCGGCGAACTTTTCTTCCTCGAGGTAGTCGCCCCCTCCCGCCCCGGAAAGGTACTCGTCAGCACCCACCGCTTTGCATATATCGATCAGCCGCCGGGTCTTTTCAGTGCCTATGCCCAGCGAAGAACTCCTCACGATCTCCGTCGTTATACCCATCGTGTCCGCCAGGTATTCGATAAAACGGACGTTTATATCGACCAGCTTCTCCCATTCACAAGCGTAGTGCTTCCTGAAAAAAAGGATATATTCATCAAAATGGGCGGCCTGGGAGTAGTTGACCTCGAGACTTTTAAGGTGCTTCTCCCTCCAGTTCTCTTTATTATTGATCCTGACCTCGTTTATTTTCTGGCCGAACTCGTACAGGACGGGGACCGTGATCCATTGCCAGCCTTCGGCATTACGGATGCGGTTACGGTTCTGCCACTCGTTCTTCTTGTACTGGACATCGTCCAGAAGGACAAAGACGTCCGCCCGGTCCATCTTATCGAAATATCCCGTCCATGGGAGATACTGCGGCTGGTGTATAGCTATCTTCATGTAAACGATCCGTTTCGAGTAAAAAGTATCAAGTATTAAGAATTAAGGGTTTTTGTTTTGCAACCAGTATATCGTATTTCGCATATCGTATATAGCACATCGAATATCCACCTATACCCTGCTTACTTGTTACTTTTTCCTTTATCCTTTGTCCTTGTTACTTATTATTTTCTAACAGTTCCCTGTACAGTTTGTCAAGCCTGTTCACCATCTCGCCCGCCGAATAACCGGCAAGCGCCCTCTCTCTGGCTTTCCTTCCCATCTCCTCCAGTTTACCCCGGTCACTAAGCAGCCTGTCCATGGCCGCCGCCAGGGCCTGAGACGAGGCGGGCTCAACAAGCGCCCCCGTATCCTTCGATACCACCGAAGGCACACCTCCCACACGCGTGGCTATAACGGGCTTACAGAGGAACATCGCCTCTATCAGGGCCCTCCCCATCCCTTCGTTAAGAGAGGAAAGCACGAAAACATCGAACGCTTTTATAACAGACCCCGCGTTCTCCTGCCAATCTATGATGTGGAAATTCTTTTCGATCCCGCTGGTTTTGATAATCTTTTCGAATTCACCGCGGAGGGGCCCGTCGCCTGCCAGCAGAAAATGTGTATCCGGGTGTTTTTTTACCTGTTCCGCGGCCGCTCTTATAAAATATTTATAGCCTTTCACCTCGGCGAACCTGCCTGTGGACCCGATAAACGGGGCTTCCCGGGGGATCCCGAGCTCCTTCCTCCAGTCTTTCCCTTTCTCCGCCTCGAGTTCCAGCCGGTCGAACTCTATACCGCTGGGTATGGCTTCGTACATATCTTTTTTTCCTATCCCGAAACGGAGCCACTCGTCACACTCGGCGGGAGTAAGCCCGATCGTCCTGTCCGTTATATGGGCCAGCAGCGCCTCGGCGAAGACCACCATCCGGGAAAGTTCCCTGCCGAAATACCCGTAGAACACGTGGCCATGGGGGGTGTACACTGTATTTTTTACTCCCGCGCATTTCGCGGCCATCCGGCAGATGAGCCCCGCTTTCGACGAATGGGCGTGCACGATATCGTACCGGTTCCTGCGCAGAAAGCCCAGCACCCTGAAAAACGCGGTGATATCCTTTACGGGATGTATATCCCTGACCAGGCGTTCCTCGTAAATAAAACGCACCCCCGAACTCCCGGCCCGTTCGATAAGATCATTATCCGGTTCCATCGTCCGGCCGGATAAAAGATCCACTTCATATCCCTTTTCCGCGAGGCCGATAGCGCTGAGCAGCGTGTTCACGGAGGAACCGCCCTTATCTAAACGCGTTATCGCATGTAAGATCTTATACCGCTTCATGGCCCTTTATATGTATTTTTCCAGTTCCCGCGCCCGGTTCTTCCATCCGAATTCTTCCCGGGCCCTGGTAAGCCCGTTCGTGCCCATTTTTCGAGCTAAACTTGCGTCCCCGAGCAAGGTCAGCATGGCATCCCTGATCCGATCCGTATTTTCCGGGTCCACGAGGATACCGGTCACCCCGTCAACAACCGCTTCAGACACTCCACCGCTCCTGCCGGCTATTACGGGTTTGCCGCACGCCCCCGCTTCTATGAACACTATACCAAATCCCTCGACGTCACCCTCTTCCTTTATATAGCGCGGGGTAAGGATAAATATGTCACACGCGTTATAGAAGAATACCAGCTGCTCCGCGGATACTTCACCGGTAAATATCACGTTCTTCTCGAGCCCCTTTTCCCTTACCCGCTCAGCAAGTCCGGGCCCGGTCCCGCCTTCCCCGACTATGACGTAAACGACATCCGGATAAGCTTCTACCACGGCCGGCAAAGCTTCTATGACCTTATCATGGCCTTTGCGGACCGCCAGACGCGCTACCGTAAGAAGCATTTTGCTTTCAGCCGGTATACCGTATGTCTCCCTGATCCGGCCGGCCCCCTTGCCGGGATCGTATTCTGCGGTATCCACCCCCGGGGCGATAACGCTTATCTTGTCTTCACCGGCCAGTTTATGCCCGACAATAAGCGACTTCGCAAAAATACTGCTCGCTATGACACGCTCGCTGCCGGCAAATATCTTTCTCATCATCCAATCCGTAAAAAAACCTCTGCTGAACTCGAGGATGTCCGCCGAATACGCGTAAACCACGTACGGCGTGCCTTTGAGCCATTTCAGGAGGAGTCCCGCCGATCCCGCAGAAAGGACTTGCGCGCAATGAACGCGCCGGATATTCCTTGCCCGGCACTGGCGCAAAACATGCCACACCAGCAGTATCGACCGTACAGCCCTTGAGAAGATACCCTTCCCCAGGGGATACGCCTCCCTAACGATATCCATTCCCTCATCCGGATAAATATCTTCCCCGGCCGGGCGCGCGGTCAAGATGACAATATCCCTTTTCGGCAGCCTGTTCCAAAGATTGAACAAAAACGTGCTTATACCTCCCCTGACCGGCGGGAATTCGCTGCTCACGCAAAGGGTCTTCTCCAGGCCGGCGTTTTCCAGGACATCCATCATCTTTCGCGAGATCCTGTCGGGATCGAACAACAAAGCGCGCTCCCGTCCCCGTGCGGCGTATTCTTTCCGCAAGCCCTCTTCCGTGAGCAGCCTGGACACTTTGGCGGAGATGTCCCCGGGGTCACGCGGATCAAAAAAAAGCGCCGCCTCACCCAGCACTTCGGTCATGGGCGCCAGGCGCGAAGACGCCACCGGCACCCCGTAAGCCATCGCCTCTACCGGGGGAATACCGAACCCCTCCGCCAGAGAAGGAAAGACAAAGGCCGAAGCGTGCCTGTAAAATACCCGGACATCGTCATGGCCGATGTTGACAACGGGCGTAACCTTTCCCGAAAGTCCGTGTTCTTTTATAACCGCTTCTATCCCCTCCATCTCCTTTTCGGAACCTCCCACAAGCATGAGGCGGTACCGGTCTTGCACTCCTCCCGGCAAAAGATCGTAAGCGGCAATAAGATTACGCAGGTTCTTATGCGGTTTAAAATTACCTACATACAGTAAGAAAGGCCTCTCCAAACTATACCTGTCGATAAGCTCCTTCGCCTTGTCATCCGGCTCCGCCTGTCCGGCGCGCGCCTCTACCGAGGGGTAGACGACCTCTATCTTCTCTTTTCCTATACCGAATGTATCCGATATCCTTTCCCGGGAGTTCTCCGAAAGCGTTATCACCTTTACCGCCCGCCGGCCGCACAGGAAAGAATACGCGTAAAAGTAAGCTTTTTCCAAAAGTGCGCCCAACCCTTTGCGCTTGGGGACCTCGAGCGGGATAACGTCGCATATAGTGCTCACGTACGGGCACACCCTCCACAGGGGCGTCTTGATGTAAGGCGAGAAGAACAGGTCCACTTTTTCCCTTGAAAGCGCCAGCGGAAGGCGCGACTGATCCCAGAAAAAGGTATTATCCCCTGCGATGACCACCTTCTTACCTTCTTCGGGAAGGGCCGGAAGATCGGTGTCCCGGTCGCAGAAGTAAACGAATTCGTTGCCTCCCATCTTCGCCGAACGGCCCATAACGTTGCCGAGTATACTCCTTATCCCGGTATACGTATCCTTCTTGAACTCTCTGACGTCAATGCCGATCTTCATCAAACTCCCGGCTTTCTGCTTTTTACTATTTCCCCGTACAGGTCCTGCACCTGGGATACGTGGCTGTCGATACTGAAAAATTCCCCCGCCCTTTTTTTGGCGTTCTTCCCCAGGTTTTCGGCGTTCTGACGGTTCACCATAAAACCCTCTATCGCCAGGACCATGCTGTCTATGTCGCCATACGGCACAAGCCGGCCGGATACCCCGTCCTCGATCGCCTCGTTATTCCCTTCGACATCCGTGGCGATTATAGGCAGCGAACAGGCCATGGCTTCCAGCAGCACCCTGCTGAACCCTTCGCTTTTGGATGACAATATGAAAACATCAAGGGCCGACAGGATATCCTTTATATCCTCGCGCGAGTCGGTGAACATCACGTTGTTCTCCAGCTTCAGCTCGTATATCATCTCTTTGAACCGGCAGGTATAAGGCCCTTCCAGCGTTTTCCCCGCGACCAGGAGGACCAGGTCCGGATTTGTTTTCAGGGCCTGCTTCAACGACCTGAAAAGAAATTCATGTCCTTTGCGGGGTATTATCATCCCGATAGTACCTAAAAGCACTTTATCTTTACCGATCCCTAATTCGTCCCGCACGCGCCGGCCCGCTTCGGGGTCTTTGGCGAATTTGCGCGTATCCACCCCGTTATATATCACCTGTATTTTCGGGTCCGACGAGGCGAACCGTCCGAAACGCCTGTCCCTTACGGCCCTGGAAACGCATATAATCCTGTCGCAAGGGCCGGCCAACAACCGGTCATAATAAGGGATATCCCGGAGCGATTCCCTCACGTTCCACACCAGGCCGCAACCGGTGCCCCTTACCGCGAACGACGAATAGAACTGGGCCCTGCTGCCGTTGGTATGTACTATCGAAGCCTCTGTCTCCTTTATTATGGATCTCAGTTCCCTGATCTTTTTCGGGATCCTGCTCATGTTGAACGTCTTCACGGTGGGCATGTCCCAAGAACGCACGGGGATACCGAGAGCGCTTAAACCCTCGGCGAGACTCCCCTTTCCCGGGCACAGGACGACCGGATCGAACCTGCTTTTGTCGATCCCCGCCAGGAACTCGAGCAGGCTGATCTGCCCGCCGCTTAAGATCTCCGCCCTGTTCGCAATATACAAAACCCTCATCGGTCTCCCCCGTTATCCCCCTACCGCCGCTCTTTTCCTGGAATATATGAACCACAGGTTCCTGCTGTAGACCATCAACCCCATGCTCTGCCCTACTATAAACACCGGGTCTTTCCGGTATATCGCGTAAACGAGCACGGAGAACGCGCCCGCAAAACTAAGATACCAGAAAACAACGGGTATGGTCGACTTTTTTCTTTTCTCCGAGACTATCCACTGGATAAGGAATCTCAGGAAGAAGCAGCTCTGCCCTAAAAAGCCGATGACCAGCCATATATTGATCTGGATGCCGTAAAAAAAGATCATATCCTGTTTCTCCTCTCTTAAAGCCTGCCGGTAAAATAACGGCAGAGTATCTTTAAATATCCCGACACAAAAGCCGCCACGAACATTACCCTCCTGACCTTCGTACCCTTTTCACGCCTTTCGTACCGGATGGGAATATATTTTATCCTGTACTTCTTCAGGAGCATTATGAGCGTCAGTGACGAAGTGAACGAAAAACCATTCGGCAGAGAGTCGAGATATTTCACCAGTATATCTTTTCGCATTATCCTCAGGCCCGAATTCAGGTCCTCGACCCGGACCCCGGAGATGTTCGAAAGTATCTTCTCCACCGACTTTTTCGCGAGGAGGTGGTCTTTCGGCCTCTCGTCATCGTCTTGCCTGTCGCCCACGACCATATCATAACCGGCCACTTCGGAAGAGATCGGCAATATGTCGTCTGCCGAATAGGTGTTGTCGGCGTCGATTATGCATATATATTCACCTGTGGCGCGGCGAATGCCGCTTTTCAGGGAAGCGCCGTAACCGCTTCTTCTTTCATGACGGATCGTTTCCATGCCGTACTTTTCAAGGCGCTCCGGAGTATCGTCGGTGGACCCGTCGTCCACGACGATGACCTCAGGTCTTTCTTTTTCCGCGAACGACCGGAAAAGGTCCCCCAGGAACTTTTCGATATGAACGCCTTCGTTGAAAACGGGTATGACTATGCTTATTTTTTCCGGCTCCGCCCCCATAACCTTTATCCTTTATCCTTTATCCTTCGATACGGCTCTATCTTGATATATTCTCTCTTTATGTCGCTGTCGACTTTAAAGACGGTGAACCCTTCCATCCTTCCGGGATCCTTGTCCAGTTCTTCCCTGAAACAGATCTCGATATCCAGTTCCTTCCCGTAACTGACCTCAAGCGGGTATACAACACCTGTCAGCCTGGCGTAAGTGAACCGGGCTCCTCTTTTTTCCGGCACGAACATCATCTTTTCGTCTTCGGACACATCGGGAAGATAAGAGTGCACTTGTGCTATCAGGCTCCTGTACCATTCGCCGCTGATCCGTTGCGCGGCACTGTGGTTCATGTCAATCGCCCAATATAACACCAGAACGCCCAGCAGGACAGCCGCTAACACCCGCAAGAGACCCTTTTTTTTCAGGAAGACCTGCGACACAAGGCCCGAGGCGACAAGACCCAGCCCTATCGACATGAGATAACAGTAATGCAGCCTCTCTTTGGAATAAACAGATATCAAAAGCGTTGGGGCTATCAGCCATATACCGCCGAGCCAGATAAGCCGGTCCTTTGTCCTATTAAGATCACGGTCCATGAACAGCGCGAATACGAGGAATACCGCAAAAGCCGCGCCAATAAAGGCTTTCAGCAGTGTCGGGGAATACGTGCCTATCAGCATCAGCTGGAGCATCCTCAATATTATGGCCACCTGGTCTATCCCGTTAAAATGGAACCCGTACCCGTATGAATACGTAAAGGGGTACCTGTAGATCGCGTAATTCACCAGATAGAAAACTATAGCCAGGCCGAAGGGGGCGTATTTCCTCCAGAACCTCCAAGAGAGGAGCTCGCGGAACGTCCCCGGCCGTATCTTCCGGGCAAATATCAGGTCCACGGAGAACATGATCACGCTGAGAAAATAAATGGACAGTTCCTTGGAAAATATAGCCAGCGTGAACGATGCCAGGGCGCCCCCGTAGAACAGTTTATTCCCGGATCCCAGGAACCGGTACCACGCTGTAAGCGCCAAAAATATGAAAAAGACGTTCAGCATCGAATGTACATTCCCCAGCCATAACACTCCCATGAAATTCTCGAAATGGAACGCGAATATAAGGCTGGCTACAAAAGCGTACGTCTTATGCTTTGATATCATGTGGACGAAATTATACAATAGGGCGACATTGAACAGGTGGAAGACCAGCATAAAGAGGTGGTACGGGAACGGGTTCATCTTGTACGCGTGATAAATGCCGCAGACGAACATCAACGGCACGGGCCTGAAGAATTTAGTCCGCGCCAAGAGGGGCTTGTAGAACGGGTTGAAATATTTAAAACAGTTGTCCGTGATCGACGAGAACTTGAGCCACCCCCAGTCATCGTCAACAAAATAATAATGAAGCCCTTTCCAGTACACCAGGACGCAAAGCGCCAGCAAAAAGAACAGCTGCCATCTCTTTTCCTGTATGAACTTTACCGTGTGCGCGATCATACTTTCTGATCCCCCGGAACACTCTTCCAAAGCCCCCTGATGATCACGGCCAGGCAGAATGCCGCGACAACAAAAAAAACGAAAAATACCATCTGGCGCCCTACCAGCCCCATCAAGAGCTGCCGGTTACCTTCGGAAAGGATCTCTTTCAAGTGCACATCGGGCCGGGCCAGATACGTATGTAATGTCTCGACCCCTGATATCCCGGGCAGAACGTCCGAGAACAGCGTCGGCATGCCGAAACCGCTTATAAAGACCTTGACCGCGTAAACAGGCTGCCACCCCCCGGCATAAGGTATAACACCGGCCTGTGCGCCCAGGTATGAAAAGAATACACCCAGTCCCCCCAGAAAATACAGCACATACCTGTTCACCCTGCTTACTACGAACGCCAGAGGTATCATCATGAACGGGCACAGCGAAAGCATATAGCGGATAACTATACTCTGGTCGTGGGGGTTGGCGACCATCAAAGGATCGTATTTTCTTACATATCCCGAAAACACAAGACCCGTAAGAAGAAAGATCAAAACTATAACCGTGACTTCCGGCATAAATCGCTTTTTCCCGGACGCCTCCGCGATGCCCCATAAAGAAAGGATCATCACCGGCATATAGATAAAAAATCCCTCTCTCAGGCTGAAAAACAGGTGAATAAAGTTCTGCCACCGCGGATAGGTCATCATGTTCGGATAATCTCCTGCCCGGTGCGAATACGTGCTCGTGAAGAAGGATCCGAATACGGTCCACCGGTACAGCATGAACGCCCCCAAGGGGATCACGGCGCCCGCCAGAAACGCCGGGACCTTCTTTATCCCACCCACGTAGATACCGTACGCGAAAATAACCGCGCTGATATAACACGACGCCGGGTTGGTCGCCACGGCCGCCGTCAGCAGGAAACCTGTCCAGAAAAACACGCCTCTTCCCGCTCTTTCCCCGAGCCGCACGCGAAAAAGAAGGAAAAATGCCGCGAAAACGTACAAGAGCGCCAACGTGGACTTATAAAAAGAAGTTGAATAATTGAAGACCATCGTCCCGAAAGCAAGGAAGAACGTAAGGGTAAGCCTGTCCCTTTCCCTGACGTCGAGTCGGCGCAGGAATGAATAGAACACGACCACCACTAACGCCCCCGCGACGGAGGCCAGAGAGATAGTCGACAAAACGTTCAGGACGACCAGCCGCGATGCCCCCGCGACGTCTCCCATGAACGGTTTGATAACGAAATATAAGGGTACCACCGCTATGCTCGCGCCCGGGAACTGTCCGGAAACATAACGGCCGTCGACGAGCGAAACCTCAAAATCCGTCGCGTAACGCATGTATACGCTCCCCGTATCGACGATGGACATGGCGAGGTCCAAAAGCTGCGCGGACATGGATTCGGGCTTCACGTATATGAAAAGCAGGTACACGAGCCATGCGGTCAGGAATATTTTTATCCTCGTATCAATGCTTTTCACTTTTTTGCTTCTCCCAGAGCTTGGCATAACTTGCGAAATAAGTAAAAGAGGCGAAAACGCTCAGAAGGAATCCCCGCAAACCGTCGCGAAAACCTCTCTTGAAAAAGTACTTCTGGATAAAGATAAAGAACGGTTTCAACACAAAACAGAAGAGGCCGTTCCCTAAGGTAACTCTCCTGCCCATCTCGTACAGGTCTTCCGCCGTATAGGAAGAATACCTGTTAACGTAAACCTCGATATAATTCGCGATGTTCTCCTGGTGGGAAGACCTGTGTATCATCAGGCCTTCCAGGACACCGGCCTTCCCGTCAAGGACCACCGATTCATGCACCTTTTTCCCGGAAAACCTGCCTTTGCCCTTTCTGAAGAGCCGCACCGCCTTAGGGGTATAGTCCAACACCCACGCGCCGAAGATCAGGTGCTTCAGCTTCAGGGAATACCCGTCGTTCCCGCTTCCGGGCACTTTCCGCAGTATCTCCTCTCTCAACTCCGGGGTGACCCTTTCATCCGCGTCCAGAGACAGTATCCACTCCCCGCTCGCCTTGCTCAGGGCGAAATTTTTCTGCGGGCCCAGCCCTTCCATCTCCCTGCGAAAGACCTTTACGTTCGGGTATCCTTCGCATATCTCGAGAGTCCTGTCCGTGCTCATGTCGTCGACGACGACGATCTCGTCGGCCCATTTCACGCTCTCAAGACATTCCTTCATGTTCTTTTCTTCATTTCTAGCGACAATGATCACCGATATCTTCGGTAACGTACTCATCTTTTGATCACCTTTTCCTCGTTTTCAGGATCAACGTTTCCCCGTAAAGCAGTTCAGGAGAATACAATACCCCCGATAAAGAATCTTTCTTCCTGAAACTGCCGGCCACCAGCCTGACCAGGCCGCCCAGCATCAGGAATACCGCGGGCAGGAACAACCTCAGGACGAACCTGCCTCCCCTGTATGAGACCACGCTCGCGTTGGTCGCTATTTTCTCTACCCCGAACCCGTTCTGCTCGAGGATATATTTCAGTTCGGGATACCCCACCGGGTTTATGTGCCTCCTCAAGAGCTGGTACAGGTTGCCTTTGAACGAGTCCATCTCGCTGTGAAGCCTGTCGGCGGAGCCGAACAGCAGGAACCTCAACCTGGAGTATACGTTCAATATGTTAGGCGTCGTCAGCATCAACGTGCCTCCGCTTTTAAGGACCCTCCTGAACTCCCTTACCAGATGGTGCGGGTTCTCAAGGTGCTCTATCCCTTCTATGCATATTACCGCGTCAAAAAAGGCGTCTTCATAAGGAAGGGTCTTGTTCAGGTCGACCAGGTCACAGGCGATGCCTTCCGCTTTGAACTTTTCCCGGTTCAAGTCCGCGGCTTTGACCTCGTACCCTCGTTCGGCCAGTTCCAGGCTGAACGCCCCTTCACCCGCCGGGGCGTCAAGCGCCCTGCCGGGAGTCTCGCCTTCAAGCAGGCTTAACACCTTCTCGTATACACCGGGCGCCGCGTCCACGACAAGCGCGGTCTTATCCACCATGTCCTTTCCTTTCTATGATCCGGCCGACGGTTTCATATACGTCCCCGGCGCTGATGTTCTGGAGGCAGACATTAGATCCGGCCTCACACCTGTCCCTCCTGTAATACATCATACACGGCCAGCATGGGACCTTATAGTGAAATATCTTCACTCCCCCCCCTAAAGGACGGCAGGCCTCGGGATCCGTCGGGCCAAAAAGCACTACGGTATCCGTACCCAGGGCAGCGGCCATGTGCGCCGGCCCCGAATCGTTACCCACGAAAACACACGCTTTCCGTATCACCGCGGCGGCCGCCGCCAGATCGAGATCTCCGGCTATCACCGTATCGGGAATACCGCTTTCCTCCTTTATCTTCCGCAAAAGCTCTTTGTCGGAAGCGCTGCCGATAAGCACCGTCTTCATGCCCTTCTCGTCGAATATCAACTTCACCAGCCGGGCAAAACTGCCCTTAGGCCACCGTTTCGGGGGCCACTTAGCTCCGGGGTGCATGACCGCGAAATCCCCTTCGCCCAGGCCGTTCTCCCTGAGGAAGGCTTCCGTCCCTTTCGTTTTTTCAACGGAGATAAAAAGTTCTTCTTTTTCGGCCGCGCCTTCGCATCCAAGAAACTTTACCAGTTGAAGGGCCTGTCTCGCGATATGTTTTTCATCCGTATCGACGGCTATGTCATAAAGATCTTCAGCGTTCCTTCTGAATATGCCCCTTTTGACGGTCTGCCGGAACCCGACCGTGACCGCCGCCTCGGCAAGCAAAGCGTTCACGACCGTTTCGAAATTCCGGCCAAAGTGCACACAGAGATCATACCGGGCGCTTTTGAGCGCTTTGACCGTTCTCGCTGATCTATTGAAAGCCGCTGGTTGTGTGAAACGGCCTCTCCAGAACGCCCAGCCGCAGGAATAAACCCCGTTAATATCCGGATCTTCCCGCAAAAGGTCCGCCGCGAAAGGCTGCACCAGCACATCTATCGTGCTATCTCCGAAACACCGCTTTAAAGCTCTCAAAGCCGGGGTCATCATTAGAACATCCCCTATAGAATTCATCTGGACGATCAGTATTTTTTTTGGGCGCACTTCATTCGGTTCCACGGCCCGGACGTGTCTTTTCCCCCTGAGCAGAGTAACGCTCAGCAGCATATACTCGACGCTCTCGACTATCTGCTTCACAACGTGCCGTATAAATTCAAGAAAACTCATGCACTTTCCTCACGGATCATCTTGCAACAGCCGACGCAGCTCTCGAACAGCGTCGCTTTCTTCAGTCCCTTCCTGAATCTCCCGTAACCGGGGCCGT
This sequence comes from uncultured Planctomycetia bacterium, assembly GCA_964409365.1. Classification (GTDB taxonomy): domain Bacteria; phylum Omnitrophota; class Gorgyraeia; order Tantalellales; family Tantalellaceae; genus CAYPCX01. Next base: position 37,650 of record CAYPCX010000007.1, on the reverse strand, counting down.
TCCACAACTCAGCCGGGCTTTGCTGCCTTATATTACCTATCTTGAAGTTCAAACACGGGAAAACCTCGCCATAAGGCGAGATCCGCATCGTGCTCCAGGGAAAAAAACAATGCCACCTGCCGATATCGAACCTCCTGTCATAATAGTCGGCTATTTCCTCTATAGTAAGCGGGGGCATGATATTGACGCTGATATCCAGTTCCTTCGCCGCGTGCATCAACCGTTCCAGGGCCTTTTTTAATTCTTCCCTGTTTATTGTCTCGACCTGTTCGATCACTTTTTCGCCGGTATTGATCTCATCGCTCAAACGCCAGCCGGACCTGCTCCATGACGGATCAAATATCTGAAAAGAGTGGGAATTCACCCCCAGGGCCTTAGCCAGCTCTATGTTCTTATACAGGGAATCGAAGTTCTTTCTCAATATCACGCCGTTGAAGTTCACCCTCGGGTATTCCGCGCCCCGCTTTTTTTTCTGCTCATTGATAAGTTCAACCGCGTTCACGAGCTTACCGAACGCCTGCGGATCCTTCCTGATGTCATTATGGATATTTTCCGGGCCGTCCAGCGACAGGCCGATAAGTTTTACGCCCCACCGGACCATTTTCCCGGCGATATCTTCAGTGATCAGCGTACCGTTCGTCGCTATTGTCACATTGTGCGACCCTGCGGCCGCGTTCAATATCTCAAGGATACCCTCTTTCAGGAACGGTTCCCCGCCGGTGAAAGTCATATTACTGCCTTTGGGGAACCGCCCCAGAAGCCTGATGACCTCATCCTTGTCCAGGGGCTTCAGATCGGTGCCGCTCGGCCGGGTAAGAGAGACCTCTTTTCTGTACGGGCACATCTCACAGTTAAGGTTGCAGCTGTATTCAAGCTCGAAGACCACGTTGCGGCAGGGGAAGGCGACGCTTACGCCCAAAAATGCCGGGAGCCGGTAATAAATATTTGAAAGTATTTTTTTCAACATTTTATCTTCTCAAAGGTGCGTACCATTTCCAAAGCTATCTTCGGCCAGCTGAATTCAGCTGCCAGACGCCTCGCGTTCTCCCCGAGCCGCGCCCTCTTGCCCGGGTCCTTTATCAATTCCAGTATTTTTTCTTTCAGGGCGGCGGCATCCCGGGGAGGCACAAGGACGATATTCTCGCCGTCTTTGATATACTCCGATCCTATGTCCGTCCGCGTGCTGACAATGGGCAGGCCATGGACCAGTCCCGCCATGTAACTGCCCCTGCGTATGGAAATACCCGCATCGAACGGGACAAGGAATATATCGGTCATCGACAGGTATTCCGATACTTTTTCATCCGCAAGATATCCCAGCCAGGATACTTTATCAGCGAGCCCCAGCTCGCGGGCCCGCTGCCGCAACCTGTCATAGTAATCTTCAGCTCCCGGCCATTTACCTCCCAGCATGAACAGCCGAAAATCATCGTACTCCTTCTTTAGCCCCGCAGCAGCTTCCAGTATGGTCTCTACCCCTTTACCCGGATAGAACAGCCCGAAATGAGTGAGTACTATCCCTTCTTTTTTCTTGATGCCCGGAGGCCTGCCGTGTTCCGGGGGAATGATGTTCGAACCGATAGGGATCTCGACCAGGTTCTTTTTCCAGGTGAGGTGTCTTCTGATCAGATAACTTACTTCCTCGTTCGTGCTGATTACCTCGGCCGTGAACAAGACCAGCGACATGGCCAGAAATCTGTTGATCAGTCCCCCCCCCACCAGCGTATGGAGCGTCACCACCGCGGGACTTACCAGTCCGATCAGGGGATATAACAGTTTAAAAAATACCCCGTAAAGCGGCGGGGAATACTGAAGGTCAACACAATCGAACTTCTCGTCCCGGCACAACCTGAACAGTTTCAAGAATGCCCCGAAACCCCACGCTGAAGTAAAGGGAACTATCCTGAGAGCCTCGTACCCGTCCCCGGTAGCGGCTCTATATCCATGAGACACCAGAACGGTGACCTCATGCCCCATACCCGCCATCTCGGCGCATAATCTCCGGGTATAATCCCCTATACCGTCCGGGGACGGATGGGGTGGATAATATGGCGCTATCATGCATATCTTCATATCAAGTAACCAGTAACCAGTAACCAGTAACCAGTTTCCAGTGACCGGTGTTATGCCGCGAAAACCTTGAAGAGTTCCTCCAGGTGTGTCTGCGGCTTATATTTTTCAAGGGCCGATCCCCTTGCCCTTTGGCCCATTTTCAATGTTTCTTCCGGATCATTTAAAAAATAACTTATCTTTTCAGCCATCTTCTTTTTATCATACGGCTCCACCAAAAATCCCGTATTCCCGTCTACCAGCCAGTCGGATATCCCGCCGACGTCAAAAGCGACGGCGGGCCTCGCGAAAAACGCCGCCTCTATACCCGAGATGCCAAAAGGTTCCGGCCAGACCGACGGGAGCACCAGAAAAAGAGCTTCCTTGTAAAGCCGGGGCAATTCCCCGTGCTCCTTCCAGCCGAGAAAACGGACCTTATTTTCCAGGCCCAGTTCCCGCGCTTTTTTCCGGCAGGCGTCTTCCATGGGCCCGGTCCCGACCACATCGAGCGTGAAGTTCCCGCCGGCCATGGAAAGGACATCCATAAGCACATCCAACCCTTTCCCTTCGGCTATGCGGCCGCAAAAAAGTATACGCCTTTCCCCGGGCGCACCAGGCGGAGCAAGATCCTCATAATCCACGAAGTAAGGCAATACATGTATGTTTTCCGGCCTGGTGCCGTTCATTATCATCGTCCTTTTCATATGCCCCGAGGCGACTAGTATTTTCTCCAGGCGGTTCGTGGCCTTGAGCGAGCTTCTTGCCCGGAGATACGACCTTAACGCCTTGACCGGGGCGCGGGGCATCGACTTTCTGGTATAGGCGCGTATAAAACATGTCGGGGAAAGCGGAAAGCTGTTAGCCTCGAGGGGCTCCTTCAGCAGCATCTTCCCGTCAGGGTCGACCGTCTTGTATCCGTGCACATAACGGACAGTGCGCGCCTTGTACGCGAGGTGATCGATAGCCTTTCCGTTCTCGATGTTATGCAAGTATACGATATCCGGAGAGAACTCCCTGAGTATCCCGTCCAGAAGCTTTCTGGTACCGCTTGTCAGGGCCAGTTCCCCGTCCCACAATGACGGCACGCGGTAATACGTATCGAACCGTTCCGCCGGCGCGGATTCATCCCAATGGACCATACCGGTCCGGTGACCGGCATCACGCAATCTTGAGGAAAGCGCGTTAACGTAATACTCGACCCCGCCTAACCGGGCGGCATAACGGTTCACAAAAAGTATCTTCATAAAATGGTTTTCATTCCACCGGCTTACGATATGCGTAAACTATGTTCTTCATGAACAGGTGTCCGTAACGGTTTTCTATGTCCTCCCACACAGCGTCCCAGAAACGCGATATCACGTCATGCACCGGGCACCTCTTCACCAGGGGTATCTTACCCGCCTTGCCGTTAAGGGTCCTGAGAACGAACATCAGCTCAAAGGGCGATCGCCAGTAATCATATCCCCGCTTTTCCAGGAACTCCAGGCCCAAAAGCCTGCCGTAACATGAAAGCTGCCAGCTGGAAAATTCCGTCTCATCCCCCCATTCCCAGAGGCCGCGCATCGCCAGGAGATGCTTATACAAAGTGTAAACCGTGTATCTCTGAGGCACGTTGACTATAAGGATGCCTCCCGGCTTAAGCACCCTCACCTGTTCCCTGAGGATGTCGACCGGCCTTTCAAAGTGCTCTATCAGTCCCTGGCTGAAGACGACGTCGAAAGTGCCGTCTGCAAATTCCAGGGCCCGGGCGTCACCGACACGCAGGTCCACTTTCCCGCTGAAATACCGTTCCAGGTCTTTCGCGATATCTAGCGCCTCGCGTGATATATCCACACCGCAAGCGTCGCATCCCGTGCCTTCGGCTACCAGGTGCAGGTCTATAGCGGCGCCGCATCCGACTTCCAGCACCCTGCGTTCCGGGGCTTTTCCCAGATGGTCCCTGACCAGATCAAGGTATCTTGTTCTTTCCTTTTCGTGGGACTTTATATATTCGTCCAGTTTTTCGCGATCCCATTTCTTCCATATATCGTCGAACCTTGTCATCTTTTCGACACCGAGAATAATATTTCTTCAAGTTTCGAGATGAACTTTTGAAGGGAAAAATCCCTGACCGCTTTTTCCCTTGCCGCCCGGCCCATCCTCAGCCTCTTTTCCCTGTCATCCATAAGGGATATGACGGCGCCGGCAAGAACATCGGGGTTTTCGGGTTTCACTAACATGCCGTCGACACCGTCCTCGATATTCTCAGGTATGGCTTCCACCCCGGAGGCGACGACCGGAAGCCCTGAAGACATGGCCTCTATCAAAGTTATCCCGAAAGTCTCTTTCAGGGAAGGCGCGACGGCTATATCGGCTTGCCTGTAATGTTCCGGAAGATCTTCCTGCGGCACCATCCCCTTAAGGATCACTTTCGGACCTAACCCGTACTCTTCTATCTTCTTCCTTAGATCCTCTTCGTACCTTTCCTGGCCCTTACCTATTATATCTATCCTGAAGTCACGGCCTTTTTCCCTGATGACCTTCGCCGCTTCTATCAGCACATGGACACCTTTAGCCGGGAACAGCCTCCCGACATATATGAGCTTCACCGGAGCCGGACCGGCAACCCTCTCCTCCGGCTTGAATCTGTCCACGTCCACTCCGTGAGGCAGCACCGACAGGCTCTCGCGCCTGAAAGCCGCTTTTACATAGGCATCGAGAACATATTCGCTGGGGCACAGCACGCGGCTGAAATCAAAACCACCGTATAAGAATTTCTTTCTTAAAGTGCCGTAAACAAAAGACTTATCACATCCTTCCTTGAGCCGCGCCAGCCAGTCGTCCGGCACGATGAACACTACCGGTATCCCAATGGCCAAAGCCGCCGTAATGGGCCGGAAGGACATATACCTCACACTCCGCGCCAAAAGCACGGAAAAATCTCCCGCTTTGAAAAAGCTTTGAGCCGTCGAATAAGAGGTCACATCGTAGTAAAGCTTTTTCAGCCAGAGCAGCTTGTCCACCCGCTTGGCCGGATCATTGTAAAGGGGTAATATCCTGGAGATACCCTCTTCCCGCGACGGGTGGCGGGTATATCCGGTAAGCACCCGGACATGATGCCCCTTTTTTGACAGTTCCTTGAACAGGAGCTCGGCCGTCCTCTCGGCGCCGCCCAGATGATCCGGCGGATAGAGCTCGTTGAATACGGCTATATTCAATCTTCTGTCGTTCATATTTTTTCCAGGACAAAGAACCTGTGATACGGGTTCTCGAAGACCCTGTAAGTCCTCTCTACTCTGAAACCCGTATCCCCGATATCTTTCCTGATCCTTTTCAGGGAACACCCGTCCACTCCTATCTCCCAGCAGTGCTCCGGGCCTTTTATCCCGTACTCTTTCATGCGGAAGCCCGGCCACGTTATCATCAGTTTTCTCCGCCCCACCAGCGGTAATTCAAGCAGGAACCTCCACACCAGGGTCGGGTCCGGCAAAGAGATCATTACGCGCGAGGCGGTGACCCTGCGTAACTCCGAAAGGCCTTCCTTGAAATGTTCGTAAGGAATATGTTCCAGGACCTCGAAACAGACCGAGACGTCGAACTGCCCGTCTTCGAACGGAAGGTCCCTGACGTCCCCGACGATGTCGGGAGAAAGACCCGGGTCGTTATCCACTCCCGTCACGGAAAAAGACCTTTTTCGCAGATAATCCCCGAAAAATCCGTTGCCGACGCCGATCTCGAGGACATTCCCGGGGTTCAGCGATATCACCTCGTTGATCTGATGCCAGTAGCTCGCGAACCTCTTTTTATCGTCATAACCTGACGCAAAATATATATCGCTTTTTTTCGGATCACCGATCATGGCCGGCCTGCCCTTTCAACCTTGTCTTTAACACGTTAAACACGTCATAAGAAGAGAACCGTTCAAACACGTAGCTCGCCACTAAATATACCGCCAAGCCCGCGAGGACAAGAAAAATGAACCCCGGTATGCCCGCGATCTGCATCTTCCGTCTCATGAAGGCCATAAACGCCGCCATGACCACAGTGTTCGCGACGGGGTACCCTATCGCTTTCGCGAGAATACCGAACGGTATACGGGTCAACCTCGTTACGCTGTGAAAAAAACCGACGGTCGCTACCAGTATGCTCGCGCATACGGCTAAGGCCGTGCCGGAAATGCCCCATTGCATGCTCAAAGGAAATATAAGCGCCGCGAGCGTCGCCAACCTTATCCCCTGCCACAACGTCTCCGTCTTCGGCCTGCCCAGAGCGTAGAACATGGCGCCTGTAGTGCCCGCCAGGGCCCGCAAAAACCCGGCCAGGGCCAATAGCTGCATCGCGGGCACCATCGGGAGCCATTTCTCCCCGAGGAATATTCTGGTGAAATCGGGAGCAAGTATGAATATGCCGGTAGCCATAGGGGCCGCCAGGAACACGTTCAGCTGAAGGACCTCCGAATACACCTTCCGCAGCCTTGCCATGTCATCCTGTATCTTCGAATAGACCGGGAACGTGACGGATGAAACGACATGCGTTATTTCCGTCGCCGGGGCGTTGGACAGCTGGTATGCCATCTGGTAAAGGCCAAGCGCGGTGATGCCTATGACCTTCCCCACGAACGCGTTATCTCCCTGGGTTATCAGGAAATACAGTATGCTTGACCCGAACAACCATTTTCCGAAACGAAAAAGCTCCTTCGCCTTGCCTGATCCGAACCTTATCCGGGGCCTATAGGGGTGGACCATATAGGAGACTATGCCCGTGACAAAAGCCCCGGCCAGCGACCCCCAGACCAGCGCCCACACATTTCTAAGCACGAACGCCAGTGTAATGGAAACGCCTATATTCGCGACCAGGCCGCTGAACTCCAGGATAAAACGCCGGTCGAACTGCAGCTCTTTCTGGAAATACACCGTCCCTATGTTCTTTATCCCCATGAAGAGCTCAAGAAAAGCAAGGACCCTTATTACCTGCAGCGCCTGGGAGGTCTTAAAAAATCCCGCGATGACCGGGGCGCTGACATACAAAAGGCCGAAGAGAACGACGGAACGTATTATCTTGACCGTCCATACCGTATCCAGGTAGGGCCTTATATCCCCTTTTTTCTGCACGAGGGCCGGCTCCAGGCCCGCCTGGGAGAACGTATCGAGCGTGCCGATAGCCAGGACCGCTATGCCCATGAGGCCAAAATCGGCGGGAGAGAGAAGTCTGGCCAGTATTATCGTCCTGATCAGCCCCAATACCCTGTGGGCCGTCTTCAGGGCGAAAACCCATACGCCCCCTTTTACGGCGCGCCGGGCAAGAGAGCCATCTTCCTCGACCGTTCCAGATACTATATCTTCCTTAAAATCCATTTCCATACCAGCGAAAAAAGATCACCGGAGCGCAAGCGAATCCGCTTCCATCTTGGCTTTTCCGGTCTCTATATCCACGAGTTTCACGACTATCGCCGTAAAGAACCAGAACGGCTCGGCGATACGTATGATTATAAAGGTATTCGTCCCGATAGCCTGGAACAAAAGGCCCACAAAACCCGAAAGATACCCCAGGGCGATGCCCTTGTACAGGGGCGTTTCAACTCTGCGGTAGGTGTCAAAGGCGGCTTTCCATACCCGCCACATGAGCCAGAGGAAAACCATGAACCCCACAAAACCCGTTTCCGCGAGCGCGAGGAAATACTGGCTGTCCAGGAACCCCGCGCCCGTCATGCCGAACCCGAGGACGGGCTTTTTGGGAAGCTGCTCTGTAAGGGCCACCTTCCAGGAAGTGACCCTGGCGGCCGGTGAAGGCCCCAGTGAAACACCCGCCACGGATTTCAGTTTCTGTGACTGCTCGGGCATGAACGCCCCGATAACCCTTTGTTTTAAGACAGGCGGGCCCAACGCCACAAGGAACGCGAAAGAAACGAAAAGTATAAGGACTATGTTCATTACCCTCTTATCCCTGGACAGCACCACAAAAGCTATCAGCGCGGGTACCATACCGAGATAGGAAGCGCGTGAAAGCGTGAAAACGAACGTCGGCACAAGAAAAAGGAATAAAAGGAGCAGGGGCAGGCGCCCCTGCTTTCTATACAAGACTATACCTCCCAGTATCGACATTATGAAAAGGAGATACCCTCCCAGCGTGTTGGGCTCGCCTCTTCCTTCGAACGGCGCGGATATCCTTTCGACCCTGCCGATATGGGTGTTGCCGTATACCCCGACTATGGTAGCGGTCAAAAGCAGCGTCAGGAGAAAGATCTTTACCTGCCTGTCGGTAGTCGTATGGTTCAGCACTATGAAATACAGTATGAAATATTCCACCAGTTTAAGGACATAGAACGTCCCCTTTAAAGGCATCACATTCCCCGTGACCATCCCCCGCAGGGTCGATATGGTCAGCACCGCGATATAAATACCGATGGGCGCGTTGAGCGGGCTGGGCCTTACCACAGGCGCTTTCCTCAGGGCCATCTTCAACAGCCAGGTAAGTGATACCATTATCAGGACAAGGTCTTCCGCCCTGATGACCACGGCCCGGCCCGGGGTCGACCCCGCTTCCAGCTCGGGAGAAAGAAGCATGGATAGAAGTATGACTATAAGCCCTATGTTGGTATCAACGAAAGTGGCTATCATGACAACGAACGCGGTCACTATCATGACGGCTTTGGTGATATCGGTCACCTCGAATATCGACCTTATGAAAATGATGGAAGCAAGTATGACGAAAAAGAGGGTTATCGCGATCTTGTAGTTGGTCTGGGGAAATTCTGGAAGCCTAATTTTGCCCTCCCGGAAGCAAGATCACCCTTTGGAAGAATCCTTTTCGGCCGACTCTTTTTTCTCCGCCGGATGGCCCTTCTCTTCCTCGGGCTCTTCGCCGTAATATTTCTGGTAATAATAATAGAAAGGCGATCCGAACCTCATGTCCGAAGCCCTCATATTGTTCAGGACGACGCCGATCGGCCTGCCTTTGGCGTTCTCTACCTGCATCTTACTCCGGCGCAAAGCACCCCGGGAGACCCTGCCTACCTCATATACGAGTATCACGCCGTCCATCTTTGAGCTCAGTATACATGAATCCGTTACGGGGAGGATCGGCGCGGAATCAAAAAATACGACCTGGAACTTATCTTTCACCTCTTTTATGAACGATGACATGTTCTGGGAGCTCAGGATCTCTGTCGGGTTAGCCGCCATGTGACCCGCCGTTATTATGTTGAGGTTCTCCATACCGTACGTCTTGAGTATCAAGCTCGATTTGATATTACCCAGCATGATGTCGTCCACGGATTTGACCACGTCCTCTATCTTGAAAGTCCCCAGCACCGCCTCCGTCAGGCCTATCTCCCTTTTTATGCCGAAGACCTTATGGACGGAAGGCCTCCTGAGATCAGCGTCTATCAACAGGACCTTGTACCCCAGCTGGGCCATGCTGAGAGCGGAATTGACGCTCGTTATAGTTTTACCCTCCCGGACCCCCGCGCTGGTGAACATCATGCAGTTGCCGAACTTGTCCAAACCGGAGAACTTTATGTACGTCTGGAGGTTCCTGTACGCTTCCGAAACAGAGGACTTGGGCTGGTAAAGGGTGACGAGGCGTCCCATGATCTCGGTGATCTTTTTACGTTCTTCGGGCGGCGGGGGTTCTTTCCAGAAATCCAAGCTGTCTTTCTTGCTCACCTCGATCTGGGGTATGACCCCGAGAACGGGCATGTGAAGATATTCCTCGACGTCCTCTATCGTCCCTATGGAGGTATCGAGGCTCTCCGTGATGAACGCCGCCACCAGGCCCAGGACAAGACCTATCACTCCCCCGAAAAATATGTTGGCCGAAGCCGGCGTCGTCGCGGGAGCACGCGGTTTTGTCGCGGGATTAACGATCTCGATATCCTTTGTCTTTGAAGCCTCGAGGATACTTGCCCTTTCGTACCTCTCTTTAAGAAGAGCGTACAGTTTCTGGTTGATGACAAGCTCGTTCCTGAGCCTTTCCGCGTCGACGACTTCCAGCTCGGAATCCGGTATCTCATCGTGCGCCGTGCCCAGCTGCTTTTCTATGTTCTTTATCTCTTCCTTGATATTGATGATCCTCGGGTAGTTATCCGTGTAACGCGCTTCCAGGTTGCTCAGTTCGAATTTCAGCTGGAGGAGGCGGGTCCCGAAATCCATGGCCCCGGAAGGTATGGCGCCTTCCACCTGCGCCTCCACGCCAAGGGCTTTCAGTTTCCTCTTGATGTTGGTCATGGTCTCGTCCATCTTTTTGAGCTGGCTTTCGACGAACTCCTTGGTGTTCCTGGTCTCCTCTATCTTCCTCTCCCAGTGCTTCTGTATGAACACTTCCGCTACCGTTTCCACGATAGCCTTGGCCTTTTCGGGATTGGCGTCCGTGGCGGTAATATCCACGAGGTCCGTGTTCGGCTGCTCCTCCACGGATATCCTGACCCTCAGGGAAGACACGATCGCCTGGATCTTATCGCTGTCCGTCTCCGGCGTGATATAGCCCAGTTTCAAGGCTACGTCCTTCAACGTGTTGTAACTCTTTATAAGCTCGAGCTGGGTGGTGATATCCACCCCGCCTCCCCCCCAGAAGGTGACGCCGGACCCGGTGATCTCGGCTATAGGAGTCCTCTGCATGTTCACATATAAGGTGACGGTCGACTTGTAGATAGGTATGGTCTTCTCGCCGAAAAAGTGCGCACTGATCACCGAAACAAGAAATACCGCGATGATGATCCACTTCCTCTTGTAGATTATTCGCCAGTAATCCCACAAATTCAAACCGTATTCAGGCATTTTCCATCCTCCGCATCAGCCTTTCACGTTTTATTATAAATATCAATCCGCGCCCGGTCTGGTGTAATCCTTATCGCCCATTTTATTCCAAACCTCATGCCAGTCAAATCTTTCTCTCATTATATCGAGCTTCAGTTCTCCCACCTTTTGCGCGAAGAACAGTGTGGGGAATATCTTCTGCAGCGCCCGGTTATAATTATCTATCAGGTCCTCGGGCACATACACTATATCGCCTTCCTCGAGGTACACGTTCTGCGTCATGTCCCCCTCGTGCAGCAGCCTGGCCAGATTTACCCTCACTGTCTTGTGATCATGGTAATTACCTCTCACGATATACGTAGTCGAGGGCACGGCGTCGGGTGTGAACCCGCCCGCCCTCGTTATAAGATCTATGATCCTGTCGCTCCTTTCCAGCCTGTAAGTCCCCTGGCTGATGACCTCTCCCATGATGTAGACTTTCTTTTCCCCGAACTTCTTCACGCCTACGGCTATTTTAGGCTCTTTGACGTAATACTCCATTCTTTTGCTTATGGACTTGGCGAGTTGTTTCGGGGTAAGGCCGGCGGCCTTCACGTCGCCTATCAAGGGAAGGGTTATCTTCCCGTCTTCGGGCCTTACGGTCACGCTGGAATCCAGCTCCGGGCACCTCCACACAAAAACATCAAGCTCATCCCTTACGCCGATGACATATTGGCCTTCGGAGATCATCGACCCTTCGGGAGCGTAAAGAGAATAATCAAGCTTGCCCCTGGGCGCGGCCGTGCGGGCGCACCCGGCGCCGCCCAAGGCCACCATTACCGTCATAGCCAGGACCAGGGATACTGCGTAAACCTTCCGGTATTTTCCCTTCATTCTGTCTTCACCCCCTGCAGACCTTCGATCTCTCTCGGGTCTATGCACTCTAATACGTGTATAAGGAACTGTTTGGACAGGTCTATCATCCTCGGTTCCTCGAACCTGTTGCGGTCGCGGCTCATCACCACGCTTATGACCGGCCTCATCGGCGTATCCTCGTTGGTCTTTATCACCATCCCGATGTCCCCGGAACTTATCTTTACCCACGAACCTACCGGGAATATGGATATATGCCTCAGCATGGCTTTCATGAAATGCGGATCGTAACCGTTGCTCTCCGAATCAAGTATGCCCTGTATGGCCCTGTCGGGCAGCGTGCGCCGCCTCCACAGCCTGGTGTGCGTCTGCGCTTCATAACTGTCTATCAGGGCCAAAAGACGAGCCCCGTAATGTATGGCATCCTTCGTCAGGTGCCTCGGATACCCGGACCCGTCGATCCTCTCCTGGTGCTGCCCTATGATAACGGGGACCGCCTCGGGAATGCCCGGCAGGGCCCTGACGATCTCTTCCCCGTACAGCGCGTGCTTCTGGACTTCTTCGTTCTCCGCCTTCGTGAGACGCCCGTCCTTGTTCCATATATGCTCGGGTATCTTCATCATGCCTATGTCATGCAAAAGGGACGCCATCACGAGCTCCGAAAGTTTGCCTTTGGTGAAATTAAGGTCAAGGGCCACTTTTACCGCCAGGAAACAGACGTTCACCGAATGGGTATAGAGATAGTTCTCCTGATACTCATCATGCTGCAGGGCAAGCCGCACAAGGTCGCCGGAGGCGATGCTGGTGCGGAAACAATCGCTGAATTCGTCCACCCAGCCGAGGATCTCTTCGGCCTTGATCTGGCTTTCGCTGCCTTCCTTTACCTTATCGAGCAAGGGCCTGACAAAATCCAGGACGTTCTCGTAAAAGGCCTCGGCCTTGGCCAGGTCGGACCTGGAGGGCACAAGACCTTCCACCTGCTGTTCCGGTTCCCGCTGCTTGCCGGACAGCGAAAGATCTTCTTCCTTCTTCCCTTCTTTGGAAGAATCCAGCCTTTCGAACCCCTCAAACCCTTTGTGAAAATCGACCATGATCAGATCTCGCTTCCCAGATCCTTGACTACCTCCCGGATCACCTGCCCGTTGATCACATCCAGTTTTTTCATGTACCCCACAAGAAGAGCCATATCGCAGATGTTGTTTATCTGCCGCGGCCTCCCGCTGGATGACCTGAATATCAGGCTGTTCGCCTCGTCGTCGAATATGGTATATTTGGCCCCGGCCACGCCCAGCCGGTGCTGGACATATTTGAGCGTCTCATCCTCGTCCAGGTTCCTGAGCACGTAGAATATAGCGAACCGCTGTTTGAACTGCGGCATGGCGTTGATTATATCCCTCAGTTCAAGCTGGCCCATCATGATTATCGTCGCCAGAAAGCGGTTCCTTACCTGCAGGTTCATCATGAGGCGCAGTTCTTCGAGCACCTCTTTGTTGGTTATCAGATGCGCCTCGTCGACGATTATTATGGTATGGTTGTTCTCCTCCGCCACCTGGTGCAGGCGTTCCTCTATCATGCGTTTCAGCTGCAGGCGCGAGGCGCCCTCCTGCGTGATCCCGAGCTGGTAAGCTATTTCCTGTATGAGCTCTTCCGGCGACAGCAGGGGATTGCTTATATACACGCTGCAATACCGGTCGCTCTGCTCTATCTCCATCAAAAGCTCGTGGGCGATGGTCGTCTTTCCCGTCCCGTAATCCCCGGCAAGCAGGGCCCCCGCCTTGTTCTGCCTTATGACGTAGATCAGCCTCACCAGCGCTTCCTTGTGACAGGGAGAATAGTAGAAGAACTTCGGGTCCCCCGTGTTCTCGAACGGTTTCTCTTCCATGTGCCAGTAAGTCAAAAAGTCCATAACCTCAAGTCCCCCGCTGTTTACACAGAATTGTTTTGTCTGGCCTCTTTCAACTGTTCTTCATAAAAACGGCTCTTATCGAGATGGTTCTTGCCCACGACCATGAGCACCGTAACTATGACCAGGAAGCACACACCCTGCGACAGGAGCAGTATCGCCTGGGCGGTGGTCGCTTTCATGAGCACGAGAGCCCCGAGAGCGAATATCACGTTCACCAGATAAATGAACAGGACCGTCTGGACCTGCGTGAAACCCATTCCGATAAGCCGGTGGTGAAGGTGGTCCCTTCCCACGTACTCTATCCATTCCTTGAACGTCCTGACAGTACCGCGCGCGATACGGGAGATCGTGATGTAGACCATGTCGAATATAAGTATCGCCAGGAGCAAAAGCGGTATGCTCAGGGCGACGATAGGCCTCTTCTCGGCCCACTCTCCCATCGCCGCCAGGGACGCCAGGGTGAAACCCAGGAAACTGCTCCCGGCGTCGCCCAGGAATATCCTGGCCGGGTGGAAATTGAACACAAGGAACCCCAGGCTCGCTCCCGCCAGGGCTATGTTCAGGAACGCGAAATACGGCTGTCCCGTCTGGTAAGCTATTATGAAGAACGTGCCCGAGACAATGAACGACATCCCCGCGGCCAGGCCGTCGATCCCGTCCATGAAATTCAGCGCGTTGGTTATGCCAACTATCCAGAACACGGTTATCAGCGTCTCGAGGGTAACGGCAAAAGGAAGGTCATCGGGGATTATATTGATGCGTATGCCGCAGTAAACGACGACCAGCGAACACAATATCTGCACGATAAGCCTTGCCGCGGCGGGAAGCTTTTTCACGTCATCAAAAAGCCCGGAGAGCATGATGATGAAAGAAGCGATCACCACCCCTTTAAGCGCCCACGAAAAATGAAAGTTCAGAAGAAGCGCGAGCGCGTAAGCGCCGAACACGGCCACCCCGCCGAGAAGCGGAACAGGCCTCTTATGGATCTTCCTCTCCTCAGGCTGGTCAAAAATGCGGAGCTTCGAGGCTAACCTGATGGCCAGCCACGTGAATATCACTGACGCGCCAAAAGCCAATACGAATATCTTCGTCATATCGCTTATAAACCCTATCCCTCGGTAAGAAGGATCACCTTTGTCAAGACCGTGTTGTTCAGATAATCCAGATCGAACGGCTTCACCACGAAATCATAGGTCCTGTTAAGGAGTTTCCTGTTCTTGACCTCACCCGGGTAACCCGTAATTATGATGATGCCGACGTTTATCTTATTGTCGTCAATGAACTTGAGCACTTCTTCCCCGGTCATATCCGGCATCCTCAGATCGAGAAGCAGTATGTCCGGCTTGTCTTGCTTCAGTTTCTCCACGACCTCTCTCCCGCTTGAGGCCGTGTCCACCTGGTATTTCTTCCGTATAAAAAAATCCCTGAGTATATCCCTGATATTCAGCTCGTCATCCGCGATAAGCAACTTGGCTTTATAGCTTCTGTCTTCCATCTCCGCCCCAAAAAGCGCTTATATAAAATTAATACTATAAATGTCACCTAAAGTATACTTATTATGGTCTAACATGCAAGACTTGCGCGGAATTTTACTATTCGCTTTCATCTCCCGGCGAATATACTCCCCAAAGATCGCTCTGCATGGTAGTAGTAGTCTCTTCGGCGGAAGTCGTCGCTTCGTGGAAAATGAAATCCTCTATCTTCGCCTTTTCTTCCTTGACCGGCCTTGGCGCCGCGGAACCGCCCACTTCGTATCCCGGGAACAATAAAAAACCCTTTCTGGTCAGGGGCCCGTATTCGGTGTCGATGTAAGGGTCGCGGTACTCTGAGGGCTCTATGAGCTCCCCGTCGGGAGCCATCGCATACCCGCCGCCTATACTCATACCATATTCGCCCCCGGGATACCTCTGCATGGACCGTTCATCTCTCCCCTGGGCTGAAAGAGACCCGGGCGCCAATAGAGACGCGATAAGAACCGTCAGAACAAATATGACCTTCCCGCTCATCTCAGACTGTCTCCTTTATTTTTCTTTCCCCTGTCCCTGCGCAAGGTCGCCGTACAGCTTTTTTATACATTCCGGGCACAACCCGTGGGTCAGGCTGGCGTCCGTCCTGTCGGAAATGTACTTTTCAAGCGGTATCCACGCCTTCGGGTCTTTCGGGTCACCGCCTTCGGTGCGCATCTTCTTGCAATTCACACATATGGGCACAAGCCCTTCCAGCCGCTTGATATGGCTTATAGCCGCTTCGAGCTCCTCCACCTTCCACTTCAGCTCCTTGTTGGTCTTGTCCAGGAGTTTTCTCTGTTCACTAAGTTCGTGTTCGGCTTTCTTGCGCTTGGTGACGTCGCGGGATATCATCAATATATCATACCCTTCCCCGGAAAGGCTCTTCATCAGGTTGGCCGTGGATTCCATATCGTGCCATTCCCCTTTTTTGTCAGGAAAACGGAACTCAACGTGTTCGTAAACATATGCCTCTTTTCTCCTGCTGACGATCTCCCTGATCCTTTCAAGAGAATACCGGGCCAGCACGGGCGTGAGTCTTTTTTTGTCTTCCGGATGTATCATATCCATGCCTGATCTTCCAATAAGCTCTTCCGGTTGATACCCCAACTGACTGTGGGAAGGACTGAGATATTTATATGCCCCATCCAGGGACATGATAGCGATAAGATCGCTCGTATTTTCCGTTATTAAACGGAATTTCTGCTCGCTCCGGCGCAGGGCTTCTTCCATCTCCTTGCGTTCGGTCACGTCATGAAATAAACCCATCAGACAATGCTTCCCCTCTATGGTAACCGGGCCGGAGTTCACTTCGGCGTAGAATACACTCCCGTCCTTTCTGAGCATCGGGATGTCCTTTGCCAGTATGATCTGGCCCCTGGCCTGCTTTTCAAACACGTCTTCCACACGCTTAAGGTCGCCCTCGGGGTGGATATCTTTTACGCTCAGCTGCCTGATCTCTTCCCGGGAGTACCCGAGCTTGTTGGACATCATGTCGTTACAGTCAACGAGCTTCTTGCTCTCGGTCTCGGCCAGGAGTATACCGTCCATGGCATGGTCGTATATGGTCCTGAACTTCTCTTCCGATTCCCTAAGGGCCTCTTCCGCGCGCCTTCTCACCGTGATGTCCGACACTACCAGCGTCGCCCCGACGACCTGTTCCTCTTTCATTATGGGGCCGATCCGGGTCTCGTACCATGCTCTGTTACCATCGGGGCCATCGCCCTCGATCTCGTATTTCCCCGGTTTTTTCGTGCGAAAGACCTGTTCGGTCGTCTCCCTTACAACGTCATGGAAAGACGGTTCTATATAATCGTAGACCTTCGTGCCTACCGTGTTCTCCGCGGTGAACCCGGGCACGGTGCGGTTTATGAACGATATCGTCCCGTCCCTGTCGATGATCATGATGATGTTCGGCGCGTTCTGCACAAGAGAATGCCACTTCTCCTCGGATTCCTTGCGGTCCGTGACGTCTATGACCGAGGCCATGATACAGGTGGGGTTCCCGCTGTCGTCCCTGACCACGCTCGCCACGAGCTGGGCATCGAACCGGGACCCGTCCCGTTTTTTGGCGTTCAGCTCGCCGAACCAGTTACCGGTATCGCGCACGTTCTTCATTACATCGCCAATGCCTGCTTCCCCCTGCCAGAAATCTGAAACGTGCTTCCCCAGGATATCCAGTTCGGAGCCGTACCCCCACATCCTGGTAAAACCTTCGTTCGCATATATCAGGTTCCCTTCGAGATCGAAAAAAGCGATAGCGTTCACGGAGGACGCGATGGCCTTTTCCTTGATCTTCAACTCCTGCAGCGTCTGCTGGTAGATAAGGCCTATCTCCCTGAGCTTCTGGACCTCTTCCCGCAGGCTCTCTATTTCCGTCAGCCGTTCCTTTTTTGATTCAGACATATCGTTTTCTCCCATTCTTCTTTTCCGGCCAATTCGTCATATTATCTGGACCTTACCGTGACCTCTCCGTATTCGAGATAGAACTTGCCGTTGGCGGCGCGGCAGAACTCGTAAAAGTCCTCGCCCAGTATAAGGACCTCGACCGCGCTGAGGTCGTCCTCGCGCACGGCGGTGAATATCTTCTGCCCTTTCTTGTTCCTGGCGACAAGAAGCGACGAGAGGCCTTCGCTCATAACGATATTAGTTATGTCATATTCCGCGCCTTCTTCTAACCGGCCTTCCCTGTTGTTCGTTACTATCCTGTCCAGGATCACCTCACCGCCCGCCTCGTCGACGATGTACTCCCCTTCGAAATTGCCGGCGGCGCCCGGCGTATAATCACCGTCCTCATACGTACCGCTGGATACGGACTTCGCGGTCACCACCAGCGCACAGGCTTGTGCCGCAAACCCGAACACAAGAACCAATACCAGA
Organism: uncultured Planctomycetia bacterium; assembly: GCA_964409365.1. Classification (GTDB taxonomy): domain Bacteria; phylum Omnitrophota; class Gorgyraeia; order Tantalellales; family Tantalellaceae; genus CAYPCX01. Next base: position 19,726 of record CAYPCX010000007.1, on the reverse strand, counting down.
ACAACTATTCGTTTACGCATAAATCCTCCTCCTGATTTTCTCAACACTCGGCATTTGCTACTTGCCACTTTATCCTGTATCCTTTTTCCTTTATCCTTGGTACTTGCTACTTGATAAGCATCGCGTCCCCATAAGAGAAAAACCTGAACCCCGACTCTACCGCTTTGCCGTATGCACCGAATATGACATCTTTCCCGGCGAACGCGCACACCAGCATGAGCAGCGTGGACCCGGGAAGATGGTAATTAGTGATGAGCCTGTCTATTGCCTTAAAACGGTACCCCGGATAGATGAAAAGGTCCGTCCAACCGCTTGACGGTATCATCATGCCTTTTTCATCGGAGGCGGTCTCGAGGACCCGCGTAGACGTCGTTCCCACCGCGACTACGCGTCCGCCCGAAGATCTGGTCTTATTGATAGAACCCGCGGCTTCGGGGCTTATCTCATAATATTCGGCATGCATCACATGGTCTTCCACGTTCTCTTCCTTTACGGGAGCGAACGTACCGTAACTTGTATGAAGCGTCACGTAAGCCATCGTCACGCCTTTTTTCTCAAGTTCTTCCAGGAGTCCACGGGTAAAATGCAGCCCCGCCGTGGGCGACGCTGTCGCGCCGTCTTTGCGCGCGTACACCGTCTGGTAGGCTTCCCTGTCCAGGGGTTCGTCGTGCCTGTCTATGTAGGGCGGGAGCGGCACGTGTCCGGCGCTCAGGATCTCCTCCAACGGCGCGCCGAAGTTCACGTAACGTCCGGGGCCGGCCGGCCGGCCTACCGTGACCGGGACGCCGTTGTCGAGCTCTATTCTTTCTCCTTCTTTGACCCGCCTGGCCGGGCGTACCAGGACGCGCGGCGTATCCGAACCGGTCTCCAGGACGAAAAGCTCTACTTTCCCGCCGGTCCTTCTCCTGCCGTATAACCTGGCGGGGATAACGCGGGTATCGTTCAGGACCAGGCAATCCCCCTCGTTGATATAATCCGCGATATCACGAAATACTTTTTCGCGGGTCTTCCCGGTCGAACGGTCAACCACCATAAGACGCGAAGAATCCCTCTCGCGCAGGGGTTTCTGCGCTATCAGCTCTTTCGGCAACTCGTAGCTAAATTCGCTCAATTTCATAAAATTATATTCTGGGGACACGTCTGGTCGTCTACATGCCGTTTACACAGACGTGTCCCCAGAACCTCGGTCTGGTCGTCTACATGGCATTCACACAGACGTGTCCCCAGAACCTCAGTTTTGTCAATTTCCTCGCCGTCTACACAGACGTGTCCCCAGAACCTCAGTCTCGTGTCCCCAGAACCTCAGTTAGCTTTTCAACCTTCGTCCCCGGATAATAATACTCCAGTATCTTCGCGGCGTTCCTGCCTTTGAGCGACAGGCCGAACGCTCCCCACTGGCACATACCGACACCATGACCCCATCCGTGGCCGTTGAAAAGATAGAAGAACGGATATTTCTTTATCCGGAAATTCGAACTTTTCAGAACGCTCTTGCCGACCGCGGAGCGAAAATCCTCGGAGCTCATGTCAAACCAGTCCTTACCGGACCGTATCCGCACGTATTCCAGGCGGCCGGACGCGTCCCGCGCCCCTTCCCTGACATCGTCTATGCGTCTTATGTGGGCATAACCCCTTTTTTTCAACGCATTAAGTATCGTCTTCGCGGAAAGCCGCTTCCGCCACCTGTAATACGGCGACCACCGGCACCACGGGCACCTCACTCCCTTAAGAGGCTCCAGGTCTATCCCCCAGAGCCGCAAAGCGTCCTGTGTGTGCCCCCCGCAGGTGGAATGGAAATACGCCGGGAAGACCTTTCCTTCATACACGAGGACCTTCCCTCTTGTCGCCTGAACGGCTCTTGAGGTACGCCACTTTTCCGCCGACCTGCCTCCATATACCTGTGAGAACGTGTCGGCCGCGAGGTCGTATTCCTTGCTTTTTCTCCGGAGCGCCTGGTAGACAGCGAAACTCCGTGAAGCTATGGACTGTGCTTCTATGACGGCGAAAGGCCAAAACTGGTGCATCTCTTTCGGGATCACGCCTTTCAGGTAATCCTCAAGTTCGACCCTGTTGATGACGTCGAGGCCTTCCGCTATCTTTACAAGGTCGATCTGGCCCCTGTAAAGTTTGCCGTTCACGCCGACACATTCTTCTTGCAGAGGAGAAAGCCTTACCCTTTCCGCCCCGACTAAAAGCTTCTTCCCGATCTTTATCCCGGCTTTCTCGGGAAGGACCTTCGTTCCTTCAGGCATCGCGATCGTCTCTTCAAGGGCTTCTTCCGTTCCGATATCCTGCACGGCACACTTGCCTTTCACCGATACGTCAAACCCTCTCGAGTCCTTCATCAGGCGGACACGGACCGTGAAAGGTTCCGCTTTACCGGAACGGGGTACGAACGGCACGAAAAAGAACAACATTACCGCGACCACGATGCCCAGCGCGACAAGGACCGATGCCGCTTTGTTTATCCGTTTCTCTCTTGCCATTTATCTCCTGAAGAACAGGTAAAATATCACCGACAATATGACGCTGGCTATGATGCAGGTGGTTAACGGGAAATAAAAAGTGAAATTCTCCCGCTTGATGAGAATATCCCCCGGCAGCCTGCCGATCCAGGGTATCTTCCCCGCCAGAAGGAAGAGCGCCCCCAGCAAAACCAGGACCGCCCCGAAGATTATCAGGGCCCTTCCTATGATCTGAGGCATGTGATCCTCCTTTACGGGATAAGGGTCTTCTTATGACAGAAGAGGATCGAACGAACACGGGGATCCCGTCAGAAAAGCTCTTTCTGACGTTCCACCTTTTTTCCCATGTATTCGCAAGCCTCCTGCGTGAGCTCTCTGCCGCGGGACGTCCTCTTCAGAAAACCGATCTTCAGAAGGAACGGTTCGACGATATCCTCGATAGTATCGGGCTCTTCGTTCAGGGAAGCGGCTATGGCATCTATACCCACAGGTCCGCCGTTATATGATGAGTAGATCAGATCAAGGAACCTGCGGTCTATCCTGTCCAGACCCTTTTCGTCTATACCATGGCTTACCAGCGCCTTAACGGTGGCTTCCTTCGTTATCCTGCCGTCGGACTTTACCTCCGACCAGTCCCTTACCCTTCTCAACAGGCGGTTCGCGATCCTGGGCGTTCCCCGCGAGCGTCCCGCTATCTCAGCCGCGCCTTCGTCCTCGATAGGTATGCCCAGAAGGTTCGCGGAGCGTTTTATTATCTTTTCCAGGTCTTCGGGGGCATAGAACTCGAGGTGATAGAACATGCCGAACCTGTCCCTGAGCGGCGCGCTGAGAAGTCCCGCGCGGGTCGTCGCCCCGACCAGCGTAAAACGCTTGAGGTTGAACTTCACGGTCTTGGCATAAGGGCCCTTATCGACAAGAAAATCTATCTGGAAGTTCTCCATCGCCGGATAGATGAACTCTTCCACGACCTTGGACAGGCGGTGTATCTCGTCTATGAAAAGTATGTCCCCCTCGGACAGGTTCGTGAGTATGCCGATAAGGTCTCCCGCTCTCTCTATCGCCGGGCCGCTGGTAGCCGTTATCTTGGCGCCCCTTTCATGGGCTATTATGTGCGCGAGCGACGTCTTGCCAAGTCCCGGAGGCCCCGAGAACAATATGTGCTCGACCGGTTCGTTCCGCTTTTTGGACGCTTCGAGCGCCACATTCAGGGCTTCCATCATGTTATCCTGGCCGATAAAATCCTTCAGCATGGGCGGCCTGAGAGTAAGGTTCAATATAACGTCGTCCTCGGTCTCGCCCTGCCGGACTATCTCTTCGCTCTTGTCGATGAACTTTTCCCGTTTATTGTCCATTATCCACCTGGTTACTGGTTACTGGTCACTGGTCACTGTTCACGCCGTTTTCCTCTCACGATACACCTCGTTGAGCAGTTCCTCGCTCGTCTTTATCCCGGGCGCGCGCTTGAGGGCTTTCCGGACCATGTCTTCCGCTTCACTCTTCTTGTACTGCAATTGGAGGAGCACATCCAGCGCTTCGCTCTTTATGCTCTCATGTTCCCGGACGCTCTTTATGTCGGCGTCCCGGATGAGCCCGTATTTGCCCACCTTGCCCTGAAGTTTGGCGATTATCTGCCGCGCGCGCTGCTCGCCGATCCCGGGAAGGCTTTTCAGGAAAGAGATATCGCCGCTGTCGATCGCGCCGGCTATCGCGGAGAACGGCTCGACCAGCGCCCTGCACGCGGCTTTGGGGCCGACGCCGGAGACGGTTATGAACCTTTCGAAGAATTCCCTTTCGACCTCGTTCTGAAAACCTATCAATATGGGCACCGCCCTGGAGGGCTCCATCTGGTAATAATGATACGTGACGATGTCGATCTCTCCGCCGGGCGTATTCTCTTTCTCCATCGCGTTCATCACGGCACGCGGAACGAGCACTTCATAACTGATGCCGCCGTTGCCGATAAGGAGCGAGTTCTCTTTTCTTTCCAGGACTTTTCCCGATATCCTCGATATCATATTTCCCTCAGATAAAAGTTATTTTTGTCCGCGGTCCACGGTCAATGGTCCACGGTCTGCGGACTGTCGACTATGAACTGTGGACTATTTATCGCCAACCCCTTCGATATACACGTAGCTTATGGCCATCGCGAGGGCGTCGCCCACATCCGCGGGTTCCGGTGTCGCGGAAAGACCCAGGAGCATCTTGACCATGCCCTGCACCTGGTGCTTGCCTGCCCTGCCGTTACCCGTTACCGCTTTCTTGATACGCGTCGCGGGGTAGCTCACGAGTTTCACGCCTTTTATCCCGCACGCCAGGCATACCACGCCCCTGGCGTGGCCCATCAGTATAGACGTCGTCGGGTGTTTATAATGGGAATAAAGCTTTTCAAGAACAAGAACACCGGGGGAGTATTCCTCCATTATGGCGGAAAGGTTCCTATAGATATCCGAGACCCGGTCCGATATGCTGTCTTCAGGGGATGTCCTTATCACTCCGCCTTCCAGGAATTTGATGCGTTCGGGGCCTTCGGCCTCTATGACGCCGTAGCCCGTCAGGTTCAATCCCGGATCAACGCCTAATATCCTCATTCCTGTTCTATCTTATTCAAGATCTCGTCGGGGATATCAAAGTTGGAGTAGACGTTCTGGACGTCGTCGTGGTCCTCAAGGTCCTCGACAAGCTGAAGGACCTTGCGTGCCATATCGACGTCTTCCACCTTTATCGTGTTGTTAGGCACCATGCTGAGCTCTCCCGATTCGATCTTAACTTTTTTACCGACAAGACCCGAACGCACTTTGTCGAAGTCCTGCGGGGCGCACACTATCTGATAAAAATCCTCGTCCGAGGTAAGGTCTTCCGCGCCGGCATCGAGGGCTATGGTCAAGAGCTCATCCTCTTCGGCGTCCTGCCTCTTTACCATAAAAACACCCTTTTTCTCGAACTGGAAAGCGACCGAACCCGCGCCGGCCATATTGCCGCCCCGCTTCGAGAATATATTGCGGACCTCGCTCGTGGTGCGGTTCCTGTTGTCGGTAAGCCCTTCCACTATTACAGCCACTCCGCCCTGGGCGTACCCTTCGAAAGAAACGTTCTCATATGTGACGCCCTCCAGTTCGCCGGTCCCTTTCTTGATGCTGCGGTCGATATTATCCGCGGGCATATTGGATTCTTTCGCTTTCTGGATGGCAAGCCTTAGACGGGGATTGGCGTCGGGGTTGCCGCCGCCTTCCCTCGCCGCGACCGTTATCTCGCGGACCAGCTTCGTGAATATCTTGCCGCGTTTCGCGTCGGCCGCGCCTTTTTTGTGTTTTATACTTGCCCATTTGGAATGCCCGGACATTTAGTCGCCTCCTGTAAAATATTTCAGTCCACAGTCAACGGTCCATGGACTGTGGACTATCGACTATAAACTATCACTCCTCTTCCTTCTTCTTCTTCGGGCTCTGGTCAATGATCTTCTGGGCGATATTAGGCGGAACGGGCTCGTAATGAGAGAACGTCATCGTGTAAGTGGCGCGTCCGGCCGTAAGGGACTTTAACTCGTTGGCGTATTTGTACATCTCTTCAAGGGGTATCTGCGCCTTCACGACCTGCATGCCGCCTTCCGGGTTCATGCCCTGCACTCTTCCCCTGCGGGAGCTTAAGGACCCGGTGATATCACCCATGTTCGCTTCCGGCACCGTAAGCTCGACGTTCATAACAGGTTCAAGCAGTACCGGTCTGGCCTTCCCGCAGGCCTCGCGGAAAGCGTGCGCCGCCGCGATCTGGAAAGCGATATCCTTGGAGTCTACCGGATGCGTCTTCCCGTCGTACACGATGACCTTCACGTCGACCACCGGGTACCCCGCCACGGCGCCTTCGTCCATGGCGTTCTTTACACCCTTCTCGCAGCTGCCCACGAACTGCTTGGGTATGGCCCCGCCGACGACCTCATCGACGAACTCGAACCCTTCGCCGCGGGAGAGGGGTTCCACCCTCATCCACACTTCCGCGAACTGGCCCGCGCCGCCGCTCTGTTTCTTATGCCGGTACTGGGAATCCCCTTTGCCCGTGATCGTTTCCTTGTATGCCACCTTGGGCGTCCCGATCTCAACGTCAACGCCGTAACGGCCCTTCATCCTGGCGATCTGTGTCTTGAGATGCAGGTCTCCCATGCCGGAGACTATAAGTTCGTGCGTCTGTTTGTCCCTGGTCATCCGGAAGGTCGCGTCTTCCGCCATAAGCTTGGTGAGCACACCGGATATCTTATCCTCATCGGACCGGCTCTTCGGTTTGATCGAAAAGCTTATTGCCGGTTCCGGGAAACTGATGCCTTTGAACTTTACCGCTTTCTTGTCATCGGAAAGGGAATCTCCGGTATGGGTATCTTTCAGTTTAGCGGCCGCCGCGATATCACCGGCGACGGCTGAGCCGGTCTGCACCTGCTCCTTGCCTTTTATAAAGAACAGCTGCCCGAGTTTCTCCATGTTCTCCTGCGATGTGTTCTTCACCGACTGGTTCGACGCGACCTTTCCGGACCTTATTCGGAATATGGATATCTGCCCGGCATAAGGATCGGATATGGTCTTGAAGACCTGCCCGGAAAAAGGCGCGTCCTCCTTCGCCTCGATGTTCGCCGTGTTGTCTTCGCCACCGGCGCCGACAAGTTCCGCTTCGACAGCCGGCCGATCTTCGGGAGAAGGCATATACTCGCGGATAATGGTCATTACCTGGTCGACGCCTATGCCTTTCTCTACCGAGGCCGGTATCACCGGTATGACCTTTCCGGAAACCACGCCCACCCTGAAGGCCTTGTTAAGGTCTTCGGAAGAAAGAGCTCCTTCCTCAAGATATTTCTCGAGGAGAGCGTCATCGGACTCGGCCACGCTTTCGGTCATCTCGCTCGACAACTTGTCGGCCTTGTCCTTGTCGGCTCCCTGGAGACCGTCCAACCCTTCCTTGGTAAGAAGGTCAGCCACCCCGGAAAAAGCCGCGCCCGTGCCGTTGGGATAACAAAGCGCCACACAATTTTTGCCGAGACTCGCTTTGATACTCTCGAGCACTTTCCCGAAATCGGCGTTCTCCTTGTCCATCTTGTTCACCACTATAAGCGCCGGAAGACCCTTCTCCTGCACAAGCTTCCAGAACTTCGTCGTGCCGACCTCTATGCCCCCCACCGCGTCCACCAGGAGCACCGCGGCGTCCGCCGCGTTCACGCCGGCGATGACATCACCCACGTAATCAAGGTAGCCGGGAGCGTCCAGCAAGTTCACCTTCACGCCGTCCTTTTCGTAATAAGCAACGGACAGGTTGATAGAGATCTTTCGTTCTTTTTCGTCGTCGTTATAGTCGGAGACCGTGGTCCCGCTGTCGACACTGCCCTTTTTGGAAATGGCTCCCCCTTTGAAGAGCAAATTCTCCACCAGGGTGGTCTTGCCGGCTCCGGTATGGGATATGAATACTACGTTACGAATGTCTTTGGTTGAAGCAGCCACTTAATTACCTCCTTCGTGATGGTAGGGCAAATATGAAAATGAAATCCATAATAATATATGACCATTATAATATCTTGTCCCTTTTTGTCAATGGGAATAAGCCGGAAAACCGCTATATCAATTGAGTATCGAGTATTGAGTATCGAGTATCAAGGATAAAGGATAAAGGAGCAAGGAAAAAGTAACCAGTAACCAGTTTCCAGTCACCAGGTAACATAGTTATTATAGTGCATCGAGTATTGAGTGTCAGAGTGTCAAAGTTTTCTCTGATACTATGACACTTCCCTCTGTCTTCTGTCTTCTGTCCTCTGTCTTCTGTCTTCTGTCTTCTGTCCTCTGTCTTCTGTCCTCTGTCTTCTGTAACCTGACACCTGAGACCTGCAGCCTGGGACCTATTTTTTCGTCCAGATACGGGTGTTCAGATTCAGGTCGTCGACTATGTCGACCGCAAGCTGGAGGTCTTCGTAATATTCCTGTATCGGCGCGAAATTCAGCACCGTCCTGAAGACCCTGGGCTCGAAAAGGTCCCTGCGATAAGGCACGGCCACGAAGACCCTCGAGCCCACGAACGACAGCGAGATCCTCCTGCCGGTCTTCTTCTGGAAGTCCACTATCCTTTTCATCAGGCTCGTGGAAAGTATATAACGGGCCTCTATCTGGTCGTTCCCGTAGACCACGAACAGTTTTTCGAAATCCGGGTCCTCGAGCTTGACGAGCTGTCCCCTGGCGGGGTTCTTTGACTGCAAAAAAGTGCCTACATGGCCTAACAGTTTCTCCGCCGTATCGGGAAGCACCACGGTGTTCCCTTTGAACCGTTTGTTAAAGTCCCCCACGAAAAAAAGACCCTTGAAAACCGTATGTTCGTGTCTCCTGCCTTTACTGTCCCTGGTCTCGTATAACACGTGTATCTCGGAGAATTCCACTCGGGTCCGGCCCAGCATGCCGGAGACATAATCATCGCCCCGGTAGATGTCTATCCTCTGGTTGTAGATCCGGCTCATACTGAAAAGCTCCTGGCTTACTTTCCCGAACTTTGAATACACGAGCTTATCATCGATGAATTTCACTATTTTGTCTATTACCCCGGTCTTGAAATTGCTCACGTATCCACGAGTGAGGAAAGCGAAAACGGCATACCAGACGACAAGCCCCGAGATCGCCGCGAAAACGGCGAACTGGTCGGAAAGTTTAAGCGCGAGAATTATAAATACGGCCCATACGGCGACCATGACCAGGGTGGCCATGAATATCTTCTCGAGGACCTTCTTCCTCTCGGTCTCAAGCACGTTCAGCTCAGGCAGGAGAGCCCGGTCATAATAGGCCTTGAGTTCTTCAAGGTTCTTCAAGGTTCACCGGTCCTTGGATGCGGAGCTTATGCGTTGAAAAGGTCTTTAACATTGACGTTCTGACGTTCCGCTTCCGTGATCTCGAACACGTTCTTCCGCTTATAACTCATCATGGAAGCGAGCACGTTCGTCGGGAACATCTCTATCGCGTTGTTGTAGTCGGTGACCGCGGCGTTATACGCCCTTCTGGCCGCGGATATCTGTTCCTCCACCTCGTTGAGGGAACCCTGGAGCTGGAGAAAGTTCTGGTTAGCCTTGAGGTCGGGGTAATTCTCGACCGCCACCATTATACCGCCGAGGGCTTTTGAAAGTTTGTTGTCCAGGTCTACCTTTTCGTCGTCCGAGAGCGTGCCCGAAAGCGCTTTCGCCCTGATCTCGGTTATCTCCGTCAGGGTGCCCCTTTCATGCTGCATGTAGGTCTGGACGGTCGATACCAGGTTGGGTATCATGTCATACCTTTTCTTGAGCATGGCGTCCACGCTCGCAAAGACGTTCTGCACCTGGTTCTTCCTGTTGATAAGGCTGTTATACATAAAGACCACGAACAACACGATAACTACAAGAACTATAAGTGCCATGATCATATCTTATCCCCCCTTGTAACTTATGACTTGTAACTTGTAACTTGTAACTTGTAACTTGCGACTTGTTACACCCCTGTCACGTAATAACTTACCCTGAGAAATCTCGTGAATTTGTCTATGGCCGCGGTACGGGCCTGTTCTTTCTCAAGCTCGTCCACGGCTTGCGCATGCTCAGGTACTTCGTCTATCAGCTTTTTTGCATACGCTTCCCTCTCTTCCTCGCTCATGAACGATTCACGGATCGCCCTGAGTTCACCGGAATCCAGGAAAAACCCGCCGCAAGCGTAACATTCGTCGACGTTGACCTCTTTACTGGACTGGTACTTATGTACATGCATGGGTATCCCGCATTTAGGGCACTTTATCGGCGCCCTGTCCCCGTCATTTACGCGGGGGTGGTCCAGCGCCCGTTTCAGGGCCTCGCCGAAACCCTCATTTCTCTCGTCAAGCTTCGAAAGCTCGAACCAGTCGAACCACATACCCTTGCACCCGTTCATGCACACGTCTACCATCACTCCGCCGAGATCCTGTTCGACCATCTCACTAGCGCATACGGGACACTTCATCGCCCTGCTCCTTTCTCACGGAAAAACACGCTCACCAACTCGTCAGAATATAAGCCGCCATCATGGTATAGACCATAAGGACCAAAAAACTTATACTGCAGAAAAGGACCTCGCCTTTTTTATCGAAATACGCGGTGAGCCCTATAAGAGCCGCAAGTATCATTACAGAAAGCATTTTCAGGACCATCTTCCCTCCGATCTTATGTACTTATGTTAGTATATACCAAGAAGAGGGAAAATAAAAGCTTTTGAGCGGAGGATCCGTGTTACACGGCGGGCTGTTCCTGCCAGAGACGTCTCGCGAGGAACTCAAGGAATTTTTTGACGCGCACCGGCTTCGACAAAAGAAGGCAATTCCCCACGCCTATGACTTCTTCCTGTTCGAACGTGAAAAACCCTGACACAAAAACTATAGGTATTTTTTTGCCGCCTTGTGATTTTCGTATCCTTTCGGCCACCTCATTCCCGTCAAGGCCGGGCATGATAATATCGAGTAACACGAGATCGGGAATAAAGGTCCCCACGGCCTCCAAGGCCATGCTCGCCATGTTCTCGACCTTTACTTCGTACTTACCCGTTTCCTCGAGAAAATTTTTCATCATATCGGTAAAACGTTTATCATCATCGATTATCAGTATTTTTTTCCTATTCATGTTCATGTTCATGTTCATGTTCATGTTCATGGCTTTATCCTTTCTTTAGATAACTTACTTTATTTTACCCTAATTATAGCCCAGAAATATTAATTTGGCGTTAGATATGTGTTAATTTATTGTTAATTTCATCAGGCGTGTGTAAAAAATGTTTCTTGATTTAAAAGGCGTCCTCGAATAAACTATAGTCACAGGAGGTGTCATGAAAAAAGCCGTTCTAATGTTCATATTATGCATTCTTCCATCTGTATCATTCGCTGAGTACCGGGTAGTCACCGCGGATGAGGGTCAGCAGGCCATCCTTGACGATGACAGGCGGCTGACCGTTTTTCAGGACGCGCCTATTGAAATAGACGACCCGATATGCGTTTTCATGGATTCATCAAAACTGAAAACAAAGGGGCTTGATAACGTGGAATGGTATCACCTGAAAAAGATATCGGACGACGTCGTCATCGTCGAGGTATACAAATACAGCCTCAAGCTTCCTTCATACATAGCCGAGAATGAAAAAACCATCGAACAAGCCGTCCCGATCAAAGGGCCGGCCAAAAAAAGCGGGATCCTGAAGGTACACGGTATAAAGATCAGGCTCACTGTCGGGTCCCCCGCCCGGATATCCGCGGAGATCCTGTGATCCTGCCTACAGCATTTTCAAGACTTCATCGACTGACGTCTCGGCCACGCATGTCATACAATCACTCGCCCCGTAATAGATAAGAAGCGTGCCGTCGTCCTTTTCGACCAGGCCGTTCGAGAAAACGCAGTTCCCATAAAAGCCTTTCTTTTCATAGTCCGCTTCCGGTCTCAGGATAGGCTCTTTAGACCGCTTGAGGATACGGCAAGGGTCGTTCAAGTCCAGCAAAAGGCCGAACAGACTATACCCCCCGTCCTCGGCCTTACCGTGGTATATTTGAAGCCATCCCTCCGGGGTCTCTACGCAGGGAGGCCCGCCGCCTATCTTTTCGTCTTCCCACCGATCGCCTTTCGGCCTTACAAGACACCTGTGCCCGCCCCAGTGCAGAAGGTCCTCGGACTCGGCATACCAGATGGACGGCTTACCGAATATGCTGTTATCCGGCCTGTGCAGGGCGTGGTATCTATTGTTCACTTTCCCGGGGAAAATAGAAACATCCTTGTTCTCCGGGCAGAAAATAATGCCCATCTTTTCAACAGCTTTGAAATCTCTTGTCCTCGCGAGGGCCGTGGCCCATCCATCCGGGGAAACAACGGTATAATTGATGTAATAGAAACCTTCCAGGAACGTTACCCGCGGGTCCTCGACCCCGAATACCTCTTCCGGGGCGTCCGGGAAAAGGAACGGTTCACCCTCTATCTCGAAATTGTATCCGTCCACGCTCCTGGCAAGCCGAATATGGCTCAACGTGGAAAGATAATCCGTGCCCTTGTAGGATATCCCCCTGGTATCCTGCAGGCTCACCTCAGGATCGCTGAGCGAGAACTCCAGCACTTCCGCGTTCACCCGGCCCTTTTCGATCCTGATAACAGGTACCGCGACAAAACCCTCTTTTTGCACGCAAGTCTCGGCGACCCTCAAAAGGAGTATGACCTCATCCCCGAGAACGGCCGCCCCCGGGTTGAATACCCCCTTGACCTCATACCCCGGATTGGATGGCTTTACCATATCCGAAGTTATTATAGGGTTCTTTTCGTATCTTTTCACTGCGTATAGACCTTATCCCCGACCTTCAGCATCGAAACGGTCTTTTTACTCCCTTTGGCGACGCACGTAAGCCCGGATGTCACGCCGGTGACCCTGAGGGTCTTCCTGCCCTTTTTGGGCACGGTCATTATGCCGGTCCTCGGGTCCTTGATGGGAACCCCTTCTTCCCAGAAGACCAGTGTATCCCCCGGTTTGACGCCGAAAGCCGAACCGAGATTCACGAGAACTTCCTTATCCGATATCTTTTCCAGAACGAGACCCGAATGCATGAAAAGCCTCTTGAGGTCATGATCGAACTGTCCCACGGATGAATTGACCGCTTTCGAGACGGCGAATGAATGGTCTTCTTTCATATCCATGAAAAGACCCGCGATATTGACTATCTGATGCGCGATGGATTTGGTATTGAGCGTCTGTTTGTATAACGATTCATCCGAGAAGGTCTGCCTGTTTATATCTTCTGAGTCCCAGCCCTTTTTCATGCCGGCGTATGCGATATTCCCGGTCCTGGTATCGATCACCCTGATAGTGGTCTCGGCGCTCGCCTGCACTTCTTCCCAGATAGAGCCGCTGAAACGCCCTTCGTGCCTGGATTCGCTGTGTTGTACGTGCGGTCCGGATACCCTGGCGACGACATTCACGAATATAACGTAGTCCACGCCCAGCTGTCTGCCCAGCTGGTCGGCCTTGTCAAGGTCCTGCCGTTTCTGGAGGTTGGCATCCCTTATGACACCTTCTACCGTTTCTTTGTCCACCAAGTTGGTATACCCCATGAGCATGTTCTCCAGTCTCGATACCACGATCTGGCGCAAGCCCTGTACGTCGGATCCCTTTTCCGTGATATCCACTATGGCCACGGTCTTCTTATATTCTTCGGCGGCTTTGAGCTCTTCGTGTGTTGCCTTTACCGCGGGGCCGGAAGCGCACCCGTACAATAAAAAAGGCAGGACCAAGCCGGCCGCCAGGCACCAAATACTTTTTCTCATCCATTACCTCCAGTATAATCAGGCCTATATTACTCCCCGCCGCCCCCCTCGTCGGGATCAAAAAAATCGTCCTCATCATCGCTCTCGATGACGCTTTCTTTCTTTTCAGCGTCTTTCTCCGTGCCTTTACCGGCTTCTTTCTTTTCGCCGGCAGGATCTTTCGCCTCGGCTCCCCCCGTCGAACACGCTGACTGGGTAAAGGCCGCGCCGGCCGGACCGAGGACGATCATCAAACCCAGTATCAAACACAATAATTTCCTGATCATCTTTCCCCCTTCCTCATGGTTCATACTGCTCGACCTCGACGATCTCGACCGCCTCCCGCTTCAGGTAAGCGATCGCTATTAAAGCAAGCGCTGACAATATCACCAGCCAAACGATCTGCTGCCTGCTCAGTTTCACTTTATCCTCCCGTTTTTCCGGTCGCGCCCGCTTATTCGTTCTCAATAATATCGATACCGGGCTCGGCCGGCTCGTCAGGGCCCGCCTCGAGATATATACTTACCGCTGTCGATTCTCCCGCCGCGATGTCCGTCTGATATTCGACCGTTATCTTATCGCCCGGCTTAAGATCGGAAAGTTCCAGGATCTCATCTGCCCGGGTTATACCCGTCTCCGGCAAGATGTTCAACGGGACATCCGTGTAGCTTTTAACTCCGGGAGCCGGATGCTGCCTGATCACCAGAACGGACGCATCGGCATCTACCGATACTACTTCCGCCTTTGTGTCGGTGATCACCGGTCCCTGTTCCCGTTTCTGGGCCCATCCCGTTAAGACGGCGCACGCCGCCAGACAGGTCACGGACAGAACCACCAGCAATACTTTCAAGATCTTCATCGCTACCTCCTGCATTATCTTCCCAGAACGCTCCTGCCGATAAAGAACAATATCACTCCCAGGATTATGATGCCCACAACGCAGCCCCACCAATCTTCCGCCCTGGCGCCAAAAGAACCCGACCTCCGTTTAAGCCAATCTAACGACGTGCTGAAAATAACGGACAAAAGGAGCAGCGCGCAGAAAATAAACACGGTCCATTTCCACCACATGTTCTCGACCGCCTTGTTATTTCATGAAAAGATGCCTGCCGACCCAGTACATCACCGCCAGGAGGGCTATGGTGAACGCGCCGCATCCCCACCATTCCTCCGGTTTGGGCCCGAAAGGCCCCGTATTCCCTTTGATCCAGTTGATGGCAGTGTCAACAGCACAGGCCAAAATAAGGATACCACAAACGATCAATACAGTCCATCTCCACCACATGACATCCCCTTTCATTTACTGCTGTCAAGCAACCCATAGTACTCTTTCAGGCGATTATCTATTTCTTTCCGCGTATACCCCCATTGCTTGCGGGATTTCGTGTAATAGTCCACAAAAGCCTTCATCTCTTCCGCAAAAGCGTCACCCAGCTCATCCACATGCGGGTCCTGCCCGGGCTTGCCGGATCCCCGTGATTCCCGCAACATGACATCATGGACCTTCTTTTTGGCCTCTCCCAGCCTGTGGAACGCTTTTCCTACTTCTCTGGATACTTTCGGATCCATTACCATTACCTCCCGGCCTTTTGTTCCGGTTCAGATCTTGTTATGTCTCATGATATCGTTCACATTCACTTCGGGATGATGATACCTCCTGCGCCCTTTGGTGTTCTTGCCGTACTGTACCGCCTCGGCGGGGCACCACTGCAGGCAGGCCAGGCAGCTCTGGCACTTCCCCATCCATTTCGGCCTGCCGCTTTCCATAATGATATTATCTACAGGGCAGACTTTTTCGCAAAGCCCGCATGAAGTACAATCATCGGTCACCCAGAACGACTTGTCACAGGAAGGGACCATCGGCGCGAAGATCTTCCAAAGGAGTCTCGCTATCCAGACCCAGAGAAAGAACCCACTGACAGCGACCTTCTTTTTCTCTTTCACTATTCCGGCGATCTCTTTGACCTTTTCCGCTTCTTTGGAGAACATCTTTTTCTGTTTATTTTCGGACGGTGCCTGCTTAAGAGGCGTATAATTGTTGGGCATCCGGAACCTGAACCCGGCGGAAAGTTCAAGACCCGCCCGTTTCAACTCCCCTTCCGTCTGCTGCAGCGGGGCCCCCGGTGTCCCTCCATAATTCGTAACGGCGAAAACATACGCATCGTCCTTCAGGGCAAGCTTTCCCATGAATTCCGATACTATGAGCGGTTCCCCGAACATGTAAACGGGATACACGATCCCTACTCTGTCGGCATCCGTACTTATTTCGTCCTTCTTTATAACGTCAGGTATAAAGGTGAGGTCTGTGCCATCCCCCAGCTCCCTGGCCAGATCACGCGCTATTTTCAAGGAATTTCCCGTACTCGTGAAATAATAAATACTTGTTCTCATATCATACCCCCGTCATTCCCTTACTATCCTGTATGTCGGATAAGCGAAATTCACTTTCCTCTCCTTTTCGAAATCCTCCAGTATGGCCCTGCAAAGCCTGTCCTGGGACGAGCGGCGGTTTATGGCCTCTGTCAGGTACCGCAAGGTGAGCTCTACGCTCTACGCCGCTATCCTTGATGTTCGTATAAACAACGGGCGTCAGCTTATCGAAGAATATCATGTACTGGAGCGTCATTTTCGTTATTTTCTTCTTTACGATATCCTCCATCCCCTCGGCTTCTTTATTCCCGTGCTTCATCATTATTTCTTCGCCGCGTTTCCAGTCACTTTCGAACGTCACCATTACCTTGATCTCGTTCCAGATGAATTCGAACCCCCTGCTGAAATTGAAATGAGGCTGCTTGAAGATATTGCTGTTGGGCACTTCCACGAGCCGGCCGGTGCTCTGGTCGGCATCTGCCCAGTTGCCTATCTCAAGCATGGTCGTGTTGAACATCATGATATCTATGACATCGCCCTTGACCCCGCCAAACTCTATACGGTCCCCCACCTCGTACGGTTTCCGGGCGATGATGTACAGCCAGCCGGCCATACAGAGGATGGTCTCTTGCAGGGCCAGAACTACGCCGGCGCCTATCACGCTGAAGAATATCGTTATGGATTGGATGTTATGCACCCAGACGACTATGATCGATACAAGTATCACGAAATTCAGGGCATAAGCGGTGTTCTTGCGCAGGAGGTGCTTTCTTTTGAGGTTAGGCACCCGACGGTTGATGATACCGACAAGTATGAAGAGCAAAAGATAACCGAAGAACAGGATGAGCACCGTCTGGACCGCTTTTATGTAGGTGATCTTCCTTTTTTCCCTGATCTTCAATTCCGCGATCTTTGCTTTTTCAGCAGCTATCTCCGCCAGCTGTTCGGCTAGAAGGGCCTCCTCTTCGGCGGTGAGTATCTTCTCCTCAGTGATCTTTACCCTCGCAAGCGCGGCTTCCGCTTCCGCCTTTTCCGCTCTGGCCTTTTCAAGGACCTCTTGTATCTCTTTCCTGTTCTTCGTGATCTCTTTTATGGCCTCGACCTCTTTTTGGGCTATTTCCGCTTCTTTGCGTTCGATCTCGGCCTGTTGCTTCTGGAGCTCTACCTCCTTCTTCTGCAGTTCAAGCTCCTGTTTGGCCTTCTCGGCTTCGGTCCTGGCCTCTTTAGCATTCTCCCTGGCATTGATTATCTCTTGCTGCTCTTCCGCGGCCTTGTCGGTATCGGCGGCGGACTGCTGCGTCTTTTCTGTCTTGGTGTCATTCGCCTGGGCCCGCGCGGCCGGACAGAAAAAGGCCGACGCCATGCACAACAGGAAAACGGTCAAGAAAAACCTGAAACGTCTTTTTTCCATAATGTCTCCTTTATATATACATATATATAAGTGCATCATGCCTAGCGCATATTATACGGGTTTTTCTTAATTGCGCTCGGCGCGGGAAGGAAGGATAAGCTAATACCTACTCTTTTACCACCACGGTCCTGCAGATAAGATCATGAGCCGCCTGTTTTCTGGCGGTACACAGGACATTGGCGATCGATACGAACATCAGGGCGCCGGGTAGATGTATCACAACATAAGTTATGGACCTGGCGAACGCCCTTCTCAGAGTAAGCGGCTTATCATCCACCGTGAGCACCTTAACCCCCATTATACCCTGTCCGATGGTCTTAGCGTATATGCCTATCAGTAGCGCCCCGTAAAGTATCCACACCACGGTACCGCAAACGGCAAAAATAAGGAGATCCACCCCCAGAGAGAACAGGCCCTGCGGGATATACTTGTAAAGATCCAAACTCACCAGCAAATACCGCACGACCCTGAACAAGAGATAAGACGCTCCTCCGATGATCACCGAATCTACTGCTGTTGCAATAAACCTCCGTGTCAGGCTTGCATATCTCGCCCGGTAAAACTTATCGCCTATGGAACGCTCATTCACTACGTTTCCTTTTATATTGCCCATAAAAGCAGAAGGCCCAGGACTAACGGTACCAAACTTATTTTTCGGAACACAAGATCCGGTTTCTTCTTCCATTTTTCTATGATCTTCCTGGCCTTTTCGGGACCGAGCACCACGATGATGAGCCCGCCGATGATCGGCAACACGCCTATCACGATAACGAGAACAGGCATCATACACTCCCTGGCCGCGAGGAGCAATATTGCCCCGACGATGAACCGTATTATGGCCAAGCCGTAGATCCTCTGCCCTTCCTCCCAGAAACTGAACAATTTCTTCGCTGTTTCCGGGT
Organism: uncultured Planctomycetia bacterium; assembly: GCA_964409365.1. Taxonomy (GTDB): domain Bacteria; phylum Omnitrophota; class Gorgyraeia; order Tantalellales; family Tantalellaceae; genus CAYPCX01. Next base: position 1,306 of record CAYPCX010000007.1, on the reverse strand, counting down.
GTACTAGCAAAACGACTCCCGCGACCGTAAAAAGTACACCGATGATCTTAGCTAATATGATCATATCCACACCTCCTGATCGTTCAAGTGAGCATACCCGATAAAAGTGATATTTACAAGGCTGTTCAGGCCGTGCTCCTTATTGCTTGGTATCCCGCATGATCTTGTAATACTCAACGAAGTTGTCCGCCTCAAGATCGACTTTCCTTTTGCCCCCATCCTCCGCCGTCACCTCTTGTTGTGTTTCCTGTACTTCCGCGATCTCGCCTATCTCCTCATAGCCGTGCCTGGAAACACAACAAAACAAATAAGCGGTCAGCATGGCAATGAGCGCCGCGGCCAGGAATATTATGATATTCCTGCATCGCGGGTCCATGGTGTAAAAAAAATCGAAACGCATATTATTTTTTCTTGAACCTTTTAGCCGGGTATTTATCGAATTCTTTCATGCTCTTGAAAATAAGATCATGGTCATACTGGTTCATGGCGTTCTCGCATTCTGGATCCCGAAATATCTGCAGCGGACCGATTCGCGTTCCTTACACGGTGCCATCCGGTTATTTCTGACCTCCCTTGACCAATCCGAAATAGCTTAAAAGCCGTTCGTCTATTTCTTCCTGTGTGTCGCCCCACCGCTTGCGTGACTTCGCGTAATAATCCATGAAAGCTTTCATCTCCTCCGAGAAAGCATTGCTCAGCGCTTCCAGATGCCAGCAGCTGTCCTGAGGCCGGGTCCCGCCGACATCCTGCATTTCGCGTTCTATGCTTTCATTTACCTTTTTCCTGGCCTCTCTCAGCATATCGAACGCCTTCATCAGTTCCTCGTCCATAGCCGCCTCCTTTTTATGATTCAGCCGCTAAATACCTGTTATTTTGATTATAGTATAACTCATCGGGCGGGCTGTGTCGAGGATTCAGGTGTCGGAAGTCAGAAGACAGATGTCAGAGGACAGAAGACAGAGGAAAGTGTCAGAGTGTCATCGTTCGCTACGCTCACTAGTGTCAAAGTGTCAAAAAATACAGGTTTCGGGTGTTGGATCGCATAGGTAAAAAGTCGATGGTTACATTGTTCGTTGGACGGCCGCGTTGATGGAAACGTTGAAAGGTTCTCGTAGGTCGTAAAAAACCGCAACCGAAAAACGATTGACGGACAAAAAAGCAGGTCCCAGGTCTCAGGTGTAGAAGCCCGGTTTTTCGGAAGGCGGCGAAGCCGACTTCCCCGCTTCCGGGAATCCGCGCTCTAGTTTTCATACCCCCCTCCGCAGACAACCGGAGTGTCTTTGTGTGACTGGAAAACAGCAAAGGG
>CAYPCX010000006.1:0-110893 GCA_964409365.1 uncultured Planctomycetia bacterium | reverse complement strand
GGCGGGACGGGTATAGACGACCAGCTGTTGCAGTCGATAATCAAGTATTACCCGATAGCTGGCCCTGTTGGTGACGATAAGTGGCATCTGTACAGTTACGACCAGGTAGTCATAGCGCCGAACACGGTAGGCAGGATACTCACGGATGCGGTGTACCCGACGTATAATGACGCGGTGAACGGTACGAACAGGGAATCATTGACGACATACACGTACCTTAACGGTGTTGACCTTGATGTGGATACGAAGACGTACGTGGATGACTTTAACTCGGACCACAACACGATAGCGACGTATTATGCTTCAGCCGGCGGGACGGGTATAGACGATCAGCGCCTGGCAACTTTTGAAAAAACATGCGAATACGATCCTGACGGTGACGGCATACCTTATGAGGACCCGGATGATAACAGCAGCCCGCATTACGGTGATCATGTGAGGTATTACTACCTCGACGAGGACTGGGGAGGAACAGGTATCGGCAAGATGTACAGGGTAGATAATTTTAGTGATAACCGTGCTTACATCACGCTCAGCTGGCATCCCGGGACGGCTGATATCAAGAAGCAGGAGGAGTACAGCGATTCGACCGCGACTACATGGTACGCGACTTACTGGAATCGTACTAACGGCAGGTTGCATAAGAAGCTGCAAGCTAACGAAGAGGCCGCAATTTATCATGACGCGGACGGATATAAGTTAGAGACTTTCTGGGACAAAAATGGACTAGAGATCTCCCACTGGGACACGGTCGCGGACTTCGACAATAATAGGCCCGCGTGGTACAAGACAAGGGTGGTCACGACAGATGTGCTCGAGGTTTACACGCGCTGGCCTAACGGTGTAGTGCATTATAAAGACGAGTACCATTGGAATACCGGCACCCTTAACTGGGATTACATCAGAACAGGCTCGTGGAATGACTCGAGCGTGTGGACAGGCTGGGTAGCAGGTCCGATGGCGGCTCTTCCGACCATACCCGATAAACCGCTGAGGACCGATCTGGAATCGCTGGTCCTTGGTGAAGAGCTGATAGAGGATACGACCGGTGACAGGCCGCTGGCGGAAGAGATGGAGGATTTCCTTGAGGATCTGGACGACATGCAGGATGTTTCCACCGGTGAGGGTGTCACGGTCGCGATCCTGGATTCAGGTGTTGATACGGCCAAGCTTGGCATGGACATCCTCGCTGGAGCCGATTTCACGGGTTCGGATATAGGTTATGACGATGTCCTGGGACACGGTACGCTGACGGCGAGCGTTGTCGCTGATACGGCATCCGAGGCCGATATAATCGCTGCCAAGGTGTTCAACGAAGACGGAGAAACAAGCTCGAGTATCGTCTCCGAAGCTATCCGTTACGCGGTGGACATGGGAGCCAGAATACTGGCCATGCCGTTCAGCCTGTTCCCGATGACGGTACAGCTTGATGCGGCTATTGAATACGCCTTTAATAAAGGGGCGATCCTTATAGCTGCGGCGGGCAACGAGGCCAGTGAGATAAAGGAGAACAGCCTCGCGGCGCATGACAAGGTGATCACAGTGGGTTCCGTTGACGCTGACGGAGAGCTTTCGGCATGGAGCAACTACGGCAGCGAGCTGGATCTCCTTGCCCCGTGGGATGTTGTGGAAGTAGAAGATGCGGCCGGAGAGGCGGGCACTTCCTTCTCCGCGGCACTGGTCGCGGGTATATCCGCCCTGATGCTGGAGGAGGATCCGACCATGACCCAGGATGAAATACTTGACCAACTAAGGGGTCTTATGGTAAACTTTAATGAAAAAGTTAATGACAAAGAAAAGGAAGCTAATGAGATCAAGGGCGTTGACATCAATGAGGTAGTTTCCATGCTGGAGGCCACGAGAAAGAACAGGGCCGAATTTACCGGATATTCTATAAAAGAGGATATTAAAAATATAAGTATGGAGTAAGATCATGATATATTTTATTATCATCCCTACTAAAGGAGGTAAGGGACGTGAGCGATAACACTGAAAAAAGAAAGCATCAGAGGGTGAAGACCCACATCCCCGTGAGGTATCGGAAGTTGCGGGATGGTGCGGGTGTGTCCGGTGCCAGTTCCATCACCAAGAACCTGAGCCAGGGCGGTATCCGGTTCAGGACGGCCGAGTTCATTTCGATGGCCTGCAGACTGATACTGGAGCTGGATATACCCATGTTCACCAAGCCCGTCAAGGCGATATCCAAGGTCGCCTGGATCAAGAAAGCCGCTTCGGGAGATGATTACGAAGTGGGGAACCAGTTTCTTGAGATGTCCAAAAAGGACAAGGAGCTTGTATCGGAATACGTGAACAGCCTTACACTGTATAACGATTCCGAGGCCACGGTCGTCACCAAATCCGAAAAGGTCAAACCCGTCGTAGACGGGGAAGAAGCGCCAGAGGCTGCATAAAGAGGCGGTGCGGGGTTCGTCCCGCGTGATCCTTGCGAGAATGGTCCTTAAGACACAGATCGCGAGGAGCGCGGATTGACAAGACAAGCCCCCATGGTATAGAATGTATCCGCCTTTGGCGCTTTGGTCTGGCTACCTCCAAAGCATGTTCACCACCAAAAGCTAATATCAATGAAAAGAAATTCTTTTTGTATACTGCTCGTCGTTTTCCTGGCCCTGGTAATGGTCACGGACCATTCGCACGCGTTCTGGCTCTGGACCCCCAAGACCAAGAAAATGGAGAACCCCAAATACGCGGTGAAAGACTCCCCCAGGGACCAGTATGACTGGGCGATGCGTTTCTACGATAACAATGACTTCAAGAGAGCCGCGGAAGAATTCGTGCGTCTGACCCAGCATTATCCCGATTCCGACATAGCCCCCGAAGCCCAGTATTACGCGGGCCGGTCCTATGAAGAGATCGGCAAATACTGGTTCGCTTATGAGAACTACCAGAAGACCGTGGACAATTATCCCTATACAAGACGTATGGACGAGATCATAGAGCGGGAGTATAACCTGGCGGGTCTTTTCAAGGAAAAAGGCGAACCCAAGCTTATGGACCTCGAACTTTCCATCTCGCTCGACAGGGCCATCATCATATACGGGAAAGTGGTAGAGAACGCGCCTTTCGGGCCGCTGGCGGACAAAGCGCTCTTCGCGCAGGCGGATTGTTACAGGAGGATCAGGAAGTACGACGGGGCCGTGGATGCGTACGAAAAAATAGTTAACGATTATCCCGAAAGCCGGCTCGGCACGGAAGCCAGGTACCAGCTTGCCTACACGAAGTACGAGGCTTCGCTTGATCCGGAATATGACCAGGAGAGCACGGAACAGGCGCTTGAGGATTTTGAGAGGATAAAGAAGACGACCCCGGTACCGTCAATAGCAACCGAGGCCGGGAAGGTGCTGGATGAGCTCAAGACAAAGAAAGCGGAAAGCACCATGAAGATAGCGGTGTTTTATGAGCGCCAGAAAAAGTACAAGGCCGCTATAATATATTACCAGGATGTGGCGGGGAAATTCCCGGATACCGAAGCCGCCAAGGTGGCACGGGAGAAAATAAGCAAGCTGGAACAAAGGATCAAGAAATGAAACGCGTAATGTCCTTTTTCATGATATGTTCGTTGATGGCCGCCTGCGCGGGTTGCGGCTATACCACCGCCGCGCTTCTTCCCCCCGAACTTGACTCCATCTACGTGGAGAACTTCGCGAACGAGATAGATCCCACCAGGGAAGTGTCTAACAGGAGACCGACCTATTCCTATAAGCCGGGTATGGAGGTCGATATCACGAGGGCCGTTATAGACGGGTTCATATATGACCGGCATCTTGATGTGGTGAATGAAAAGAAGGCCGCGCTTATACTGAAAGGCGCGCTCGTCGATTTTCAGCAGCTGCCGTTGAGTTATTCCAAAGGCGACAGCATTGTCGAGTTCAGGATGGAGATATTCGTCGACATCGAGCTCTATGACAACCTCAACGGTGAGCTCATGTGGCAGGAAGACCGCTTCATGGGACAGACCAGCTATACCGTTTCAGGTCCCAACGCGAAAACCGAATCACAAGCCATCGCGGCTGCCGTGAACGATCTGGCCCAGAGGATCGTGGAACGCACGGTCGAAGCCTGGTAATTCGATCAGAAGACAGAGGACAGATGACAGAAGTCAGATCATTGTCTGACTTTTTTGTTTAACTGCTTTCAGCATTTGTCTTCTGTTTTCTGGAACATGTATGAAATGCAGTGATATGAATTATCTTATCATAGGGGATGACGAATATATAAGGGACGACCGGACCGCGAAGATCAGGGAAAGGTTCCTGTCTCCCGATGAGGTGGAACTTAACTATTCCGCGCACGACCCCGAGAATATCGACGCGATAATGGATTCTCTCGGGACCATGCCGTTCATTGCCGAGAAGAGGGTCGTTCTTGTCAGGGAGGCCCAGCGCGTCGCAGAGAGGTCGATGGAGACCATCCTGTCTTACCTGGAAAAGCCTTCAGCTACGAGCGTGCTCGTGCTTTCCTCTGACGGTTCTTTCAAGAAGAACAAGTTCTACCGAAAGCTTTCGAGTAAGGTCAAGGTAGTCGATGCGAACACCCCCGACAAGGCTGCCATACGTAAATTCATAAGCTCCTTTCTCAAGGAAAAAGGCATTGAGATCACGCGCGAAGCGGCGGACCTTATCCTGGAGCTGAAGGGGGAAGACCTGGCCGGTATAAAGACGGAACTTGAGAAGCTGGCCGGTTATTCCGGCGGCGGGAAGATAGAAGCCGTGCACGTAGAAGAGCTTGTCGGCCGGAGCGTTTCGGAGACGGTCTTCAAACTGGTCGATGCCATTAACTCGCGGGACGCTGACTGGGCATTCCGCATCCTGAACGATCTTTACGGACAGAAGAAGCAGGCCCCCGAGATAATAGGCTATCTCGGGTGGTATCTGAGAATGATGCAAAAAATAGCCCTGGTCTCGTCAAGAGGGGGCGGAACGAGCGCCATCGCGGCCGAGACAGGGTATTCTCCCGCCTACGTAAAAAGGCTCCTGGGGCAGTCAAAGAAGTATCCCGTCAAGAGGATAGACCGGTGGGTATGGCTTCTTTTTGAGGCCGACCGGGAGATAAAAACCGGACTTAAAGAGCCCGAGCTTGCCCTTGAGACGCTTCTTGTGAGATTCCTTAACGGCTGAAGGCGCGCGCCGCTTTAACTTTTCGCGCCCGCTTTGGAAAGCTGTTTTCTGAGCCGGGATATCCGCCTTGAAGCGTTCTCTTTCTTGATCACTTTTCTTTTCGCGGCTTTGTTCAGCCTGGATTCCAGCTTCTTGAGAAGGGTATCTGCCTCTTGTGTTTTCTTGGCAGTTATGAGGGTCCTTGCCTTTTTCACCAGGGTGCGCAACTCGGAAATGACGGCCTTGTTCCTGAGGTGTTTTTTCTTGTCCTGGCGAAGTCTTTTGAAAGCTGATTTTTTTATCGGCATCTTTTTCTCCTTAACCGTTGAAAACCGTTCGACTTAGGCGGTTAATTTAACACAGCTTCCGGTTTTTGTCAAGAGCCTTGCTTTTATATATTTAGCTGATAAAATGATATGATATGACCAACAGGAAACTCATACAGTCGACCGGTATAATAAGCTTCGCCACGGCCGCCAGCAGGGTCCTCGGGTTCCTGCGGGACATCCTTTTCGCTAATTTCTTCGGAACGGGTATATTCGCGCAGGCTTTCGTGGTGGCGTTCCGGCTGCCTAACATGCTGCGGGATATGGTGGGGGAAGGAGCTACCGATGCCGCGCTTGTGCCTGTTCTGACCGAGTATCGCCATACACGGTCGCCTCAGGAATACTGGGAGGTCGCGCGGGTCATACTGGGGCTTATGCTCGCGGTCCTGGTCGTGCTTTCAGTGGCCGGTGTGGTCTTTGCCCCCGTTCTTGTAAGGGTAATCGCCCCGGGTTTTGTGCGTTCGCCCGAGAAGTTCGCGGCGACGGTGACACTCACCCGGATGGTCTTTCCTTATATCCTCTTGCTGGGCATGGTGGCTTACAGTAAGGGCATACTGAACTCGTTCCATTATTTTACCACCCCGGCGTTCGCGCCGGTAGTGCTGAACATCACCCTGGTCGCGTCGCTTCTTATCCTGTGCCCGGTCATCGGTATCAAGGGCATGGTCATAGGGGTGATAGTCGGCGGGATCCTGGAAGTCCTTATGCAGATACCGCCGCTCAGGGCCAGGGGGTTCAGGTTCGAGGGCAGACTTCGTATCTCTCACCCGGTCGCCAGAAGGATAGGGAAACTGTTGATGCCCCGGGCTGTCGGCACGGCCGTTTACCAGCTGAGCGTGCTTATCGATACCGTGCTGGCGTCCCTGGCGTGGATCGTGGGAAGCGGGGGCGTGGCGGCCCTGTATTATTCCAACCGTTTGGTCCAGCTTCCTCTGGCCATTTTCGGTATAGCGCTTGCTACCGCGGCCCTCCCGAAGATGAGCAAGGAAGTGGCCGCTAACGATATGGAGAGGCTCAAGGATACCGTTTCTTTTTCGCTGAGATCGGTGTTCACGGTCATGATACCCGCTTCGGTCGGCCTTATAATACTGGCGAAGCCTATTATCAGGATACTTTTCGAAAGGGGCGAATTCACGGACTATTCGACCGCTATAACTTCCAGCGCGCTCTTTTTCTATTCTTTCGGCCTTTTCGCGTATGCCGGGATCAAGATACTGGTCAGCACGTACTATTCCATGGGCGACACGCGTACGCCGGTCAAGACGGCCGCCGTTTCGCTGGTGGTAAATCTGGTATTGAACCTGATACTGATGTGGCCGCTCAAGATAGGCGGCCTGGCGCTGGCTACGTCCATAGCCGCTACCACGAATCTCGTGATACTTTATGTGTTGCTTAGAAAAAAGATAGGCGACGTCGGTACGGGCGCTATCGCGATGTCGTTGATCCGTATATGCGTTTCCGCCGTACTGATGGGTATATTCGCTTCTCTTTCCGCCAGGTATTTCTTTCTCAGTGATGCCGGAGCTTCGGGGATGAAGACCTTTCTGGGTCTCGCCGGCGTGATAGTATCGAGCGGCATCGTCTACCTGATCGCCGCGTACGTTACAGGTGTGGAAGGAGTTAAAAGGCTGTTTGAGCTGGTCTTGGCGAAGAGAGCCCGGTGAAGAGGAAAGGACCAAGATAGCGGGAAAAATTAAGATTGACAAAGTGTACACTTTAGTGTATACTTTAATCGGAGGTGATGAAGATGACCAGGACGATAACTTTAAAAGAACTCAGGCCAAAATTGCCGAAGGTCATAGATGACGTTGATACGAAGATGGATCGTTTTGTGATCACCAAAAGGGGTAAGCCTCTGGCGCTGATGATGTCGATAGAGGAATACGAAAGCATCATGGAGACGCTGGATATCCTTTCGAACGCCGGTATGGCCAAGAGAATAAAGGAAGCCGAGTCCGAAGTAAGAAAAGGCAAAGTAAAAGCCCTTTCAGAAATAGAAAGGGAGATGGGTATTGTATAAGATCGAGCTTACAAGGACGGCTGAGAAAGAATACGTTGAGCTCGCCCGGAGTAATCCTTCCGTGTTCAAGCGCGTAAAAGTCGCCCTTGAATTCATAGCGAAAGATCCCAGTGTCGGTAAACCGCTTAAACTTACGCTTAAGGGGAAGTGGTCGTACAGGGTCGGACCGTATCGGATAATCTATTCGGTGGAGCATAAAGTACTTACTGTTTATGTGCTTGACATAGGGCATAGGCGGGAGGTATATGGGTAGTTTGTTGCATTGGGAGCTGGAAAATGAGTATTACCAGGAAATTATCCGATAAGCTGAAGAAACTTCCGGATTCTCCCGGGGTGTATATGTTCCTCGGCCCCGGGAAGCGCATAATATACGTAGGGAAGGCTCTCAGGCTCAGGAAGCGCGTCGCGCAGTATTTCCAGGCCGGGAGGGCCAGGGACAACCGCCTGGAATCCCTTGTCAATGAAGTGAAAGATCTGAGGTTCATCAGGACCTCGTCGGAGGCGGAAGCCCTTATCTATGAAGCGGGACTGATAAAGGACCACGCGCCGAAATATAATATCGATCTCAAGGACGACAAGTCTTACCCTTACCTCAAACTTACGCTGAACGAGAAGTATCCGCGGCTTTTCCTGACGCGCAGAAGGATGAAAGACGGCGCCCTTTATTACGGGCCGTACGTAAACGTGAAGCTTCTGAAAGAGGCTTTATCGTTCATGAAAAAGGTATTCCCCTTAAGGAGCTGCCGCGTAATGCGGAAGACCGTCTGCCTTGAATACCATCTCGGGCAGTGTACCGGGCCATGCGAGGGGAAAATATCGAAAAAAGAATACAATGACGTCGTGGACCAGCTCAAGAAGTTCCTCGAGGGACGCAAGGACGATCTCGTGAGGGCGCTCGAAGGACGCATGAAGAAGTTCTCAAAGATGAGAAAGTACGAAAAAGCCCTTATCGTAAAGAAACGCATAGAGGCCCTCACCGCTATCCAGCAGCTGCATGACCGTTCACAGCATCCCATGTACGGCGAGCTTGACGAATTGCAAAACGCCCTGGACCTCAAGGCCCTTCCGATAAGGATAGAATGTTTTGATATATCCGATATAGGCGGCCGGCAGGCGGTCGGTTCGATGGTGACGTTCGTGGCGGGGAAACCGTACAAGAACGGATACCGCAGGTTCAAGATAAGGACAGTTAAGGGCGCGGACGATTATTCGATGATAGGGGAGGTCATCCGCCGCCGCTACTCCCGTTTGAAGAAAGAAGGGAAGAAGATGCCGGATCTTGTCCTGATAGACGGGGGAAAGGGGCATCTCTCGGTCGCCAGGACGGAACTGCAGGATATAGGGCTCGAGGATCTCCCGCTGGCGAGTATAGCCAAGGAATTCAACCATCTTTATGTCGAGTCAAGGGCTTACCCTATAAGGCTTTCGCCGGGGTCGAGATTGCTTCTTCTCATCCAACGCGTAAGGGACGAAGCCCACAGGTTCGCCGTGACTTACCACCGCCGTTTAAGGAACCGCAAGAACTTTATGACCGAGCTGAGGGATATTGAGGGAATAGGGCCCCTGAAGGAGAAAGCCCTTCTTGAGAAGTTCGGGAACGTAAAGAACGTCAAGAAAGCTACCCGGCAGGAACTTACGAGCGCCGGTATTGGCGAAAAGACAGCCCGCGCGGTATGGGAGTATTTCCGCGGGAAAAAGTGATATGTTTATGTTATAATTAGCTGCTAAAGGAGGAAAGCAGATGATAGAAGAGCTTAAGAAAGCCATGGAAATACTGGATGTCAAGTTCGACGAACTCAGGGGGTATCTTTGACCTGGAGAACCGGACCAGGCAGCTGAAAGAACTGGAAGGCCAGCTTAACGATCCCGATGTATGGCGTGACCAGGAAAAAGCCGATAGACTTTCAAGGGAACTGAGAGCTCTCAGGTCGATAGTAGGGCCCTACAGCGAGATAAAAGAAAGGCACGACGCTATAAAGGAACTTTCCCTTATAGTCGAGGCCGACGACGAAGAGTCCATAAAAAGCTTTATGGACGAGATGAAAGCCGTCCAGGAGGACATCGAGAAGCTCGAGTTCAGGTGTCTTCTCGGCGACAAGGTCGACAAATGCGCCGCCATATTGAGCATCAATTCAGGAGCGGGCGGCACGGAATCCTGCGACTGGGCATCGATGCTCCTGAGGATGTACCTGCGCTGGGCGGAGGATCACGGGCACACGTTCGAGATAGTGGACCAGCTCAGCGGCGAAGAGGCCGGCATAAAGAGCGCGACCGTGATCATCAGGGGAGATTTCGCTTACGGGTATTTGAAAGCGGAGGCCGGTGTGCACCGCCTGGTGAGGATATCGCCTTTCGACTCGAATAAAAGGCGCCACACCTCTTTCGCTTCCGTGGACGTCATTCCCGACATAGATAAAGACATAAAGGTCGACATCAACGAGAACGACCTGAAAGTGGACACGTACCGCGCGAGCGGAGCGGGCGGCCAGCACGTGAACGTTACCGATTCGGCCGTTCGTATAACCCATATGCCCACGGGTATCATAGTACAGTGCCAGAAGGAACGGTCCCAGCATAAGAACAAGGCCACGGCCATGAAGATACTGAAGGCGCGCCTGTATAAAAGGCAGAGAGAGGAACAGGAAAAAGAAGTGATGCGCGCCTACGGGGACAAGAAAAAGATAGAATGGGGCAGCCAGATACGTTCTTATGTCCTGCACCCTTACAAGATGGTAAAGGACCACAGGACGGACGAACAGACCTCGAACGCGGACAAGGTACTGGACGGGAGTCTGGATACCTTTATAGAAGCGTATCTTAAAAAGCGGGCTACGGAGAAATAGGAAGAAGATGGCAAGTTTTATAAAAAAGATATTCGGTACGCAGAACGAACGCGAGCTCAGGAAGCTCGAGCCGGTCGTTAAGAAGATAAACGAACTGGAAGGGGAGTTCTCCGCCCTTACGGATGACCAGATAAGGGAGAGGGTCGGCCGCCTGAGGGAGTCCATCCAACGGGCCCGTGAAGAGATAGGTCCCGTAGTGGAAAAGATACGCGAAGCCGTAGCTACTTCCACTTCGGAGCAGGAACGCGGCAAGCACAAGAAAAAGCTGAAAGAAACGAAGAACAGCATACTGGACGGCGCTATCCCGGAGGCATTCGCCGCCGTGAGGGAAGCTTCTAAAAGGACCATAGGGCTCAGGCATTTCGATGTCCAGCTCATGGGGGGTATTGTCCTGCACCAGGGCAAGATCGCCGAGATGACCACCGGCGAGGGGAAGACGCTCGTGGCGACACTGCCCGTATGTCTTAATGCGCTCACCGGCGAAGGCGTGCATGTGGTCACGGTGAACGATTACCTGGCCAGGAGGGACTGCGAATGGATGGGGCCGATCTATTCATTTCTTGGTTTTTCCGTGGGGGTCATCCAGCACGATATGAGGCCGGACCAGAGGCAGAAAGCATACGCGTGCGATATAGTGTACGGGACCAACAACGAGTTCGGTTTTGATTATCTCAGGGACAACATGGTCGCCGATAAGCGCGACAAGGTCCAGGGTTATCCTTATTACGCTATCGTTGACGAAGTTGACAGCATCCTGGTGGACGAGGCCAGGACTCCTCTTATAATATCGGGTCCCGTGGATGAAACTAACGAAGCGTATAACCAGATGCGGCCGGTGGTGGAAGAGGTCGTAAGGGCGCAGAAGAGGCTTGTAAGCGATAACCTGGCCCGGCTGAAAGAGTTTCTGCGGGATAAGAAAGAGGACGAGGCCCAGAAGCTCCTTTACCTTATACACAAGGCTGACCCGAAGAACCGGGAGTTCCTGGATATTGTGTTAAAGGACACTTACGCCAAATCGATGCTCGATAAAGCCCAGGGCCTTCTGGACAGCAAGGTGATGGAGAAGGAGCGTAACGAACTTCTTGAAGAGCTTGTTTATGTGTTTGACGAAAAGACCAGGGAGGCGACCTTCAGCGCCAGGGGACAGAAATTGATGAAAGAGAAGTTCGACGTAGAGTTCATGCTGGAAGACATCGAGGCAAAGCTCGCGGAACTCGCGGACGAGGACATTCCCATGGAGGAGAAAGTGGCGCGGGAGACGGAACTCGTGGCTACATATACCGAACAGCAGAGGAAGGTGGAAAGCGTAAAACAGCTCTTGAAGGCGTTCGTGCTTTTCGAAAAAGACGTGGAATACGTCGTAAACGAGAACAAGATAGTCATAGTGGACGAGTTTACCGGCAGGATGATGCCGGGGCGCAGGTTCTCTGACGGCATACACGAGGCGATCGAGGCCAAAGAACGCGTGGAGGTGCAGAAAGAGAGCCAGACCCTCGCCACGATAACCCTCCAGAACTACTTTCGCATGTACGATAAGCTCGCGGGGATGACGGGTACGGCCAAGACCGAGGAGATGGAGTTCGAGAACATATATCTCCTGCCCGTCATGCAGATACCGACCAACAGGCCCTTGAGAAGAGAGAACATGTCCGACCGTATCTACAAGACGGAAGCGGAAAAGTTCAACGCCGTCGTCGACGACATCACCGAATGGCACGCCGAGGGAAGGCCCATCCTGGTAGGTACCATATCGATAGAAAAGTCGGAAAGACTGAGCCGGTTGCTCAACACCAAAGGTATAAAGCACAACGTCCTGAACGCCAAGTACCACGAGAAAGAGGCCCATATCATCGCCCAGGCTGGCAGGTACGGCGCCGTGACCCTGGCTACCAACATGGCGGGCCGCGGCACCGACATACTGCTCGGCGGTAATCCCGAGTTCCTGGCCAACGACGCGATAGAAAAAATGAATATCGAAGATCCCGAAGAAAGAAAAAAGATCTTCGAAAGGCTCCTTGAAGAATACAAAGAAGAGATCCGGCGTGAGCATGAAAAGGTTGTGGAAGTCGGCGGTCTGCACGTGATAGGCACCGAGAGGCATGAGGCCAGGAGGATAGATAACCAGCTCCGCGGCCGGTCGGGCAGGCAGGGTGATCCGGGTTCCAGCAGGTTCTATCTTTCGCTCGAGGACGATCTCATGAGGATATTCGGCTCCGACAGGATAAAGGGCATCATGGACCGCCTGGGCATGGAAGAGGGCGAGGTCATCGAGAACCCGCTGGTGACCGGCGCCATACGGACCGCGCAGAAAAGGGTAGAGACGCAGAACTTCGAGATAAGGAAACACCTCCTGAAGTATGATAACGTCATGAACCAGCAGAGGGAGGTCATATATAAGAGGCGCAACGTGACGCTTGAGGGCGAGAATCTCAAAGAGGAGTTTATCGAGAGCTTTTCGGTCGGGCTGGAATCCCTTCTTGAGAAGTGGGACGCCGAGCCTGAGCCGGAACAATTCGCCGGAAAAGTGATGTATCGTTACGCTATAAAGGTAAAACCCGGAGAGCTCCAGGGAATGCCGGCACGGGACGTGCTGGAACACGTGGTATCCGTTGCCAGGACGCATTACTCCGCGAGGGAGAAGTTCCTCGGCGAAGAAAGGATGCGCGAGCTCGAGAAGATGGTGATGCTTTCTGTGATCGATTCCAACTGGAAGGAGTACCTGAGGGAGATAGACGACCTAAGAGAAGGCATATCCTGGCGGGCCTACGCTCAGAAGGACCCTCTCGTGGAATTCCAGCATGAAGCGTTCAGTATGTTCAGGGACCTCATGGTCAAGATAGACGAACAGACGGCCGAAAGGATAATGAAGATATCCGCCATGGAAGAGCAATACAAAAGAGGCGTCTTCCAGCCCGGAAAAGAATCGTTCGAGCACAGGGAATATTCGGCTTTAGGGGCGGCTTCTTCCGGCCAGGATTCGATCTATGACGGCCCTCCGGGTAGCGGCGGCGGTCCCGCCGAGGCGTTCGCGCCGCCGGAACGGAAAGTGGGCGATGCCACGTATAAAAGAGAGACCCCCAAGGTAGGCCGTAACGACCCGTGCCCGTGCGGCAGCGGCAAAAAATATAAAAAGTGCTGCGGCAGGTGATTGTATTAGTCCACAGTCGACAGTCCATGGACCGTGGACTATGGGGACTATGGACTGTTAATGGATCATGAAATCGATCTCACGCAAAATATCTCTTGCTGCTTTATCCGGTGTGCTCGCATTCCTGGCGTTCCCTCCTTTCGAGTTCACGTATCTTGCCTGGGTATGCCTTGTACCGCTTTTCCTGGCCCTGAAGGAAACTTCGCTTAAAAGCTCTTTCTGGTATTCTTATCTGGCGGGCCTTGTGTTCTTCGGCGGGCTTTTATCCTGGCTCGTGAACGTGACCATCCCGGGCACGATAATACTGGTCCTTTTCCTTTCTCTCTTTTACGGGGCCTTCGGCCTTATAGCAAATATCTGTTTAAGATATTCCATGGACCTTTTTGTGCTCCCTTTCGCATGGGTGGTGATCGAATATACAAGGGGCGGCGTTTTCAGCGGGTTCCCGTGGGGGCTCCTGGGGCACGCGCAGTACAGGGAGATAAATCTTATACAGATAGCGGATATCACCGGGGCCTACGGGGTGTCGTTCCTGATGGTGGCTTTTAATGTAGCGGCGTACGCGCTTTTCACCCGGGCGAAGCGAAGGATCGCCTACATGGTACTGGCCTTTATTTTCCTTGTCATGGCGACCGCGTACAGCGCTTTCAAGACGCAGAACTTTCACGTCTGGGGCAACCCGGAGATCAGCGTCGTCCAGGGAAACGTGCCGCAGCTCATGAAATGGGATCCCCATTTCGCCAAGAGTATCCTGGAGAATTATAACGAGCTCACAAAAGAGGCCGCCCGCGATAAGCCCGATATGATAGTGTGGCCGGAGACGTCATATCCGTATCTTGCGGCTGACGAGGAAAATCCGGCAAAGGATATAGGCGATCTTTCGAAAAAGCTGAAAACGCCAATATTGGCGGGCGTCATCTATGAAGGAAGAGGCGGTTACTATAACAGCGCCATGTTGTTCGACAAAGAAGGCAGCCTGCAGAAAAAGTATTTAAAACTGCATCTTGTGCCTTTCGGGGAATATGTGCCGTTCGAGGAATATATTTCGTTCTTAAGAGGTTATATAGACAAGCCGATAGGGGATTTCGAAAGGGGCGATGAATTCACGTTTTTCCGGTTAAAGTCGGTCGAGACCGAAAAAAATAAACCGGACGGTTCAAGGATGAGACAGACCAATTTTTACAGTTTCGGCGCCCTGATATGTTTCGAGGACATATTTCCCTATATCGCGAGGGAATATGCGAGGAAAGGCGCTAATTTTCTCGTGAACATGACCAACGACGCGTGGTTCGGTGATACCGGGGCTCCCCGGCAGCATCTCCAGTCTTCCGTTTTCAGGGCGGTGGAGAATAGAACCCCGGTTATAAGGGCCGCGAATACCGGCGTGTCGTGCTTCGTGGATTCAAACGGCGCTGTGCTGTCTGTCATGCAAGAAGGTGGCAAGGAAGTGCTTGTAAGAGGGCACTCCACCGGCAGCGTGAAGGTCCTCCGCGGCCGGACCTTTTATACGAGATACGGGGACGTATTCGTTTATTTCTGCGCGTTCATGGTAATACTTCTCTTTGTGACCGAAAAACTTCTCACACCCACAGGTTCCGGTCAAGATACCGGTAGCCGGTAGATTCAATATCCGTAACATCTTTATTTGTAATACCTTATCAGAATTTGTTAGGCCAAAAAAAGCTAGGATTTGGCATTGCTATTATATGTATATATTGTTATTATATAATAAGATAGTTAAATAATAAAAAGTGTGATTTGCCCAACCTTTTTACTCACAAGCAGATGTGTACTGAAAGGGGGAAGGGAGTTTTGCACTCTGAATATTCAAATATGTTTAAAAAGTATGTGACCAAAATGAGAGCACGGAAAAAGATCATAGTAAAAATTGTTTGTTTGTTCATGACCGTTGCGGTTCTCTTATCCTCAACGGGTATAGGTCCTGCTTATGCCGGGGGTATGTGCGGCAGTCATATTGCGCCGCAGTCCATATTTTCTCCTGAATTAGATCCCCGCCAGGTCAAGGATATAGCCATGCTTGAGTACGTTCTTGCCTCGGGCGTCAGGTCACGAATAGTCGATGTAATGAAAGAGGATGAGGATCGGTCTGCATCTGAACTGGGTGTAGATTTTTCCGGGTCCAAAGAAGCCGGGACCGAGATCCAATTTCTTTTCAGCCGGTCAGATACGGGTCACGGAAGTGACAATTTGCGTATTCTTCCCTGCACGTTCAAAGCTCCCGGCGGGGAGGAAACGATCTACTGGTGTTCCGTGCTTGAAGATACCAGTAGTATGGTCGAGGCCGGACTTGACAGATATAAATTCACGTTCTTCACGGAAGAAGAGTATAAAAGGTCCAGAGAGAGAATGATCGAAATAAAATATGCCGAAAGGGAACGAAAATATGCGGAAGCGATATTAAAAGCCGCAAGCAGCGAGAAAGACCAGGACGAAAAGATCAGGAACGCTATACTTGCCGACAAATATGTGCGGATAAATGACGATAATTGCGATCTTTCTCTTTCTTTCATTTACACTTTCCTTGATATAGTTTCCCCTCAACTTTCAATGGATTTCGTGGGACTGGTCGAAGATGGCCAGCTTATGATCATTACCGGAAAGGACAAAGAGAACAAATTGAGCGAGCCCCACGGTGGGCAGCAGGGCATCTATCTTCCCGATAGCCCGGATTATATCAATATCGGCACCATAGTCCATGAGGTTTTTGCTAAAGCGGGCTTTACGCATGAAGAGAACAGGATATTTCAGGAGATATTTGAAGATTTTGTCGAAAAATTCACCGACGATAGACTAGATACACCCGGCGCTCTTCCGGCCGGGATGGAGCTTACCCCGGGAAAAAAGAGGCTCCTTGAGGAGGCAAAAACCGCGGGATTCATTGATCTTGGCCGTTTTGTAACAACGCGTGATTATTCTGAAGAACAGGACGAAGGGAAGCCCCTTATATATGTGCGTCAAAGCGGTGACGGGGTGACCCCCGAAGATGTTGAAGCGTATATCAAAGGCTTGGGGGAGCATCTGGGACAACTGAAAGCGGTTAAAGAGGAGGAGGTAAAGGGAGTCATAGAATTGTTCAGGGTCTCACACAGGAGGAGAGAAGCGGCGAGGTTAACGGAACTGGTGCAGGCGTCAAGGGTACGGCTGGTCGAAAAAAGAGGTGTGTTCGAGAATAAGGACGTTTTCGGAGTGTGCTATCCGGATCCGGCGGACCCAACAGGTATTCCCTGGATCTTTATCCGGGGAGATATATTTGCTTTAGAAGATTCCTTTCCCAAAAAGGATCATGAGGAGTTCCTTCCCGCGATAGTGAGCTGTATAGGAGCGTCATTAGGGTATTCTGAGCGTGAAAGCCAAGATTTGGCGAAAAACATTGTAACACCCGGGAAAAAAGTGAAACTTCAGTTAACAGAAGAGGATAAAAAGCAGGTAGATTCTCTGGTCGATCAGCTTTTGGTTTTCAGGAAAGATATCATTTCTTATGCAGAGGGCGGTGATTGGCTCGGGATAGTCAGTAAGGTGCATGAGATGGCTCACGGTATTAGACAGATCGGCGGCAATGTGCGTATGGATAGCGCGTTCGGGATCTTGATACATACGATCACTACAGGAGCTGTTCGCGTTCCGAGTGAAGAATTGACCCAGGATGGACAAGCGGATGGATATAATCTGGCAGAAATAGATCTGATGAACGGAGTATTCAGCGGGCTGTCCTGGCCTGCGCAAAATGCGATGGAGAAGACGGAGATGGATGCGGCAATAAAAGAAAAAGCCCGAGAACGACTTAGAACCGCGTTTTCGGAAGAATCGGATATCAAGCACA
This sequence comes from uncultured Planctomycetia bacterium, assembly GCA_964409365.1. Taxonomy (GTDB): domain Bacteria; phylum Omnitrophota; class Gorgyraeia; order Tantalellales; family Tantalellaceae; genus CAYPCX01. Next base: position 93,601 of record CAYPCX010000006.1, on the reverse strand, counting down.
GGTTTGATGAAGCGTTAGGGGTTCTTGAAATAATAAAGGAGATGGGCGCGGTAATGATAGTGACCGGGGGTGATTATTACAACCGGAGAAGTTGTGTTTCTGTAGCGGACATACAAAGAATGCTGTTAGAAGTGGCGACAATAAGAGAGGAGAAATTTCGGGAACTCTTCAACACCGTTCCGGTGGGAATTCATGTCATGAAGCGTAATGACCTAGGGAAATGGGTGATTGCGGATGTTAACGAGTTTTGGCTGCAGTGGTTATTCAATGGCGTAAAAGAAGACGTGATAGGCAGTTCGATATTCGATTATATCGATCCGTTTGAACGGGAAGCGGCCGAAAAACACTTTGAGGAGAAATTGGAGAAAGCCCGTGAAGAATGGAAAGCGAACGGGCAAGCGGGACGGAAGGAAACCAGGAGTGAGAAGTGGACGCCTGAAGGCAGGCCGAGGACGTATATTAAACTGGATGGGAGAAAGGTGATCTGTTCCGCGCGCGACAAGATCATATTTAATGAGCGAGGAGAACCCGTCGAGGTAAGAACTACGTTACAGGATGTCACCGCGCTGACAGGTGCACTGCAAGCGCTCAGGGAGTCAGAAAATCGCGTGCACGCTATCTTGGAAAATTATCCCGATGGGTTATATGTTAAGGAATTTGATCCAGACAACGTAAATCTTGTGATCAAACGCGTTATGAAGGGGCGTTCCCCCGAAGAACTCACTGACGATGATTTTCAGGATGCACTTGAAGAACTTACTATCGATGAGCTCAGGAAAATAGCCCCGAGGATAACGCACACGAACCACATGATGTATGAAGTGCTCGGTTTGCCTCTGCCCGATAGCGAGGACCCGGAAGCGGTGAATATTGTAGGTATGACCGATTTTGATATTCTTGACCATGAGATGGACAATAAGGTCGGACTGCAGGAGAAGTACAGGGCGGGAAAGTATGTAATAGACGATCTTAAGGTATACCTGGGAAAAGAGAGCATATATGGAGAAGAAATAATGCCCTTGGAAGAAAGAGCGATGTTCCTCCAGGTGCGAAAGAGGCGCATAGGGGGCAGGGTCTTGTGCCTTTTCGCGAACGTTACCCGGCTTAATCTGGCGCTGGAAGAGCTGAAAGAAAGGGCGAAAATGTTGGAGCAGGAAAGGCAGAAGTTCCGTATACTGACGGAAGAGACGAGCGATATTGCTGTTCTTCTCGACCAGAAGAACCAGTATGTGTACATTAGTCCCGCGGTCAAGGATCTGGGTTATTCAGAGCAAGAGGTCACAGGTCGTGCCCTGGGTGAACTCGTGCATGAAGACGATATGGAGGTGGTCGAAAATGCCATTGCCCATACCAGGGAGAATCCCTGGGAAAAGGTAAAACTCCCGCCTTTCCGGGTATGGCACAAGAGCCGCGAGCGCTTATTCTGGCTGGAAGGAGAGGTTTGCTACATACCGGATTTCCAGGACGGCGTTGTTCGCTTTCATGGTCGTGACATCACCGATCGCGTACGAGCGGAAAACGCTTTCGGTCAAAACGAACAAAAGATACACGACATGTTCGAGGGCGCTCAAATAGGGCTGGCTACCTTTGATGAGGACGGTTCGCTGGCCGAAGCGAACGAAAGGTGCAGAGATATATCCGGTATATCTTCCGTGGAAGAGGGCCCTGATATTTTTAGTATAGTGGATCCCGTAGCTGCGGATAAGCTCATGAGAGGTGAACCGGTAACACTTGATACGGACTTGAGCGGTACAAAGGTGAAATGTCATGTAACCCCGCATGGTCCGGGAAGGGATGCCGGGCCGTCAGGTTACGTCATGCAGTTCCAGACGCTCGAAGAGCTTGAAGAGCAGCAGGCAGAGCTTGAACAGATCATGGCCCGGAGGGAGCAGTTCGCTTCACTGGAAAACGGAGAAAAGACGGTTATGATCCAGGTGGGCTCTCCCGGTAAGACAGCTCTTGTGTATGGGCAAAACGTCGACGAAGCTATCAAAGTCCTGAGGATCCGCGGGTTCAACGGCGAAATAGTCGTAGCGCCGGACAGGGACGCGCTCGAAAGGCTCCTCAGGTCCGATCAACATTTTGATATCATTGTCAACACTACAAGTGAAGACCTGGCGAAGATCCTGGAAGAGATATTTTCCGACCCGTCAACCCGTCCCCAGGTCCTGGATAAGGACGTTCTTACGGATACTCACAAACTTCAGGACACTCTTCTTGAACTCTGCGCATAATTGCCGGTTATATCAAAAATATCTATACCCACAGGTTCCGGTCGAGACACCGGTAACCGACAGCTTCCGAGACATGGTGAGATTCAATGATCGCGGAAGCCTCCATGTCGGCTATTGTGCGTGATATTTTCAGTATCTTGTCATAGGCCCTGGCGCTTATACCCAGTTCAAGGATCGCCGTTTTCAAGAGTTCCTCCGCCTCTTCCGAAAGAACACAGAACTTTTCCGCTTCCCGGGACGTCATGTACGCGTTGTACGCCGAATAACCCGGTTTGTCGCTGAACCTGTCTTTTTGTGTATTCCTTGTTTCCTCGACGCGCCTTTTGATGTTAACGGAATGTTCCCCGGTCCTTCTTTGGGAAAGCTGTTCGTATTTCAGCCGCGGGACCTCGAGATGTATGTCTATCCGGTCCAGGAGGGGGCCCGATATTTTGGAGAGATACCTTTGTATCTGACCGGCAGAGCAGTTACAGTTTTTGTGAGGATCGGTGAAATACCCGCACGGGCAAGGGTTCATGGCGGATATCAAGATGAAACGGGAGGGAAAGCGCACGGACCGTTCGACCCTGGTGATAGTGATCTCTCCGGATTCCAGGGGCTGACGAAGCGTCTCCAGGACGTCTCTCCTGAATTCGGGAAATTCATCAAGAAAAAGCACTCCATTGTGTGCCAGGCTTATCTCTCCCGGGGCGGGCCATGATCCGCCACCGACCATAGCGGCGTATGAAATGGTATGATGGGGTGAGCGGACGGGACGTTCTGTTAGAAGGCTGCTGTTTTTCAGCTGTCCGGCAATACTGTAAACCTTGGTTGTCTCAAGGGCTTCGTCAGGAGAAAGAGAGGGAAGTATTGTCGGGAACCTTTTCGCGAGCATGCTCTTGCCTGAACCGGGTGGACCGATCATCAGCACGTTATGCCCGCCGCTTGCGGCCACTTCCAGCCCGCGTTTCACGTGTTCCTGGCCTTTTACGTCTTTAAGGTCAAGGTTATTGTAAGGATTAGTCGCGTCTTGCTGATCTTTTACTTCCTTTATGTGCTTCAGGGGTCTGATACCTTTGATATGGTCAATGACTTCCATCAGCGAAGATGCCCCGTATGCGGATATTCCCTTTATATTGGCGGCTTCATGAGCATTGGCTTTCGGGAAGATGAATGAAAAGTTCTTATTTTTCAGGGAAATCGCAATAGGCAGAGCGCCCCGGAATGGCCTGAGTTTACCGTTCAGTGAAAGTTCTCCGCAGAATATATAGCCTTCAAGTTCTTCCTGTTGCATAGCGCCTGAAGCTGCCAATATGCCTATCGCGATGGGCAGGTCAAAACCCACTCCTTCCTTTTTTATATTGGCTGGGGAAAGGTTGACTATTATCTTGTTTGCCGGGAACTTGAATCCCGAATTCTTGATGGCTGAGCGTATACGATCACGGCTTTCTCTTATGGAGGCGTCAGGCAGACCCACTACTGAAAAAGCCGGAAGACCTCCCGAGACGTCCACTTCAACGTCTATCGAATATGCTTCCATTCCCATGACAGCTCCGGAGCTTACTTTGGCGAGCATTGTATTTCCTTTCTAGTAGAAATGTCCATGTAATTCAACGGCATTCTTGATATGCCTGAGGATCTTCACTTTTCCGCGAGGGTCCAGGCAGATCCCTATGACGTCGATCCTGCAGGGCGCGTCGTTCAGGCCGTATCCTTTGAGATAATATTGGCAATTTTTGATTATATGTTTTTGTTTCGCCCGGGTGACGGCGGATGCGGGTGGGCCGAACTTTTCGGATATACGGGTCTTTATTTCCAGAAAGACGGTACAACCGTTTTTCTTCGCGATAAGATCGATCTCGCCGAAAGGCGTTGGGAAGTTCCTGGAAAGTATTTTGTACCCTCTGGATACCAGGAACTTTTCGGCTATTTTTTCGCCGAGATCTCCCGTATCCCGGTTCGTCCGGCCCACCGCGAGCTCCTATACCGCTACGGGCTGCTGTTCGTGGTAGCTTTCGAGTACCAGTTCCTGCAGGCCCTTGCGCATCTCCTTCGAGACCGGGAAGAACGTTTCGTACCACTTGCCGTCGCGTCCCTGTTCCCTGGGCATGCTGAGGAAAAGGTCTTCTTTTCCCTGTACGACCCGAAGGCCCTTTACGAGAAAGGTGTCCAGTATCAGAAGATCACAGAACGCTTTCGTGGAGCCGTCACCATCCAGAAAGTGCATCCTTTCAACTTTGACAACGGGTTTTGAGTTCATCTTTACCTCCTTTTGGGTTTGTGTGCGCCTATAGATAATGAGACACGTCTTCGGAGGTTTTTATTTTACTTTTTTCGGATTTTTTCCAGGCTTCATGGATCATGATGAGCGTTCTTGTGGTCTTTGAGTCTATGATCCACTTTGCCCCGGATATAAAACAGGCGGCAAGGAACTGCAGGAAATACCGGTGGAATATGAAGGAGAGGGCCAGCGAGGCCATGGCGCCCAGGAACCACCGGTTGTCCTTAATCCAGATAAAGGAATTATATATTATTTCGCTTATATCGGGTTTTTTCAGGATGTCATGGGCTTCTGCCAGCAGCCTGCGGCATTCGTTGCACGAGGCAAGATGCTTCTCGACCCCTGGCCGGGCTATGGGCGGAAGAGAGCCGCCCAGGTATTCGCCCAGGACCTCTTCTGGCGGACATATCCTGTTATTCATTTTTCACCCCTGTATTATTAGACACGGTTTTTATAGGAATTCTTTTAATTTTTTTCTTATATTTTTTTTAGCATTCATGATAAGATAACCGACCGTTCCCTGAGGGATATGCATGATCCGGGCTATCTCTTTCTGTTTTTTCCCGTCATACAGGTTGAATTTCAGGGCAAGCCGCTGCCTGTATTCAAGCTTGTTTATGGCCTCTTTCAGAAGCCGTTCGATCTCAGCCGCTTCCAGCATCTTTGCCGTGTTGAGCCCGGGGGAGGGGATCACGTCTCCAAGCTTTAACCCCGGTATATCCGCCGAAGGGCCGCTATCGAGGGACAGGGTGTTTTTCGCCCTTTTATAAACGTGGTCCCGGCAATAGTTGGAAGTGCGGTTGATGGAAGTGATCACGAGCCAGCCCTTTAAGTTCGAGGTGTTCTTTATCTCAGCCAGTTTATCCTTTTCCCAAATAGAAAGGAATATCTCCTGCACGATATCCTGGAATTCGGACCGGTCGACCTTTACATTGAGCTTGTTCAGCTTGTATTTCACGCTCCTGGTGACCAGGCCGCTGTACCGCCTGATGAACTCGTCCCAGGCGTTCTTGTCCTTATTTACGCATTTTTTCAGCAGTTCTTCGGGTGACATGGCAGGTTCATTATAGGGCATATTTGTAATATAATCAATAAATATATGTAAATTTATCAAATCAGGCCGCTTGTGTAATGGCACCCTTTGTAAGGCTAAATTCGCAAACCGTGCAGGTGTATGGTATAATATGAAAAAAAGGGGATCTACTTGGAAATACCGGACACTTTTTCAGCGGATAAAAGTCTTAAGGTCCTGATAATATCCGATGACGATAAACTGACGGACGTTCTGCAGTTCTGTTTTGAGGGATGGGGTTATATCGTCTTTTTTGAGGGTTCCCCCCAGCCGGGACTGGACAAGATAATTACTTTATCCCCGGACGTGATAGTCGTTGACGTCCATTCGGGAGAGAAACCCCATCTGGAAATATGCGAGTCGCTCAAAAAGGATTTCGCCACCAGCTTTATTCCCGTGATAGCCCTTATCAACAAGCGCCAGCTAAGGCAGGAGCTCCTGGGTCTAAGGCAGGGTGTGGACGATTATCTTCTGAAGCCTCCCGATCCCCTGGACCTCAAGATACGCATCGAGATGGCGGTAAAACGGTCCCAGCACAGCTTTTACGCCAGTCCCCTTACGGGCCTGCCGGGGAGCATAGTGATAGAAGAGATCCTCAAATCAAGGTTTGACAGCGGAGAACCTTTTATAGCCGGGCAGGTGGATATAGACAATTTCAAGTCCTTCAACGACAAGTACGGGTACCTGAAGGGCGACAGGGTCATAATGCAGACGGCTTACATGCTGAACGTCTCCGTAAGGACCTGGGGGAACAAGGACGATTTCGTTGGCCACATAGGAGGGGATGATTTCGTCCTTATAACCACCCCTGACAAGTACAATACGATCTGCAAGAATTTCATATGCATGTTCGATACCGTTATACCTTTTCATTATTCCGAGAAGGACCGGGAGCGGGGGCACATCATGGCGAAGACAAGGACCGAGAAGTGGAGGAGGATCCCCATCATGAGCGTGACGATAGCGCTTGTTATGAAGAACTCACCCGACGAGGTCAGGACTCTCATCGAGCTGAACGACAGAATGGTCGAAGTAAAGCAATATCTTAAGAAGATCCCCGGCAGCAAGTACATGGCCGACAGGAGGATAGTCCATAAGGACGAACACCTCTCCGTGCAGCTGTTCAAGAACGACGAGTCGCTCAAGGAGACCTATAAACCGCTGGGGCAGATACTTATCGAGAAGAACGCCATATCACAGGACCAGCTTGATAAGGCCCTCAAAGTCCACTGGAAAAGCGGTTCCCGCCTGGGAGAGATCCTTAAAGAGCTCGGCATGGTAAATGACGAACAGATCACCGAAGCTCTGGCCTTGCAGGAAAGCACTATTGTATAAGGGTAACGGTTTGTTAGATGTTAGATATTGGTTGTTAGTTTTTAGTTCTTAGTTGTACAACTCAATACTTGATACTTGTTCCTTTATCCTTGTTACTGGTCACTTTCTATACCGCCTGACGACCTCGCCCTGTGTCATCACGGGTACTTTTTTCGATAGGATATAGCAGATGTGGTCCCTGAACGTGTCGATAAGGGTAAAGAACCTGTACGGCGCGTCGCGGTGGGCGCTTTTTGTGTTCTTGTCCGATACAAGATGGAAGACCTCTATCAGCCACAGGTCCCGGGCGCTCACTATTTCGACGAGTTTGTCGTATTCGCTCATAGGCATGTCCGTCATTATGGGCGTGCCCACGGCCGAGAAGGGCGCTTTTGGCGGGAGGCCGTTGAAGGCGAAACCTTCGGCGGTTATCCTGGATGACAGATAGTGTTCAGCCGCTATGTCGAGCATGCGTTCATTGTGATTGGCCGTTATGAAGGGAAAGACGAACGACTCGACCTTGATCCCCAGCAGGGTTTGCAGTGATCCTTTTGAGGTGGTCATTTCCTTGAGGACCGCTTCTTCTCCTTCGGAATTGTAGATGTCCAGGAGGTTGCGGTGCCCCGTGGTATGGGAGGCGATCTCGTGGCCGTCGGCTATAAGCGAGACGAGCTGGTCTTTGGTCATGACGGACCGGTTCTCAAGGGTGCCGCCTATACAGGCGGAAGGGACGGCGAAAGTCGCCCTTATTTTGTTCTCCGCGAGGAATGCGGCGCAGTGCTCGAAAACATCCGCGTAACAGTCATCGAACGCTATAGTTATTATCCCCATAAATTTCCTTGTAGGCGCTCCGCTTTTTTAGTATATTAGCTTATAATACTATGGAAAACAAGGAAATAGCCGACATATTTTCCCATATAGCCGATATACTGGAAATAAAAGATGAGAATGTTTTCAGGATAAGGGCTTACCGCGTCGCCGCCCAGAACATATCAAGTCTTTCCCGCCAGCTTAAAGATCTTTACGGGGAGGACCCGTCCAAACTGGAAAAGATACCCGGTATAGGCAAGGACCTGAAGGAAAAGATCATAGAGATGATAAGTACCAACGCTCTTAAATACTATGACGAGCTAATGAAAGAGTTCTCACCGGGGTTTCTCGATATGCTGAACCTTTCCGGGCTGGGACCCAAGAAACTGAGAAAGCTCAGGGACGTGCTCGGGATAGAGGACATGGACGATCTTGAAGAAGCCTGCGAGAAGGGTAAACTGGAAGGTATAGACGGCATGGGAGCGCGGACGCAGGATAAGCTTCTTGACGCCATCAAGCATTTCAGGAAACGCGAGGGCAGGATGCTTCTTACCGAGGCGGATTTTTACGCCGACCGCATGATAAAATATCTATCTAAGTCTAAAAATTTCAAGAAGTTAGAAAAAGCCGGAAGCCTGCGCAGGGGGCGGGAGACGGTCGGCGATCTCGACATCCTCGCGGTCGCGAAAGATCCTCAGAAAGCCATGGACTATTTTACGGGCCACCCGGATGTGGAAGAGGTGATCGCCAAAGGTTCCACGAAGTCCAGCATATCTTTAAGGAACGGGCCGCAGATAGACCTTCGCGTAATAGATGACAAATGTTTCGGCGCGGCGCTGCAGTATTTCACGGGGTCGAAGCAGCATAACGTCCAAGTAAGGCAGATCGCGAAGAGGAAGGGTTACAAGGTGAGCGAATACGGTGTCTTTTCCGTGGGCAAGGGGAAAGAAAGGTTCGTTGCGGGCAAGACAGAAGAAGAGGTTTACCGGAAGCTCGGCATGGACCCGCCGCCGCCGGAACTGCGCGAGGCGCAGGGCGAGGTCGAGGCCGCGATGAAAGGCAAGTTGCCTAAGAACCTTCTTCAATTGAAGGATATCAAGGGGGATCTCCACCTCCACACGACGGCTACTGACGGACGCGCTACTGTTGAAGAGCTTATCGAGGCCGCGAGAAAGAAGGGATACCAGTATATCGCTATAACGGAACATTCCAAGAACGTCCGTGTGGCTCATGGCCTGGATGAAAGACAGCTCATGAGGCACGTGGAAAAAGTAAGAAAAACGGCAAAAAAGACCAGAGGCATAAAGGTCCTCGCCGGGGTCGAGGTGGATATTCTCGCGAAAGGGAAACTGGACATCAGGGATTCCGTTTTGAAAGAACTTGATATAGTGATAGCATCCATCCATTCTAATTTTTCTCTTAACAGGGAAAGGCAGACCGAGCGCATTCTGAGGGCCTTTGATAATAAATACGTTCACGCGCTCGCGCATCCTTCCGCGCGGCTTATTTCCAGCCGGAGCTCGATCTTCGCCGATTTCGAGAAGATATTCGAGGCCGCCGTTGAACGGAATATCTACCTCGAGGTCAACACGCATGGAGAGAGGATAGACCTGAACGACATTCATTGCAGGATGGCAAAAGAGATGGGCGCGAAGTTCGTTATAAATACTGACGCGCATGAAGTGGCGCAGCTTGGCGAGATGAAGTACGGCGTCATAACGGCCAGAAGGGGCTGGGTGGAGAAAAACGACGTACTTAATACGTTCACGTATGAAAAACTGGTGAAAGCGCTGAAGCGATGAAACGGAAACTGAGGTTCTGGGGACACATCTGTGTAAACGACATGTAGACAACCAGATGTGTCCCCAGAATATATTTTTATTTTTGTGTGAAGGTAAATATGGAAGATGTGAAAAGAAAGATAAACAAACTCAGGAAGAACATCAGGCGGCACAACAGGCTCTACTACACGGAAGGCAAGCCGGTGATATCGGACGCCAAATATGACCGGCTTATGCAGGAGCTTAAGGGTCTTGAAGCCAAGCACCCGGAATATATCTCACCCGATTCCCCGACGCAGACGGTGGGGGCGCCTATCCCTGATAAGTTCGTAAAGGTGAAGCATATGGCGCCGATGCTCAGCCTGGAAAGCGTGAACGATGAAAAGGGCGCCGAGCATTTTGACGAGACATGCCGAAAAGAGACCGGCGAAAGCATCGACTACGTGTGCGAGCCGAAACTTGACGGCCTGAGCATAGAACTGGTCTACGAGGACGGAAAATTCGTGAGAGGCTCCACCCGGGGTGACGGTCTGGTGGGCGAAGACGTAACACTGAACCTCAAGACGATCGTCACTCTCCCGAAGAAGCTCAAGTGCGCGAAACCGCCCGGGCGCATCGCCCTTCGCGGCGAGGTGATGATGCACATCAAGGATTTCAATGCGCTGAACAAAAGACAGACGGAACTCGGTAAGGATACTTTCGCGAATCCGCGCAACGCCGCCGCCGGTTCCATGCGCCAGCTCGACTGGCGGATAACGGGCCAGAGAAAACTCCATGTCTACTGTTACAGGATACTCGATTATTCCGAGAAGCTGCCGGCCACGCAAAAAGAGGCGCTTGGCCTTATCGAAGGCCTTGGCATACAGGTATCGCCGGGTGCTAAACACTGCAGGAATATAAAAGAGGCCGTATCCTATCACAGTAACCTCGAGAAAAAACGCGATGACCTGGATTATGAGATAGATGGCGTCGTGATCAAGGTAAATGATCTTTCCCTCCAGGAAAGAATAGGCATGAGGACCAATAACCCTAAATGGGCCGTCGCCTATAAGTTCGAACCGCGCAAAGAGGTAACGCGCGTGGAGGATATCGTCGTACAGGTAGGAAGGACCGGTGCCATCACGCCCGTCGCGCTCCTCCAGCCGGTAGAGGTAGGCGGGGTCACGGTATCGCGCGCTTCGCTCCATAACATGGACCAGATAGAACGCCTCGGCGTGAAAGTCGGGGATCATGTCAAGGTCCAGAGGGCGGGCGACGTTATCCCCGAGGTGGTCGAGGTCATCAGCCATAGGCGTACCGGTAGGGAAAAAGCGTTCCACATGCCGAAGAAGTGTCCGAGCTGCGGCGCTACCCTGGAGAAGGAAGACGTGTTCTACCGCTGTCCCGCGGGACTTGCCTGCCCGGCACAGCTTAAAGAGGCGATCAGCCATTACGCCAGCAAGGGAGCGGTGGATATAGACGGTTTTTCCGACAAGTCGGTCGAACTTCTTTATGAAGAAGGTTTGATAAGCAGTATTTCCGATATTTATAAGCTTAAAGGGGAAGATCTCCTGAAGCTTGAGGGATGGAAAGAAAAGAAGACGCAGAACCTTTTGAATTCTATAGAAAGGTCCAGAGACATTCCCCTCGACCGTTTTCTTTTCGGTCTCGGGATAAGGAATGTAGGCAAACACATAGCGACCCTCCTTGCCGGTAAATTCGGTACGCTGCGGAAAATAATGTCAGCCGACCAGGAAAGCCTTATGTCGATAAACGAGATCGGGCCGGAGATAGCGGAGAGCATTACCGATTTTTTCAAACAGAAAAAGAACGTTGATGAGATCCGGAAGTTAGAGAAAAACGGCGTAAAGGTCCGCGAAAAGAAAAAGGCCACAAAAGGAAAACTCCTCGGGAAAAGGATCGTCTTCACCGGTTCTCTCCAGACCATAAGCCGCTCCGAAGCAAAAAAAATAGTCGAAGCCGAAGGCGGCGAAGCCCAGTCAAGCGTAAGCGCGACGACCGACCTTGTCGTGGCGGGGGAGAAAGCCGGATCAAAACTCGACCAGGCAAAGAAAAAAGGCATCAGGATCATCACCGAAGCCGAGTTCAAATCCCTCCTCAAATAACCCTTACACACATCGGGTGTGTACACACCCGATGTATAACATGGGTGAACATGTATAAACATTGTTATACCTCTCTAAACCTGTATAAACCTATATATAGGCTGGGTGTTTGTCCTTCCTAACGCAAATTACGTTGACATCCATTTTTAATAAAGCTATAATTGTGTGGTAATTTTTAATTATAGTGGTTATAATTACCCTAATATATGGCGGGTATTTTTGTCTCCGGGGAGGAGCAGCATGGAAGAGAAGAACGATCTCATTGAGCAGCGATACAAGAACATGGATTCGATAAAGGAATCGGGTATAGACCCGTTCGGCGGAAAGTTCACGGGTATCCAGAGCATAGGTTCGGTGAAGAATGATTTTTCCGAAGGCAAGGAATGCAGGGTAGCCGGCAGGATAATGGCTATGAGAGAGCACGGCAAGAGCGCTTTTATGGATCTCAAGGACTTTACCGGCAAGATACAGCTTTACATGAAAAAAGATCTCATAGGGGATAAGGCCTTTGAGGTCATGAAGAAGCTCGATATCGGCGACATTATCGGAGCGGACGGAGAGCTTTTCAGGACGAAGACGGGCGAAGATACCCTCCAGGTGAAGGAGTACCGGCTTCTTTCCAAGTCGCTTCTACCGCTGCCGGAAAAGTGGCACGGGCTTAAAGACGTGGAGACAAGGTACCGCCAGAGGTACGTGGACCTGATCGTGAACGACGAAGCGCGCGAGAAGTTCAGGACGCGCATAGACCTGATACAGTCGCTGCGCGAGACGCTCAACGACAAGGGATTCCTCGAGGTGGAGACGCCGATGATGCACCCGATACCGGGCGGCGCCGCAGGCAAACCTTTCAAGACGCACCACGAGACGCTCGACATGGACCTCTATCTCAGGATAGCCCCCGAGATATATCTGAAGAAGCTCCTGGTAGGCGGGTTCGAAAAGGTGTACGAGATAAACCGTTCTTTCAGGAACGAGGGGATATCCACGAGGCATAACCCCGAGTTCACCATGATAGAGGTATACGAGGCATACTCCGACTGTGAAGGCATGATGGAACTTACCGAAGAGCTTATCCGTTCGGCCGCCAGGAAGATACTCGGCACGGAAAAATTCCAGTACCAGGGCAGGGACGTGGACCTGAGCGTGTTCAAGAGGGTGTCTTTCGCGGAGCTGATGAAAAAGAACTTCGGCATAGAGATAGACGAACCGCTGGAAGGGTGGGTCGCGAAGCTCAAGAAAAAAGGCGTGGAGATAGAGGGCGACAAGGTAAGCAAGACGCAGATCATAAATATCGTGGGAGAGCTGGTAGAGCCGGAGACGGAGACGCATCCGGTCTTCGTGGTGGATTTCTTCAAGGAGCTCAGCCCCCTGGCGAAGTCGAAAAAAGATAAGCCGGGACTGGTGGACAGGTTCGAGCTGTATGTCGGGGGGATGGAGATAGCGAACGCCTATTCGGAACTTAACGACCCGATCGACCAGCGTGAGAGGTTCGAAGAACAGGCAAAGGCCGACCCGGAAGCGATGGTCGACGAGGATTTCGTACGCGCCCTCGAATACGGTATGCCCCCGGCAGGAGGCCTCGGGATAGGGATCGACCGCCTCGCGATGATATTCACCGATTCGGCGAGCATAAGGGAAGTGATACTCTTTCCTCAACTGCGGCCCGAGTAATATGTGGTTTTGAAAAACAGAAGACAGAAAGCAGAAAACAGAATTCTGGCATCTGACCTCTGTCTTCTGAAAAGAAGTGTTAAACCTGAAAAAACATGTGGACGATATTCCTTAGTTTGAGATATTTTCTGGCCAGGAGAAAAGAAGGGATGATATCCCTCGTAGGGGTGATCTCTGTCCTCGGCGTGGGTCTCGGCGTCGCTTCTCTCATCATCGTGATGTCGATAATGAACGGGTTCGATCGTGAAGTGAAGGACAAGATAATAGGCACGTATTCGCACGCGGTCATCATAAGGGAAGGCGGGATCAGCGGGCACGAAGAACTGATAGCGAGGATGGAAGCGCTGCCCGATGTGGTCAGCGCCACCCCTTTTGTTACCGGCCAGGCCGTCCTGAAGACGGACGACAACGTCTCGGGGGTCCTCCTTAAGGGGATAGATCCCGAAAAGGAATCGGAAGTGAGCCGGGTAATAGAATACGCACAGGTGACCGGCAAGGACTTAAAAGGCAAAACGATAGTACTCGGCAGCGAACTGATGAAAAGCGAAAGGATATCGGTAGGGGACAAGGTGGAACTGCTGCTCCCGTACTCGGCCCTCGATATGGAGAAAGCCCAGCTCGAGGTCATCGGCAGCTTTACTTCGGGAAGATACGACTACGATTCCAACATAGCCATCGTCGGGATAGATACGGCGCGCGAGCTTTTCCGCTCCGGCGATACCGTTTCCGGTATCGGCCTGAAAGTGAAGGATGAAATGGAGGTCGCCGGGGTGAAGGCGCGCCTGCAGGTCATACTGGGGTATCCCTATATAGTGAAGAGCTGGATGGACCTCGACCGCAATCTGGTGACGGCGCTTTCCCTGGAAAAAAAGATGATGTTCATCATACTGGCCCTGATAATCATGGTGGCCTGTTTCAATATATCAAGTTCGCTGATCATGATGGTCATGGAGAAGACGAGGGATATCGGTATACTCAAGGCCATCGGCGCCAATTCGTTCGGGGTAAGGGCCGTGTTCTTTCTGGAGGGGATCATCATAGGTCTTCTGGGGATAGCCGCCGGCGGGTTCTGCGGGGTCTTTCTGGCTCACAGGGTCAACGTCATAGCGGACCTTCTGGAACGGTGGACGGGAGTAGCGATGTTCCCGAGCGATATATATTATTTCAGCGAGATACCGGTGTATGTCAGCACGGCTGACGTTACGGCGATAATCTCCGTCGCGATGCTGCTCACGCTGGCGGCGGGGATCTATCCGGCATGGAAGGCGTCCCGGCTGGACCCGGTGGAAGCGATAAGATACGAGTAAAGTATCGAGTATAAAGTAGTGAGTATTGAGGATCGAGATGCTGACCGTAGAAAATTTAGACAAGACGTTCAAACAGGGATCCGATAAGGTCCATGCCGTGAAAGATGTTGATCTCACCGTCCGCAAAGGTGAAAGGGTGTACATACACGGGCCTTCCGGGGCTGGTAAATCCACCCTTATGCAGGTCCTGGGAGCCCTTAGCCGTCCGACCAAAGGCAGTGTGACATTTCGCGACAGGGACATATATGAGTTATCGGACAGAAGAAGGAGTTTCCTGCGGAATACGAGCTTCGGTTTCGTCTTCCAGTTCTATTATCTTCTGCCGGAACTGAACGTACTGGAGAACGTCATGCTCCCGGCCATGATAAAGGGAAGATCATCGGGAAGGGAGATCAAGGGCAGGGCCATGGAGCTTCTCAGGACCGTGAACATGGAAGAACGTTCAAAGCACAGGCCTTCCCAGCTTTCGGGAGGGGAAGCGCAGAGGACGGCCATAGCCAGGGCGCTGGTCAATTCGCCTGATATACTGTTCTGTGACGAGCCGACCGGTAACCTGGATTCCGAGATGAGCGTCCGGATATACGATCTTATCTACAGGATCAGCGAGGAAAACGGCATGAGCATCGTAGTGGTCTCGCACCAGGGCCTCAACAGGGATTTTTATCATACGGAATACCTGATGAAGGACGGGACGCTTGAAAAGATGTCCGCAAGTTCATATATGCAAACTGAAAGGGTAGTACATGGAGCTTAAGATATATATTGACGGCGAGTTCGTGGAAAAAAAAGACGCGAAGGTCTCCGTGTTCGACCACGGCCTTCTTTACGGGGACGGTGTCTTCGAAGGCATACGGTCGTACAACAGGAAGGTCTTCCGGCTGGAGGAGCATATCAACCGTTTGTACGAAAGCGCCGACGCCATAAGATTGGAGATCCCCATCACGAAGTGGGATTTCGAGGAAAAAATAGTCGAGACGCTGAAAATGAACGAGTTGGACAACGCGTACATACGCGTCGTCGTCACCAGAGGCATCGGAGATCTGGGGCTTGACCCCCGCAAGTGCGAAAAGCCCACGGTCTTCATAATCACGGACAAGATAGATCTGTATCCCCCGGAGCTCTATAAGAGCGGCCTGCCGATCACTATAGCGAAGACCAGGCGCAATCACCCCATAACGGTCGATCCGAGGATAAAATCGCTGAATTACCTGAATAACATCCTCGGGAGGATAGACGCGATAGACGCGGGGACGCCGGAGGCCGTGATGCTGGACCTTGACGGGTACATCGCCGAATGTACCGGCGACAATATCTTTCTGGTCAAAGATAACAGGCTCTATACCCCGCCGTCGGAGATCGGCGCTCTTGAAGGGGTGACGCAGGACCTCGTCATAGGCCTGGCGCGGAAAAGGGGGATAGAGACGGAATACAAAAAGATGTATCCCGAAGAACTCTTCGAAGCGGACGAATGCTTCCTGACCGGCACCGCCGCCGAGATAATACCCGTGATCAAGATGGACGACAAGCCCATAGGCACCGGCAAGCCGGGCCCGATATATAAACAGCTCCTGGCGGATTTCAGGAAGGTCACGGAAACGGAAGGCGTAGAGTATTAAAGACAGAGGACAGATGGCAGAAGACAGAGGACAGAATTGTATGAAATCTGACGTCTGATTCCTGTTTTCTGAAACAAGCGTTTTACGAGGACAATATGAAATGCGATATATGCGGCAGGCGCGAAGCCACGGTACACCTTACCGAGGTCATAAACGATGAGGTGACGAAGCTTCATCTCTGCGAACAGTGCGCGAAGGAGAAAAGTGAAGAAATGCATTCCCATTTCGGCCTGACGGACCTTTTGGCGGGCCTGATGGACATGGGACCCGCCATCCCGGAAGGCCGGATAAAGGAAGAGATCGACGTAAAGTGCCCGGGCTGCGGTTCGACGTATTTCGATTTCCAGAAGACGGGAAGGCTGGGCTGCGGCAAGTGTTACGAGACGTTCGAAAAGAACCTCAGCGAGCTTCTCCGCAAGATACACGGGGCCGACAAGCACGTGGGCAAGATGCCTTTCAAAGGCGAAGGGGTTTACAGGGCCCAGCAGGACCTGCAGCGTCTTAAGAAGGAACTGGCCCAGCTGGTGCGGAACGAGGAGTTCGAGAAAGCCGCCATGCTGCGCGACAGGGTCAAGGAGCTTGAGGACAAGATAGAGGGAAATACCGGTAACGATGAAACTGGATGATCTTTTGAAGGGTAAGACCGAGTGGCTCAAGGGAGAAGGCCCCAGGAGCGAAATAGCTATCTCCACCAGGGTACGGATAGCGAGGAATATCGAAGGGCACTCTTACTTCAGCCACGCCGACGATGAACAGCGCGAAAAAACGCTCAAGAAGATAACCGCCGCGATAAAGAAGACCGGTTATCTCAAAAAAGCCCTCATCATGAAGATGAAGGACGTCAGCGAACTGGACAGGCAATTTCTCGTCGAGAGGCACCTCATGAGCCAGGAGCACATGCGGGACGTTGCGCACAAGGGGCTGGTCATCGAACAGAAAGAGATAGTGAGCGCCATGCTCAACGAGGAAGACCACATCCGGCTGCAGGTGCTGCAGTCGGGCTTCAACATAATGGAAGCCTGGCGGATAGTGGACGACATCGATACCGACCTGGCGCATTACCTGAAGTTCGATTATTCCAATAAGTTCGGGTACCTGACGTCGTGCCCGACCAATACCGGCACCGGCCTGAGGGCCTCGGTCATGCTGCACCTCTCGGCGCTCGTCATGACGGGGCAGATAGAGAACGTTTACGAGGCCATTTCCAAGCTGGGGCTCACGATGCGCGGTTTTTACGGGGAGGGCACGGAAGCCCTGGGTGATTTTTTCCAGATATCGAACCAGGTATGTCTTGGACATTCCGAGATGGACATACTCGATAACCTGGAAAGGGTCATTAACAAGATAATATCAAGGGAAGAGTCGACGAGGGAGATGCTCCTTAAGGAGAGGAAAGAAGAGCTGACCGACAGGGTATTCAGGTCGCACGGCACGCTGAAAAGCGCGAGGATCATAACTTCGAGCGAGACTATTAAACTGCTTTCGGCCGTGCGGCTGGGCACCGCTTTGGGACTTTTAAAGGACCTGGACACCAACATGATAAACGAGGTGCTTCTCACGACGCAGCCCGCTCACCTGCAGAAGATCTGCGGGGAGGAGATCGGGCCCTATGAGAGGGACATCAAACGGTCGGACTTGATACGCGAAAAACTGAAAGTTTAAATAGGGGAGGGAATAGAAGATGCCTGCATTCAACAGATTCACCGAGCGCGCCAGAAAGGTCATTCTTTTGGCCAAGGAAGAGGCTAAGAGGTTCAATCACGACTATATCGGCACGGAACATATATTGCTGGGCCTTGTTAAGGAAGGCGAGGGGGTGGCCGCCGCTGTCCTTACGAGCCTCGGGCTCGATTCCGAAAATATCCGTGTCGAGGTCGAACGACTCGTGCAGCCGGGCCCCGGCAAGGTGATGGGTGAAGATATACCATTTACCCCGAGGGCCAAGAAAGTGATAGAGCTGGCGATGGACGAAGCCCGCAGCCTCGGCCACAATTATATCGGAACGGAACATCTTCTCCTGGGCCTTATCAGGGAGGGCGACGGTATAGCGAGCCAGGTGCTTTTGAACCTCGGCCTTGACCTGAAGAGCGTGAGGGATGAGGTGCTTAACCTCCTGGGTTCCTCCGTACCGGGATACTCCGTTTCGCAGGGGGCCAAGGGCGCCAAGAAGAAGACGCGGACGCCGGCGCTTGACTCGTTCGGAAGGGACCTCACCGAGATGGCCCGCCAGGACGAGCTGGATCCCGTCATAGGCCGGGGCAAAGAGATAGAACGCGTCATACAGATCCTCAGCCGCCGCAAAAAGAACAACCCGGTCCTTATCGGTGAGGCCGGTGTGGGTAAAACGGCCATCGTCGAGGGTCTCGCGCAGAAGATCAACTCAGGAGACGTGCCGGAGATACTCAACAACAAGAGAGTGCTCATACTGGACCTCGCAATGATGATAGCCGGCACCAAGTACAGGGGACAGTTCGAGGAAAGGATCAAGGCGGTGATGAAGGAGATCAAGGAGTCCACCGATGTTATCGTTTTCATAGACGAGATACACACGCTTGTCGGGGCGGGCGGGGCCGAAGGAGCCATCGATGCCTCCAACATACTCAAACCCTCGCTCCAGAGAGGGGATATACAGTGCATAGGCGCGACCACGCTGGACGAGTACCGGAAGAACATAGAAAAGGACCCCGCGCTGGAAAGGCGTTTCCAGCCGGTCACGATCGACCCGCCGTCCGTCGCCGAGACCATAGAGATACTAAAAGGGCTGAGGGACAAATATGAGGCGCACCATAAGGTCAAGTTCTCCGACAAGGCACTGGAAGCCGCGGCGAAGCTTTCCGATCAGTACATCAGCGGCCGCTTCCTGCCGGACAAGGCCATAGACCTCATAGACGAAGCCGGTTCCAGGGCCAAGCTCTCCACGATGGTGATGCCGTCGGAGCTTAAAGAGGAAGAGAAGAAGATAGGGGAGTACCGTCTGGAAAAGGAGGAAGCCGTTAAGGGCCAGGACTTCGAAAAGGCCGCCAGGTTCCGCGACCTGGAGCGCAAAGCGAAGACCGATCTGGAGAAAAAACACGCGGAATGGAAGACCGGGCAGACCAACGCCGATGTCATCGTCGACGAAGAGGACATAGCGACGATCGTGTCCAACTGGACAGGCATACCGCTGGTCAAGGTCGAAGAGAAGGAGTCGGAAAAATACCTTAAGCTGGAAGACAGCCTGAAAGAGCTCGTCATAGGCCAGGAAGAGGCGATAAGCGCCATCGCGCATGCGGTACGCCGTTCGCGCGCGGGCATAAAAGCCCCGAACCGGCCGATAGGCACGTTCGTCTTCATGGGGCCTACCGGCGTGGGCAAGACATTGCTCGGGAGGAAGCTCGCCGAGGTCATGTTCGGTGACGAGGACGCCGTTATCCAGATAGATATGTCCGAGTATATGGAGAAGTTCAATGTCTCCCGCCTGGTCGGTGCACCTCCCGGGTACGTCGGGTATGAGGAGGGCGGCCAGCTTACCGAGAAGGTAAGGAGAAGGCCCTACGCGGTCGTCCTTCTGGATGAGATAGAGAAGGCGCACCCGGACGTCTTTAACATACTTTTGCAGGTGCTGGACGAAGGACGACTTACGGATTCATACGGCAGGAAGGTGAATTTCAAGAACACCGTTCTTATCATGACGTCCAACATAGGCGCGAACCTGCTCAAGAAAACGGGCGCGATCGGTTTCAAGACGCAAAAGGAAGAAGAGAGTTACAAGGAGATGAAGGAACGGCTCCTGGAAGAAGTGAAAAAGACCTTCAAACCGGAGTTCCTGAACAGGGTGGATGATATCATCGTTTTCAGGGCCCTTACCCGCGAGGATCTCAAACGTATCGTGGAGATAGAGGTGAAGGAAGTGCAGGAACGCGTCAAGGACAGGGACCTTGAAGTGGTGCTTGACGATCAGGCGAAAGAGTTCCTTATCGAGAAAGGGTTTGACAAGGTCTTCGGGGCGCGTCCCCTGAAAAGGACCATACAGCGGTACCTGGAGAATCCCCTGGCGGAAGAGATCCTGTCGGGGTCTTTCGGGGAAGGCGTCATTATAAAGGTGACGAGCCTGAAAGATGGGAATGAACTTAAGTTCGAGATGGTTGGACAGACCAAAACGTAGATGAGAAGGTTTTTGTTCCATCCTTATTTCAGGAAAAAGCTCCTCGGCTTTGCCCTGGCGGGTGTGGCCGTTTACGCGGTGGCCGCCCAGGAGCCGTTCCTGATGAAATACCAGGTGGAGAGCAAGGTCGCGGGATTTCTGGGCGACAAGATGTCGGTGGATATAGGCGGGATCCGCGGCGGGGTGATACACGACATGGTGCTTCGCGACGTGAGGTTCAGCGCCCGGAAAGATAAGGAAAATGAGGTCTTCGGTCTCGAGAAGATGGAGATCTCCTACCGTCTGTGGCGGGTGGTCCTGGAGCGGCTCGGGTTACTGTCGGAAGACGAGCAAGAGCTCAAGTACGTGAACGTATATTTCAGTGACAGCAATCCCTTTGTCCGGGGAGACATAAAACTGGAAAGACGCCGGAACGAAGTAGAGCTGAACGGCGAGATCTCGCCCGTGGTTTTCGGGGACAGGACGAAAAGGAGCATGAAGGGCCTTTTCACCAGAAGAGAAGACGGCAGGTACGACTGTGATATGCTGTGGGACGGAAGCATGAAGGTGACGGGGACGCTCGATCCTTCGGGGCGCGCGCTGGAGCTCGAATTCCTGCCTCTGAAGGGCAAAAAGGGGCACGTCAAGATCAAAGCGGCCATAGAGGAGGGCAATGACGTCAAGGTTTACGCGCGGCTGGACAAGGTAGGCATTTACGGTACGGAGATAATAGGCGATGTGTGGATCTCATACAAGGACGCGGGCATGCCGCTTTTCCTGGCCAGGGCCGAGAACCTTGTTATCAACAAAAGGCCGTTCTGGAAGGTCGTCATCGGGGGCGGGTTCTCCCCGGAGAAAAAGATCTTGCACCTGGATAACGTGAAATGGGGCGAGGGCCTGACGCTGATAGGGGAAGTAAAGACGGTCGAGCCCTATCCCGCGCGTCTGAAAGTGCTGCTCAAAGACCTGGAACTCGCGGAGCTCGCCCAGATGCTGGGAGACAACCAGACGGTAATATTCGGAAAGGCGGAGGGTGAAATAAATTTTGAAGGTCCGATAGAAGAAGCCGACGTACAAGGCCGGCTTTACATCGGGCAAGGCGTGTTGGGGCCCATGGAATTCAAGTCCGTCTCGGCCAGCCTTAAGGGACGTCTGCCCGTCATAGGGGTGGAAGGTTCCCGCGTGGTGAAAGACGGCGGGTGCATACTTATCAGCGGCGAGATGGATTTCAGCAGGATGAAGGATAACAAGGTGTTCGAAGGAGTCGTTTTTGATACCGACAACAAGGTGGCCGTCTGGGAAGATTGGCAGATAACGAAAGAAGAGGACGAACACCAGGTCAAGGCGCGAAGGGACCGCCTGACGATCATAACGAACATGCAGGACGATAAGAGGCGGCAGAAGGCGGTGGATGAGAGGTCCGATCAGCAAGAGCTGGGTATGGAGTACGAACTTGACAAAGAAGGCAACCATCTCAAGTTCCAGTTGGACGAGGACGACGATTTCCTCGGGCTGGAGCATAAAATGGAATTCTAAAAGGGGTTAATATGTTCCCGGTATCAATAAAAGATATTTTGCTGAAGCTATTCAGGTTGACGCGGAATAAGATCCGCAATTTTTTCGTATACATGGGCGGGGTAGCGATACTTCTGGCGAGGACCATTTTCTGGACCATCGCGCCGCCCCACCGTAAATGGCAGATACTGGAGCAGATGAACAGTATAGGGGTTGCCAGCGCGCCTATAGTGCTGCTTATAAGCCTTTTTACCGGTATAGTCCTGGCTCTGCAGAGCGCTTACCAGATGCAGAAGGTCTCGGCCGAGATGTATATCGCTTCGCTCGTGGCGCTGTCGCTCACCCGTGAGCTGGGGCCCGTGCTTACCGCGCTCATAGTCGCCGGGCGCTGCGGGGCCGCCATCACCGCGGAACTCGGCACCATGAGGGTCACAGAACAGGTGGACGCGCTCGAGACGCTTTCGACCAACCCGATACAATACCTGGTAGTGCCGAGGTTCCTCGCGCTTCTTGTCATGGTGCCGCTTTTGACGATCTATGCGGATATCTTCGGGATCATAGGCGGGTACCTCGTCGGAGTGGGAAAGCTTAATATAACGCACGCGATGTACGTGAAGATGACCTGGGATCCGCTTAAAATAAAGGACGTGATGACGGGCCTGGTAAAGAGCGTATCGTTCGCGGTGATCATATGCGTGATAGCGTGTTTTGAAGGCATGAACGCGGAAGGCGGCGCCGAAGGCGTGGGGCGGGCGACGACCTCCAGCGTGGTAAGGAGTTTCATCTTGATAATAATCGCCGACTGTTTCTTCACGGCGATGTTCTACTTTATTTTCAGATAAGGAGGATATGGACACACGGAAAGAGCCGGTACAGGAGCCCAGACGGGAGCCCATAATAGAATTGAAGAACGTGTACAAGTCTTTCGGCGGTCTCCAGGTGCTCGAGGGCCTGGACCTGACGATCTACAAAGGGGAATCCATAGTGATCATCGGCCGTTCGGGCTGCGGTAAGAGCGTTCTTCTCAAGCATATCATCGGCCTTCTGAGGCCCGATTCCGGCAAGGTCGTGGTGGAAGGTACGGACATAACCAATATGAGCAGCAAGGAACTTAACAGGATAAGGATGGACTTCGGCATGCTTTTCCAGGGGGCGGCGCTTTTCGATTCCTTAAGCGTCCTCGAGAACGTGGGGTTCCGGCTGTTCGAATACACTAACCTGACGCTTGACGAGATAAAGGAGTGTGTCGCCGAAAGCCTCAGGATGGTGGGGCTGGAAGGCATAGAGCATGCCAAGCCCGCCGCGCTTTCAGGCGGCATGAAAAAGAGAGTGGGGCTGGCAAGGGCCATCAGTATGACGCCCAAGATCATACTTTTCGACGAGCCTACCACGGGCGTGGACCCCATAATGGGCGATATAATAAACGAACTTATCAGACACCTGCATAACACGCTGAAAACGACGTCAATAACTGTGACGCACGACATGAAAAGCGCGTACAAGATAGCCGACAGGATAGCGATGCTGTACGATAAGAACATAATCGAGATAGGGACACCGGACGAGATCAGGAATTCGTCCAACAGTATAGTAAGACAGTTCATAAGCGGTGAGGCCAAAGGGCCGATCACTACGATCGGTGATCATCACACCCCGCGGCCGGCGGCCGGAGTTTAGGTAATATAGAAAAGGGGTGACGTATGTTCAGGGACGAAAAACTTGAGCTGAAAGTGGGTTTGTTCATGGGGATAGGTATCTTTCTCATGTTCTTGATCGTCTTTTCGGTGAGTGATTTTTACGGGTTCGAAAGAGGGTACCGCGTAGGCACCATCTTCGATTACGTTAACGGTATAACCGAGAACGCCCCGGTGCGGCTGGCCGGCGTGCATGTCGGCGAGGTCAAGGACATAAAGGTCTATTATGACGAGGAAGTCGGCAGGACCCGTGTCAAACTGGAGGTATGGGTAAAAGGCGACGCCCGCGTCGAGACGGACGCGGTCGCCAGGATAAATACCCTGGGCCTGCTCGGGGAGCAGTACCTCGAGCTCACTCCCGGCACATCCGACCGTTTTCTCAAGGAAGGGGATACCATAATAGGCAAGAACCCGGTGAACGTGGGACAGCAGATGGAGAAGATGACGGAGCTGGTAAGCACGTTCACGGACATAATGAAGAACGTCAAGGAAGGCCAGGGCACCCTCGGGAAGCTTCTCGTGGACGACACGATATACAACGACCTGGAGGTCATCTTCGGCCGGCTGAAGAACGGCGAAGGCACCGTAGGGAAGCTCCTGGTGGAAGAGAAGATCTATGACGACCTCGAGGATTTCGTCGCGGACATCAAAGCGCATCCCTGGAAGCTCCTGAGCAAGCCGTCGAGGCGCGAGAGGGAAAGAATAGATAGACAGAGAAGAGAAGAGGAATCACGCGGTACGGATGTAAGTACGCGTTAAGCCATTTATATGTTTTTTTAGGAAAGGATGTGTGATAACTGATGACTGAAAGGTTCATAAGGGCATTTTTTCTGATCCTGAGCGTAGTATGCGGGTATTACGTCGGGTCTCTCTTGACAGATCTTTCAAGGGAGGGCGCCATGATCGGCGCCGGTGCCGGGTTCGTCTGCGCGTTGCTCCTGATACTTTTGGAGGTCAAGTTGAAGCACGTGTCGCTGCGTAACTTGTCGGCGGCGGCTTTCGGCCTGGTTTTCGGTTTTTTCATGGCGTGGATGGTCACCCTGATAGTCCGCCTGATACCCATGGATGAGGTGATCTATTCCGTGCTGCAGATAGCGTTCACGCTTGTCTTCTGCTATCTGGGCATGGTCATCGCGCTAAAAGGCAAGGACGAGTTCAACCTGGTGATACCGTACGTGCGGTTTTCTCGCGAGGACCAGAAGGACCAGCTGCTTCTTCTGGATACCAGCGTGATAATCGACGGCAGGATCGCCGGTATCTGCGAGACGGGTTTCCTCGAGGGCAGGCTCGTCATCCCGAGGTTCGTCCTGCAGGAGCTGCACCAGATAGCGGACAGTTCCGATGACACCAAGCGTAACAGGGGACGCAGGGGGCTGGACATGCTGAACCGCCTGAAAGGCATGCCCCAGACGGAAGTGATAATACATGAGGAGAACCTCCCGGACGTCAAGGAGGTCGACGCGAAGCTCATACGCCTGGCAAGGATACTCGATTGCCGGGTCCTGACGAACGATTTCAACCTCAACAAGGTGGCCAAACTTGAAGGGGTAACGGTCCTGAACATCAACGACCTGGCCAACGCGCTGCGCCCGGTAGTGTTCCCGGGAGAACAGATGACGGCTTACATCAAGAAAGAGGGAAAAGAGCGGAACCAGGGCGTGGCCTTCATGGACGACGGGACCATGATAGTGGTCGATAACGCGAGAAAGTGTATAGGAAGGACCGTGAACGTTTCCGTCACGAGCGTGCTGCAGACCTCCGCCGGCAGGATGATATTCGCCAATCTTGTTGAAAGGCCCGAGAGGCCCGAGCAAAAAAGGCATCAGTGAGTAACAAGTAACAAGGAACAAGGAAAAAGTAACAAGTACCAGTGAAAACGCATAGCGCAAAGGGCATAGCGTACAGCGTAAAACTGTAATTCTTTGCTCTATGCGCTTAGCTCTTTGCAATCAAAGATTCAACATTGTAGCAAGTATCGAGTATCAAGAATATAGAGATGAAGACGATAGCTTTGATAGCCGCTGCCGGTTCCGGCAAGAGGATGGAAAGCGGCCAGGACGCCAAACCCTTCCTTGAACTGGGAGGGAAGCCCATACTGGCTTACGTCCTGGAGCGTTTTGTCGGGTCGGCCGCCGTGGACGAAGTGGTCCTTGTAGTAAAAGAGAAATATATCGACAAGGCCGCGGAACTGGTAGCCCTGCACGGGTTCGGCAAGATCGCGGGTATTTTTCCCGGCGCGGATTCCAGGACGGGATCGGTAAACAACGGCATAGAAGCGATAGAGGCCGAAAACGATGACATAGTCGTCATACATGACGGGGTACGGCCTTTTATCACGGAACCCGTCATACGGGCGGCGGTCGATTCGGCCGCGGCCCACGGCGCCGCGGTGGTCGGCGTGCCGTGCACCGCCACGATAAAAAGCGTGGGAAAAGGCAACGTTATAGAAGGCACGCCCGACCGGAAGAAGCTCTGGGAAGCCCAGACGCCGCAGGCTTTCAGGTACGGTATCATAAAGAAGGCGTATGGCGCTTCCAGGGGGAAGGCCCTCACGGATGATTCGTGTCTTGTAGAGCGCATGGGGCATAAGGTACGCATGGTCATGGGTGATGTGACGAACATAAAAGTGACGGTACCCGCGGATCTTACCGTCGCCGAGGCGATATTGAATGAGAATAGGGATAGGGTTTGACATACACAGGCTTGCCGAGGGGCGGCCGATGGTCCTGGGAGGGGTGAACATCCCTTTTCCCAAGGGGCCCGAAGGCCATTCCGACGGCGATGCCCTTCTTCACGCGATATGCGACGCCATTCTCGGGGCGCTGAGCAAGGGGGATATCGGCATGAGATTCCCCGACACCGACCCGAAGTACAAGGACATATCCAGTAAAGAACTTTTGAAGGACGTCAAGGGGCTCATGGACGATAAAGGCCTGTCGGTCCATAACCTTGACTGCGTGATCATAGCCGAAGAGCCGAAGATCGGTCCGTATCGCGAGGAAATGGCCGGCGTGATAGCGGACATGTTGGGAACATCCGGAGGCAACATCAGCATAAAAGCCAAGACAGCCGAAAAGCTCGGCGCAGTGGGCAAAGGTGAAGCCGTAGCCGCGTATGTGGTGGTGTTGCTGGAAGAGGAGGATACGCGATGATCTTTTTGACCGTATTGATATGGATCGCGGTGTTTTTAGTGATATATTACATGACGATGCGCCTTTTTTTCGAGGACGAGATAAAAGCGGCCATGGATAGGGACCCCGCCGCTACAAGTTATGTGGAAGTGGTCTTCACTTATTCGGGTTTTCATGCCATCACGGCCTACAGGATAACGCACAGGCTCAGCAAGATGAAGATGCCGTTCCTGTCGCGTTACCTGTCACAACTGGTCAAGTGGGTGACAGGTATAGAGATACACCCCGGCGCGCAGATAGGGCACGGCCTTTTTATAGACCACGGTATGGGCGTGGTGATAGGTGAAACGGCCGTGATCGGCGACAACGTGACGCTTTTCCAGGGCGTTACGCTCGGTGGGACGGGCAAGGAGAGAGGTAAACGCCATCCCACTCTCGGGAACAACGTCGTGGTGGGAGCCGGCGCGAAGATACTCGGCAACATAAACATCGGGAATAACGTCATGGTCGGCGCCAACGCGGTGGTATTGCGCGACGTCCCGGACGACTCCACGGTGGTCGGCGTTCCCGGCAGGGTAGCCAAAAGACGGGGCAAGCGCCTGCCCGGCGGCGTTAACCTGGACCATTCGTCCCTCCCCGACCCGCTTCAACAGGCCCTGGAAAGACTGCAGCATGAGATAGACCATATCGAATCGGAGATCCAGGACCACCACGAGAAGGCCAAGGAAGAAAGGGAAAAGAAAGATTAACGCCGGTGAGTGTTGGGTCTTTGATTGCAAAGAGTTAAGCGCAAAGAGCAAAGTGTTACAGTTTTACGCTGTGCGCTATGCCCTTTGAGCTATGCTTTTTTCACTGGTTACTGGTTACAAACTTGAAGTTCGATTCTGGATAGTGGATATGATAACGATATACAATACACTTACGAGGAAAAAGGAAGAGTTCCGGCCTATAGAACGGGATAATGTAAGGATGTATGTCTGCGGGCCCACCGTTTATGACGTGCCTCACATCGGGCATGCCAGGAGCGCTTATGTCTTCGATATCATCAGGAGATATTTAGAGTACGCCGGGTTCGAGGTGCTGTTCGTGAGGAACGTGACCGACGTGGACGACAAAATAATAAAGAAGGCCACCGAGGAGCTCACGGAAATAGGGGAGAACGCGTCATCCGGCAGGCTTAAGGAGAGGGTCAGCGAGGTCGCCGTCCGCTATCTTGACATATATCACCAGCAGATGGATGTCCTGGGGATAAAACCGCCTGTCGTCGAGCCGAAGGCCACCGAGGCCATAGACCAGATGATAATGTTCATAAAGACCTTGATCGACAAAGGTTTCGCCTATGTCGCCGGAGGGGACGTCTACTTCAGCGTGGAAAGTTTTCCCGATTACGGCAAACTGTCAAAACAGGACAAGGACGAGATGATGCACGGCGTGCGTATAGACGTGGACGAGAAAAAACGGCATCCGCTGGATTTCGCGTTATGGAAGGAAGCCAAGCCTTACGAGCCTTCCTGGGAGAGTCCCTGGGGAGACGGGAGGCCCGGGTGGCATATAGAGTGTTCGGTGATGAGCACGAACCTCCTGGGCGCGCAGTTCGATATTCACGGGGGCGGGCTCGACCTTATTTTCCCGCATCACGAGAACGAGATAGCCCAGGCGGAAGCCGCTACCGGCCGGGATTTCGCGAATTACTGGATACATAACGGCCTTTTGAGCGTCGGCGGCGAAAAGATGTCAAAATCTCTCGGTAACTACATCACGATTTCCGATTTTCTTGAAAGGCACAAAGACCCGGACCTCTTGAAACTGGCGTTCCTGAACAGCCATTACCGCAGCCCGATGGATTATACCGACGCGAAAATAGAAGAGGCGAAGCGTTCCAAGGAAAGGGTGATGATCTTCTTCGGCAAGGTCGACCGGCTGATGAAAGAGACGGCCGGAAAAAAAGCCCCGCGGGACGCGGATATCTTGCAAAAAGCCCAGGAGACGGTCAACGGCCTGCAGGAAAAGTTCGACGAAGCGATGAACGACGATTTTAATACGCCTATGGCCCTCTCGGTTCTCTTCGAGGCGGTGAGGACCGGTAACGATTCCCTCGCTGATGAAGGATTGGACGCCGGGGGCAAAGCGTATCTTGCCGGCGCGGTGAAGAATTATATCCTGCGCTTCGCGGATATACTCGGCCTGTCCCTTAGGCCGGTTCAGGTTGAAGAAGAGGACACGGATCAGATAGAGCGCCTGGTAGCGGAGAGGGAGACGGCCAGAAAGGAAAAAGATTACGACGGGGCCGACAGGATACGCGGACGGCTCGCGGATATGGGAGTGGTCGTCGAAGATACCCCGGAGGGACCGGTATGGAGAAGAAGCTGACGAAAGGCCTTTTCATAGCGTTCGAGGGCCCTGAAGGCTGCGGCAAAAGTACGCAGGCGAAGCGCGTGTACGAGGAGCTTTCCTCCGACGGTTATGAGGCCGTATACACGGCCGAACCGGGGGGCACGCCGCTGGGCGGGAAGATACGGGAAATACTTCTCATGAAGGACGGCCTGGCGATGGGAAACGGCTCGGAACTTTTTCTTTTCGAAGCGGATAGGGCACAGCATGTCGAAGAGGTCATCCGCCCCGCCATCGAAGCCGGTAAGATAGTGATATGCGACCGTTATAATACCGCGACGTTCGCTTATCAGGGATATGGTCTCGGCATGGACATGGATTTCGTGAAGAAGGTCGACGGTTTTTCGACAGGAGGGCTTGCCCCCGATCTTACGATACTGCTCGATGTCGACGTCGTGACAGGCCTGGAGCGCGCCGGTAAGGTCGGGCCTGCCGACAGGATGGAGAAAAGGAGCGTCGGGTTCCATGAGAAGGTCCGCGAGGGGTACCTTGCTATGGCTGAAGCGTCCCCCGACAGGTTCAGGATAATAGACGTGCACGAGGACAAGGACCGCACGTATCGTTCGGTGAAGGAAGAGGTTTATGGTGCTGTTGAGAGACATAAAAGGGCAGGATAACGCCGTAAGATATCTGCGCGGCAGCCTGTCCGCCGGGCGGGTGGCTTCAAGCTACCTGTTCTTCGGGCCCGAGGGCGTGGGACGCGCGCTTACGGCAAAGGCCTTCCTGATGGAGCTTATCTGCTCTGATAAGACCTCGGCCGAAGCGTGCGGCGTCTGCCCGTCATGCAGGAGGATCAGGGCCCTGGACCACCCCGACCTCAACTGGATAAAGCCGGAGAAGAACAGGAAGATCAAGATAGAGGAAGTGCGCCGCGCCAGGGAAGCGCTGAGCCTCAAGCCGTACGAGGCTCCGGTCAACGTCTGCGTGATAGAGGACGCCCATATGATGACGGTGGAAGCTTCGAACGCGCTTTTGAAGATACTGGAAGAACCCCCGGCGCAGTCCATGCTCATACTTATCTCGAGCAAAAAGGAGATGCTTCTTCCGACGGTCCTTTCGCGTTGTTCGGAAGTGAGGTTCCGGTCGCTCCGGACGGACGAAGCGCGGAATATGATCATGCGGGAATCGGGGACCGACAGGGATACGGCTGAATTCCTCGCGTGTTTTTCCCAGGGATCTCCGGGGAAAGCGCTTGAGATGATAGAAGAGGGCCTCCTGGACGAGAAAAGGGAACTGGCGGGTATCATGGGAAAAATAGCGAAAGAGGACAACGCTTCCTGCATGAACTGGAACACGGACGACAGGAATTCTCTTCTGGAAGACCTGGAACTTTTGACCATGTTCTTCCGTGACATAGCCCTGGGAAAGGAAGGGCTTGAGGAGATGGCCCTGGACAGGGGCCTGGGAAGCACGGATATGTACGGGTATTACAGGGGATATTCCCTGGAAAAGATCTACGATATAGTCGGAAAGTTGACAAGGCTCAGACGGGCTCTGGCGGGTAACGTGAACCCGAAACTCGTGGCGCAGGTACTGCCGAGTGCGCTCAAGTGAACGAAAAGTCTCAGAGAACAGAGGACAGAAAACAGAAGACAGAGAACAGAGGACAGAAAAAAGATTATAGTGTCCTCCAACAGCAAACACCTAATATCTGATTTCTGTCTTCTGACATCTGACTTCTGATACAGATAGATGGGGAGTTAACATGTACGAGATCATACAGGTGCAGCTAAGGGCTGCCGGAGAGATAAAGTATTTTCTGACCAACGGGATGAAGTTCGAAGCGGGCGAGAAGGTCATCGTCGAGGCCGACAGGGGGCTTGAATACGGCGAGATCGTCTCCATGGAAGAAAAGGTCATCGATATAAGTTCGATCGAGAAGCCGCTGAGGAAGATCATCAGGAAAGCCAACCCCTGGGACGAGAAGCAGATAGCCAAGAACAAGGCCAAGACGAAAGACCTGATGAACCTTTGCGAGAAAAAGATCCGCGAACATAAACTGCCGATGAAACTGGTGGACGCGGAATATTCCTTTGACAGGTCAAAGATAATATTCTATTTCACCTCGGATAGCCGGGTGGACTTCCGGAACCTGGTCCGCGACCTGGCGAGCATATTCAGGGTGCGTATAGAGCTCAGGCAGATCGGCGTAAGGGACGAAGCCAGGATGCTGGGGGGTCACGGACCGTGCGGCAGGGAGCTCTGCTGTATGTCGTTCCTCAAGGATTTCGACCCCGTCACGATAAAAATGGCCAAGGTGCAGAACCTGCCGCTTAACCCTTCCAAGATATCGGGGCTCTGCGGGCGGCTCATGTGCTGTTTGAGCTACGAGTTCGAATGCTACAAGGAGTGTTCGAAAGGGATGCCCAGGATAGGCAAGGAGATCAAGACCTCCTGGGGCAAAGGCAGGGTGATGGCGGTCAACCCTCTGAAAAGAACGGCCACTATCGACCTGGGAGACGGCAAGATCAAGGACATCAGGATGGATGAGCTCAAGGAGGAGGAGAAGAAGTAAGGCGATGGGCAAGTTCTATATCACCACCCCTATTTATTACGTCAATGCGAATCCTCATATAGGCCACGCGTACACGCAGATCGCCGTGGACGCTCTTTCCCGGTATCACAAGATGCTCGGTGACGAGGTGTTTTTTCTCACGGGGACCGACGAGCACGGCGAGAAGATCGAAGAGGCCTGCCTGGCGGCGGGCTTCGAAAAAGGCAAAGAGAAGGATTTCGTCGATACGATAGTGCCCAATTTTAAGAAGGTCTGGAAAGAGCTTGACGTGGAGTATGATCATTTCATACGCACCACGGACAAGGAACATGAAGAGCAGGTGCAGCGGTTCCTGCAGAGAATATATGAAAAGGGCGACATTTATCTGGGTGAATATGACGGCTGGTTCTGCACTCCCTGCGAGACCTTCTGGACGGAGACGCAGGCGGAGGACGGCATATGTCCCGAGTGTAAGAGGCCGGTCGAGCACATAAAGGAAAAGAACTATTTTTTCAAAATGAGCGAATATCAGGACTGGCTGGTGGAGTATATAAACGACAACCCGGGTTTCATAATGCCGAAGTTCAGAAAGAACGAGGTCCTGGGATTCCTGAAAGAGGGGCTGAACGATCTTTGTATATCACGGCCTAAAGAGAGGATGGCGTGGGGGGTTGAGCTGCCGTTCGACAAGAATTATGTCCTGTATGTCTGGTTCGACGCGCTGATCAACTATATTTCGGGCATCACGGCCGCCGGCAGGAAGTTCGACGACGTGTGGCCGCCTAAGTTCCATGTCATAGCGAAGGATATACTGAGGCACCATGCCGTGTACTGGCCGATAATGCTCAAGAGCGCCGGCCTCGAGATGCCGGAAGTGATCTTTGCCCATGGCTGGTGGAAGATGGGTGAGGACAAGATGTCGAAATCAAAAGGCAATATCGTGGATCCCCTGGAACTGAAGGCGAAATACGGGGTCGACCCGATACGGTATTTTCTTCTAAAAGCCGTTATTTTCGGTAATGACGGTGTATTCAGCGAGGACGCCTTCGTCACTTTATATAACAGCGACCTGGCGAACGATCTGGGCAACCTCCTGAACAGGACCCTTACCATGGTGGAAAAATATTTCGACGGCACCGCTCCGGAGGTCTCGCTCGAGAAAGCCGACAGAGAGCAAGTTAAGCGCAGTAACGCCCTGAAAGAGGGTATACCCGGTCTTTTCCCGAAGATGAGGAGCGAGTATGTGGACCGGCCGGAACTCGAGATAAAAGAGGCGCTGGAACATATAATGCTGCTGGTCGGGGCGGCGAACAAGTATATCGAGGTCTCCGCTCCCTGGGAATATTCGAAAAAAGGCGATACGGGTTCGATAAAGCTGATACTGGCGGATCTACTGGAGGTCTTGAGGGTATGCGCTATAGCTTTTTTCCCCTTCATGCCGACGACAGCGCGCAGGATGTGGGCCCAACTGGGGTTAGGCGATCTGGATAAGGCCCTCGGGAAAGAAGAGATCAGGAAAGAGATCAAAGAGCCGAAAGACGGATCCGACTGGAGGAGATTCCCCGCCGGCACGAAGGTGGCCAAAGAAGAGCCGTTATTCCCGAGGATACAGTGAAAAAGAAGATCGATAACGCCACCGGCCTTACCTCCTTTCAGAAAAAAGTCCTCAAAGCCGTTCTGGCGATACCCCAAGGACAAACACGGTCGTATGCCTGGGTGGCCGAAAAAGCGGGTTCGCCCGGGGCAAGCCGGGCCGTGGGGCAGACGCTTTCGAAGAACCCTTTCGCGCCGGAGGTGCCGTGCCACAGGGTTATCGCGTCCAACGGTACCATCGGGGGCTATTCGGGAGGAGTGGCAAAGAAGAGGCGTATACTTAAAGATGAAGGTGTAGTTTTCACGATCTGAAACCTGAAACCTGAAACCTGAGACCTGAAACCTGAAACCTATGAGGCGTTAACATGGAGTTAGTAGACACTCATTGCCATCTGGATTTTCCCGATTATAAGGATGATCTGGATGAGGTCCTGAAAAGGTCCGCCTCTAGCGGGGTGGTACGATTTATCGTGCCCGGTACGAGTATCGAGAGCACGCGTGCGGCGGTAAAGCTGGCGGAGAAGTACGCCCCGGTATTCGCCGCGGCCGGTATACATCCCCACGAAGCCGACAAGGCCGGGGATCCGCAGATATCCGAGCTTCGCGACATAGCCCTTAAAAGCGATAAACTGGTAGCCATAGGCGAAATAGGCCTGGACTATTACAAGGGTTATTCGGATCCCGAGAATCAGAGAAAGCTTTTCAAAAGATGCCTCGCCATAGCCAGAGATCTTGACTTCCCGGTCATACTCCACAACCGTAATGCCGGAGAAGACCTTGTGAACATACTGAAAGAAAGCGACGATCTCGCGCCCCGCGGCGTCGTCCACTGTTTTTCCGGGGACGCAAAGCTCGCTAAAGATATCCTGGATCTCGGGATGTATGTCTCGTTCGCGGGCAATATAACTTTCGAGAAAGCGGATAAGCTCCGCGGGATGATAAAAGAGATACCGCCGGACCGGCTGCTCCTGGAGACGGACGCGCCGTATATATCCCCCGAACCTCTGAGAGGCAAGAGGAACGAACCGGGGAACGTAAAGTACCTTCTTGAGGTGTATGCTTCGGCCTATGGCCGCGCGCCGGAGGATATAGCGGAGGCCACCACACTTAACGCGAACCGGCTTTTCCGGCTCGGCCTGAAGGGCGGCGGTAAGATCGCCTATGCCATAAGGGATTCTCTTTACATCAACGTGACGAACAGGTGCACCAACAGGTGCACGTTCTGCGTGCGTTATTATTCCAGTTTTGTCAAGGGCCATAATTTACGGCTCGACAAGGACCCTTCTGCCGAAGAGATAATAGACGCTATCGGGGATGTCTCCCGCTATAACGAGATAGTGTTCTGCGGTTACGGTGAGCCTACTCTGCGTCTCGGCATCGTGAAGGAAGTTGCCGCTTACGTCAAAAAGGCCGGTGGAAGGCTCAGGATGGTCACTAACGGCGAGGGCGATATGATCAACGGGCGGGTGATCGCGAACGAACTTAAAGGACTGATAGACCGGGTATCGGTAAGCCTTAACGAGCCGGAACCCGAGAAATACGACAAGTTGTGCCGTTCCGTGTTCGGAGAAACGGCTCACGGGGCTATCCTTGACTTTATAAAGAACTGCCGTGCTAACGGTATCGGGGTCGAAGTAACGTGCCTTGATATGGTAGGCGAGGAGGACGTCTCCGAATGCAGGCGCATGGCGCAGGAAATGGGGGCCAGTTTCAGGCTGAGGTATTACGATGCTGTTGGATGACGGCTTGTTTCAGAGGACAGAAGACAGAAGACAGAGGACAGAAGACAGAAGACAGAAGACGGTGTCAGGGTGCAAGGATGACGACGAGGTTATGAAGATATGTTAGGTAAGATACGGGAACTGATAGTAAATAACAAGTTGTATTTCTGGCTGGTTGTATTCATTCTGGTGATAAACCTGCTCGTTTTCGTTGACCGGAAGGTGCAGGAGGCCGGGGAAAAAAAGGAAGCCGCCGTCCGGGTCGAAGAAGAGCCCGCGCAGGAGAAGCCCGCGATGTTCGGCGAGGAAGACGCTGAAGCCCGCCAGGAGAAGCTCGAAAAGCTGGCCAAGGAGAACCCTGTCCTGTATATGTTCCTCGCCCTTTTGAACCTTACGATCATTTTTATGTTGCTGGTGGGGATCGGTCTTGATGTATATTTTCTCGTACGTTTCGTAAAAAAGAGGCCTGTAGATATACGTATCCGGCAGCAGGAAGATCCGAAGTGGGGGATCGGGGACGTCGTGCGCGTTACGCTGCTCTTTCTTGCTTTCGGGTACGTATTCGTTATCGTACAGAGCTTCTTCGCGGGCCTTTTTCCCATCCTGCGCAACGAGAATTTCCGAATGATCTTCAACACCGCCATGATGAACGTGGTGGGGATAAGCGTCATCGTTTATTTTATAACCCGTAAGCACGGCCAGGATATAGAGGCGATAGGCATAACCGGAAAGCGCGTTCTCGGCGGGATCTTTTACGCGGTAATAGGCTACCTGGCGCTGGTGCCGGTGCTTATTTTAATAATGGTGGGGACTTTCCTGGTCACGAAATGGCTGGCGTACAAACCGCCCGTCCAGCCGATAGTGCAGGTCTTCATGGAGGAGAAGGAGACGGCGATACTATGGCTTTCCACGCTTTTCGCGGCCGTCTTCGGCCCCATAGCGGAAGAGATATTCTTCAGGGGTTTCATGTACAAGGCCATCAAGAAGAGTATAGGTATCTTCTGGGCGATGGTGATAACTTCGGCCATCTTCTCGTTCCTGCATACGCATATAGTCGGGTTCCTGCCGATAATGGTCCTGGGTATGCTTCTGGCGTACCTTTACGAAAAGACGGGATCGCTCGTACCCTCTATGACCGTGCATATTATCCATAATGTGGGCATGGTCATACTTGTATTTCTTATAAGGAACATAGGAGTGTAAGGATATGAACGTGGAACCTATAAGGTGGAAGAACGGCAGGGTGGAACTTATCGACCAGAGGCTCCTGCCGGGTAAACTTAAATACGTGACTTGCCGGACCCGCGGGGATATGTGGGCGGCTATCAGGCACATGAAGATAAGAGGCGCTCCGGCGATAGGTATAGCCGGGGCGTACGGCGTGTACCTGGGAATAAGGAAAAGCCGGGCAAAGGATATCCGGCCGTTCAGGAAAGAGCTTGCCGCGACGATCAAGTACCTTTCCAGTTCGCGTCCTACCGCCAGGAACCTTTTCTGGGCGCTGGAGCGGATGGCTTTCGTGGTCGACACGAACAGGGCCAGGCCCGTCAGGGAACTGAA
This sequence comes from uncultured Planctomycetia bacterium, assembly GCA_964409365.1. GTDB lineage: Bacteria > Omnitrophota > Gorgyraeia > Tantalellales > Tantalellaceae > CAYPCX01. The sequence goes on along the minus strand of CAYPCX010000006.1, from coordinate 57,209 downwards.
GCGCCTGATACTTGACGAGGCTCACGCTGTTCTAAGGGAAGACGTGAAGATCTGCCGCGCGATAGGTAAGAACGGGAAAAAGCTCCTGCCGAGGGCGGCGCGGGTCCTTACCCACTGCAACGCCGGCGGCCTGGCGACCGGCGGGTATGGCACGGCGCTTGGAGTGATATTTTCGGCCAGGAAAAAGATAAAAAAGGTGTACGCGGACGAGACGCGTCCCGTCCTGCAGGGTGCCCGCCTTACGGCCTGGGAGCTCATGCGGGAAGGCGTCCCCACGGTCCTTTTATGCGACAACATGGCCGCTTCGCTGATGGCGGAAGGGAAAATAGACGCTATAGTGGTCGGGGCGGACCGTATAGCGGCTAACGGAGATACGGCTAACAAGATAGGGACGTACAGTTTGTCAGTGATTGCCGCGTTTCACCGTGTGCCGTTCTATGTGGCCGCGCCCGCTTCCACTTTTGATCTTTCGCTGAAAAACGGGAAGTCCATCCCTATTGAAGAACGGCCCGCGCTTGAGGTGAAAAAAGTGAACGGGAAGTTCATTACGCCGAAAAAGGTCGATGTCGTGAACCCCGCTTTTGACGTCACGCCGGCCAGGCTTATCACCGCGATCATCACGGAAAAAGGGGTTATAAGGAAGCCCAATAGGAGCAAAGTAGTACGAATGATAGGGGACTGAGGTTCTGGGGACACGTCTGTGTGAACGACATGTAGATTGACAAAACTGAGGTTCTGGGGACACGTCTGTGTGAACGACATGTAGATTGACAAAACTGAGGTTCTGGGGACACGTCTGTGTGAACGACATGTAGACGACCAGACGTGTCCCCAGAATATACTATTATGAGAGAGTTGGAATTAATTGAAAAGATACGCAAGCGCGCGGGAAGGCCCGGCAAAGGCGTAAAACTGGGCATAGGCGACGATTGCGCTGTCCTTGAGCACACGAAGAGAGAGTATCTTTTATGGGCGGCCGACATGCTCGTCTCCGGCACTCATTTCCGGACCGGGGATACGGAGTATGCGAAAATAGGCAGGAAAGCCGTCGCGGTGAACATAAGCGACATAGCGGCGATGGGAGGTCTCCCGAAGTACGTTACCGTCAGTATCGGGGTGCCGCGCGGCATGGCGCGGACGGCAGTCGATAAGATATACGACGGGATCTTCGGCATATGCAGGGAGTACGGCGTCAAGGTCATAGGCGGGGATACCGTCCGTTCGGGGAAACTGGTGATAGACGTTTCCATCCTGGGGATCGTGGAAAAGGAACGTCTTTTAACGCGCTCCGGCGCGGAGAAAGGCGACCTTATCCTCGTGACGGGGCCCGTAAGGAACGGCAAAAAAGAACATCTCGATTTTATCCCGCGTCTTGTCGAGGCGCGTTTTCTCTCGGAAAATTACCGGATAAACGCCATGATAGACACTTCCGACGGCATAGCGCCCGATATCGGCAGGATATGCTCTCTCAGCCGCGCGGGATGCGTTTTATACGCTGACGCCATCCCTCTTTCAAAGGGGCTTTCTCTCAGGGAGGCGCTTTATTACGGGGAGAGTTTCGAGCTTCTTTTTACCATGGGAGTTAAAGAGGCGAGAAGGCTTTTCCGGGACATGAAGCCCCGCGCGAAAGCCCTTGAGTATTTTGTCATAGGCGAAATAACAGGCAGGAAGAACGAGCGCGTACTGATAGAAAAGGAAGCGCGCCTCAGCAAGTTGAAGATGGAGGGATACAGGCATGTTTAGGTTTCAGGTTTCAGGTCTCAGGTGTCAGGCGTGATGAAGGAGATGAGGACATTTTCGCCGGAAGAGACGATCGAATTAGGGGCTAACGTGGCAAAAGAACTTCGCGAAGGGGATCTTGTGGCCCTGGTCGGAGACCTGGGTACGGGAAAGACGGTTTTCGTTAAAGGACTGGCGAAAGGTCTGGGGGTCGAAGATTACCTCCACGTGAACAGCCCGTCTTTTGTCGTTCTCAAGGAATATCCGGGCGTGAAGAAACTGTATCATTTTGACGTTTATCGCCTGGAAGAGAAAAGTTTCTGCGACACCCTTGATTATGAAAAGTATTTCTACGGTGATGGCATCACCGTGGTCGAATGGGCCGAAAAGATACGGGACGTCCTGCCCGAGGACTATCTCGAGATAGATATCTTTCACGGCTATAGTACCGAAAGAAAGTTCGAGTTCCGTTCGAATAACGGAAGGTTCGCGGATCTTATCGATAAGTTATTATGAAGAGAGCACTTGCGTTTGACACTTCCACCAGATATTTGAGCGTGGCGTGCCTCGACGGAGGGGAAATAAGGGCGTCGTTCCACGAGGATGTGGGGATCCGTCACAGCGAGATACTGGTGCCGGTCATAAAGAACCTGCTGGAAGAAGCCGGGTGGCGAAAAGAGGTCATCGAACTGGTTTGCGTGGGGCTGGGGCCGGGTTCCTTTACGGGGCTGCGTATCGCGGCCGCTACGGTAAAGGGATTGGCCTCGGTCCTTCCGGTCAAGGTACTGGGTGTTCCCAGTATGGATGCCATGGTCATGAACGTTCATGGGGAGGAAAAGAAACTGGTAGCTCCGCTTTTGGACGCGCATAAAGGGAAGGTCTATTCTTGTATTTATGAACGTTCGGATGGATTTGCGAGCAGAAAGACGGACTATCTTCTCGTGACGATCGAAGAGCTCCTGGCCGGGCTGGAAGAGCGGGTACTGTTTTTCGGTAACGGGGTCCCGAAATACAGGGAAAAGCTGGGAAATTGTGATCTGGCAGGATTTTCCGAAGATATCGACTGGCATCCCAGAGCGGCCGACATAGGCCGTCTGGGCCTGGAAAGATCAGGTTCGGGGACAGATGACCCCGAGTTCCTGGAACCCTTGTATTTGCATTCCAAGGAATGTAATATTAATAAGTAACCAGTAACCAGTAACCAGATATCTGGTTACCGGAAACTAATACAGAGATATACATGGATAAACACTACCGTCCCACATGGTCCGAGATAAACCTCGGCGCCGTAAGGCAGAACCTGGCCTGTATAAGGGAACTGATCACCGACGGTGTGGACATCATGGCCGTTGTAAAGGCTAACGCTTACGGGCACGGGCTTTCCCGGATCAGCCAGGTCCTTGTCAAGGGCGGCGTGGATTATCTGGGCGTTGCCACTGTGGACGAGGCCTTGAAACTGCGCTCATCCGGTATAAAAACGCCCATACTGGTGCTTGGTTCCGTGCTCGAGGAAGAAGCGAAGGCGGCTTCCCGGGCGGATATAACTCTTACTTTGTGTAATGACGACCTTCTGGAGATACTTTCAAAGTTAGCTAAAAGGTCGAAGATAAGGCCCAGGGTCCACGTCAAGATCGATACGGGCATGGGGCGTATAGGAGTGTGGCACGAGGAAGCCGTTCCTTTCATTAAGGAAGCGGCCTCGCGCAAGGGGATAGAACTGGAAGGCATTTACACGCATTTTTCCTCAGCCGGCCGAGATGAACTGGTAACGCGTATGCAGATCAGGGATTTCGAGAAGGTCCTTGACGGAACGGAAAAAGCCGGTATAAAAGTAAAATACAGGCACGCGGCGAACAGTATAGCCACCGTTGACTGGGAAAAAGCTCATCTTAACCTGGTAAGGCCCGGCATACTTATCTACGGCGTGTATCCCAAGGAAAGTTTCCGCAGATATTTCAAACTGCGTCCCGTGATGAACCTGAAGACCAAAATAGTCCATCTCAAGGAGGCTCCGCCCGGCAGGTCCATAAGCTACGGCCGTACATATATTACCCAGAGGCATACCAGGATTGCCACGATACCGATAGGGTACGCGGACGGGTACGGAAGGATCCTTTCGAACAAGGCCGAAGCGCTTGTAAGAGGCCAGTACGTGAGGGTCGTGGGCATGGTGACCATGGACCAGACGCTTCTCGACGTCGGCAATATCAAGGGCGTCAGGGTGGGGGATGAGGTCGTACTGGTGGGCAGGCAGGGCGAGGCGGAGATCCTTATAGAGAAAATAGCCAAGCTTGCCGGCACTATCCCTTACGAAATACTTTCTTCCGTGACCGACAGGGTCCCCCGCGTTTATAGAAATTGATCAAGTCGCAGGTCGCAGGTCTCAGGTCTCAAGTCGCAGGTCGCAAGTCTCAGGCGCCAAGTTGCAAGCCCCAAGTTTTAAGTTATTTTCAAGAAAAAATGAAAAAAGGTGTCTATATATGTGTGTGTATCACAAGTCGCAGGTCGCAAGTCGCAGGTCGCAAGTCACAAGTCGCAAGTCAGGCGAGGAGTTTTGATATATTATGCAAAGTTATCAAAATTTGGAAATATATGACCTTTCCCATAAGCTGGCAGTTGAAATACACGAAATGACGTTGAAAAGATTGCCTAGATTTGAAGTGTATGAAGGGGGAAGTCAGGTTAGAAGATCTTCGAAATCTATTCCTGCTTTGATCGTGGAAGGTTTTGGCCGGAAAAAATATAAACTTGAATATGTAAAATACCTTACATATGCGCTTGCTTCTGTTGATGAAACAAAAGAACATCTTCAGTTATTATTTGATACCAGTTCGCTAAAACAAAGGGAATTATTCGAGTCGTTGTTTAATAGATATGAAAACTTGGGCAAGAAACTGCATTGTTTCCGGCAAGCGGTTCTAAAAAGCCTGGAATCCGCGACCTGGAACCTGCAACCTGTGACTTGAAACCTGTTTCTTGACAAAACCTTTACAAGTGTTATATACTTATTGAACATATACGGACATGTTGATTATAATATATAGGAAATGACTATTATATGATGGCAAAGAGAGGGATCATGGCTAAACTTACTGGTGCTGAGATAATGGTTAAAAGCCTTTGCGAGGAAGGGGTTTCAGTTATTTTTGGTTACCCGGGAGGCTCCGTTCTTACGCTGGGGGATAAGCTCTTCAAGGAGAAGAATATCAATTTTATCCTGACGCGTCACGAGCAGGGAGCGGTCCACGCGGCCGATGGGTACGCCCGTGCTACCGGTAAGGTAGGGGTGTGTCTGGCTACATCGGGGCCCGGGGCTACCAATCTTGTTACGGGTATAGCGACGGCGCACATGGATTCCATACCCATTGTCGCGATCACCGGCCAGGTCAAGTCCACCTTGATAGGTAACGATGCGTTTCAGGAGGCGGACATAGTGGGTATCACCCGTCCTATAACAAAGCACAACTATCTTGTGAAAGACGTTAAAGAGCTGGCTAAGGTGGTCAAGGAGGCGTTCCACATCGCGAGGACCGGCAGGCCCGGCCCCGTGCTCATAGACCTGCCGTCGGATGTCCAGCTGCATGAGGCCGAGTTCAGATATCCCAAGTCGGTGGACATAAAGGGATACAAACCCACGTATAAAGGGCATATAGGCCAGATAAAGAAGATAGCCAGAGCTATCGCGAAAAGCAAAAAGCCCATACTTTACGTGGGCGGAGGGGTCATACTTTCCGAGGCGAGCGGAGAGCTTACTAAGCTGGCGAAAAAGGCCAATATACCTGTCACCACTACGTTGATGGGTTTGGGCAGTTTTCCGGAGGACGATCCCCTGAGCCTGGGCATGCTGGGGATGCATGGTACGGCCTACGCGAACCACGCGGTACAGGACGCGGATCTGATAATCGCCATCGGAGCCAGGTTCGACGACCGCGTCACCGGGAGGATAGACACCTTCGCGCCTCACGCGATGATCGTGCATATTGATATAGACCCGGCCAGCGTCAGCAAGAACGTGCAGGTCGATATCCCCGTGATCGGCGACGCTAAGGATATCCTCAAAGAGCTGCTGAAACACGTCAAACAAGGCAGCTACAAGGATTGGCACGGGAAAATAAAGAAGTGGAAAAAAGATCTGCCGCTCAAGTATAAAGACGACGGCAAGCTCCGCCCGCAATACGTTATAGAGGAGATATGCAGGCTGACCAGGGATAAGAACGTTATCATCAGCACCGAGGTCGGCCAGAACCAGATGTGGGCGGCTCAGTATTTCACTTACACGAAGCCCAGGACCTGGCTTTCGAGCGGCGGCCTGGGCACGATGGGATACGGTTTTCCCGCCGCTATCGGCGCGCAGGTCGGAAGGCCCGACAGCGTGGTATTCGATATAGCGGGGGACGGGAGCATCCAGATGAACATCCAGGAACTGGCCACGGCCGTTATCAATAAGATACCCGTCAAGATAGCGATACTGAATAACGGGTGTCTCGGTATGGTCCGGCAGTGGCAGGAACTGTTCTTCGATAAACGTTACGCTTTCACGATCCTTGGCGAGGAAAGATGCACGACGTGCCCTGATTTCATGAAGCTTGCCGAAAGTTACGGAGCTAAAGGCATGAGGATCACGAAGAAAGCTGACGTGAAAAAGGCTATCAAGGCCGCCATAAAGGAAAAAGGCCCCGTGGTCATGGATTTTGTCGTGGAAAGAGACGAGAACGTCTTTCCGATGGTCCCGGCCGGCGGCACCATCAACAATATGATACACGGGTTGGCGTAATTTCAGAAGACAGAGGAGTGAGCCATGTCCAAGTTCGTAATATCAGCTTTGGTCGAGAATAAGTTCGGCGTGCTCGCGAGGATAGCGGGCCTTTTCAGCGCTAGAGGTTTCAATATCGATTCGCTCGCGGTCGGTGAAACGGAAGACCCGTCGGTTTCACGCATGACCATAGTCGTCGAAGCGGACGAAAAGATACTGGAGCAGGTAAAGAAACAGCTGAACAAGCTGATAAACGTCATACGGGTACAGGACCTCACGGGAGGCGAGTACGTGGACAGGGAACTTATACTTATCAAGGTGAAAGCGGAGAACACGAAGACCCGGGAGAAGATAGTCCAGGTCGTGGATTCCACCGGGGCCGAGGTCATAGATGTGGGCAAGAAATTCCTTACCGTGGAGGAATCCGGTGACGAACACAAGATAAAGGCGCTTGTGGAGCTTTTGCGTCCTTACGGGATATTGGAGATAGTGAGGACCGGCAAGATAGCCCTGCAGTCGGACGTTCAAAAGTAAATATCAAAGGGGGAAAAATGGCAAAGATGTATTATGACGAAGACGCTGATCTGGACCTGATCAAAGACCTCAAGGTCGCCATCATAGGTTACGGCATACAGGGACGCGGCCAGGCCCTTAACCTGAGGGACAGCGGTATCAGCGTCGTGGTAAGCGAGCTGGAAGGGACGCCGAACCACGAGCTGGCCGTAAAGGACGGTTTTGAGGTCCTCGCCGCGGAAGAGGCCGCTAAGCAGGCTGATATAATCCAGATACTGACCCAGGATCACGTTCAGGCTAAGGTATACGCGAGCTGTATAGAGGCGAACCTTTCGGAAGGCAACGCGCTGGCGTTCTCTCACGGGTTCAATATACACTTCAAGCAGATAGTCCCGCCGGGGAACGTGGACGTGTTCATGGTCGCGCCCAAAGGCCCGGGCGCCCTGGTCCGCGAGATGTACGAACAGGGCAAGGGAGTGCCGTGCCTTATCGCTGTTTTCCAGGATTATTCGGGCCGGGCCAGGGACAAGGCCCTGGCGTACGCCAAGGCCATCGGCGGAACAAGGGCCGGCGTGATCGAGACCACGTTCAAGGAAGAAACGGAGACCGATCTTTTCGGGGAGCAGACGGTGCTTTGCGGCGGCGCTTCGGAACTGATAAAGGCCGGTTTCGACACGCTTGTCGAAGCGGGGTACCAGCCGGAGATAGCTTACTTCGAATGCCTGCACGAGCTCAAGCTGATAACGGACCTTATTTACAAGTACGGTATCTACGGCATGAGGAAGAGGGTCTCCGATACGGCGGAATACGGCGACATCACCAGGGGTAAACGGGTCATCAACGCCGATACGCGCAAGGAGATGAAAAAGATACTCAAGGAGATACAGTCGGGCGAGTTCGCCGAAGAGTGGATAAAAGAGAACCAGAGCGGGCGGCCGAAGTACAACAAGATCACGGAAGACGAAAAGATGCACGAGATAGAAAAGATCGGCGAAGAACTTCGCGGCATGATGCCGTGGATGTAGTAGAGGACAGATGACAGAGGACAGAGACAAGTAACAAGGATAAAGGATAAAGTAACAAGTATCAAGTGTTGAGTTGTTAGTTATGAGTTATGAGTTGTACGACTAAGAACTAAAAACTAATAACTAATATCTAACACCAAACACCTAATATCTGATTTCTGACATCTGACTTCTGTCTTCTGAGAAAAGGAAATGACATGAAAAAAAACAAGGTCCTGATATTCGATACGACGCTGAGGGACGGGGAACAGACCCCCGGCGCCAGTCTTACCACCAACGAGAAACTCAAGATAGCTTACCAGCTGGAAAAGCTCGGTGTGGATATTATCGAAGCGGGTTTCCCGAGGACAAGCCCCGGTGATCTCGAAGCCGTAAAGACAGTGAGCAAACATGTCACCAAACCCGTGATCTGCGGCCTGGCGCGCGCGACCAAACGGGATATAGACGACGCTTATGAGGCGGTGAAGAAAGCAAGGCGGCCGAGGATCCATGTTTTTCTCGCCACCTCCAAGATACACATGAAGTACAAGTTGAGGAAAGCGAAGGACGAGATACTCAAGGCCTCCGTGGAAGCGGTGAAGTACGCCCGGAAGAAACTGCCGGACGTCGAGTTCTCGCCCGAGGACGCTTCCAGGACCGAGAGGGATTTCCTCGCGCAGGTCACGGAATCTGTTATAGCGGCGGGGGCGACGACTGTCAACATACCGGACACGGTGGGGTATTCCATACCCCAGGAGTTCGGCGACCTGATAGGCTACCTGATGGAGACAGTCCCCAATATAAACAAGGCTATCATCAGTGTGCATTGTCACAACGACCTGGGGCTCGGCGTGAGCAACTCGCTCGCGGCTGTTATGAACGGTGCGCGGCAGGTGGAGTGTACCATTAACGGCCTTGGCGAGAGGGCGGGCAACGCCTCGCTTGAAGAGATCGTTATGGGACTTAACATGCGCAGGGACATGTATGGGGGCCTCATCACGAACATCAATACCAGGGAGCTGTATAAGACAAGCCGTCTGGTGAGCAAGCTGACGGGTATCACCGTGCAGCCGAACAAGGCCATAATAGGGGATAACGCGTTCGCCCACGAATCCGGTATCCACCAGGACGGTGTGCTCAAAAAAAGAGTTACTTACGAGATCATCAAACCCCAGGATGTGGGCTTCAAGGGGAGCAAGATAGTCCTCGGCAAGCTCTCGGGCAGGCACGCCTTTTCAGCGAGGTTGAAGGAGCTGGGATATTCGCTTTCGGAGAAGGAACTTAACCAGGCGTTCACGCGTTTCAAGGCCCTCGCCGATAAAAAAAGGAAGGTCTTCGACGAGGACCTGGCTACGATCGTCGAAGATGAGCTGGCGACCATTCCCGAAGATTACAAGCTCCGCAACTTTCAGGTGACGAGCGGCAACAAGATAGTGCCGCTGGCGAGCGTAGAACTCGTGAAAGACAAAAAACCCGTAAAAGCGTCCGCTACCGGTGACGGCCCCATAGATGCGTGTTTTAAAACGATCGACAAGGCGGTAGGGCACAAGGGAAAGCTCATGGATTACAAGGTGAACGCGGTCACCAGCGGGAAGGACGCGCTGGGAGAGGTCAGCGTGAAGGTGGCTTTCCGTGACGAGGTCGTGATAGGCAGGGGCTCGAGCACGGACATCATCGAGGCGAGCGTCCTGGCCTATGTGAACGCTATAAACCGCCTGGCGCTGAGAAAGAAAAAACTGAAGCAAAGAAAAAAAAGCGGAAAATAACGTAACAGGGTCCAGGGGGCCTGGCGTCTGGGATAAGACATCTTTAAGGGTATTCCCCGGCGTTCAGGCCTTTGGCCTCTTTAAAGGGATACGATGGCGGAAGGGAAAAAGCTATACGGCCTTCTGGGAAAGAACATAGGTTATTCCCTGTCCCCCGCGATGCATAATGCCGCGTTCAGGCGTTTCGGGATACAGGCGGAGTATGTTCTTTTTGATGTGGAAACAGAAGAAGATCTTGTTGATTTTATCGAGAGCAGGGTCCGTGCCGGAGAGATAAGCGGTTTCAATGTTACAGTGCCTTATAAAGAAAGGGTAAAACAAGCGTTGTCGCGGCCGGAGGTCGCGGTCAAGGGAAAAGGAGCGCCTCTTGGGGCAAAGTATAAGAAATTCGTGAAAATAGCGGGAGCTTTGAATACGGTAAGAGTGGAGGATGAAAATATTACCGGGTACAACACCGATGTCGAGGGTTTTTGTTCCTCTCTCGAGGATGACACCGGGTTCGCCCCGAAGGGAAAAGATGTTTTTATTTTCGGAGCAGGCGGAGCCGGCAGGGCAATAGCACTTTATCTGGCTTTTCGCGAAGAAAAAAGACCTAAAAGGATATATGTCCACGATATATCGAAGGCGGCTCTTAATGCTCTAAAAGATGATTTTGAAAAGCATTTCAGAGATTCAGGCGTCAAGCTGTTCGCTATTGAAGACGCGGCCGATGTGGCCGTGAACGTCGCCAAATGCGATCTTGTCGTGAACGCTACACCGCTCGGTACGAAAGAAGGGGATCCTTCCCCCGTGGACGTCGCTCATCTGAAGGACGGGGCGGTGGTCTATGACCTGGTGTACGCCCGCGAGACGGAACTGGTGAAGAAAACGAAAGAAAAGGGACTGGTCGCTTCCGGCGGGCTTGGCATGCTCGTGAATCAGGGCGCCAAGGCCTTTGAGATCTGGACGGGAATGCCTTTTGACGAGGTTAAAAAGGTCATGAAAGAAGCGGCCCTGGAGGAGTTGAAGAAGAGGTAGATGGGGTATTTTCTTGCATTTATTCTTGGGGCTTGTGTAGGAAGTTTTCTGAACGTCTGCATCTACAGGCTCCCGCTCGGGAAGTCGATAATCTGGCCGCCTTCCCATTGTCCGGGCTGCAAGCATCCCATACTGTGGTATGACAACATTCCTTTAATAAGTTATGTGGTCCTGAAGAACAGGTGCCGTCATTGCGGTGACCACATCCCGGTGAGGTATTTTATAGTGGAGCTCATCACCGCCCTGAGCGGTATGCTCCTCTTATATTATTTTACTTTCAGCGCCGAGTTCTTTGTGTACGGGCTTTTCACGTGCGCTTTGATAACCGTCGTTTTTATCGATATCGAGCACCAGGAAATACCCGACGTGATAACGGTGCCGGGCATAGCGGTAGCGGCGGTGCTGATGACCGTGTTCAGGCTGGACGGTTCCGTTTCTTACCTGGCGTCTTTCGTCGATTCGGTGTTCGGTATACTGGCCGGCGGAGGAAGCATGTTCCTGCTCGGCGTCGTGGGTGAACTCATATTTCGCAGGGAAGCGCTGGGCGGCGGGGACATGAAGCTGATGGCCATGATCGGGGCTTTGCTCGGGTGGAAGCTGGTGCTTCTTACGTTCTTTATCGCGCCCGTGCTGGGGCTGGGTATAGGTCTTTTCATGAAATTCAGGAGACAGAAGGACGCGATACCTTACGCGCCGTATCTGGCGCTCGGCGCGCTTATCAGTCTTTTTTACGGATATAAGATACTGGATCATTTGTTCGTGTTTTAACTATACATCGGGTGTATTATACACCCGATGTATAAATGGAAAAGGAGTTGACCATGCTCAGGTACATGACTGCAGGAGAATCACACGGGAAGGGTCTCGTGGCCATTCTTGACGGCGTACCAGCCGGCATCAAGCTTGATGAAAATTTCATCAACGGGGAGCTTGCCAGGAGAATGACCGGCTATGGCAGGGGAGGCCGCATGCGGATCGAGAGCGACAAGGCGGAGATAATATCCGGCTCCCGCAAGGGGATAACGATCGGCAGCCCCGTCGCCATGCTCATAGAAAATAAGGACTACAAGATCGAGGACCTTGCCGATATAAAATGTCCGAGGCCCGGGCATGCGGACCTTGCGGGCATGCTCAAGCACGGTTTTTCCGATGCCAGGAACGTGCTCGAAAGGGCCAGTGCCCGTGAAACGGCAGCGCGCGTGGCAGCGGGAGCCGTGGCCAAGATACTCCTCAGGGAGCTGGGGATAGAGGTGGCCGGCCACGTGACCGCTATCGGTTCCGTCAAAGCCGCCCCGGGAAGCCTTTCAGTCGCCCAGATCCGCAAGTCGGCCGAGACCTCCGACGTGAGGTGCGCCGACAAGAAAGCGGCTGAGGCCATGAAGAAAGAGATAGACAAGGCCGGGGAAGCCGGTGACACTCTCGGGGGCGCGTTTGAGATAGTCGCTGAGGGGGTACCGCCGGGGCTGGGCAGTTATGCACAGTGGGACAAGAGGATGGACGGGGCGCTTGCCCGCGCGGTGATGTCCATACCGGCCGTCAAAGCCGTGTCTATCGGCAGCGGCATAGAGTGTTCTTCCATGAAGGGTTCCGAAACGCATGACCCGATAGGGTATGACGAGAAGACGGGGACTTTTACCAGAGGCTCGAACAATGCCGGTGGAATAGAAGGCGGACTGACGAACGGGGCGCCCGTGGTGGTCAGGGGTTTCATGAAGCCCATAGCCACTCTTGGAAAACCCCTGGCGTCGGTTGATGTCGACACCGGGAAAAAGGCGAAAGCTGCGGTAGAGCGTGCCGATGTCGCGGCCGTGCCCGCCTGCGCGGTGGTCGCGGAAGCCTCCGTGGCGATAGAGCTGGCCTCGGCGTTCCTGGACAAGTTCGGCAGGGACTCGATAGGCGAGATGCGGAGGAATTACGACGCGTACATGGAGACGCTGAAAGAAAGGTAACGGAGGTTCTGGGGACACGTCTGTGTAAATGCCATGTAGATTGACAAAACGGAGGTTCTGGGGACACGTCTGTGTAAATGCCATGTAGACGACCAGACGTGTCCCCAGAATATATTATTATGAAAAATATAACGATTGTGGGGTTTATGGGAACGGGGAAGACGGTGGTCGCGAAAGCCCTGGCAAGGGACCTTGGCATGAAATACGTGAGCACCGATGACCTGATAGAAGCCAGGGAGAAGAAGCCCATCAAGGATATTTTCAAGGACCAGGGAGAGCCTTATTTCCGCAAAGTGGAGAAAGAGGTCGTAGGCCAGATCGGCGAAAAGGCGGACCAGGTGATAGACGCCGGAGGCGGGGTGGTGTTGGACGAAAAGAACATCGAGAACTTGAGGAAGAACGGCGTTATCATTTGTCTCTGGGCCGACCTTGATACTATTTATGAGCGCACGGTAAAGCACGGGCACAGGCCGCTTTTGAACGTGGAGGACCCGAAAAAGCGGATCGAGGAACTGATGGAGTACCGGAGCCCTTTTTACGAAAAGGCCGATATTCACATCAACACGGCCGACCTGGATGTTAACGGGGTGGTGAAATTGATAAAGGGGTTAATGGCGGATGAAAAAGAAGATGAGCGGAAAGAAAGCTAAAAAGACCGACCGGAACAGGATCCTGTGGGGGCTGTTCTTCGGGAAGCTGATAGAGAACATGGACGCTTCCGTGATGGTCTCCGACGCGAAGGCGCGCGTGGTGTTCGTGAACAGCAGGTACCGTGAACTTTTCCGCGTTTCGGAAAAGTCTATCATCGGGAAAGATTGGATACGGAGCATTATACCGGAGCCATGGAACAAGGTCATAAGAGGCGTGTTCGCGAACATAAGAAAAAGCAAGACCCTTTGCATGTTCGAGACCACCGTGAGATCGAAAGGCCGCGAAAAGTACATGTACTGGATCGGCATCCCCCTGAGGCAGAAACGGTCCGATCTTTTCATGTTCATAGGCCGCGAGGGTAAATACAGTTTCGACCGGAAGGTAAAGATACACGCACCTACCCGGAGGAAACTCGAAAAGGCGTACAAGGAGATAGTCGAGACATTGTTCGGCGCTTCGAGGCACAGTGACCCCGAGACGGCCGAACATTCCGTCAGGGTCATGAGGTTCGCCGTGGCCTTGGGCAAAAGGATAGGGCTGAGCAAGGTGAAAATAGAAAGGCTCAAGATCGCCGCGCTCCTCCATGACCTGGGGAAGCTCGCGATCGACGAAAGGATACTTTTCAAGGAGGGAAGGCTTACCAAGGAAGAGTTCGACGAGATCAAAAAACATCCCCGATGGGGGTCCGAGGTAGTGAGCATGGTGAACTTCCTCGACGAGATAATACCTATAATGTCGAACCACCATGAGAATTACGACGGCAGCGGCTACCCGAACGGCGTCAGAGGAGAGAATATACCGCTGGAGTCAAGGGTGCTGACCGTGGCGGACGTGTTCGAGGCCCTTACTGCGGATCGCCCGTACCGCAGGGGTTTCTCCAGAAAGGAAGCCATGGCGATAATGGAGAACGAAAAGGGGCGCAAGTTCGATCCCCGTGTTACGGAGATATTCCTGGAGATGGTAAGAAAGGGAAAGTTCAAAAGGAAGAGCGTTGGATAAGGTTGATCGTGACATAATGGCGCTCGCTCTTACGAAGGGGCTCGGCGCCAGAAGCATAGTTAAGATCCTCAGGGACGTAGATGACACCGAGGAGGTGTTCACGATGCCGGCGCGTCGCCTGGCGGAGCTGACGGGCGGACGTTTTTCCGATACGGCCGCGGTAAAAGCGGCAAGGGATTCCCGTAAATTAGCGGAGGAACTGGAATATATCGAAAAAGAAGGTATCACCCTGCTGTGTTACGGCACACGGGGATATCCTGAGGTCCTCATGGATATATACGATCCTCCGGCGGTCCTTTTTTGTAAAGGGAAGCTCCAGGGGGATGAGGCGAACGCGGTGGCCATTGTAGGGTCAAGACGCTGTTCGTTGTACGGCCTTCAGATGGCGGAACAGCTTGCCTTCGCTCTTGCCGTGAAAGGCGTTACCGTTATAAGCGGCATGGCAAGAGGCATAGACTCGGCCGCGCACAGGGGCGCGCTCAGGGCCGGAGGGCGTACGGTCGCGGTCATGGGAAGCGGGTTCGGGCACGTCTATCCTCCCGGGTCCGGGAAGCTTTTTTCCGCCATATGCGAGAGCGGGGCGGTACTGACCGAATACACTTCGGATACGTTTCCTGAAAGAGGTAATTTTCCGAGAAGGAACAGGATAATAAGCGGCATGGCGAAAGGCGTGGTCGTAGTGGAAGCGACAAGGAAAAGCGGGGCCATGATAACCGTGGATCTCGCTCTCGACCAGGGAAGAGAGGTCTTCGCCGTTCCGGGAAGGGCGGATTCCCTTACATCAGGAGGCACTAACGAGCTTATACAGAACGGCGCGAAGCTTGTGATGAGCGCCGATGATATTCTGGAGGACCTTGATCCGGGTCGCAGGTTCCAGGTCTCGGGTCTCAGGGGTAAGGGTGAAACCGAAGAAAACCGCAGGGAACACCGGCGAAAGATCGGGAAAAACGGGCTTAAGGTCCTTGATGCGCTGGAGAAAGGCCCGGCACATATAGATCTTATTTCGGAACTTACGAATATCGATCTGAGCGAATTGGCAGAGGAGCTTCTCAGGATGGAGATCAAGGGTTTTGTGAAGGCCGAGGCCGGATCCCGATACTCGATACGTGATACTCAAAACTCAATACTCTAAAAAGGAGCGGAACTATATGTCAGCCAAGAAAAAGACCGCTAAAACGGCTAAACCGGCGACGACCGCAAAGGCTTCGAAAATCGTGAAGGCCGGGTTTAAGGGCAGTAAATACCTGGTGATAGTGGAGTCACCGGCCAAGTCCAAAACTATAAACAAGATCCTGGGGAAAGATTACAAGGTCCTGGCGAGCATGGGGCATATAGTGGACCTGCCCGAGGATAAGATGGGCGTGGATTTCGATAAGGACTTCAAGCCGGAATACACCATCATGAAAGGCCGGAAAAAATATCTGAGCTCTCTAAAAAAGGAAGCGAAAGACGTAGAGGCCATATACCTGGCGGCGGACCCGGATCGTGAAGGCGAAGCCATATGCTGGCATCTGCGGAACCAGCTCCAGAAGAAGTCCATCGGAGTATACAGAGTGAGCTTCGAGGAGATCACCGAGAAGGCGGTAAGAGAAGCTTTTGAACATCCGGGGGACCTGGACATGAACAAGGTGAACGCCCAGCAGGCCAGAAGGATAATGGACAGGATAGTAGGCTATTCGCTGAGCCCGCTCCTGTGGGGAAAGGTTACCAGGGGCCTGAGCGCGGGCAGGGTGCAGTCAGTGGCGGTGCGGCTCATAGCGGAAAGGGAAGACCAGATACGAAAGTTCAAACCGCAGGAATACTGGAGCGTGGACGCCATACTTAAAAAGAAGAAAGGCGAGTATCCGCCCTTCAAGGCAAAGCTCGCCAAATATAAGGGCGAAAAGATACAGGTGTCCGACAAGAAAAAGGCGGATGAAATAGTAGAGGACCTGAAAAAAGCGGATTTCATCGTCACCGATATAAACAGGAAAGACAAAAAAAGCCATCCAAGGTCCCCTTATACCACTTCCGTTCTCCAGCAGGACGCGTTCAACAAGCTGAACTTTTCCGCCAGCAAGACCATGCGCGTGGCGCAAACGCTGTACGAGGGCGTGGAGCTCGGGCCCGAAGGCAGCGAAGGTCTCATCACGTACATGCGCACGGATTCCGTGCGTGTATCGAACGACGCGCAAAAAGAGGTCCGTGAATATATAGTGGACAAATACGGGGAAAAATATCGTCCCGCAACACCCCCTAAGTACAAGTCCAAGAAAAGAGCACAAGAGGCCCATGAAGCCATACGGCCGACGCTTCCGCTGAGGCACCCGCAGAAAGTGGCCAAGTATCTCAGTCCGGATGAACTCAAGCTTTATACCCTCATATGGAACAGGTTTCTATCGAGCCAGATGACGAGCGCCCTGTATTCAGTGCTGTCGGTGAATATCGATGCCGGTGACTACAGGTTCAGAGCGGGGGGCGGCCACCTGATCTTCGACGGATTCTTGCGCGTGTACAGGGAAGGCGGCGAAAACGCAGAGGAGATAGAAGAGCTGCCTCCTCTCGAGAAGGCGGAGGCCCTGGACCTTAAGGAATTAGTGCCGGAGCAGCATTTCACTAAACCGCCTCCGCGTTATTCGGACGCTTCGCTCGTGAAGATACTGGAAGAAAAAGGGATAGGCAGGCCATCCACGTACGCTCCCATCATACGTACGGTCGTCAACCGTAATTACATAAAACGCGTCGGCAAATACCTGCAGCCGACCGAGCTTGGCGAACTGGTGAACAAGCTGCTTGTCGAGAACTTTTCCGACATCGTGGACGAGGAGTTCACCGCTAAAATGGAGAGCGAACTTGACGGTGTCGAGGAAGGCAATATCGGCTGGGTCCAGGTCCTCAAGGATTTTTACGCGCCTTTTTCTAAAAAGCTCGAGGAAGCCAGGGAACGGATGAAGAGCGTGAAACGCCAGGAGATAAAGACCGACCAGGTATGCGAGAAATGCGGAAGGCCCATGGTGATAAAGTGGGGCAGGCGCGGCCGTTTCCTGAGCTGTTCGGGTTTCCCGGCCTGCAAGAACGCCAAATCCATAACCAGCGGGGTCAAGTGCCCCATGGAAGGATGCGACGGAGAGCTGGTGGAACGCAAATCCCGCAGGGGTGTTTTCTTCGGGTGCACTAACTATCCGAAATGTACTTACACGACCAGAAAACTGCCGCAGCCGGGAGAGGACAACGACAACGAAGCCGAGCAGGTGGAGACAGGATAACGATGGAACGTTTCGTCGGGAAATTCATCAAATATCTTGAGGTCGAGAAGAACTATTCGGAGCACACGCTGCGCGGTTACAGGACGGACCTCCTGGAGCTTGCCGGGTTCCTTAAAGATAAGGAACCGAAGAAGGTGACCCATCTCGATATAAGGCGTTTCCTCGCGGAGCTCAAGCACAGGAACTGTTCCAAGAGGACCGTTGTGAGGAAACTGGGCGCGATCAGGTCGTTCTTCCGTTTTCTTTTCAGGGACAAACACATCACGAGGAACCCCACCGAGGGGATATTCACCCCTAAACTTGATAAGAAATTACCGGAGTTCCTCGACGCGGACAAGACACTGAAGCTGATCACCGCCCCCCCGCTGGACAGCCTTCTGGGACTGAGAGACAGGGCCATACTGGAGGTCCTGTATTCCACCGGTATACGCGTAAGCGAGCTCGTGGGGATCGATACCGATGAGGTCGATCTTATCGCCGGCGCGGTAAAGGTCAGGGGTAAAGGAAAGAAAGAACGCATAACTCTACTGGGAAAAGAGGCCCAGAGGGCCATACGCAGTTATATCGACGAGAGGAAAAGTCAGCGGTCCGCTGCGCAGCAGGCGCTCTTCCTTAACAAGAACGGCAAGCGGCTTACCGACAGGAGCGTGAGGCGTATAATAGATAAATATATAAGGCAGTGCAGTATAGAGCAGAAGATATCCCCTCATTCAATAAGGCATTCGTTCGCGACCCATATGCTTAACAATGGAGCGGATCTGAGGAGCGTGCAGGAACTTTTGGGGCACAAGAACCTGTCGACCACCCAGATCTATACGCACCTCGGGACGCAGCGGATCAAGGAGATCTATTCGAAAGCGCACCCCCGCGCATAGATCGAAACGATATGCAGTTACTGTATGATCTTGTTTTTCTGGTTTTCGCGGCTTTGTACGTTCCTTATCTTCTGGTAAAGGGAAAGCTTCACGGGGATTTCCCCCAGAAGTTCGGCGTTCTGCCGGATAGCGTAAAGAAGCTGGAAAGGCCCGTCTGGATACACGCGGTCAGCGTGGGAGAGGCGCAGCTCGCGGCGCGGCTCGCCTCGGGGATAAAGAAGACGTGTCCGGGCACTTCTGTCATAGTTTCCACCACGACGAAGACCGGTAATAAGATGATCCGTAAGGCGGGCGAGGGCGTGGTCGACGCGATATTCTATTATCCTCTGGATATAAGCGTGATCGTGTCCCGGGTCGTGGCTCTTGTGCACCCGTCGGTGTACGTGATGATGGAAACGGAGCTTTGGCCGAACCTTCTGCGGCAGCTCAACCGCAAGGACGTGCCGATCATCCTGGCCAACGGCAGGATATCCGATTCTTCTTTCACGAATTACGGCAGGATAAAGTTCGTAACGGAACGCATCCTGAAATGCGTCGACTGTTTCTGCATGCAGACGGAAAGGGACGCCGAAAGGATCAAGACGCTCGGTGCCCCGGGGGAAAAGGTCTTTGTCACGGGCAATATGAAGTTCGACGATCCTGCCGGCTCGGCCTCGTCCGGCGCATTCAGCGGCGAGTACCTTGGATTTGGCCGTGAAGACAGGGTCGTTGTGGCCGGGAGCACGCATTCCCCCGAGGAAAAGGAGATAATAGACGTTTACGGTGAACTCAAAGGAAAGTATCCCGACCTGAAGCTAGTACTTGCTCCCCGGCACGTCGAAAGGACGGATGTTGTCAGAGCTTTTCTCGAGAGGTCAGGCATGAAATACCGCCTTTTTTCCGAGATACTTTCAACCCCCGGGGTTGAACAAGGCGCCACTTCCGAAGTGGATGTGGTGCTGGTGGATACGATAGGGCATCTGAAGGATATATATAGCGTTGCGACACTGATATTCGTCGGAGGTAGTCTGGCCAGAAAAGGCGGACAGAACCCGATAGAAGGAGCAAGTTGGGGCAAGACGGTGCTTTTCGGGCCCAACATGTATAACTTCAGGGAAGTGGCCGATATCTTTCTGGAGAATGATGCCGCTGTCGGAGTGGAGAACGTGGAACAGCTGAGATCGGTGGCGCGGGAACTTTTGCGTGATCCGGAAAAAAGAAAAAGGATAAGCGCTAACGCGAGAAAGGTCATCGAACGGAATTCGGGAGCGATTAGTAGAACTATAAGAAAAATGGAACCATACATTACTGAGGTTCTGGGGACACGTTTGTCGTAGACGTTATGTAGGTGCCCAAACATGTCCCCAGAATATATTTTTACTGGCAATGTCATTCAGATCGTACGTGTTATCGCTGATGAAGGATGAACGCAAGGGGCCAACGGCCCTTGTTGTGAAAGGGGTCTTGCGTGTTCTTTCCTGGTTCTATGCCGCGGGCATAAGGATCGTCGACTGGAGCTATGCCTCCGGCATGAGAAAGACGCATAAGATGGACGTGCCCGTCATCAGTGTGGGGAACATAACGCTGGGCGGTACGGGCAAGACGCCGATGTCGATATACCTGGCGGAGCATTTTCTTTCCTGTGCGAGAAAACCGGCCGTGCTCACGAGAGGCTACGGCAGAGATGAATGCAGGATGATAAAGGATGAACTGGCGGACGTCCCGGTCATAGTGGGACAGGACCGCGTAAGAAGCGCGCGCCGGGCCCTGCGGGAAGGAAGCGATGTGCTGATACTCGATGACGGGTTCCAGCACAGGCGGGTGGCAAGGGACGTGAACGTGCTTCTTTTGGACGGTACTTCGCCCTTCGGGAACGGGTGCCTTTTTCCCCGCGGGATATTGCGGGAACCCGTATCTTCGGTAAGGAGAGCGGACATTTTCGTTATAACCAAGGCGGACAGGGCCGATGAGGCCTCGCTCGCGAAAGTCAGGGACCGTCTGGAAAGCATCGCCCCGGGCAGGCGCGTGATACTATCGAGGCATAAGCCGACGTTCCTCACGGACGTCACGGGATCGGCTTACCCCGTGGAGAGCCTTAAGGGCAAAAAGGTCTGCCTCGCGAGCGGCATAGTCGACCCGGACTATTTCGCGTCCCTGGTAGAGGCGGCAGGCGCCGCCGTCGTGTTACGGTTCGATCATACTGACCATTACGCGTACGGTCAGAATGATATCAACAGGATATCCGCCGGTTGCGCGGAAAAGGACGCCGAAATGATAATAGTGACAAAAAAAGATTATGTGAAGATAAAAAAGCTGGATCTTTCGGGCATAGAGGACAAATTATTCATCCTTAACGTCGTTATGGATATAGTAAGCGGAAAGGAGGATCTTGTTTCTGGACTTGATAGCGTCTTACGCGGTTAAAGCGCTGAACCGGATACTGCATTTTTTGCCGATGCGGTTCAGCCTGTGGCTTGCGAGCGGCCTGGGGTCACTCGCGTACGTCCTGAGCGGGAAAAGGCAGAGGGTAACGTATGCCAACCTGAAAGCGGCGTTCAGCTCGGAAAAGAGCCCCGCCGAGATCAAGCGCCTGACGAAAAAGGTGTACAAACACCTGGGCCGTACTATCGCGGACATAATGCTGCTTACCAAGGTGGACGACCGGTTCGTGGAAAAATACGTGGATATCATCAATTTTGAAAGAATAGTGGAAGCCGCGAAGAACCCGAACGGGATGATACTGGTTTCCGCCCATTTCGGGAGCTGGGAACTGAGCATAGCGGCCAGCGTGATAAAAGGGTTCCCGATGCATATCATCGCGAGGGACCAGAAGATGCAAAGGGTCAATGAGCTTTTTAACGGGATGCGCGAGGCCAAAGGCAACGTCGTGATACGCAAGGGGCTTGATATAAAGAAGATCTTCCGCGTGCTGCATGAGGGCAAGAGCCTGGGTCTTCTCGCGGACCAGAACGCCGGCTCCAGCGGCGAACTCATAGATTTTTTCGGCCGCCCGGCATCCACTGTTACGGGCCCGTACCGGTTCGCCCAGAAGAGCGGGGCGTGGGTACTGCCGGCGTTCATACACAGGAAAAAAGGCCCGTATCATGAGCTTGTGCTGGAACAGCCCATGAAAATAGGCGAGGATGATGACATAATCCCCTACATGGAGGAATACAGCAGGTTGCTGGAAAAGCATGTCCGCGACCATCCCGATCAGTGGTTCTGGGTGCACAAGAGATGGAAAGTGACCCCTCTCAGGAAGGTCATGGTGCTCGATGACGGCAAGAAGGGGCACCTCAAACAATCTCTTGCCGTCGTGAAGCAGATGAGGCGCTTCCGGGAGGATGAAGGGTACGCGCCCGAATATATTGAAGCGGAAGTCGTTCGCATAAATTTCAGGAACAAAGCTCGAAAAACGGTCTTTAACGCGCTCAGCCCATTCTTCGTCAATAACTTCCAGGGCCGGATGGGCTTTTTGAGATGGGCGCTTGATGCGGAAAGTTATGATAATGCGGTCAACCGGTACGCTGATATCATCGTCAGCTGCGGCTCTTCACTGTTCGGTGTCAGCAGGATGCTGAAGATCGAGAACTACGCGCGTAACGTCACGGTAATGGACCCGGGCCCGCTGAGCCGCAAAAAGTTCGATCTCGTTATCATCCCGCGGCATGACATGCATAAGGTAAAAGGAAAGCCGAAGGACAACCTGATCTTTACGGACCTTGCCCCCAACCTTATCAGTTCCGGCGAGTTGGCGTCATTCAGGGAAAAGATAGGCGAGGGGAAGGCGTTCCCGGGCAAATTCCGCCTGGGGCTTCTTCTCGGCGGGGACAATCCTGATTACACGTTCGGGAATGATCTTTTGAGATCCCTCGGGGAGAATGTCCGGCGTTCCTGCGAAGCAAGGGACGGGTATCTCTACATGACCACTTCCAGGAGGACTTCCGAGGGCGCCGAGGCAGCGGTGAAGGAGATGTTAGGGTCCTATCCCAGGTGCGCGATGTACGTTTCAGGCAGGGACGATACGGACGATCACACGGTGGAAAAGATAATGGCGGCAAGCGACGTGATAATGGTCTCCGGAGAGAGCATATCCATGGTCTCCGAGGCGGTTTCGTCCGGGAAACCCGTGTTGGTGTTCATGCCCGACAAGAAGGTCGCCGGGCCGACCAAATACGAAAAATTCGTCGACGATCTCGACCGGAAAAAGTACCTTAAAGTAGTGAAACCGGAAGAGATACCGGACCGGTTGACAGACGTCCTTGAAAGAAGAGCGGAATTTACCGTACCTGAAGATAACCGGAGAATATACGAGAAATTGTACAGATTATTTTAGGTGTCGGGTGTCAGGTGTCAGGCGGAAGAAAAAGCATGTCTTTATCCATGGCCCTGAGACTTGAAACCTGAAACTTGAAACCTGAATATTATGAACATACTTCAGCTTGTCCCAAGATTGAACATAGGCGGCGTCGAAAAAGGCACCGTGGAGGTCGCGCGGTATCTTACGCTTAACGGCCACAAGGCCGTGGTCGTCTCGGGAGGAGGGAGGTTCGAAAAGAACCTCGCTGCGATAGGAGCGCGCCATTATAAGCTCCCCGTGGACCGTAAAAACCCCCTGGTGATGATCTACTGTTATTTTGCGCTCAAAAAGATCATAAAAAAGGAGAATATCCATATCGTCCACGCGCGCAGCAGGGTGCCCGCGGTCACGGGGTACTTCGCCGCGAGGGGAACAGGCAGGACTTTTATAACCACGGCCCATGGCCAGTACAAAAGACACCTTATCAGCCGGGTAATGGGCTGGGGCAAGGTAGTGATCGTGGCCAACGAGACGATGGCCAGGTACATGAAGGACAATTTCGGCACTCCCCCCAAGAAGATGGCCATCATACCGAGAGGGATAGACCTGAAAAAATTTTCTTTCATACCTTTCCCTAAAGACGACGGCAAGGTTTTTCGCGTGGGGATGATATCGCGTTTCACTCCGCTTAAAGGGCACCTGGATTTTTTGAAGGCCGCTTCGTACGTCTCGAGAAAGTTACCCAGGCTTGAGGTAGTAATGATGGGCGACAAAGCTTCCGCGAAGGAAGAATACATAAAAAAGATCGAATTGACGACGCGCCGGCTGATGATCGACAAGATCGTCAAGTATAAAAGCAGCGACGAGGACGTGGCCGAGGTGCTTAAGGGCCTCGATGTTTTCGTTTCCGCCAACAGGGCGCAGGAAGCTTTCGGGCGATCTGTCGTCGAGGCCCAGGCCAGGGGTGTGCCCGTTGTGGCAACCGAAGTGGGCGGGGTCGCAGAGAATATCACCGACGGTGTCACGGGGCTCATGTGTGAGCCGGTCAACCCCTCGGACATGGCCGATAAGATACTTCGTTATGCCAATGACCCGGACCTTATGAGGAAAATAGCCGAAAAGGCAAGAAAGAACGTCGAAAAGAACTATTCCCTGAACAAGACCATGGAGATAACCCTCCAGACTTACGAACGCGCGCTCAACACGAAGAACATACTTATCTTCAAGATCAGTTCCCTCGGGGATATCATACTTAGCACCCCGTCGCTCCGTGCCGTCAGGAAAAAGTTCCCGAACGCCAACATAACGGTACTGGTGGATGTCCGTTTCAGGGAGGTGCTCGAGAACTGCCCGTACGTGGACGAACTTATTACCTGTGATTTTGACGGCAGGGACAAAAGGGTCGGGTTCTTAAAGCTCGCGCGAAAACTGCGCGCCGAGGACATGGATATCACCATAGACCTGCAGAACAACCGCAGGAGCCATCTTCTTTCTTTTTTGAGCATAGTGCCCGAAAGGTACGGTTACGATAACGGCAAGATGAGCTTTCTCCTGAACAGGAAGATCAGCCTTCCGAAAAAACCGATGGAGCCCGTGAAACACCAGGCGTGTGTCCTGGGGCTCCTGGGTATCACCAAGCTGGATGATCGGCTTGAGCTCTGGCCCGTCCGGGAAAGCGAGGAATGGGCCGAAAAGTTCCTGAAAAGCAACTGGCTCAAGGAGGGACAGAAACTCGTGGCGATAAGCGTCTCAGCGAGCCAGCGGTGGAAGACCAAGAACTGGCCCGTCCAGTCCATGATAAAACTTACGGAGGCGCTGGCAAGGGAGAAGGGAGTGAGAGTCGTCCTTCTGGGTGCCGGTGAGGACCGGTCCCGGGCGGAGGAATTCCTGAAAAAGACCGACGCGAAACCGATCGACGCCGTGGGCAGAACGGATATTTCACAGATGGTAAGCCTGATCAAGCGCTGTGACGCCCTGCTTACGGGTGACAGCGCTCCCATGCATGTCGCCTCCGCCGTGGGCACGCCTTTCGTGGCCATTTTCGGCCCGACGGACCCCCGTCTGCATGTGCCTCCGTCCGGGGACCACAGGATCCTGAGAAAAAAGATGAGGTGTTCCCCCTGTTATAAGCCGACATGTTTGAGAAGGGGTAAGTGCGTCTCGTCGATAAAGGTGGAAGAGGCGTTCAAGGCTTTGGTAGAGATAATGGGAATTTAAAGTGAAGATATTACTGCTGACGACACACCTGAACATGGGCGGGATCGGCATCTATACCGTGAACCTGGCCAGGTACCTCGCGAAAGCCGGCGCTTCGGTGACCGTCGCCTCGAGCGGCGGCGATCTTGAGGGCCGGCTGAGGGAAGAGGGGGTTGAGCACTTCCATTTGGACATAAAGACGAAGACCGAACTGGGCCCCGCGGTGTGGAAAGCCCTGCCCAGGCTTAACAGGCTGGTGAGGGACGGAGGGTATGACATCCTTCATGCCCAGACCCGTGTCGCGCAGGTCCTGGCGTGCGTGTCCGGTAAGATCACCGGACGGCCTTATATATCGACCTGCCACGGTTTTTTTCGGTACAAGAGGTTGGGGAGAAAACTTTTCCCGTGCTGGGGGGACAGGGTAATAGCCATAAGCGAGAGCGTGCGCAGGCATCTTGTCGACGATTTTGGTTTTCCCGCGGAGCGCGTGAAGCTGGTGTTCAACGGGATAGAACTGGAAAATTATCCCTCCGGAGGTCCGGAGAAGGATACTGACCTGTTGGACAGCATCGGTCTGGCCAGGGACGCGACCGTTATAGGTTCGGTGGGAAGGCTTTCTTCCGTTAAAGGATATAAGTACCTTGTGGCGGCTTTCGGCGACCTTACCTCCGGGCCGGGGCGGTTGCAGCTTCTTATTGTGGGGGACGGCCCGGAAAAGGATATCCTCAGGGAACAGGTCTCGCGCCTGGGTCTGGATGAGAATGTTTTCATGGTACCGGGCGGCGCGTCTTTAGGGAAGTATCTGGGGCTCATGGATGTGTTCTGTCTCCCGTCGGTGCATGAAGGGCTGGGGCTTGCCCTGATGGAAGCTATGGCTTCGGGGCGCGCATGCGTGGCCAGTGACGTGGGGGGGCTTTCGGAACTTATCACGCACGAAAAGGACGGGCTCCTCGTTCCGCCTGAAGATCCCCGCGCCCTGAGCGAGAGTATAGCGCGCCTGACGAATGACGTTTCCCTGCGCGAGAGCTTCGGGAAAAAGGCCAGGGAAAAAGCGGCGCGAAATTTTTCGATCGAAGAAAGCGTGACAAAGACCATGGAAGTCTACAGGGAAGTGATCGCCGGATGAAGCCCGAAAGGATACTTGTTTTTGAGCTTAACTGGATGGGGGATATCCTTTTTTCGTTCCCGTTCATAAGGGCGATAAGAAAGAAGTTCCCGGACGCCTTTATCACCTGCGCCGTCGTCCCGAGATACGCTGACCTCCTTGCCCATAATCCGTGGGTGAACTTCGTCCACGCCTTCACCGACGATAACAGCATCGCATCGCTTATGGAGAAGCTGGAATTTATCGGGATGATACGCAAGGAAAAATACGACACCTGTTTTCTTCTTAAACCGTCGAGGACAAAAACGGTCATAGCCGCTCTGGCGGGCATACCGTCACGCATAGGTTTTGCGGGGAAGAAAGCGGCCCCTCTTACAAGAGAGGTGGATATGCCGCGCGGATTGCACAGGGTCGACCAGATCCTGGCCCTCGCGGGAGCCGTGGGGGTGAGCGAAGCCGACAACACTTATGAGTATTTCTACAGTGAGGAAGACGCCGAACGGGGCGACGCGCTGCTCCATGACGTACGCGGGGGGTCGAGGCGTATGGTAGCGATGAACCCGGGCGGTAATTGGCAGCCGAAGAGATGGCCCGTGGAGAGCTTCGTGGAACTGGCGAAAAAGATACTGGCGCGTTTCAAAGAAGTGGAGATCATGATCACAGGCGCGGCAGGGGACGAGAAGCTGGCGGGTGAAATGGTCTTAAAGATAGGGAGTGAAAGATGTTACACGCTCGCCGGAAAGACCGGCCTGAACGAACTGGCGTTCCTTTTCAGGAAATGCGACCTGGTAATAAGCGCGGATTCCGGACCGCTTCATCTGGCTTCGGCCGCGGGCGTTACCACGATAGGGCTTTTCGGTCCGACCTCGCATAAAGTGACCGGCCCGCGCGGAAAGGGAAAGAACGTCGTGATATACAGGGACGTCGGGTGCGAGGTCCCGTGTTACGTAGAAGACTGCGACAAAGAGTTCATGTGCATGAGGTCGATCGCCGTCGACGAAGTCTTCGGCGCCGCTGAAGCGGTACTTTCGGGGTGACTTGATGAAAATAGACAAGGAAAAGGTAAGAACGATACTTTTTATCACGCTGAGCAACCTCGGTGATATAATATTGACCACCCCGGTCCTGGAGAAGCTGCACGATGAGTTCCCCGGAGCCGAGATCGATGTTGTCACCGGGCTGCCGGGCGATGAGATATTTCTCCTTCATCCCGCGGTAAGGGACGTGATCATACACAAGAAGGACAGGTCCCTGGGCGAATATTTCGAATATATCCGTGACCTGCGCCGCGCGAAATACGACCTGGTCGTGGATCTCAAGAATTCACTCATCCCTTATATCGTCGGGGCAAAGCACCGCACCGGGATATTTAACGTAAACCCTTTATATAAAAGACCTTCCGGAATACACACAGGTCACAAAAAGGATGAACATCTCGCGAAACTCGCGGGGTTAGGTATCGATCCGTTCTCGGGGAACAGGTTCTTCATGCCCGTGATCGAACAGGAAGAGAAGACCGTGGAAGAGACGCTTAAGAGTGCCGGAGACAGAAAGATCGTGATCATCAATCCCGGGGCTAAAAGCCATCTCAAGAGGTGGGGAGCGGAGAATTTCGCGGCTCTTTCCGACAAACTGGTCTCGGACACCGGGTGTAAAATCCTGGTAGTAGGGAACGAGGACGACAAGGAAGTAGTGGAAAAGTTCATGTCCTGCGTAAAAGAGGAAGTGACGGACCTTTCCCGCAGGACTTCGCTCGGTCTGCTTACCGGGTTCATCAAGAGGGCGGACCTCCTGGTGACGAATGACAGCGCGCCGATGCATGTGGCCAGCGCGGTGGATACACCCGTTATCGCTATTTTCGGGCCTTCGGACGAGAAGAAATACGGGCCGTTGTCGAAAAAGAGCAGGGTCCTCAACCCGGACGTTCCGTGCCGTCCCTGCGGGAGGGCTTTATGCCGGGTAGGCCCCGATGAGGGATGTCTCCCGGGGCTTTCCGTGGAAAAAGTGTTCGATGCCGCGAAAGAGGTATTATATGGGTAAGATGGTCATTAAACGGGGTGACATAACGAAGGAAGACGTCGATGTGATCGTAAACGCCGCCAATACCGGCCTCAGGGGAGGCGGTGGAGTGGACGGGGCCATTCACAAGGCGGCCGGGCCTGCCGTTATGGATGAGTGCAGGAAGATCGGAGGATGCAAAACGGGCGATGCCGTTATCACCGGCGCGGGAGAACTTAAAGCGAAGAAGATAATCCACACGCCCGGCCCGGTGTGGAACGGGGGGAAGTCCGGGGAGCCGGAACTATTAAGGAGCTGTTATGCGAACAGTTTCAGCCTCGCGAAAGAGAACGGCATGGGCTCTATCGCTTTTCCCGCTATAAGTACCGGTATATACGGGTATCCTATCGAAGACGCCACGAGGATAGCGATCGAGGAAGGCCTCAGCCGGATCAACGACTTTGATAAGATCGTTTATGTATGTTTTTCGGAGGGTGACTACGAGATATACCGGAAGGTATACGAGGAGTTAGTGAAGAATTAAGATTTAAGAATCAAGGATTGAAATTTAGAGTCAAAAATTATGGACAAAAAAACTTCTTCAAACAAAAGCTTTTACTTTTGAACTTTTAACTTTGATTTTTAATTTTTCATTTGTAACTTGTAACTTAAACATGCAAGAACCAAAGCGAATACTAATAACCCGTACTGATCGACTCGGAGACGTGGTGCTGAGCACGCCCGTGATAAGGCACCTTCGCAAGCTTTACCCCGACGCCTACATCGCCATGATGGTCAGGCCCGAGAACCATGACGTCGTGGACAACAATCCCGATCTCAATGAAGTGATACTTTACGACAAATACGGTTTTCAGAAGAGTTTCCCCGGCACCGTGAAGTTCGCGTTCGGGCTCCGGAAAAAAAGATTCGATACGGCGATAGCGCTGCATCCGACGAACAGGGTGCACATTATGCTGAAGCTGGCCGGGATCCCCGAGAGAATAGGGTACGACAAAAAGACGGGATGGCTTCTTACGAAAAGGATAGCCCACTTTAAACAGGAAGGCGGCATGCACGAGGCGGATTACAACTTCGATCTTCTCGAGCGTGCCGGCTTCGACGTGGACGGCGCCGACAGGCGTCCGTACATGTTCACCGATGACGGGGACAGGCGACTGGTCGACACTGTAATGAGGGATCAGGCGATCGGCGGCGACATTATCGCCCTTCACGCGGGAGCGAGCTGTCCTTCTAAAAGGTGGCCGCCCGAAAGGTTCGCCGCGCTGGCCGATGAGTTGAACGGGAAAGGGTACAGCATAGTGCTTGTCGGCGGTGATGAGACAAGATCTTTCAGCGACAGGGTGACGCAGATGGCGAAGACCAGGGTGGCAGATATTACCGGTATGCTTCTGGTGGGTGAACTTGCCGAATTCCTTTCACGTTGCCGGCTCTTTATTTCGAATGATTCCGGACCGGTACATATCGCGTCGGCCGTTAATACGCCGGTGGTCGCTATCTTCGGCAGGAAGGACCCCGGGCTTTCTCCCGGGAGATGGGGACCTCTCGGCGGCAGGGATGTTATTCTTCACAAGGATGTGGGATGCGAAGTCTGCCTTGCCCACGATTGCGATAAGGGTTTCGAATGCTTGAAAGCGATCACGGTCGAGGAGGTCATCGAGGCATCGGAAAAAGTCCTGGACCAGACAGGTGTTAAATAAAATAAAGGAGAAAAATCATGGAAATCAACGTAAATGACGTCAACTTCAAACAGGAAGTGCTGGACGCGGAACTGCCCGTCCTGGTGGATTTCTGGGCCGAATGGTGCGGTCCCTGCAAGATGATAGCTCCCATCCTGGGTGAGATAGCCGAGGAATATAACGGCAAAGTCAAGATCTGCAAACTTAACGTGGAGGAAGCCCCGCAAACTTCTTCACAATACGGTATAATGAACATCCCCACGATGATAATATTCAAGGGCGGGGAGGCGGTCGACAAGATCATAGGCGTGGTCCCGAAAGTAGACCTTGTATCCAGGATAGACGCTACTCTCTGAAGACCAGTTCATCTCAACGCAGAAAGTTAAACTGAGAAAAGTCAGATTTACGCTGGCGTGTAATGAAATTGACATCCTGAGGACATACATGCTAAAATACCCGCCGATATACCCTTTTATAATAATATTTTTAGCGGGCAAAGTTCGGAGGTAAAATCGATGAAACAATATAAATACTCTACTCTGGCCAATATAGTAAAAAAGTTTCGCCAGAAGAAGATCATGGTCATCGGGGACCTTCTCCTTGACCAGTATATATGGGGAGAGGTCTCGCGTATATCACCCGAAGCCCCGGTACCCGTGGTATGGGTAAAAAAAGAAAGCTATGTGCCGGGAGGGGCATGTAACGTCGCGAACAATCTTTCGAGCTTAGGCGCAAAAGTGTCTCTGGTGGGAGTTGTCGGAAGCGGAGGAGACGAAAAGACCAGAAAGCTGATCGAGGAGCTTCATAACAGGAACATTTCCACGGATGGTGTTATTTCCGACGGCAAACGTCCTACAAGCCTGAAAACGCGGGTCATTGCACACAACCCTTCTCCCCAGCAGGTCGTCCGCATAGACAGGGAGGACATTCACCAGATACCCCTCAGGCACCAGAAAACGATCCTGAAATACGTGAAAAAAAGTATAAAAGAGTTTGACGCGCTGGTGATCGAGGATTACGGCAAGGGTGTTATCACTCCCCAGCTTATCAGTGAAGTGGTCCGCCTCGCTAAGAGGAATAAGAAGTTCGTCGCGGTCGACCCCAAAGAAAGCCATTTTGGTTACTACAAGGACGTCAGCGTGATAACGCCCAACCGCCATGAAGCCGAAAAGGACGTGGGTTTTGCCATAGACAGCAAAGAGGCGTTATTTAAGGCCGGCGATAAACTTGTCAGGAAACATAAGGCCGACGTTATACTCATAACCCTCGGTGAAGGGGGCATGATGGTCTTTGAAAAAGGGAAAAGGCCTCATAAGATATCCACGCTCGTCCAGGAAGTTTTTGATGTATCAGGCGCGGGAGACACCGTTATCGCCGTATACGCGCTTTCGGCCGTGAGCGGAGGATCGCCTATTCAGGCGGCACGTATAGCTAATTGCGCCGCCGGAATGGTCGTCGAACGGGAGGGTACGGCCGTTGTCGAACAGAAAGAGCTCCTGAGCAGATTAAAACAGGTAACCGGGAAGTGAAGATTTGAAGATAATCGCTGTAATACCGGCAAGATGGTATTCCACCAGGTTCAAGGGTAAGGTACTCGCGGACATAAACGGGAAACCGATGGTCCAGCATGTCTGGGAACGCGTCAGTAAAGCGCATGACATAGACGACGTGATAGTGGCCGTGGACAGGGAAAGGGTGTTCAAGGCGGTGGAATCTTTCGGCGGGAAAGCCGTTTTCACTTCGCCCGAGCAGCCTTCCGGCACCGACCGGCTGGCCGAGGTGATGAGTTCCGTGGATGCCGACGTGGTGGTGAACATACAGGCGGACGAACCGCTTGTGCATCCCCTGATGATAGACGAGCTGGCGCAGGTGTTCGAGTACGAAAGGAACGTCCATATGGCCACGCTCGTCAAAAGGATACACAGGAAAGAAGAGATCACCGATCCCAACGTGGTAAAAGCGGTCGTTGACAGGAAAGGGTTCGCTCTTTATTTTTCAAGGAGTCCCATACCCTATTTGCGCACGGCCGGCGAAGATGCGGTAATGGGCCCGGCCGATCTGGAAGACGTGAGCGGCAGGTATTTCAAGCATATAGGGATGTACGCCTACACGAAGGATTTCCTGTTCACGTACACGAACCTTCCGAAGTCGACCCTTGAGGAGGAAGAGGGCCTGGAGCAGCTGCGGGCGCTTGAGCACGGATACAAGATACGGACGGTGGAGACGCGGTATGATACCGTCGGGGTCGATACCCCGGAGGACCTGGAGAAGGTAAAAGAGATCCTGGAGGCACATGGCGACCAAGACGGTTAAAATAAAAGATATCGTTGTGGGAAAAGGCAAGCCCCTCGCGCTTATCGCCGGGCCGTGCGTGATCGAGTCGGAAAAGAGCGCGATGGAGCACGCTTCGAAGATAAAAAAGATAGCCGACAAGCACGGCATACCGTTCATTTTCAAGTCCAGTTATGACAAAGCCAACAGGAGTTCGGTGATCTCTTTCAGGGGGCCCGGCCTTGAAAAAGGGCTTAAAGTCCTCGGCGCCGTGCGCGATGAACTTGGTGTGCCGGTCCTGAGCGATGTTCACAGCGTGGAAGAAGTAGGTCCCGCCGCGGAAGTATTGGACGTTCTGCAGATACCGGCTTTTCTGTGCAGACAGACCGATCTGATACTTAAAGCCGCGTCCACCGGGAAGGTCATCAACGTGAAAAAGGGACAGTTCATGTCCCCGGGGGAGATGGATAACGTGGTCGCCAAGATAGAGTCCGCGGGTAACCGCGGCATCCTGCTCACCGAAAGAGGGACCACGTTCGGATACAATATGCTGGTCAACGATTTTCGCGCTATCGTGCAAATGGGCCAAACCGGCTACCCGGTCGTTTACGACGCGACGCATTCCGTCCAGATGCCCGGCGGGGAAGGCACCGCGAGCGGCGGTGACTCGAGGTATGTGCTCCCCCTGTCAAAAGCGGCCGTCGCCATAGGGTGCGACCTGCTTTTCGTGGAAGTGCATGAGGATCCCGCGAAAGCCAGGAGCGACGGGCCCAATATGCTGGCGATAGAGGAACTTGACGACTTTTTAGGTAACATCAAAAAAATAGAAAAAGCGGTAAGGTAAACCATGAGCATTTCAAGAGCGAAAAAAGTACTGAAAAATGAAAGCAAGGCCATAGCCGGTCTGGTGGACAGGGTCGACAGGAATTTCGAAAAAATAGTGAACCTTCTGGCCAAAAATAGAGGCAGGATAATCGTGACCGGCATGGGCAAGCCCGGGTTCATCGCCCAGAAAGTCTCGGCTACGCTGTCCTCCACGGGTACGCCTTCGCTTTATCTGCATCCGGCGGAGGCTCTTCACGGCGACCTCGGGCGGGTAACGCGGAACGACGTCATCGTCGCCTTTTCTAACAGCGGTGAAACGGAGGAGATGGTAAAGCTCCTGCCCATCATCAAAAAAATAGGGTCCAAGTTGATCGCCATCACCGGGAACAGGAAGTCCACTCTCGCGGTGAACAGCGATTTCGTCATCGACAGTTCCGTGGACAAGGAAGCGTGCCCCATGGGCCTGGCGCCCACGACTTCGACAACGGCCATGCTGGCTCTCGGTGACGCGCTGGCGATCGCGCTTCTCGAAAAAAAGAACTTTCAGCCGAAGGATTTCGCGTTCTATCATCCCGGCGGGTCACTGGGGAAAAGGCTTCTTCTCAGGGTAGGCGATATCATGCGGTCCAAGGCCCATACCCCGGTAGTTTCGAAGAACACGAAGGTAAAGGACGTGCTTCTGAAGATCACTAAGATGAGGGCCGGCAGCGCCAGCGTGGTCGACGGGAGGGGCAAGTTGATAGGTATCTTTACGGACGGCGATCTAAGGCGCCACATCGAGGTCGGCGAAGGTCTGTTGAATTGCAAGGTGAACGACGTGATGACAAAGGACCCTGTCACGATAATGTCCTCGCGGCTGGCCGCGGAAGCTTTTGAGATACTCAGGGACAAGCACATTGACGAGATACCCGTTGTGGACGACAAGGGTCGTCCGGTGGGGCTTTTGGACGTCCAGGATATCCTCAAAGCGGGACTTGTGTAGAAGAGTTGTAACCAGCAACCGGTTTCCAGTAACCAGAAGAGATAATCTGGTAACTGGTTACGGGTAACTGGTTACTAAATTGGAGTAATCATGTTAAACAAATATTCTTCTGATGTTATTGAAAGGGCGAAGAAGATCAAACTGCTCGGACTGGACGTGGACGGCGTCCTGACCGATCGCAGGCTGATCCTTTCCAGTTTCGGGGACGAGTTGAAGTTCTTCGACGTCAACGACGGTCTGGGGATCTATCTCGTCAGACGTTCAGGCGTGAAGGTGGTTTTTCTCACGGCGAAGGCTTCCGGGTGCGTGAAAAGACGGGCCAGGGAGCTGAAGGTGGACAAGCTTTATCACGATTTCCATTACAAGATAACGGCTCTCAGGAAGATACGCAGGAAGTTCAGGGTGACGGACGAAGAGATATGTTTCATCGGGGACGATCTCATCGACATTCCGATACTCAAGCGCGCGGGCCTGGCGGTATCCCCTCCGAACGCTATGGACGAAGTAAGGAAGATATCCCATCTGATCACGGAGAAACAGGGGGGTCGCGGCGCGGTACGAGAGGTGTGCGATCTGATCCTTAAGGCCCAGGGAACATGGGACAAGGTCACTTCAAGGTATTTTAACGATTAAAATGTATACTGTACGGGTAAGATCGGATTTCAGCAGCGCCCATAACCTGAAAGGTTACAAGGGTAAGTGTGAGGACCTGCACGGGCACAACTGGCAGGTCGAGGTAGTGGCGTCGTCCGGGAAGCTCGACGCGACCGGTATGGTGATAGATTTCAAGGAACTGAAGGGCCTTCTCAAAGAAAGCATAGCGGAGCTTGATCATAAGCATCTTAATGAACTGGAGTGTTTCAGGGACATGAACCCGACATCGGAGAACATAGCCCGGCATGTCTATGAAGATATATCGAGAAGGCGGCCCGGCTTGAAACTGAAAGAGGTGACGGTGTGGGAGACCGGGTCCTCGTCTGCCACGTATACACAAGGGTGAAAGTAATGAAAGTGTCAAAGTGTCATAGTTTACTTTGACACTCTGACACTAACAAAAGGGTACCACGGTGAACAAGAAAGCGGTCGTGCTGTTGTCGGGAGGGATGGATTCGGCGGTCACGCTTCACGCGGCAAAGAAGGACCACGAGTGTCACGTGCTCATATTTGACTATGGGCAGAAAGCCGCGAAAGAGATCGACTGCGCGCGGAACGTTGCCGAGAAAGCGGGCTGCAGTTACTGGGTCCTTGACATATCGCTGCCCTGGGAGGGAAGCGCTCTGCTGGATGTCGGAAAAACTATCCCGGAGGGCCTGGTAAGCGAAGGCGGGTCCATACCCGAGACGTACGTACCGGCGCGGAACATGATCTTTTTAAGCTATGGCGTGTCTTTCGCGGAGGTCATCGGGGCCGAAGCGGTCTTCATAGGGGCGCAGCAGATGGATTTCTCGAATTACCCCGATTGCCGGGAGGTGTTTTTTAAAAGTTTCCAGGAAACGGCCCGCCACGGCACGAAGCGCGGGGTCGAAGGGGAAAAAATAAAAATTGAGGCACCGCTTATCGACATGACGAAGAAGGAAATAATCAAGCTCGGCATCAAGCTGGGAGTTCCGTTCGAGAGCACGTGGTCATGTTACGCCGGCGGTGACGAACCGTGCGGAAAATGCGAATCGTGTCTTTTCCGTAAAAGAGCGTTCGAGGAAATGGGGATCAAAGACCCCGCAAAATGTCCTTGATACTTGTTACTTGATACTTGTTACTTGATACTTGTTACTTGTTACTTGAAGAATGACACAGGCTAAAGTCTCGGAGATATTTCTGTCATATCAGGGTGAGGGCCCCTTCGCGGGGAGCAAGCAGCTCTTTATCCGTTTCTGGGGGTGCAACCTGGATTGCCAGTTCTGCGATACGCACCTGGAAAGCTACAAGTCTTTTACGAGGGAGGCCTTGCTGGGAAAGATCCTCGATTTCGAGGACGATTACAACGAGCTTACCCTTACGGGCGGAGAACCCCTTCTTTACGCGGGTTTTTTAAAGGAGTTCCTGCCGCTTTTCAGAAAGCACAGGAAGCACGAGGTGTACCTTGAGACGAACGGTACTCTCCCGGAGGAACTGGAAAGCGTGCTGGAATACGTCGACATAATATCCATGGACGTCAAACTGCCGTCATCCGCGGGATACCTGGTCGATTTCTGGGGTATCCACAAGGCCTTCGCGCGTCTCGCCTCGCGAAAGGAACTTATAGTCAAGGCCGTTGTTACCGATTCGACGGGCATGGACGACATCAAGATGATGAGCGAGATGGTCTCGGGCCTTAGCAAGGACAACGTCGTCGTCCTGCAGCCGGTGACGCCGGTGAGGGAGACCGTCAAGGAACCCGACGGGGAAATGATATCGTATTTCAAGCAGTACCTGGAGAAAGATACCGGCAGGGATGTCATGGTGCTGGGGCAGGTGCATAAATGCTTAGGTATACGATAATGATCAGATGACAGATAACAGATGACAGATAACAGATGACAGAGAACAGATGGCAGAGAACAGAGAACAGAAAAACAGATAACAAATGACAGATTTCTGTCTTCTGTTTTCTGTCTTCTGTCTTCTGTTTTCTGAAAAGGTAGGCATCATGTCGCAATACGAGGGATTGCAGGAAGAAGTGAGGGAACTGAAACTCCCGGCGATCGAGGTCTGGGAGAACAAGTACCGGGACCGGGATTACCTGGTCAAGTTCGACACGCCGGAGTTCACCTGTATATGCCCGAAGACCGGTCTGCCGGATTTCGCCCATCTGTATATCGAATATGCGCCTGAGAAGTGGTGCGTGGAGCTGAAGTCCTTCAAGGAGTATCTTGTCGCTTACAGGGACATAGGAATCTTCCACGAGCATGTGGTCAACCGTATACTTGAGGACCTGGTAAAGGTGTGCGCTCCGCGCCGGATGAAAGTAAAAGGTGCCTTCAACGTGAGGGGAGGCATAACTACCGCCGTGGAGGCGGAGTATTTAAAGTAACCAGTTGCTAGTAACCAGTTCCCAGAGCATTTCTTCTGGTCACTGGGAACCGGTTACTGGTTACTGGCTGCTGAGCGCTGGTTACTGAATATGAAGATAAAGACCAAGCGGTACCATTTTTATTACTGGTTCAAACTTTTGCATATCATCGTAAGAGCGGTGCCGAGGAATATAAGCATGGTCCTCGCGGACCTTATGGGCAGGATCAGTTTCGTGTTCGTTGACAAGCACAGGGATACGGCTATCGGGAACCTGAACGCCGTTTTTAGCGATGACCCGAAAAAGTGCGAAAAAATAGCGAGGGACGTTTTCCGCAACCTCGCGAAAAGCACGGTCGACTGGATCAGGTTGGCAAGGTACAGCAGGCAGGACCTTCTGGGCCTGGTCACCGAGGCCGAAGGGATGGAGCACCTCGATAAGGTGTTGGCAAAGGGAAAAGGCGTGGTCGCCCTCGGGTCGCATTTCGGGAACTGGGAACTTTTTCCGCTTTACCTGAGGGTCCTGGGTTATAAGGGAGCGGTGGTCGCGAGGAGGCTGTATTTTTACAAGTATGACAAGTTCATCACGAGGCTCCGCAACAGGTTCGGTGTGCAGGTGATTTACCGGGATGAATCTCCCAAAAGGTTCCTGAGGGTCCTCAGGGACGGCGGTATATTAGGTATAATAGCCGACCAGGATGTTGACAGCATCGAGGGCGTTTTTGTTGATTTTTTCGGCCGCCCGGCGTATACGCCGACGGCACCGGTGAAGCTGGCCATGGCCGCGGGTACCGACATCGTACCGGGTTTCATGGTCCGCAAGCCGGATAATACCTACAAGCTGGTCCTGGAAGAACCGATCGAGCTTCTCCCGAGCGGGGATAAACAGGAGGATATCAAACGCTACACACAGGCATGGACGGACGTGCTTGAAAAATATATCAGGAAATATCCGGACCAGTGGGTCTGGGTCCACAAGAGATGGAAAACACAGGGAACTTCATGAAAAAACTTATAATATCCTTGGTAGTGATAGTGGCCGCGGCAGGCGGGTGGTCTTACTGGAGCCAGCGCTCGAAAGAACAGGCTACCGAAGCTGAAAAAGCCGCCGAAGGCCGTAAAGAACTGGAACAGAAGATACTGTCCTTCACCATAGACGGGCGCAGCCCCAAGGGCGCGAGGCAATGGCACCTGGAGGGCAATTCGGCAGAGTTCATTGACGACGCGATACACCTCAACGACCTGACGGCCATAGCTTACGGCGACAACACGACCGTGAACCTGAGCTCCGACAGCGGGATATACCGCAAGGAGAAGGGCGAGGTGACGCTTATCGGCAACGTGAAGGTCCTCTCCAGCGACGGTACGATCCTGACGACGGAGGAAGCGAGCTGGTCCCAGACAACTAAACAGATAAACAGCGACGTGTTCGTCCGCGTGGTGCGGGAAGGTATGATAGCTACGGGAACGGGCGCCAGCGCGAGTTCCGACGAAGAGAAGGCAACGCTTAAAAAGGAAGTCACTGTCATAATGGAGCCGGATACCAAGGTCGAATGCGACGGTCCGCTGGAGGTCAGCGCTAAAGAGAACCTGGCCGTTTTTTACAACAACGTAAAGGTCAAGGATAAGGACGGCGAACTGTACGGGGACAAGCTTACGGTCCATTTCGACCCGGAAACGCAGCATCTGGCCCAGGTAGTAGCCGAGGGTAACGTAAAAGTGCTCAGGGGCAAAAGCTACACACTTAGCGAGAAAGCCGTATATACCGAAAGCACAAAAAGCGCCAAGCTCACCGGGAAACCGAGGATCATTATCGATCCCGATGAGATCGATGAGCTCCGGAAGGCAAGCGAAGGGAGTTAGATCCCGGAGGATACGGGATACGATAGCAAAGAGGAGACTACATGCATCTACTTGAAACGAGGGATCTGGTAAAGGAATACGGCGGCAAGAGGGTCGTCAACGAGGTCAGTATAAACGTGCACAGGGGAGAGGTCGTGGGGCTCCTCGGGCCTAACGGCGCGGGAAAAACGACGACCTTTTACATGATAACCGGCATTATCAAGCCCGACAGGGGCCATATCATCTTCGATAAAAGGGATATAACCAGGTTCCCCATACACCAGAGGGCCCGCTCGGGGATCGGGTATCTTTCGCAGGAGCCGTCCATTTTCCGGAAACTTACGGTGGAAGAGAACATCATGGCGATAATGGAAACGCTCGGGTTCCCCCGCAGGGAAAGGCAGAGGCAGCTTGATTCGCTGCTTAACCAGCTGAAGATATCGCACCTGAGGAAGAACAAGGCCTACACGCTTTCCGGCGGTGAAAGGAGACGCCTCGAAATAACCCGTACACTGGTCACCAATCCGATGTTCATACTTCTTGACGAACCTTTCAGCGGGATAGACCCGATAGCGGTGTATGACTGCCAGGAAGTGATAAGGGAACTAAAAGAGATGGGCCTGGGGATACTGCTCACCGACCATAACGTGCGCGAGACGCTGACCATAACCGACAGGTCCTACATAATGTATGAGGGTCAGATACTTATCGCCGGCAGGAAAGAAGAGCTGATAAACGATCCCAAAGCGAGAGAAATATACCTCGGGGAACGTTTTTCGATGTGACACAACGCTTGAAAAACCATATGCATAGTGGTATATTGTTATCCTTCATATATTAAGGTCCTAACATATATAATGGAAAGGGGCTAAATGGACATTAAGATCACCGGCAGGAACATCGATCTGGACGATGCCTTGAAGACGTATATCAACAGGCGTCTTGAGAAGATAGAGAAGCTGTACAGGCGCATATATAAATGTGAGGTCATCCTGGAGGAAGAAAAGATAAGGAAGAACGCGGAAATAATCCTTCATCTCAGGAGGAACAGGATCGTGGCCAAGGAAAGCTCTCCCGACATATACGCTTCTATAGACAACGCTTCGGAGAGCGTGAGAAAACAGCTGAGAAGGCTGAACGGACGGCTCCAGTCCAAGAGGCGCAAGGCCGTGCTGGAACGTTTCATCAGGCCCGTTTCCCGGGCGCGGGCCGGCCGGGAAGCCGTTCCGGCCGGAGA
This sequence comes from uncultured Planctomycetia bacterium, assembly GCA_964409365.1. Lineage (GTDB taxonomy): Bacteria > Omnitrophota > Gorgyraeia > Tantalellales > Tantalellaceae > CAYPCX01. Next base: position 17,298 of record CAYPCX010000006.1, on the reverse strand, counting down.
AGAAGGCCGGGTTTTCAAGTCCGGCGCCTTTGCCGACAAGCCGATGCTTCCCGAGGAAGCCAAACTCGAGCTTGAACTTATGGGCAGGAACTTTATCATGTTCAAGAACGCGGACACGGGAGAAGCGAACGTCCTTTACAAGAGGGACGACGGGAATTACGGGCTTATAGAGCCGAGTTTTTAAAAGCCGGTAACCAGTAACCAGAGTTATCCGGAAACCGGTTACTGGGAACGGGTTACTTTTAAGTGTAACCGGGAAGAGAAAAGTGAAGAGTAATGTAAAGAAACTGGAAGGCACCTCGAGGCAGATAGACATAGAACTCCCCCGCGAGACGGTGGACAAGGTCTTTGACGAGGTCCTTCAGGATATCAGGAAGAAGTCGCAGATACCGGGTTTCAGGCCCGGGAAAGCGCCGCTGGAAATGGTCCAGAAGATGCACCAGCAGGATGCCATGGACGAAGTGGCGCGTCGCCTTGTGCCGATGGCCTACGAACAGGCCCTCAGCAAGCATGAAATGAAACCCGTGAATTTCCCCGAGGTCACTGACGTCAATTTCGGCCCGTCCGGTACGCTTACTTTCAGAGCGAAAGTGGACGTGCACCCCGAGATCAAACTGCAGAAATATAAGGGCCTGAAAGTGACCAGGAAAAAGGTGAGCGTTAAGGACGAGGAAGTGGATGAGACGCTTACGCGTTTCAGGAACATGTTTGCCGAGTTCACCGATACGGACAGGCCTATCCAGAAGGGGGATTTCGGCGTCTGCGCCGTGGAAACCTTCGTGGACGGCGAATCTATCTCCAAGAAGCGCGAGAACATGTGGATAGAGGCCGACAAAGAAGAGTCCATGCTGGGGCTGGGCGAAGAGCTCTGCGGGATGAACAAGGGCGATACGAAGGATATCGAGGCGACGCTGCCGAAAGAATATCCCGACAAAAAGTTCGCGGGCAAAAAAGCCGTGTTCAGGGTGGAACTGAAAGAGACCAAGGAAAAAAAGCTTCCCGATGTAGACGATGAACTGGCTAAAAAGCTGGGGAAGGATACCCTTGCCGAGGCGAGGGAAGAGATCAAAACGCAGCTCTTGGAAAGGAAAGACCAGAACGAGAAGGTCTCCATGAAAAACCAGATAATGGGCGAGCTTCTTAGGAGGCATTCTTTCGCGCTTCCCCCGACGATGGTCAAGCGGCAATTAAAGGTGCTGATGGACAGGGCCGAGAACGAACTCACCAAAAAAGGCGTAGACAAAGATGCGATCAAGTCCCACGAGGATAAATTGACCGCGCAGCTTAACGTGGAAGCCGAGAACAAGGTGCGGCTTTATTTCATCCTGGACGCCGTGGCCGATCGCGAAAATATCGAGGTCACTGACGAAGAGGTCGACAACTGGCTTTCTGCCCTCGCCGGCAGCTATAACCAGCCGTTCGAGGAAGTTAAAAAATATTACGAAGAGCATGACCTGATAGGCGGGCTGAAGGAGCAGCTGAGGGAGGAAAAGACGCTGGATTTTCTCCTTTCAGAGGCTGCCGTTTCCGATTAAAGACTTTCAAGAGGAGGGTCGATATGAGCGGTATAATACCAATGGTCATCGAGAAAGAGGGAAGGCTGGAGAGGGCTTATGACATCTATTCGCGTCTTTTAAAGGACAGGATATTGTTCATAGGGTCCCCGATAGACGATAACGTGGCGAATATCATAATAGCGGAACTTTTATTCCTCCAGATGGAGGATCAGGACAAGGACATACACGTGTACATAAATACGCCCGGCGGCGCCGTGACGAGCGGTCTGTCCATTTACGATACCATGCAGTTCGTGAAGCCGGACGTCAACACATATTGTGTAGGCCAGGCTTCCAGCATGGGGGCGGTCCTGCTTGCCGCGGGGACAAAGGGAAAAAGGTACGCGCTTCCTCATTCGCGCATAATGATGCACCAGCCGTGGGGGGGAGTGCAGGGAGCGGCCGTGGATATCCATATCCAGGCCAAGGAGATCCTTAGGATGAAGGAACAATTGGAGAAGATACTGGTGGACCATACGGGCCAGGACATTGAAAGGATCCAGAAGGACACCGACAGGGATTACTTCATGAGCCCGGACGAGGCAAAAGAGTACGGCCTGGTCGACCAGGTAATAACGAGTTTGTCCAGACCGTAGAAAGGAGAAAGGCGATAATGAGGAAATACAGACTTTTGTCACCGGGACCGACACCTGTCCCCGAAAAGGTGCTGTTGAGGATGGCGGATACCATCATACATCACAGGACGCCCCAGTTCCAGGCGGTACTGAAAGGTGTGAACGTCAAGATAAAGAAACTATTCCGGACAAAGAACCCCGTCCTGATCTTCGCTTCGAGCGGGACCGGGGCCATGGAGGCGTCCATCGTCAACTTTCTTTCGAAAGGCGATAAGGCGCTCGTGATAAAAGGCGGAAAATTCGGCGAAAGGTTCGCCGAGATCTGCGAGGCGTACGGCGTGGAAGTGGTCAGTTACGACGTTACGTGGGGAAAAGCGGCCGATCCGGCCGAGGTGGAAGCGCTCCTTTCGGAGAATCCCGATATCAAAGCCGTGTACAGTACGCTTTGCGAGACCTCGACCGGTGTGGTGAACGATATCAAAGGTATAGCGGGAGTCGTCGGTAAGACCGGTGCCATACTCGTGGTGGACGCCATAAGCGGCCTGACCGCAGATGAGCTCAAACCGGACGAGTGGGGAGTGGACGTCATCGTGGGCGGGTCCCAGAAAGGTATCATGCTGCCGCCCGGGCTTGCTTTCCTGAGCGTCAGTGAAAAGGCGAAAAAACTATTGGAAACCTCGGATCTTCCCAGGTATTACTTCTGTCTGCACGCGGCGTTGAAAGCGCACGCCAAGGACGACACCCCGTGGACACCGGCCGTGTCGCTGATCCAGGGGCTCGATGCCGTCCTGGACATGCTGCTTGAGGAAGGCCTGGACAATGTACTCGAGAGGCACGCGCGTCTCGCGAACGCTACACGCGAAGCGGTAAAAGCGATGGGGCTTGAGCTTTTTGCCGCGAGCCCCTCCAACGCGGTGACGTCGGTAAAGGTGCCCGAAGGCGTTGACGGCGGAGCGCTCGTCAAGAAGATGCGCGACGAACAGGGCGTTACGATAGCGGGCGGGCAGGCATCCCTGAAAGGCAAGATATTCCGCGTAGCGCACCTGGGGTACATGGACGAGTACGACACGATCTCGGCTCTCGCCGGGGTGGAGATAGTCCTCAGCCAGCTCGGTTACGGTATCGAGTTGGGCAAGGGCGTGGCGAAGGCGCAGGAACTTTTAAAGTAAATAATGATCAAATATGCAGAATGGGGTGAGGAAAAATGGCGGCAATAAAGATCTTGATCAGCGATCCACTGGCCAAGGAGGGTGTTGAGATCCTGAAGTCCAACAAGGGTTTCAAAGTGGATGAGGTGTCCAAGCTTTCCGAGAGCGAACTTTTGAAAAAAATAAAGGGTTATGACGCCCTCGTCATACGCAGCGGGACCACCGTGACCGAGAAGGTGATCAAGGCGGCCGATAAGCTGAAGGTAATCGGGAGGGCCGGTGTGGGCCTCGACAACGTAGATGTAAAGGCCGCATCCAAGAAAGGCATCGTGGTCATGAACGCGCCCGCGGGCAATACGATCTCAACCGCGGAACACGCGTTCAGCCTCATGCTGTCGCTTTCGAGGAATATACCGCAGTCCGACCAGTCGGTGAAGCAGGGCAAGTGGGACAGGAAAAAATACATGGGGGTGGAACTTTACGGGAAAACACTGGGTATAATAGGCCTCGGCCGTATCGGGTCCGCTTTCGCCAAAAGGGCCCAGAGTTTCGACATGAAGGTCATAGCATATGACCCGTTCCTTTCGGAGGACAAGGCCAAGTCGCTCAATATCGAGCCGGTGAGCCTTGACGCTCTCCTGAAACGCGCCGATTTCATAACGATACATACCCCGCTTACCGACGAGACGAAGCACCTGCTTGACGAGAAGGCATTCAAGAAGATGAAGAAGGGTGTGAGGATAGTGAACGCCGCGCGAGGCGGCATAATAAGCGAAAAGGCCCTGGCGAAAGCCCTGAAGTCGGGTAAGGTCGCGGGCGCCGCGCTGGACGTCTACGAGACGAAAGCGAAACCCCCCGTGGACAGTCCGGTCATGGGGATCGATAACGTGATAACGACGCCGCATCTTGGCGCTTCCACGGAAGAGGCCCAGGTGAACGTGGCGATCGACATAGCCAAGTGCGTTTCGGAAGCCCTTCTCGGAAAAGGCTACCGTAACGCCGCCAACGTGCCGGCGATGGAAGAAGAGATGATAGAGATCATGAGGCCTTACATCACTCTCGCCGAGCGTCTCGGTTCCATCCAGGCGCAGCTGGTCGATGACCCCCTGAAGGTCGTCAAGGTGAAGTACATCGGGGAGATCGCGGACGTGCCGGATACCTCGGCCATAACCCGCGCACTGATGAAGGGCATATTCGACCCGATACTCGAGGAGCACGTCAATTATGTCAACTCCCTGCTGATAGCGCGGGAGAGAGGCATCAAGGTCATCGAGAAAAAGACATCGGAGATAACCGACTTCGCGAACCTCTTAAGCGTGGAACTCGACACCGGCAAGAAAAAACATTTTATCATGGGCACGCTTTTCGCGAATAAGGAGCCCCGTATAGTCAAGATCGACCAGTACTATATCGAGGCGATCCCCGAAGGGTATATGCTGGTGATAAAGAACAAGGACGTGCCCGGCGTGATCGGCAGTATAGGTACCATCCTGGGCAAGAGCGGGGTGAACATAGCCGAAATGAGCTTCGGCCGGGAAAAGAAAAAAGGCAGCGCCATCAGCGTGCTTAACGTGGACAGCCAGGTGCCCGAGAAGTTGCTCAAAAAGCTGAAAGCGGCGCCCAACATACACGACGTGAAAGAAGTAAAGATATAGGCACGCCGCATTAAGGAGATAACCATGGCAAAGAAGAAAAGAAATGTTATAAGGTTCGTTGACGTTACCAACCGTGACGGGGTGCAGACCTCGCGGCTGGGGCTGGCTAAACTACAGAAGACCATGCTCAACATATATCTTAATAAGATGGGTGTGTTCCAGTCGGAGTTCGGTTTCCCGTTCACTCACCACGAGATCAATTATATCAACGCCAACCTCGATCTGGCGAAGAAGAAGGTCATTTATCCCATGCGCCTTTCCGGGTGGATACGGGCTGTCGAAGCCGACGTCGAAACGGCGACGAAACTGACGAACGTTGAATATTTGAACATGTCGATCTCCACGTCCGACCAGATGATCGACCACAAGTTCGCCGGCAAGATGGACAGGGCCGGGGTGATAAAAGCCATGGTAAAGGCCGCTAAGCTGGCTAAAAAGAGAAAGATAAAGGCTATCGGCGTCAACGCCGAGGATGCGTCCAGATCGGACCTGGGTTACCTGATAGATTTCGCCCACGCGGCGAAAGCGGCCGGTGCCGACCGCATAAGGTATTGTGATACACTGGGTTACGACGACCCTTTCACGATATATGACAGGGTCACGGTCCTTGCGAGCGCGGTCAAGATCCCCATCGAACTTCATTGCCACAATGACCTGGGCATGGTGGTCGCCGTGAGCGTGGCCGGGGCCAAGGCAGCCGTCGACGCGGGCGTGGATGCCTACATCAACACGACGGTGAACGGGATAGGCGAGAGGGCGGGTAACGCGGACCTTTTAAGCTGCATACTGGCGGTCAAGTATTCGAGCGGGTTCGCCAATAACCCCCGGTACGTCCTGGATCCGCGTATCAACCTGAAAATGGCCTGGAAGATAGCCAAATACGCTTCTTACGCTTTCAATGTGCCTATACCGGTCAACCAGGTAGGCGTGGGCGCCAACGCCTTCGCGCACGAGTCGGGGATACACGCCGACGGCGCGCTCAAGGACAGGAGGAATTACGAGCTTTACGATTTCGAGGAGCTCGGCAGGGGTGAGCCGGAGGTAATAGATACCGGCAGGAACATAACCGCCGGCGAATACAGCGGTATCAGGGGGTTCCGGAACGTGTATAACAGGCTGGAGGTCAAGTTCAAGAACGACAAGGAAGCCACCAGGATACTCGAGCTTGTCAGGTACGCGAATGTCCATACCCAGAAACCCCTGACCAGGGACGAACTGCTTTTTATTGCCAATTATCCCGACATAGCGAAGAGGATATTCACGATGTCTCCCGGATGATGGAACGGAGCGCATGAAGAGGCAAAAGGCCGTGCTGGGGAAAAGGATCCGGATAGAACTGGTGGTCTTACTGACGCTGGTATCGGTCTTCCTGTTTCCTGTCAGCGCAGATGCCGCGCAGACGGGACGCAAGGGAGTGCTGATAAGATGGTGGGAAAGTGTGCAGGCGCGTTTTGGCTGGGGGAAGGAAGCCCCCGCTGAGAAAAAAGAAGTGGAACCGGCTCCCCCGGTGAAAAAGAAAGAGCCGGTCGGGTCGGCACCTCGCCCCCGTCCGGCACCCGCGCCTCGCCCGGCGCCGGTAGCCACCATGGAGAAAAAGGAGGAGCCGGAAAAGGAAGAAGAAGCGCTGTCTATAGAAGAAGAACTGGAGAAAGAAAAAGAAGAAATACCCGTATCGAAAGGGGAGATGGTCGAGGTCATCAAGAGAAGGGTCAAGGCGTATTCGCAGATACCGTTCCTGATACCCGGGTTTTCGGTCGAGGAAACGGCCGAGGGAGAAAAAGAATACTATTATGCCGCCGAGGGCAACATACCCGCTAGGCTGGAAGATCTGGACAAGGAAACGGTCCAGAACCTTTTCAGGCGGGTCAACAATGAGGCGACCCGGCTTAATACCGAGAGGCTGATGAGACAGATCCAGCAGCAAGACCAGATAATGAGGCAGATGCGGCAGCAGCAACAGCAGCAGCAGATACAGCAGCAGCAACAGATGCAGCAACAGCAGCAGCCGCCCGCTCAGCCGCCAAGGGTCTATGTGCCTCCCCAGCCGCCCCCGCAGCCTCAAAGGAGATGAACGAAAAGTAAAGATCATGGGAAACGTGACGGTATTGGTAGGAGCCCAGTGGGGCGATGAGGGAAAAGGCAAAGTGATCGATATCCTGACCGAGGACGTACAACACATCGTGCGGTACCAGGGAGGCAACAACGCGGGCCATACCGTCGTTATCGGAGATGAAAAATACGTCCTTCATCTCATACCTTCAGGCATCCTGCATGAGGGAAAAACTTGTGTAATAGGGCACGGTGTGGTCGTCGACCCGAAAGCGCTTATAGACGAAATAGAGCTTTTGAAATCCCGTGGTATAAGTTGTGAAGACAGGCTCAAGGTAAGCGACAGGGCGCATGTGATATTCCCTTACCACAAGAAACTTGACGAGTTGAGGGAGGCCAGGAAAAAGAAGGGCAGGATCGGGACCACGAAAAAAGGTATAGGCCCCTGTTACGCCGATAAGGTCGCCCGTGTGGGGATACGCATGGCCGACCTCTTTGACGCGAAATACCTGAAAGACCGCCTCCGGTACGTCATAGACGAGAAAAATTCCATACTGAAGAACCTTTACGGTTCAGAGGGGTTTTCGGCGGATGATATATTCAGCGAGTACGTGAAGTATGCCGGGTACCTGAAGGATTACGTCTGCGATACCACTTCACTGATGACCGAAGCCCTTAAAAAGAAAGAATCCATATTGTTCGAAGGCGCCCAGGGTACGTATCTTGACGTTGATTACGGCACTTATCCGTACGTGACCTCGTCCAACTCTACGGCGGGCGGAGCGTGCACGGGAGCGGGAGTGGGCCCCTCGCGTATCGACCTGGTGCTCGGTGTGGTCAAGGCTTACACCACAAGGGTGGGCGAAGGGCCGTTCCCCACGGAGTTCGGTCCCGATCTCATGGACCGTATCAGACAAAAAGGCGGCGAGTTCGGGGCCACCACGGGGAGGGCGCGCAGGTGCGGGTGGTTCGACAGCGTGCTGGTGCGTAATTCCGTCGCGATCAACGGTATAGACAAGGTGGTCATAACAAAGCTCGACGTACTTGACGAGCTGAAGACCATAAAGATATGCACGGCTTACAGGTACAAGGGCCGGGTGTACCAGAATATACCCGGTGAACCTGATTTCCTGGAAACCTGCGAACCGGTATATGAAGACCATCCGGGGTGGGAACAGGATACCTCGCGCATAACCTCTTTCGATGGACTTCCCGGGAACGCGAGGAAATACCTGGCCAGGATAAAGGAGCTTATAGGGACCGATATAATGCTCGTATCCGTGGGCAAAAGCAGGAAGCAGACGCTTATATACGGCGGCAAGTAAAGGTTTATTCAATTTTGATCCTGAACTATAAAGGAGGATGTCATGCGAAAGGGTAGGTATCTTGTGTCGGGTCTGGTGCTGACCATTGTAGCGTCCAGCATACTGGTATCGGGCTGCGCAGTCAATTTTTACAAACAGAGCCCGAGGAGCAAAAAGAAAATAGAGGAACTCAAAGGAAAAATAGACGACCTCGAACGCCAGCGCATGGAAGAACAGGCGAGGTTCGAAGCGGTAAAGGAGGAGCTGCAAAGACGGCTCCGCGACCAGATAGCCGACGACCAGATATCCCTGAAGATGCGGGACGGGGGACTGGTAATAATACTTTCCGACAGCATCCTTTTTGATTCCGGCAAAGCGGAGGTGAAGAAAAGCGCGTATCCCGTCCTGAACAAAGTAATAGATGTTGTTAAGAAAAAAGTACCGGACAAGAACGTAGGCGTCTACGGACATACGGATAACGTACCCATAAAGGTTTCCGGGTGGAAGTCGAACTGGGAACTTTCCACGGCGAGGGCCACTAACGTGCTGCACTACCTGGAGAGCAAGGGGATACCTCCCAAAAGGCTGTCAGCCACGGGGTACGGTGAATACCGTCCGGTAGCGTCCAACGCGACCGCGGCCGGCCGTGCGAAGAACAGGCGCGTGGAGATCGTCATTCTTCCCGAGTTCGAAGAACAAAAAGAGGACGCTCCCGAGGGACAGATAAAGTAAGACCTGCCAATGGATCTTCCCAGGCATATCGCCATAATAATGGATGGCAACGGGAGGTGGGCGAAGCAAAGGAACCTTCCGCGCATAATGGGACACCGTTCGGGAGCGAGAACGGTGGACATCATAACGGAAGCCTGTGCCCGTCTCGGCATCGAGGCCCTTACCCTGTACGCGTTTTCCACGGAGAACTGGAAACGCCCCCGGGAAGAAGTGAACGCCCTCATGGCGCTTCTCGAGGATAACCTTAAGAGAAATGCGAAGAAGCTTCATGATAACAATATAAGGTTCAACGTTATCGGGCGTGTTGACGGGTTTTCCGAGCCTTTGAGAAGAGAGATAGATCGTGTTAGGGACCTTACCTCCGCCAATACCGGAATGGTCCTTACCCTGGCCCTCAATTACGGCGGCCGGCAGGAAATACTCGACGCGATGAAAGGGATCTTCGCCAAGATGAAGGAAGGGTCCGTGGACGTTTCTTCATGGAACGAAAAGGATTTCGAAGGATTTCTCTATACGAGCGGCCTTCCCGATCCGGATCTTGTTATACGAACGAGCGGCGAGAAACGCATTAGTAACTTTCTTCTCTGGCAGTCGGCGTACGCGGAATTCTATGTGACCGATACCCTGTGGCCCGACTTCGACGCCGGCCAGCTGCAGAAAGCTCTGGACGAATACGCGAAGCGCGAAAGGAGGTTCGGTGGATAAGGCCGACAAGTTCGTGAAGAGGACCATCAGCAGTATATTGCTGGTAGCGTTCGTGTGCGCTGTCGTATACTTCTTTCCGAACTGGCTGTTCTGCCTTGTTATCGTGCTCTTCGTGGGTCTCGGCCAGCATGAGTTCTTCCGGATGGTCGAGAACAGGAAGATATTCGTGTATAAATACTTCGGTATTGTAGTCGGCAGCCTTATTCCCGTTGTTGTGTTCCTGGGGGACGGGCTCCCGGAGATGAAGCACCTGGAGCCGATCCTCATCGTGGTAGCTAGCCTTTTCGCGCTGACACTGCAGTTCATAAGGCGCGATAACGCGAGAGACCATCTGGTCAGTGTAGCGCTGACCCTGTTCTCGTTGTTCTATATAGGGTGGTTCTTTTCTTTCACGCTGAAGCTGAAGTTGCTGGATAACGGGGCCAACCTCGTGTTTTTTCTTATAATGGTCACGAAGGGAACGGATATAGGGGCGTATCTTGTGGGCCGCCGTATCGGCAAGCATGAACTCATTCCCAGGATAAGCCCGAACAAGACGAAGGAAGGAACGATCGGGGGCATATTGATAGGCGTAGCGCTTGCGGTCACGTTCGGCCAGTTTCTTACGCCGTTCTCTTTTTTGCACCTGCTGGTCCTAGGGTTCCTCCTGGCCACTCTCGGGCAGGTAGGGGACCTGGCGGAAAGCCTTATCAAGAGGGACTGTACCGTCAAGGATTCGGGTCCGTATGTGGCCGGCATCGGCGGTGTTCTCGATCTTATAGACAGCCTTTTGTTCACGGCACCCGTGTTCTATTTCTACGTGAAGACCTTTTAGTATGGTAAAAAATGAAAGTGTAAAAGTGTCATAGTCAGGACTTTGACGCTCTGACACTATGACACTAAACATGGCGAGTTCTTGTGTGAAAGAAATAATTCTTCTCGGTTCTACAGGATCCGTGGGGCGCAACGCCCTGGACGTTGTCCGGCGGTATCCCGACAAGTTCCGCGTGAAAGCCATATCCAGTAACGAGAACATCGACACGCTCGCGGAACAGGCGGAGGAATTTCATCCCGATATAGTGGCGGTCGGTAAAAAAGCCCTTTATCGGGAACTGCGGGATAAGACCTCCCGGGACTCCAGGGTGGTGGCCGGGGAAGAGGCCCTGGCGGATCTCGCGGGAAGGGAACAGACGGACATGGTATTTATGGCCATTTCGGGTACTGCCGCCCTGAAACCCTTGGTGGCGGCCCTTGAGGCGGGCAGGGTCGTGGCTCTTGCCAGCAAGGAGCCGGTCGTAAGCGCGGGGATGATAATAAGGAAGATAGAAAGGAAGAGCGGCGCCCGCATACTGCCCGTTGACAGCGAGCACAGCGCGGTAATGCAGTGTCTCGCGGGCAGGGAAAGCGGTGATATCCGGACCCTTTACATCACCGGCAGCGGCGGGCCGCTAAGAGAGAAAAAAGCGGATGATTTTGACTCATTCTCTATCGATGAGATACTCGCTCATCCGAAATGGGACATGGGACGCAAGATCACCGTCGATTCGGCCACGCTCATGAACAAGGGGCTGGAGGTCATAGAGGCGCACTGGCTTTTTAACGTGCCCGCGGACAGGATAAAGGTGGTCATCCATCCCCAGGCCATAATCCATTCCATGGTCGAATTCCTGGACGGGACGATAAGCGCGAGCATGTTCTGTCCGGATATGAGGTTCCCTATACTGCGGGCGATGTCGTATCCGGAAGTCCTGGCGGCGGACCTTCCCAGGGTCGATTTTTCTGCGGTAGAATGCTTTTCTTTCTCCGAGCCGGACACGAAGAAATTTCCGGCTCTCTCTCTGGCATTCGAGGCCCTGGAAGCCGGCGGCACGATGCCCGCCGTTCTGAACGGCGCGAATGAAACTGCCGTCAAGCTTTTCCTGGACGGCAGGATAAAGTTCACTGATATCGTCAAGACCGTCAGGAAGGCGATTGACGGGCATAGCAGGATAGACGACCCTTCGCTTGAGGACATCATCGAGTCCGAAAGATGGGCGGCTGAGGAGGTGCTTAAGTTTTGTTGACCTGGGTGATCGTATTTATCGTTTTCAGTATAATGATACTTGTTCATGAGGCGGGGCATCTTTTCGCCGCCAAAAAAGCGGGTATAGTCGTGGAGGCGTTCTCCCTGGGTATGGGCAAGCGTCTTTTCGGCGTCAAGATCGGCGATACCGATTACAGGGTCTCCCTGATCCCTTTCGGGGGGTTCTGCAAGATGGCCGGAGAGGATCCGGACGAGGCCGAGGGCAAGGATTACGAGTTCGGGGCAAAACCCGTAGGACACCGTTTCTGGGTGGTAGCCGCGGGATCCCTTACGAATTACATTTTCGCTTTTATCCTTTTCAGCATCATCTTCATGATAGGGGTGCCCACTCTTTCCAACGAGATCGGCCAGGTGCTCAAGGGTTACCCGGCGGAAAAAGCCGGCATGAAAGTAGGAGATACGATCCTGTCCATCAATGATGAAAGAATAGAGTATTGGGATGACATTGTGGACGCTATAAAGAAAGGATCGGCCGGGGGAGCCGCGTTGAATGTGGAAATAGAACGCGGGGACCAGGTGATGGATTTTAAGGTGACTCCCGACATCTCGAGCGTTACGAATATTTTCGGGCAGACGATCTCCAGGCCGATGATCGGCATCGCGCCGCAGAATAAAGTACTTTCGGTCTCATATGATCCTTTCCGGGCCGTGTATTACGGGGGGAAGAGGCTTTTGGTGCTTACCGGCATGACCTATAAAGGCATATGGCTTCTTATTACGGGAGGCATGCCGGTGAAGACCTCGGTGTCGGGCCCTATAGGGATAGCGCATCTTATAGGCCAGGCCGCGGACCTGGGCTTCGTGCCGCTTTTGATAATCACGGCTCATTTGAGCATGGCCCTCGCGATATTCAATCTTTTGCCTTTTCCGGTCCTCGACGGAGGGCATATCATCTTCCTTGCCATCGAGAAGCTCCGGGGAAGGCCCGTGAGCGTCAGGGTGCAGGAGGTGATAACCCAGGTCGCGCTCATCCTTTTGATCGCGTTCGCGCTTTTTATCAGCTGGCACGATATCATGAAATTCACGCCGCTGGGCGGAAAATAGAGGATAAAGCCAAGGATGTCCACGGTCCACAGACCGTCGACCGTGGACAATGAACTGTGGACTGTGGGCTAAATTATGATTACCAGAAGAAAAACGAGGACGGTAACGGTAGGTAATGTCAGGATAGGGTCGGCCCATCCTGTAAGCATACAGTCGATGACCAAGACCGACACTTCGGATATCCGCGCTACCGTGGAACAGATAAGAGAACTTGAGAACGCGGGATGCGAGATCGCACGCGTCGCGATCAAGGATAAAGATGACGCGGCGGCGATAGCCGACATAAAGAAAGAGATCGCCATACCGCTCGTCGCGGATATACATTTCGATCATACTCTTGCTGTCGAAGCCGCCGAGCGGGGCGCGGACAAAATAAGGGTGAACCCGGGCAACATATATAAGCCCGCGGAAATAGACCGTATCATCGACGCTGTCTCTTCGAAGAAGATACCCGTAAGGATAGGCGTGAATTCCGGGTCTTTGAAAAAAGGCGCCAGGGGCCGTCTTGTGGACAGGATGGTCTCTTCGGCGCTTGAGTACGCCGGACATTTCACTAAAAGGGGTTTTAACGATATCGTGATATCGCTTAAAGCCTCGGAAGTCCCGGCGACGGTGTCGGCGTACAGGAAAATAGCGGTAGAATGCGATTTTCCCCTGCATCTCGGTGTAACGGCCGCGGGGCTCGCCGAACAGGGCATCGTGAAATCGAGCATAGGCCTGGGCGCTTTACTGCTGGACGGGATAGGGGACACGGTAAGGGTATCCCTGACCGGAGACCCGGTCCTGGAAGTGTATACGGCGAAGCATATCCTTGCCGCTGCCGGCGCGCGCAATTTCGGCCCGCAGTTGATCGCATGCCCCACGTGCGGCAGGTGCCAGGTCGACCTGGTGGCGATAGTAAAAGAACTGGATAAAGAACTCAAACGCAACACGCGATACGCGATACGCAATACGGACAAATCGTTGCTCATAGCCATAATGGGGTGTGAGGTGAACGGGCCCGGTGAAGCGAAAGACGCGGATATCGGCATAGCATTCGGCAAAAATAAAGGGGCGATATTCAGGCAAGGCCGGGTCATAAAAACGGTGGAAGCGAATGACGCGGTGAGGGAGCTGCTCGCGATGATAAAGGAAGAGATGTAGTCCGCGGTTAATAGTCCACAGTCCACGGACCGTGGACCGACAACTGTGGACAAGAACATTGTTTAAAATCAGGGAGAACAATATGCGCTGGAAAAATTCCTTCATACCTACGCTTAAAGAAGATCCGCAGGAAGCCGAGGCCGCCAGCCACAAGTTGATGGTGAGGGCGGGTCTCATAAGGCGCCTTACTGCCGGCGCCTATACGTATCTTCCCATGGGGTACAGGGCCCTGCGCAAAGCCGCGGGCATAGTCCGTGAAGAAATGGCCCGCGCGGGGGCGACGGAGATCCTGATGCCGGCACTTCAGCCGCCGGAACTTTGGAAAAAGACCGGGAGGTATGAAGATATAGGCGATGTGATGATAAAGTACAAGGACCGTCACGGGAAGGAGATAGCCCTCGGACCGACGCACGAGGAGGTCGTTACCGACCTTGTCGCCAGGGAAGTCAGGTCCTATAAGGACCTTCCGCTCAACCTTTACCAGATCCAGACGAAATTCCGCGATGAGGTAAGGCCCCGGTTCGGGGTGGTAAGAAGCTGTGAGTTCATAATGAAGGACGCGTACTCTTTCGACGTCGATGCCGACAAGATGGAAGAAAGCTATAAGAAGATGTACGACGCCTATTGCAGGATATTCGACAGGTGCGGCCTCAAGTACATATCCGTGGAAGCGGACCCGGGCCTTATGGGAGGCACCGTGTCGCACGAGTTCATGGTCCCGTCAGATATCGGGGAGGACAGGATAGTAGTGTGTCCTTCCTGCGGATACGCGGCCAGCACCGAAGTGGCAAAAGTAAAAGCGAAAGAGAAAACATCCGGTAAAAAAGGCAAGGCCGGGAGCGTGAAGGAAGTCGAGACGCCCGGCATGAGCACAGTGCAGGACGTGAGCGGTTTTATGAAAGTGAAGCCCTCCGACCTGATCAAGACCCTGGTCTACGTCGCTGACGGGGAACCGGTAGCGGTGCTTATCAGGGGTGACCATGAGGCCAACGAGACCAAGATAAAGAACCACCTCAAGGCAAAGTCTTTTGAACTTGCCGGTGAACGCAAGGTCGAGGAGGTCACCGGCGGGCCCATGGGTTTTACGGGACCGGTCGGGCTTTCGATAAAGATACTTGCCGATAACGCTATTCGCGGTAAGATGAACGCAGTTACCGGCGCGAACAAAAAAGACACGCATCTTCGCGATGTGAGCGCGGACAGGGATTTCAGGGTCGATGAGTGGATAGACGCGCGCGTTATAACCGCGGGAGACCCGTGCCCAAAATGCGGCGCCGATATAGAGCTGAAATATGCCATAGAAGTGGGCCATACTTTCAAGCTCGGCACGAAATATTCCGGATCACTCGGCGCCACGTTCCTTGATGAGAACGGGAAAGAACAGGTGATGGTCATGGGATGTTACGGTATAGGCGTGAACAGGATACTGGCGTCACTCATAGAACGCAGCCATGACAAGGACGGTATAATCTGGCCGGTTTCTTTAAGTCCCTGCGAAGTGGTGGTGATCCCCGTTAAAAGAGAAGACAAGGAACTCTTCTCCGAGGCGGAGAGAATATACGAAAAGCTTCTTGAAAGCGGTATAGATGTCATCCTGGACGACAGGGAAAAGTCACCCGGGGTGAAATTCAAGGACGCGGACCTTGTGGGATTCCCCCTGCAGATAGTAGTGGGAGAGAAGGGACTGAAACAGGGCGGGGTCGAGGTAAAAAACCGGGCGTCCGGAAAAAAAGAACTGGTCAAAAAGGGAAAGGTCCTGGAGCATGTGAAAGATTTTCTGGATAATGCCCGATGTTAGATATGATGGAGAAGAAAAAGGTCCTATTCGTGTGCGTGCATAACGCGGCCAGGAGCCAGATGGCCGAGGCGTTCCTGGCGAGCTTGGCAGGCGATGAGTTTGATGTAGAAAGCGCCGGGCTGGAGCCCGGGGAATTGAACCCGCTGGTGGTCACGGCGATGAAAAAGGAAGGTATAGATATATCCGGGAACAAGACCAAGAGCGTTTTTGATCTTCGCGGTCAGGGGAAGACATATAAGTACGTTATAACCGTCTGTGATGAGTCCCAGGCGGAAAGATGCCCCGTTTTTCCGGGGGTAAAGGAGCAGATACACTGGTCTTTTGACGACCCCTCAAAATTCAAAGGTACTGATGAGGAGAAGCTCGCGAAGATCAGAGTCGTCAGGGACCAGATAAAGCACAGGATCGAAAGATGGGTCAAAGAAGCCCTGAGCGCGGCAAAAAAGGTGAAGGAATGATATGCAGACGATCCAGTATGTAGCTTTTACGATCGGAGTGATAGGCGCCGTGGTGGTGGGTTGGGGCGTTCTTATAGCTGCCGTAGAGCTGGTACATCTGGAGTTCATGAGGTTCAAGGGCGAGAATATCTGCAGGAAAAGGGAATACCTCAGGCACCATCTGGGTTCGTATATCCTGCTGGGTCTGGAGTTCCTGATAGCGGCCGATATCATCAGGACCGTGGTCGAGCCCACCCTTCAGGAACTGGCCGTGCTCGGGTCGATCGTCGCTATCCGGACGGTTTTGAGCTTCTTTTTGAACAGGGAAATGCAGGGGAGCCACGAGTGCAAAGGATCCTGAGGCCGGTCATATGCGCACTTTTAGTCTTTAACTGTGCCGCGAGCGCGTATGCGCTGGACGGGAAAACGCAGAAGAACGAATACTGGGATAATGGCAAGATAAGGATATCCGAGAAGTACGATAACGCCGGGACCCTCAGGGAGGAGGACTACTACCGCGAAGACGGCACTCTTGAGCAATTCATGAAATATGACGCCCTGGGCCATAAGATAGGAGAGGCATATTACGCGGAGAACGGCAGGTTACGCGAGACCGCTGACGGATGGGCGGCCATGCGGTGGAAATATGACGGCGACAATATGGTGGCCGAAGGTTATTACGGGCCGGACGGCAAACTTAAGGAGCTCAAGCAATATAACGACCAGGGGGATCTTATCGCGAAAAGGTATGTCGGCGTGAAACCCGATCCTGACGAAGAATACGCTCCCGTCCCGCCCCTTGCAGGCGAAAGCAACTATTATTATGACAAGTACGGCCGTCTCGAAGGATCGACCTCGATAGAATATGACGACGATATTTTCCCGATCTTGTGGGACCTTGAGGATCGGGACTGAGCGTCTGCCGCATATCTTAACACTCTTGACATTTTCATAATATTATATTAAAATCAACACATTGTAAGCAAACGGGATAAGTGGGCCAATGCCCACTTATTTTTTTAAGTGAGGCCATAACTTATGGAGTGAAGCGAACATAAGTTATATGGCCGAACTTATCCTTCCCGTTTTG